>NZ_JBSYXB010000004.1:0-374438 GCF_054114245.1 Brachybacterium netajii (SeqCode) | reverse complement strand
GGGGTACTTCCTCGGTGCTGCCATGCTCCTCATCCTCCCGTGGATTCAGAGCCTCCACCAGACCCGGGGCGATTCACCCCAACGCTAGTTGCGCCACCCAAGGCGGCGAGCTTCCGAGTGTTCAACCTGGCGAACAGCCTGGGTATCTGAGAATACTGAGGTGGTAGTCGCCGCCCGACGCTCTCGCCTGGTGACCCTCATCCCTGGTCACCGACGAGCTTTTCTCCCAGTTCGGTGCGCCGGTAATGAACTTCACGTCCGGTGCGTGCGGAATGCACGAGCCCGGCGCCCTCGAGCACGGAGAGGTGCCCGCCGACGGTGCCGAGCGCATACCCGAGTTCAGCGTGCAGCTGGGAGGGAGTAGCCGGAAGGTCCAGTGCCAGCAGCACGGCGGCTCGCCCGGTGCCGAGAAGCTTCCCGAGCGCTTTCCCGGTACGCGGTGAGACGGCGGCGCGTGAGCCTCGTGCCCCGTACACGACGGCAACACCGACGGGACCGTCGCAAGTCCACCTACCTCTGATCTGCGTGGTCGGGACGAAAGAGAGGTGGGAGGAGACGGGAAAGGTGCGGTCGGTGCGGCGGGAGACGAGCAGCGCATCGGGATCCTCCCAGGCGACGTCGCGGGCGATACCGTCCACCGCCCCTGTCCAGCCGCTCGCGCCGATGAGCGCAGTGCGGAATGCGATCTCGCGACGCAGGATTCGTTGTCGGCGTGGCCAGTCCGCAGCGATCAGCTGATCCCACGCCGAGCCGAGTGCGGCCGCGATCCGACGTGGGAGGTCCGGTGCGGCGAGCCATGCCGTCTTCTGCGGGGTCCACGCAGCGTCGACCGAGTCCTCGATGGTGCTTACGGTGGCCTTCGGATCCCACGCGGCGATCTGGGCAAGCTCGTCCACGAGCCGTACTTCCCCAGATGCAGGCGGGGCGATACCAACGAGGTCCGGGAACCACTTGGTGTGCGCGATGAGTTCGGTGAAAGCGAAGTTGAGCGGGTCTGCGGTGCGCCAGCGGTGGAAGGCGACGAGGTCGAGCTCGTCGGCCCCAGATCGTGCGGAAGTCGACTGCGGACGAGTTGGCCGCGGACTTTCGAGAGCGTCCACTCCGCTGGCGAGGGCCCCGACCAGTTCTGCGAGCGGAGAGACGACGAACCGCGTGCGCGCAAGAGCGCCCGGCGTGAGCACGAACCGCATGAGCAGGTCCTTTCGTTTGACGCCGAAAGCCTATGGGTCAGTATGCGGGGAGCCCACGATGATGCGATGCCGCCACCATCAGCTTCTTCCCGTTCGCTACCCACGTCCCCATGGACCCCCGCCTTCACTCGCTTCTTCCTTGCCCAATGCCTCTCATGGCTGGGCAGCTCGATGACACCGGTCGCACTGAGCTTCGGGGTGCTTCGTGCGACAGGCTCCACCACCGACCTCGGCCTGGTCCTCGCAGCCCACACGATCCCGATGGTCGCGCTCCTGCTGGTGGGAGGAGTCGTGGCAGACAGAGTGCCTCGCCGGGCGCTGCTGTCCTTCACCCACCTGGTCGCGGGTCTCGCCCAGGCAGGCAGCGCAATGTGGTTCCTGGTGAGCGCCGATGCCCTTCCGCTTCTGCTCGCAGCGACTGCACTAAACGGCTTGGCGTCGGCATTCACTGCGCCGGCGCTCCGCGGCATCATCACTGACCTGGTGCCGCATGACGCGATCGGCCGCGCGAACGCTGTACGCATCACCTCACGGAACCTCACCCGGATGCTCGGCCCGGCTGCCGCGGGTCTCTTGGTCGCCGTGGCGAATGCTGGCTGGGCTCTCGCGATCGACGCGGCCTTCCTGCTTCTCGCCTCCGCCGTCCTCGCCACGATCCCGAATGCGGGCGCTGCCCGTCCGTCGACTCATGCTTCTGTTCGCCCTCACAGACTTCCGGTCGGCGCCGCTTTCGGCACCTTGGTGACCTATCTATGCGGCGGCTGGCGTGAGTTCACCAGTCATCGCTGGCTGTGGCTCGTGACCCTTGCGTTCACAGGGATGAACGTGCTGATCGGAGGGATCTGGCTGGTGCTCGGACCGGTCAGTGCAGAGGACACCATCGGTGCCGCCGGCTGGGGTTTCCTGCTTGCGGCGCGGGCGGGCGGCCAGGTGGGCGGCGGGGCGCTCGCCTACCGCTTCTCACCGAGTCGACCGATGGTCGCCGTCCTGTTGATGCCCATGCCGTACGCAGCGTTGTTCGCTGCTCTCGCCGCCGAAAGCGACATGCCACTGCTGCTGGTGCTCGCAGCACTGGCCGGGACCGGTTCTGCGGTCGAAAGCGTTCTCTGGGAGACAGCCCTGCAACAGCGAGTCGCCCGTGCGGCGCTCTCCCGCGTGGCTTCGATCGACATGCTCCTCAGCTTCGTTTCGGTACCGGTGGGCCAGCTCATCGCGCCCATGGCCGCAGCTCTGGTGGGCTTGCCATTCGCGCTCGCAATCGGTGCCGGTCTGTGCGTCGTGACTCTCCTAGCCCCGCTCATGTCGACCGAGGTTCGCGGCCTGCGCCGGGCTCCAGCCCCTACTTGAGGACCTCACGACGTCGCATCGTCGCGAGAATCCCAGTCTTGGTAGGAAATAGCAATCAGTCGTGCTGCCGCTCAGTGATAGGCGAGTACTGCCTCGGAAACTCGCAGGCGGCCTGAATCGGTGGCGCCGCAGCTCGCGTGCTCCGTCCTGGGATGAAGCTGAACCCATACATGCAGCAGCGTTGCTGTCAAAGCTGCTGTCAACGCCGGCTCGGAGACCTACCCCTAGAGGAAACTTCTCCGGTCTGACCTGCAGTGGGCCCGGAGGGGATCGAACCCTCGACCCGCGGATTAAAAGTCCGATGCTCTACCGACTGAGCTACAGGCCCGTGCCCGTCGCGCCGTCCGCAGGGCGCAGGGCGCGGGACGGGTGAACGGGCCACACCATCCTAGCCGCGTGCGCAGCGCCCCTCCCTGCCCGTCCACAGAGCCCCTCATACGCCTTCACAGAGCCCCTCATGCGCCCTCGATCGTGGCCCACCTCACATAGCGACGATGCGGAGCGCAGCCGAACACCGTCGGCGTCGAGCATCACTGCAGGTCATCTCGAAGCATCCGGAGCACGACAGGCCCGTCGGCCGGCGCTGTCGATCATCACGGTCGCGTTACGACACTCCGAGGATCCGCGGCGTCAAGAGGGGCGGCGCTGGGGTTTCGTCGGGCTTCTCGCTAGCGTTGTCGACCGCTATGGGCCATTCACCGAGAACGCTCGACGACCGCCTATCGATCCAGGAGAACAGCTCGACCCCCGACGACCTCGTCGTCACCTCCCCCGTCCCGAGCGACGGGGCCGCCATGTGGCGGATCGCCCGCGACAGCGGCACGCTCGACCTCAACTCGTCCTACGCCTATCTGCTGCTGGCGCGGGACTTCGCCTCCACCTCGCGGGTGGCGATCTCCGACGGCGAGGTCGTCGGGTTCGTGACCGGCTACCGCCGCCCGGAGGCGCCCGAGCGCCTGTTCATCTGGCAGGTCGCTGTGGACTCCGCCCAGCGCGGCCGACGGATCGCGGCCCGGATGCTCGACTCGCTGCTCGCCGATCTGGCGGACGCTCCGGCCGACGACCAGGCCAGCGCTCCTGCTGACCGCCCGAGCGGTGCACTGCCGCCCGTCGAGGTCCTCGAGACCACGATCTCCGAGGACAACACCGCCTCGAAGCGCCTGTTCGCCTCGCTCGCCGAGCGACGCGGCGCCCGCCACGAGGTGAACCCGCTGTTCACCGCCGCGGACTTCCCCGACGGCCACGAGGCCGAGCCCGTGCACGTCATCGACCGACTGAGACCCATGGCCTGACCTGCGCGTCGACCCTCGTCGCAGCACCCCGCCCCCACCCACGGCACCGCCTCAGCTCCACCGCACCGCCTCCGCACCACCCCTGCTCCGCCGGACTGCCCCTGCACGCACCGGTGCTCCTGCACGCCCCCGCCCGACCGATCGCCGACCGAAAGGACCCCTGCCGTGACCATCACTGCACCCTCGAAGCCCACCGCTGCCGCCGCCGTCGAGGACCCCACCGCCCTCGAGTCGCAGGTGCGCAGCTACTCCCGTTCCTGGCCGACGGAGTTCGCGACCGCCGTCGGCAGCACCATGACCGACGTCGACGGCAAGGAGTACCTCGACTTCTTCTCCGGCGCCGGCGCCCTGAACTACGGGCACAACCATCCCGAGCTGAAGAAGGTGCTGGTCGAGCACCTGCTCGAGGACCGGATCGTGCACGGCCTGGACATGTTCACCGACGTCCGCCGCGATTTCCTCGAGACCTTCCGCCGCAGCATCCTGGAGCCGCGCGGTCTCGACTACAAGGTCGTCTTCCCCGGTCCCGGCGGCGCGAACGCCGTGGAGGCCGCGCTGAAGCTGGCCCGCAAGGTCACCGGCCGCGAGTCGGTCGTGAACTTCACCAACGCCTTCCACGGGATGACCCTCGGTGCCCTGTCCGTCACCGGCAACTCGCTCAAGCGCGGCGGCGCCGGCGTCCCGCTCGTGCACGCCACCCCGATGCCGTACGACGACTACTTCGGCCAGGTCGTGCCCGACTTCATGTACCTCGAGCGCCTGCTCACCGATGCCGGCAGCGGGCTGAACAAGCCTGCCGCGGTGATCGTGGAAGCCGTGCAGGGCGAGGGCGGCATCAACGCCGCCCGCGCGGAGTGGCTGCGCGGTCTCTCCGAGCTGTGCACGAAGCACGGCATCCTGCTGATCGTCGACGATATCCAGATGGGATGCGGCCGCACCGGCGGCTTCTTCAGCTTCGAGGAGGCCGGGATCGTCCCCGACATGGTGACGCTGTCGAAGTCGATCAGCGGCTACGGCCTGCCCATGGCGATCACCCTGATCAAGCCCGAGCTGGACATCTGGGAGCCCGGGGAGCACAACGGCACCTTCCGCGGCATCGGCCCGGCCTTCGCGACCGCCACCAAGGCGATCGAGCTGTTCTGGAGCGACGACGAGCTGGAGAAGTCGACGGTCGCCAAGGGCGCCTACATCGAGTCCCGCTTCAACGCGATCGCCGCCCGCTACGACGGCGTCCATGAGCTCGTGGTCAAGGGCCGCGGCCTCGCGCGCGGCCTCGGCATGCCCTCCGGCGAGATCGCCGGCCGCGTCACCGCCCGCGCCTTCGAGCTCGGCGTGCTCGTGGAGACCTCCGGGCCCGACGACGAGGTCGTCAAGCTGCTGCCGGCGCTGACCATCACCGACGACGAGCTCACCCGCGGCCTCGACCTCATCGAGCAGGCCGTCGACGAGGCCCTCGCCGCCTGAGGCAGAGCCTGCTCGAGGCGGCACCCGCCGCCTCGCCCCTCTCACCCCGCTCCCGGCCGACGCCGCGTCGTCGGCCGCTCACCCACCGATCGGAAGGACCCGGCTCATGCTCGTGCGCACCCTGGACGAGATCACCGACACCGAGGCCGACGTCAAGTCGGAGAACTGGCGCTCCAAGCGCATCGTCCTGGCGAAGGAGGGCGTGGGCTTCTCCGTCCACGAGACCACCCTCTACGCCGGGACCGAGAGCGAGTTCTGGTACGCGAACCACATCGAGGCCGTGTTCATCACCCACGGCGAGGGCGAGATCGAGGACGTCGCCACCGGCGAGGTGCATCAGCTCGCCCCCGGCAGCCTCTACCTGCTCAACGATCACGACAAGCACATCGTGCGTCCCCGCACGGAGATCCGCTGCGTGTGCGTGTTCAACCCGCCGGTCACGGGCCGCGAGGTCCACGACGAGAACGGCGTGTACCCGCTGGTCACGGAGCCGGAGTCGGCTCCCGTCGCCTGATCGACGGATCCGCCGCGCCCGACGGGGCCGGCCCGCCCTCACCGGCGGGCCGGCCCCGTCGGCATGTCATCGGCTCATCACGCGGTCACGCAGCAGCGAGGTCACGCCCGCTTCCGGCCGACGAGCGAGAGGATCACGCCGATGACGAGGAACAGGCCGCCGACGATGCCGCCGAGGAGCGCCACCAGGACCCCGCCGGCCAGGCCGATGACGCCGATCGCGGAGACCGGCGGACCGATCGCGAAGGGCTCGCCGTCGCAGTCGACGGTGTACTCGCCGGCGTCCTCGGCCCGGAAGGAGCCGAAGGAGTCCCAGGAGTGCTCGTCGTCGGAGTAGTAGTAGTAGTGCGAGGAGTCGCTGGGGCCCACGCTGCCGTCCTCCGGTCCGACGGCGGTGCAGACCGGGGAGCGCGCGCCCGACTCCTTGTAGAGGACGATCAGATCGCCCTCCTCGGCGACGACGGTGCCGACGCCCTCGGCGTGCTCGACGATCGCACCTCCCTGGCGCGCGAGGCTCATGCTGGCGACGACGGCGATCGCCGCGCCGGCGCCCAGGCCGAGCACGACGACGACCACGCCGATGATCACGAGGATCTTCGGGCTGCCGGAGTTGTTGCGCAGGCCGGCGGGCTGCTGCGGCGGTCCGGCGGAGTACGGCGGGTGGGACGGCGGGAACGGGGTCTGCGGTGCGCTCATCGGGTCCTTCGTCGGGGTCGAGGCCGGGCCTCGGAGTCCCGCCAGGGTAGCGGCCCTCACGCTCCCGGGGCCGCGGACCCGGCCCACCGGGAGAGCTCGGCCGGGGACGTCGCGTGGTCGAGACCGCGCTGGATCGCGCCGACGACGGTGCCCTCCGGTCCGAAGCGGGCGTCCACGAGCGGGGGCGCCTGATCGCGCAGCGCCGTCATGAGCCCTTCGCGATAGCCGTCGCGGAGGGCGTCGTCGGCGAGCGAGCGCAGCTGCGGAGCGAGGCCGCCGAGGCTCACGAGCGCGGGGGCGTGGGCGTTGACGAGGCCGGCGAGGCCCTCTCCGAAGCGCCGGGCGATGGTGTCGAGGGCGCGGCGGTGCGCGGGGTCCGCTCCGCCGTCGGCGATCTCCTGGAGCGCCCGTTCGAGATGGTGCTCGCCGTCGCGCGGCTCGGCCTCCCCGGCGGCGCGGGCGAGGGCGAGGCCGTCGACCTCCCGGCCCCAGCAGCCGCGGGCGCCGCAGCGGCAGCGTCGCTCGCGGTCGCCGAAGGGCAGATGCCCGAACTCGCCGCCGCTGCTGGCGGCGCCGCGCACGGCATCGCCGCCCAGCAGCAGGGCCCCGCCGATGCCGTCGGCGAGGAGGACGTGCAGCACGAGCTCGTCGGTGCGAGCGTCACCCTGCCGGGCCTCGGCGATGCCCGCGAGGGTCGCGTCGTTATCCAGGAGCACCGGGAGCGCGGGATCGGCCTCCCCGGCGAGCGCGGCCTCGAGCGCGACCTCGAGCGGGGCGAGGGTGATGGTCTCCCAGCCGTCGTACTCGGAGACCTCGTGGATCCGCTCCCCCGCGATCACGCCGGCGACGCCGACGACGACGGCCCGGACGCGGCCGCCGGACCGCGCCTGCAGCGCTCGGACCTCGCGGCCGATCTCGGCGAGGACCTCCTCGGGACCGCGGCCGACGAAGGCGGCGCCGGCGACGGGTGTCGGGCGGGCGCGGACGTCGCCGGTCGCGAGGGTCCAGCGGGAGGAGCGCAGGTGGACGGCGGCGATGAGCGGGCCCTCCGGATGGGCGTCGAGCTGCATGCTCGGCCGTCCGGGTCCGGAGGCCGGCGCAGGGGCCTCGGAGACGAGCCGGGCTCGGCGCAGGCGCTCGACGAGGTCGCTGATGGTCCCGCTGGAGACGCCGAGCCGCTCTCGGGCCTCGCGCCGGGTGATCGAGGTCTCGGTGCGCAGCAGGCGCAGCAGCTCGGCGGCATTGCCCCAGCGCACGGCCTCGGTCATCGCCATCCGCGTCTACCTTCGTCGGGTCCGGCCCGTCTCGTCGGGTCCGGCCCGTCTCGTCGGGCCCTGCCCGTCGCGGTCGTCCGTCACGGCCCGTTGACCGCGTCCGCGCCATCCTAATAACTCGTCGAACGAGTTTATTGTGTCGTCGCTCGCCGAACCCCGGACGCGGACACCTTGGAACGGAGGACCCGAGCATGGACGCCGCCCCCTAGCAGATCACCCCGCAGCTCGCCGACCCCTCGGCCGCGCCGTCGGTCACGCCCTCACCCGCACCGGCCCCCGCACTGCCGACTGCGACAGCACCCGCGCCGTCGGCCGGCCTCCCGCCCACCGCCCGGCGCGGGCTGCTGGTCCTCGCCGCGAGCACCTTCCTCGCCGTGACCACGGAGGTCATGCCGATCGGGCTGCTGCCGCAGATCAGCACCGAGCTCGGCATCGCCGAGGGCCGCTCGGGGATGCTGGTGAGCCTCTACGCCTTCCTGGTCATGCTGCTCGCGGTGCCGCTGACGAGCGCGCTGCGCCGGGTGCCCGGCAAGCATCTGCTGGTCGCGACCGCCGCGGGATACACGCTGACCCGCATGCTGTTCGCCCTCGCCCCGGGCTTCGGGATGCTCGCCGTCGCGCGTGCGATCGGCGGCGCCACGCATGCCGTGTCCTTCTCCGTCTGCATCGGCTATTCGACCCGTCTGGTCGATCCTTCGCGCGCGGGGCGGGCGCTGGCGCTGGTCTCGGCGGGCTCGTCGGCGGGTCTGATCCTCGGCTCGCCGCTCGCGACGGCGCTCGGCAGCGCCGTCGGCGTGGGGCCGCTCGCGCTCGCCGCCGGCGGCGTGATGGCGGCGGCGCTGCTGCTGATCGTCCTCGGCCGATCCGCGTTCCGCCTCCGTCCCGCCTAGACTCCTCGCATGCCGGATCCGCTCGTCCTCGCCGCCGACCTCGAGACCGAGCTGGTCGAGAAGCGCTCGCGCTTCCTCACCCGGCTCCACCGCGTCGAGGACGTGGCGCAGGCGGACGCGCTGATCCGGGCCGCGCGCCGCGAGCATCCCGACGCCCGCCACCACTGCACGGCGATGGTGATCGACGAGCGCGGGGAGACGCCCCTCGTGCACCGCTCCAACGACGACGGCGAGCCCGCCGGCACCGCGGGCATGCCGATGCTGCAGTCCCTCATGCACGCCGACCTCACCGACACCCTCGCGATCGTGATCCGCTACTTCGGCGGCATCAAGCTGGGTGCGGGCGGTCTCGTGCGCGCGTACACCGCCGGGGTCGAGCAGGCCGTCGCCGCCGCCCATGCGGAGCGGGCGCTGCTGCGGCGCACCGTGCTCGCGGTCGCGCAGATGGAGGTGCCGCTCGCCGAGATCGGCGCGGCGGAGAACGCGGTGCGGATCTGGGCCGGTGCGCACGCCGCCGTCGTCGAGGAGACGCAGTACTCCTCGCGGCGGGCGACGCTCACGGTCCTGCTGGATCCGGCGGCCCTGCCCGAGCTGGAGGCCGACGTCGCCCGCTGGTCCTCCGGGCGCGTCGAGGTCCGGGCCGACGGACGCCGGACGGCCGACGTGCCGCTCGGCTGAGGAGGCCCCGACCGGACCCTGCCCGGACCCGCGCCGGTCGGCGCCGCCGGTCAGCGCCGGCCGTCGGCGTCGATGCCGGGCACGTCGAGATAGCCGTCGGGCACCATCGTCAGCGGGCTGCAGCTGCCTTCGGAGGCCTTCAGCAGCAGGGCCAGGACCTCGAGGGAGACCTCGCCGGCGAGCTCGGCGAGGTCGCCGGTCGCCTCCTCCGGCGCGATCGCGTGGACCCAGCGCCAGCCGGAGCCGGGGTCGTCGCGCAGGGCGACCGGATCGCGGGAGATCGCGAAGCCGACGCCCTCGGGCCGGATCATGTCGAGCACGGCCTCGAGCACGGCGCCGAGGTCGCCGCCGGTGACGGAGACCAGGCTGTCGCCGGAGCGCTGCCCGTCGGCGACCTCGATCGCGAACGTGCCGGTCAGGGCGATGTCATCCCATTCGAGGGGGTGGATCGCGGTGACCGCCCCGTCCTCGCCCCAGGCCGAGCAGAGCACCGTGGCGATCTTCCGGCTGCGCGCGAGGGCGGGCTGCAGGCCCGCCCGGCGCATCTGCACGTCGATCGCGAGGGAGCCCTCGAGGCGGCCGCGCTGGGCGACGACGCCCTCGGGCACCACGTTGGCGTTGTAGAGCAGGGAGTAGTAGGGGACGCGCAGCGCCTCCGCGAGGGCGGGATCCTCCTGGGGCCGGTGCACGAGCGGGCCGAAGTCCTCGCGCAGGCGCATGCCGAAGTCGTCGCGGAGGCGCCGCACCTGCTCGTCGAAGGTCGGGCTCTCCCGGGATGGGCCGTCCGCCGACGGCGCCACCTCACCCACGCTCCTGCCCGCCGCGGGTGGCGAGGCCGTAGACGCCCATGACGATGAGCGCCCCGATCACGGCCAGCAGGATCGTCCCCAGGCTCCAGGGATTGCTCATGATGCCGCTGATGCCGTCGCCGCCGAAGAGTCCGCCGATCAGCCCGCCGACGAGGGCGCCGATGACGCCGAGGCCGATGGTGGCGCCGAGGCCGAGCGCCTGCTTGCCGGGCATGATCGCGCGCGCGATCAGTCCGATGATGCCGCCGATGATGATCCACGAGATGATCGCCCAGAGGAGACCCATGATCCGTACCTCGATCCGCGAGTGCCGGCACGTGCGGGCCACGTGCGCTGCCACCCCCATTGTGCCCCCGATGTGCTGCGGATCACAGGGCGAGCGGCGGATCGGCGCGCCGGGGCCATCGCACGTGACCCTGCGGACAGCGCGGGACGAATGTCCTCGTCACCGGTGAACGCGCGATGAACTCGATGTCCGCCGTCTTCTCCTCGGCCCCGCGCGGGAGGATCCTGACGCCATGACCGGAGAACTCGTCATCCTGCTGCTGCTGATCGTCACAGCAGTCGCCTTCGACTTCACCAACGGCTTCCATGACACGGGGAACGCGATGGCGACGTCGATCGCGACCGGGGCGCTCAAGCCCAAGGTCGCGGTCGCGCTCTCCGCGGTCCTGAACCTCGTCGGAGGCTTCCTGTCCGTCGAGGTCGCGGTCACCGTGACCACCGCGGTCCTCAAGATCCAGGACACCGACACCGGGGCGCTGATCCCCGGGCTCGACGCGGAGACGGCGATGCTCATCATCTTCGCCGGGCTCGTCGGCGGCATCCTGTGGAACCTGCTGACCTGGCTGCTCGGCCTCCCCTCCTCCTCCTCGCACGCCCTCTTCGGCGGACTCCTCGGCGCGGGCCTCGCCGCCCTCGGCCTCTCCGGCATCAACTGGTCCGGCCTCACCGCGAAGGTCATCATCCCCGCCCTCCTCTCCCCCTTCATCGCCGGCCTCGTCGCCGCGATCGGCGTCTGGTTCGTCTTCCGCGTGACCCGCAACGTCCGCGAGGCCCGCCGCGAGCGCGGCTTCCGCTACGGCCAGATCGCCACCGCCTCCCTCGTCTCCCTCGCCCACGGCACCGGCGACGCCCAGAAGACGATGGGCGTGATCGCCCTGGGCCTCATCGCCCACGGCACCCTCACCGACCAGGAGATCCTCGACAACGGCCTGCCGGTCTGGATCATCGTGCTGTGCGCCGGCGCGATCGCGCTGGGCACCTACCTCGGCGGCTGGCGCATCATCCGCACCCTCGGCAAGGGCCTCGTGGAGCTCGACTCCCCGCAGGGGATGGCCGCGGAGGCCTCCTCGGCCGCGATCATCCTCACCTCGAGCCACCTGGGTATGGCGCTGTCCACGACCCACGTCGCGACCGGCTCGATCATCGGCTCCGGCGTCGGCCGGCCCGGCGCCCAGGTGCGCTGGGGCGTCGCCGGACGCATGGCCGCCGGCTGGCTGCTGACCCTGCCCGCGGCCGCCGTCGTCGGCGCCATCACCTACACGATCGGCCACCTCGTGGGCGGCGTCGGCGGCGCGATCCTCGTGTTCGCGATCCTGCTGGTCTCCGCCGGCGCGATCTACCGCCGCTCGCAGCAGCAGAAGGTCGACCACACCAACGTCAACGCGGACTGGGAGCCGGGCACCGTCCCCGGCGACGCCCCGGCCGCCGTCGGCGCCTCCGCCGGCGAGACCACCGCCGCCACCACCGGGAAGGACGCCTGAGCCATGGGCATCGACATCTCCTCCATCGCCACCAGCACCCTCAGCGTCATCGTCGTCGGCATCCTGCTCGGTGCCGGCCTGCCGCTGCTCTTCAGCCTCGGCATCGTCCTCCAGGACCGCGGCGCGGGCGGCGAGCACGCCGACGGCACCACCTCCGCGCCGGTCCCCGCGGCGACCTACGCCTCCTGGGCGATCTTCGCGATCGTCGGCCTGATCGTGCTGTACGGCCTGCTGTTCATCACCCAGGGCTCGATCAGCCACTACCTCGGCATCGAGCTGCCGCTCTGAGCGGGGGCCGAGCGATCATGACGAACCCCGTCGCCCGTGTCCTGGGCTGGCTGCGCGCCGGCTACCCCGAGGGCGTCCCGCCGCAGGACGTCACCCCCCTCCTCGTCCTGCTCACCCGCACGCTCGCACCGCACGAGGTCGAGGAGATCGTCGCCGCGCTCATCGCCGACCACCCCGACGGGGGGATCGGGACCGCCCAGGTCCGCGACCTCATCGAGGAGCGCAAGCACGCCCCCGTCACCCCCGCGGACGTCCGCCAGGTCGCCGCACGGCTCGCCGCCGCCGGCTGGCCGCTGAGCGACTCGCCCGAGGAGCCGGGTGAGGCCGACGGAGCCGCCGGAGCCGCGGGGGCCCGCCGCCCGGGCCCCCGGCTCGCGCCGGGAGCGCCTGCTCCCGAGAGCGCGGCCGACGGGCCGATCGTCGGCGAGCCGAGCGTCACGCCCGGCGGAGCGCCGCCCGCCGCGCCGCTCGTGGAACCGCTCGCCGAGCCGAACCCCGTGCAGCGGCTCCTCGCCTGGTTCTCCGTGGGATATCCCGAGGGCGTGCCCGCGACCGACCGCGTGCCGCTGCTGGCGCTGCTGCGCCGTCGGCTCACCGACGAGGAGGCCGCCGAGCTCGCGGACCGGCTCATCGACCGCGCCACCGCCCGCGACGCCGACGCGGTGGATCCCACGCACGCCGGCGTGCTCATCACGCGCTACACCGACGAGCTGCCCAGCGAGGACGACATGTCCCGCCTGGCCTCCCATCTCGCCGCCCGCGGCTGGCCGCTGCGCGCCGAGGGCTGACCATCCCCCGGGCCCCGGAGAGACCTCCTCGCGAGGACTCTCCGGGGCCTCCGAGCACCCGCCGCGGCGGACACCGCGCCCCGAGAACCCCTCAGACAGGGGACAATCGGGGCAGGACCGCCGCTGATCCCCTTCGACCCGCTCGACCGGCCTCCCCGTCCGGACGAGGCCGCACCACCGAGAACGGACCACGACTCCCCGTGTCAGATCCTGCGCCGCCCCTGCTCCCCGCACTCCTCGCGGGCGATCGCGCTCCGGCCCCCCGCACCCTGGTCGACATCTTCGAGCGCACCGTCGCCGCCCACGGCGACTCCCCCGCCCTCGACACCGGACTCGCCTCCCTCACCTACGCGGAGCTCCACGCCGCCGCCGACGAGGTCGCCGACCGGCTCGCCGCCCTCGGCGCCGGCCCCGGCGACAAGGTCGGCGTGCGCATCGCCTCCGGCACCACCGACCTGTACGTCGGCATCATCGGCATCCTCCTCGCCGGCTGCGCCTACGTCCCCGTCGACGCCGACGATCCCGACGAGCGCGCCCGCGTCGTCATGGAGGAGTCCGCGGCCGTCGCCGTGATCGGCGACGACCTCGCGATCACCCCGACCGACGTCGGCGCCGGCCGCCCCGCGCGGGAGCGCGAGCCCGTCACGACGGCCGACGACGCCTGGGTCATCTTCACCTCCGGCTCCACCGGCAAGCCCAAGGGCGTGGCCGTCTCCCACCGCAGCGCCGCCGCCTTCGTCGACGCCGAATCGCACATGTTCCTCCAGGAGGAGCCCATCGCCCCCGGCGACCGCGTCATGGCCGGGCTCTCCGTCGCCTTCGACGCGAGCTGCGAGGAGATGTGGCTGGCCTGGGCCTACGGCGCCTGCCTCGTGCCCGCGCCCCGCTCCCTCGTCCGCTCCGGCGTCGACGTCGGCCCCTGGCTGACCGCCAACGGCATCACCGTCGTCTCGACCGTCCCGACCCTCGTCTCGCTGTGGCCGAACTCCTCGCTCGAGAAGGTGCGCCTGCTCATCATGGGCGGCGAGGCCTGCCCGCCCGAGCTCGCCGCCCGCCTGCAGGCGCCCGGCCGCGAGGTCTGGAACACCTACGGGCCCACCGAGGCGACCGTCGTCGCCTGCGGGGCCGAGCTCGACGGCACCGCGCCCGTCCGCATCGGCCTCCCCCTCGAGGGCTGGGACCTCGCCGTCGTCGACGAGGCCGGCGTGCCCGTGCCCGTCGGCGGCACCGGCGAGCTGATCATCGGCGGCGTGGGCCTGGCCCGCTATCTCGACCCCGAGAAGGACGCCGAGAAGTACGCGCCCATGCCGACGCTCGGCTGGGAGCGCGCCTACCGCTCCGGCGACCGCGTGGTCAACGACCCCGACGGCCTCCTCTTCGCCGGCCGCGCCGACGACCAGATCAAGCTCGGCGGCCGCCGCATCGAGCTCGGCGAGGTCGACGACCAGATGCTGCGCCTGCCCGGAGTGGTCTCCGCCGCCGCGGCCGTGCGCTCCACCGCCTCCGGCAACCGCCTGCTCGTCGGCTACCTCACCGTCGACGACGCCTTCGACGCCGACGCCTCCCGCGCCCTGCTGCGCGAGCGCATGCCCGCCGCGCTCGTCCCCCGCCTCGCCGTCGTCGACGAGCTGCCCACCCGCACCTCCGGCAAGGTCGACCGCGACGCCCTGCCCTGGCCGCTGCCCCGCAGCTCCGGCGCCGACGGCTCCGACGGCTCCGCCCTCCAGGGCACCGCCGCCTGGATCGCCGAGATCTGGGCCGACGTGCTCGGCGCCCAGGTCACCTCCGGGCGCGAGGACTTCTTCGACCTCGGCGGCGGCTCCCTCACGGCCGCGCAGGTCGTCGGCCGCCTCCGCGAGCAGCATCCCGAGGTCGCCGTCGCCGACGTCTACACCCACTCGACGGTCGACGCGCTCGCCGCCGCCGTCGACGCGATGGCCGCGACCGGCGGCACCATCACCCGCAGCGACCGCGAGGTGCCGCCGCTGCCGCGCGGCTTCCAGCTCGCCCAGACGCTGCTCCTGCTGCCCCTGCGGACCCTCCGCGCGCTGCGGCCGATCGCCTGGCTGCTCGTCGGCTCGGCCCTCGTCCAGGGGGTCCTCTCCCCCGTCGTCGACCTGCCGTGGCTGCCGCAGGTGCCGCTGGTGGTCACGATCGTGCTCGCGGTGCTCGTGCTGCTGCCGCCGGTCCGGATGACCCTCGCCGCGCTCCTCGCCCGTCTGCTCCTGGCCGGCGTCCGCGAGGGCCGCTACCGGCGCGGAGGCGGCGTCCACCTGCGCCTCTGGATCGCCGAGCGGATGCAGGACGAGCTCGGCGCGACCGACCTCGCCGGCGCCCCCTGGATCCCCTACTACGCCCGCCTGCTGGGCGCCCGCCTCGGCAAGGACGTCGACCTCCACGCCCTCCCGCCCGTCACCGGCAAGCTCGACATCGGCAACGGCGCGAGCATCGAGCCCGAGGTCGACCTCGCCGGCACCTGGGTCGACGGCGACACCCTCCACATCGGCCGCATCCGGATCGGGAAGAACGCCCGCATCGGCGCCCGCAGCACCCTCGGCCCCGGCGCCCGCATCGGCAAGGGCGCGGAGATCGGCCCCGGCTCCGCCGTGCTCGGCACCGTGCCCGACGGCGAGTTCTGGTCCGGCTCCCCCGCCGCCCGGCGCGCCCGCGCCCGCGGCCCCTGGTCGACCGAGCATCCCGTGCGCGGCCGGATCTGGCTCACCGCCTACGCCGCCGTCGCGCTGCTCACCGCGGCCCTGCCCGGCCTCGGCGTGCTCGTCGGCGCCCTCGTCCTGATCCCCGCCGTCGACGGCGCCTCGACCCTCCCCGAGGCGCTGCGCGCCGCCCTGCCCCGGCTGCCGCTGGCCGCGCTCGCCGGCTATGCGGCGCTCGGTCTCGGCGTGCTCGTGCTCACGCGCCTGTTCGCGCTCGGCATCCGTCCCGGCCACCATCCCGTGCGCTCCCTCGCGGGCGTGCAGATCTGGGGCACGGTGCGCCTCCTCGACGAGGCCCGCACCTGGCTGTTCCCCCTGTACTCGGGGGCCCTCACGCCGATCTGGCTGCGCATGCTGGGCGCGAAGGTCGGCAAGGGCGTGGAGGCCTCCACGGTCCTGCTCATCCCCAGCCTCGTGCAGCTCGGCGACCACGCCTTCCTCGCCGACGACACCATGGTCGGCTCCTACGAGCTCGGCGGCGGCTGGATCCGCGTCGAGCGCGTGAAGGTGGGCCGACGCGCCTTCGTCGGCAACTCCGGCATGCTCGCCCCGGGCCGCAAGGTCCCCAAGAAGTCGCTGGTCGCCGTGCTGTCCGCCGCGCCCCGTCGCACCGCGGCGAAGGCCGGCAGCTCCTGGATGGGCAGCCCGCCGCAGAAGCTCCGCCGCACCGGCGGCGCCGAGGACGAGTCGCTCACCTACGCGCCCGCACGGCGCCTGCACGTGTACCGCGGGCTCGTGGAGACCTGCCGCGTCATCCCGCTGATCCTCGCGGTCGCCCTGCACATGGCGCTCGGCGCGGCCCTGCTGACGCTGCTGACGCTGCCCGCGCGTCTCGACGGGATCGCCGTCGAGGGCACCGTCGCGGGCCTGCTGGGCGTCGCCCTCGCCGTCGTCCTCGGCGGCGTCGTGCAGCTGGCCGCCTCGATCGTCGCCGCGCTGATCGCCGTGATCGCCAAGTGGACGATCGTCGGCCGCCACCGCCAGGGCGAGCACGGCCTGTGGACCTCCTTCGTGTGGCGCAACGAGCTCGCCGACACCTTCACCGAGGTGCTCGCCGCCCCCTGGTTCGCGGGGCCGACGACGGGCTCCCCCGCCCTCGTCTGGTGGCTGCGCGCGATGGGCGCGCACATCGGCCGCGGCGTCTGGTGCGAGTCGTACTGGCTGCCCGAGACCGACCTCGTCACCCTCGGCGCCGGCGCGACCGTCAACCGCGGCTGCGTGGTGCAGACCCATCTGTTCCATGACCGGGTCCTGAGCATGGACGACGTCACCCTCGAGGCGGGTGCGACCCTGGGGCCGGGCAGCGTGATCCTGCCCGCCGCCCGCATCGATCGCCATGCTGTCATCGGACCCGTGTCCCTCATCATGCGCGGAGAGCGGGTCCCCGCCGGCACCCGCTGGACGGGCAACCCCATCGGTCCCTGGGAGGACGACGCATGAGCTCGCGCAGCACCGGACGACGCCGCGGCACCGATCCCTACGTGCCCGGCCACGGCGACGCCTCGTACCGGGTGCTGCACTACGACCTCGACATCGTCTACAAGGTCGACACCAACCGCCTGGACGCCGAGGCGACCCTCCGCTGCGAGGGCCTCGCCGACGCCTCGTCGCTGCAGCTGGACCTGCACGAGCTCACCGCGAGCCGCGTGAAGGTCGACGGGCGCTCGACGAAGCACGCGCAGGAGGGCGACACCCTCACGGTGAAGCACCGCGTGCAGGAGGGGCGCGAGTTCACGGTGCACGTGAAGTACGCCGGGAAGCCGCGCCCCGTGCCCTCCAAGGTGCTCGGCACCGCGGGCTGGGAGGAGCTCGAGGACGGAGTCATCGTCGCGGCCCAGCCGCACGGCGCCCCCTCGTGGTTCCCCTGCAACGACCGTCCCGACGACAAGGCGACGTACACGATGCGCTGCGCCGCGCCGCCGGACTACTGGGTCGCGATGGCCGGGGAGCTCGAGGGCCGACGGCGGCGCGGCGCCGTCACCGCCTGGTCCTACCGCCAGGACGTCCCCATGCCCACCTACCTCGCCACCGTGCAGATCGGGCGGTACACGCCCTTCGAGCACGGCGGCGCCCATGTGCCCGTGCGGACCCTCGCCCCCTCGGGCGTGGGCGCGCGGGACCTCGCCCCGACCTTCGGGCGCCAGGGCGAGATGCTGTCGTTCTTCGCCGGGCTCTTCGGCCCCTACCCCTTCGCCTCGTACACCGCCGTGATCACCGAGGACGACCTCGAGATCCCGCTCGAGTCCCAGGGCCTGTCGACCTTCGGCCGGAACTTCGTGAACGCGGACTGGGAGTCGGAGCGCCTCGTCGCGCACGAGCTCTCCCACCAGTGGTTCGGCAACGCCGTGACCCTCGCCCGCTGGCAGGACATCTGGCTGCACGAGGGCTTCGCCTGCTACTGCGAATGGCTGTGGGCGGAGCATGCGGGCCGCTCGACCGTCGCCGCGGAGGCCGCGACCGCCCGCCGCGGCCTCGCCGCGGGGAAGAAGGACCTGACCCTCGCGGACCCCGGTCCCCGGCTCATGTTCGACGACGCCGTCTACAAGCGCGGCGCCCTGACGGTGCATGCGCTGCGCGCCCGCCTCGGCGACGAGCGCTTCTTCCCGATGGTCGCCTCCTGGCTCGCCGAGCACGCCGGCGGCTCCGTCACCTCGGAGATGTTCGAGGCCCACGCCCAGGCGGCCGCCGGCGACGACGACCTCTCCGACCTGTTCACCGCCTGGCTGCGCAAGACCTCGCTGCCGCGCCTGCCGGTCATGAAGAAGGCCCGCGGATCCGGGGCGGCGTCGGCCCCCTCGCCGGAGACGGCTCCCGCGGCGCCGGACGCATCGGATGCATCGGATGCATCGGACACGCCGGATGCACCAGGGGCCCTCGACGGCTCCGTCGGCTCGGGCTCGGCGGATGCGGCAGGGACGGCGGACGAGCAGGGCGAGGTCCCCGCGGCCTCGCGCCGCGGGGTGCTGCGGAGCCTGTTCAACTGGGGCTGAGCGGTCCCGTCGGCCGCATCGCGAGCGCGGCGACGACGCCGGCGGGGGCCGGGATGTCCAGCACCCGATGATCCGCGATCCGGATCTCGGGCATCGGGGTGCGCAGCCCTGTGCCGAGCAGCTTGAGGATCGCCTCCTTCCGCGTCCAGGCGCGGGCCTGGTCGAGGGCCGTCGCCGCCGCCTCGCTCGGGTGCAGGACGAGGGAGGGATCCCAGCGGTCGGCGACCGCGCGGATCCCCTCGACGTCCGCCCCGATCTCCCCGCCGATCCGCACGGCCGTGAGCAGGTGCGATCCGGCGCGGGACACGCTCACCCCGATCGTCCCGGCATGCCCGGCGACGCGCGCCCAGGGGCGTCCATGGGCGGAGGAGCCGCAGGAGGGGCAGAGCCTGCCGACGCGGATCGCGGAGGTGTCGAGCGCGCGATCGCCCGCGGCCGCGCCCACGCTCACGCCCGCGCCCGCGCCCGCGAGGAGAAGCGCGACCCGATGGCGCAGGGCGTCGTCGGCGTCGGTCTCGACCGGATGCCAGGCCCAGGTCGCCCCGTCGGCCGTTCCGTCGATCATCCCGTCGACCGTGCCGTCGGCGGGTCCGACGATCGTTCCGCCGGCCGGGCCCTCGGGGGTTCTGCTCATGCACCCCAGTATCCGGGTGGCCCTTCCCTATGCTGGATGCCGATTATCCGCGAGACGCCGGGGGACGTCATGGCGCTCGCGGTGCCGCACGACGGACGGAGCACCCCATGACCGACGACACGACGAGGCCCGGACCGGGGCGCGCACCGGGCAGTCCCTCCCAGCCCGCGCGCCGACCGGCGCTGGCGACCTTCCGCCACCAGCCCGACATCATCGCCGGTCCCGAGGCCATGGTGCTCGACCTGGTGCTGGGAGAGCCCCGGTCGACGCTGGCCACGCGGATCGACGAGCTCGAGGACGACGGCGATCTCGGGGCCCTGCTGCCCGACCTGGCCGAGCCCGCACGGGAGGATGCCGAGCGCTTCGTCGACGGCCTGATCCGCGAGTACCGGCGCATGGTCCCCGCGAAGTCCGCCGACGCGATCGCCCTCGAGCAGGCGCAGGAGCGGATCGTCGGTCGCGGCGTCGCGGTGGTCTTCGGTCCGCCGGCCTTCGACGCGGGCGAGGGCGCCCAGTACGGGTACGAGGCCGCCCGCGCGCTGCCAGGTGCCGTCGGCTACTGCTACAGCCATGTGCAGGACATCTGCCGCCTCGCGGTCGGCGGGCCGCTGCTCATCGGCTTCTCCGGCATGACCGCGGGACTCGGCGAGGAGGCCGCCGGAGTGGCGCGCATCGTCGTCGAGGAGCTCGCGAACGCGGGCTTCGCCGCGGGCTGGAGCGGCGATCCGCGCTCGCGGATCGAGGTCTCCGGCCTCGTGTGGGAGGTCCCTGCGGTCGCCCAGCCGCGCAGCATCCTCTCGCGCCTGTTCCCGCGCGGCCGCTGACCGGCGGACCGCCCGACCGTCAGGCGGGGGTGCCGCCGAAGGCCTCGGACCGCTCCACGTCGACGGTTCCCGTCCCGCCGCGCACCTGCTCCAGCGGGGACGCGGCGAGGGCGACGCGCGTGCCGTGGGCGCCGTCGGCCACCGCGACCAGGGCGACGAGGGAGTCGTCGACGATCTCGAAGTCGGTGACCGTCCAAGAGGCGTCGCCGAGCGCGACGTCGACGCAGCTGTCGTCGACATAGCCGCCTTCGCCGTCGTCTTCGCTCACCTGCTATCCGTCGCGGGGGCGCATCGAGGTGAGCCCGGCACCGGCCGAGTAGGTCTCGTCGATCTGCCATGGCCCGATCGACCCGCCGGGGCCCAGGGAGAACCGGACCTCGTCGTTCTCGGCGCCGAGGACGGCCTCTTCGTAGGCGCGCATCGCCAGATCCCACCCGGCGCTCTGCGCCGCATCGGCGGGAGGATCCTCGGCCTCCAGCGGGGTGACCTCGGCCGTCGCGAGATCGAGGCTCTTCGCCTCGGCGCCGTCGCCGTTCAACCACCAGGCGACCGCCGACCCGTCGGCCGTGACGCCCATATCGGACACGTCGGCGTCTCCGCGCGGGTCGGTCGCCGAGCGGAGCTCGCCGTCGGCCTCCTCGTACACCTGGATCTCGGTCCCGACGTACGCGACGACGGCGCCGTCGCCCTGGCCGATGATAATCGCCTCCTGCGGGTCCCCGGCGATGCGCGGGATCTCGACGCGCCAGCGGGAGTCCCCCGTCGTGGCGTCGAGCAGCTCGAGGGCCAGCGGGTCCTCGTCCTCGCGCCCCTGGTTCCGGATGCTCGTGGTGGCCACCGCGAGACCGTCCGCGGTCTCGACGAAGCGGGCCGACCGCAGGGTCCAGGACCTCTCGGCATCCCAGCGGTCGAGCCGCTCGGGCACCGCGGTCGCCGCATAGATCACGCCGAGCAGGAGGGCGAGGACGACCAGCGGGATGCTGCCGCCGAGGCGGATCAGCTCGGTCGTCCAGGCGAGGTCGCGGGTCTCGGAAGCGGTATCCATGGTGGAACCCCAGGCCGCGAGGCCGACCGTCGGGGTCGATCCGGCGAGGAGTTCACCGGAGCGTCATCCGTCCGCGATATGCGAGGGGCCCGGGTCCGCAGCCGTGCTGCGGACCCGGGCCCCTCGTCGGCCCTGGGCGGGTCGGTTCACAGGACTCGAGAGTCTCTGCGGACCTCAGAAGTCCCAGTCGTCGTCGTCCGTGTCGACGGCCTTGCCCATGACGTAGCTCGAGCCGGAGCCCGAGAAGAAGTCGTGGTTCTCGTCGGCGTTCGGCGACAGCGATGCGAGGATCGCGGGGTTCACCTCGACCTGGTCCTGCGGGAACAGGCCCTCGAAGCCGAGGTTCATCAGCGCCTTGTTGGCGTTGTAGCGCAGGAAGGTCTTGACGTCCTCGGTCCAGCCGACCGGGTCGTACAGGTCCTCGGTGTACTCCTCCTCGTTCTCGTACAGCTCGTAGAGCAGCGAGAAGGTGTAGTCCTTGAGCTCGGCCTGACGCTCCGCGGAGGCCTTCTCGTAGGCCTTCTGGAACTTGTAGCCGATGTAGTAGCCGTGCACGGCCTCGTCGCGGATGATCAGGCGGATGATGTCCGCCGTGTTCGTCAGCTCGCCGTGGCTGGAGTAGTGCATCGGGAGGTAGAAGCCCGAGTAGAAGAGGAAGGACTCCAGCAGCGTGGAGGCGACCTTGCGCTTCTCCGGATCGTCGCCCTGGTAGTAGTCCATGACGATGCGAGCCTTCTTCTGGAGGGGCTCGTTGTGCTCGCTCCAGCGGAAGGCGTCGTCGATCTGCTTCGTGTCCGACAGGGTCGAGAAGATCTGCGAGTAGGACTTCGCGTGCACCGACTCCATGAACGCGATGTTGGTGTACACCGCCTCCTCGTGGGGGGTGATCGCGTCGGGGATCAGCGAGACGGCGCCGACGGTGCCCTGGACCGTGTCCAGCAGCGTCAGGCCGGTGAAGACCCGCATCGTCAGCGTCTGCTCCTGCTCGGTCAGACGGCCCCAGGACTGGATGTCGTTGGACAGCGGCACCTTCTCGGGCAGCCAGAAGTTGCCGGTGAGGCGATCCCACACCTCGAGATCCTTGGGATCGGGGATCCGGTTCCAGTTGATCGCCTGGACCGTCGTCTTCAGGTGGTCGTTCACCGCAGCCTCACTAGCTCCTCGGGGGTCGTGGTCGGATGCCCTCCAGTCTAGGCATCCGGGGTCGACCGATGGCCCTCCGGCCCGCCGGACCGGCGGTGGGACAGGACACCGCAGGGCGGGGAATACGGGGGGCGGAGAATACGGGGGCGGATCCATGACTTTCGTCGTGGGGAGCGCGCCGCAACCGCGGCTAGGTTGAACCGCACGTGGTCCGCCCGACCGGAAGGCCTCCCGTGACCTCCTCCTCCGCACCCGTCCCCGCCCCCTCCGCCGCCGACGCCGCCGTCGCCGCCGTCGTCGACCGCACCGTCCCCGCCCGCTCCCTCGCCCCCGACATCGCCCGCGGCCTGATGCTCGCGCTCATCGCGGTCGCGAACGTCAGCTGGTTCCTGTGGGGCTCGACCGAGTCCGTCGGCGGCACCCCGCACGTCCCCGCCGACAGCCCGCTGGACACCGCGGTCCAGGCCGTGATGACGGTCGCCGTCGACCATCGCGCGATGCCGCTGTTCGCCTTCCTGTTCGGCTACGGCATGGTGCAGTTCTACCGCTCACGGGTCGACCGCGGCCTCGCCCCGGGCGCAGTGCGCCGCATGCTGCGCCGTCGGCACTGGTCGATGCTGCTGCTGGGCGCTCTCCACGCCGCGCTGCTGTTCTACGGCGACATCCTCGGGGTCTACGCCCTCTCCGCGCTCGTCCTCGTGTGGTGGTTCTTCGGCCGACGCTCGCGCACCCTGCGGATCTGGGTGATCGTGCTCGCCTCGCTGATGACGCTCTTCGCGCTGTTCAGCATCGTCAGCGGTGTGGTGCTGTCGCGCTTCCTCCCGCCCGAGGCGGCCGCCGAGATGGCGGCGAACAGCGCCGATCTGGGGTTCACGCGCGCCCTCGCCTATGACGCCTCCTATCCCGTCTCGGTCCTGAACCGGCTGACCCTGTGGCTGGTCGCCCTGCCCGCCGCGGCGCTCATGGGGGCGCCGCTGCCGATCCTGCTGGGCTGGCTCGCGGCACGGCGGCGGATCCTCGACGAGCCGTGGCGCCATGTGCGCCTGCTGCGCCGCACCGCCATCGCCGGCATCACGATCGGCTGGCTGGGCGGCCTGCCGGAGGCGCTCGCGCTGCTGGGCGTCTTCGCGCTGCCCGCCGAGGCCCCGTGGATGCTCACCGGCCTGACCTCCTTCACCGGTGTCGCCTGCGGCATCGGCTACGCGGCCCTGTTCGGCCTGCTCGCGGTGCGGCTCGAGGGCCGCACCGCTGTCCCGGCCCCTCCCACGGCGGCCGATGACCGGGAGCTCGCGCCGTCCGAGCGCGCCTACGGCGCGGCCCGTGCCGGCGCCGTCCCCGCCCGCACCCGCGAGCCGGGACGCCTCGAGCGGGCGCTCGCCGCGGTCGGGCAGCGCTCGCTGACCTTCTACCTGTTCCAGTCACTGCTGCTCGCCCCGCTCATGGCGGCCTGGGGGCTCGGGCTGGGCGGGACGCTCTCGACGGCGCCGGCGGTCCTGATCGCTGTCGCCGTCTGGCTGGTCTCCCTGCCGATCGCCGCCTGGATGGACGCGCGCGGGATGCGCGGACCGGCCGAGAGGCTGCTGCGGCGGATGACGTACGGGAGGATCGACGCGGCCCCGCCGACACGCTGAGCCTCAGCCGGTGCGGACGCTCACCGCGACCCCGCGCTCCTCGCCCCGGCGGCGCCCGACGTCGGCCGCCGCCGCGAAGCGCTCCGGCCAGTCCGCCACCTCCCCGAGGGCGCGGGCGAAGACGGGGTCGGCGCCGTCGGGGCGGGCGCGCTGCAGGACCAGGCCCTGCCCGCCGAGGCCGGCCACCAGGTCGACGACGGCCTCCACCTGCCCCGCCAGGGCGGGGGTGACGGTCATGCGCAGCTCGTGGTCGATCCCGACGTCGAGCAGCATCCGCAGCGACTCCTCCGCCTTCGCGAAGGCGCCGCCGCGGCCGACGAGCGCGTCATACCCGCCGGGCGCGGCCTTCACGTCGAAGCCGATCCAGTCCACGAGCGGGTCCTCGACCCGTCGGCCGTCCCGGTCTCGCCCCAGCAGCGCCCGCAGGCGCGTCGGATAGGCGCCGCCCGTGTGGAGGCCGACGCCGAAGCCGAGATCGCGGATCCGACGGGCGGCGGGGACGAGCGCATGCTGGCTCGTCGCCTCTCCCCCGCTGAGCACGACGCCGTCCAGCAGCCCGTGACGGCGCGCGAGCAGCGCCTCGAGCGCGGCGAAGGGGACGGCGCCGGGCACCGCGGGATCGAGGATCGCGGTGTTGTGGCAGTAGGTGCAGCGCCAGGGGCAGCCCTGGCAGAACACCGTCGCCGCGAGCTTCCCCGGCCAGTCCACGGTCGACAGCGGGACCAGCCCCGCGATCGCCAGATCGTCGGCCGACGCGACGGGCCGGACCGGACGGGCAGGACCAGTCGGGCGGACAGGACCGGCCGGACGGGCCGGGGCGGCCGGCGGGGTCTCCCCCGTCGGCCGCCCCATGATGCCGCTCGTCA
Organism: Brachybacterium netajii (SeqCode); assembly: GCF_054114245.1. NCBI lineage: Bacteria > Bacillati > Actinomycetota > Actinomycetes > Micrococcales > Dermabacteraceae > Brachybacterium > Brachybacterium netajii (SeqCode). The sequence continues at coordinate 349,596 of NZ_JBSYXB010000004.1, read as the reverse complement.
CCGGGCGCTCCCGACCTGCGCCGCTTTCTCCGTGAAGAAGGTGCGCTCGGCGTACTCGCCCTTCTTGCCGATGTTGAAGGAGGCGACGGGGCGGAAGTAGCCCATCACGCGGGTCCAGACCTCGCAGGCCTGGCCGCAGTGCTCGCACTCGAGCTGCTCGCCCTTGAGGTACCCGTGGGTCGGGCAGATCGAGAAGGTCGGCGTGACGGTCAGGTAGGGCAGGCGGAAGCGGGTCAGGGCCCGCCGCACCAGCTCCCGGCAGGCGGCCGACGAGCTCATCGCCTCGTCCATGTACAGGTGCAGCACGGTGCCGCCGGTGTACTTCGCCTGCAGCTCCTCCTGCAGCTCGAGCGCCTCGAAGGGGTCCTCGGTGGCACCGACGGGGATCTGCGAAGAGTTCGTGTAGTACGGGTTCTGCGCGGTGCCGGCGGTGATGATCCGGTCGAAGCGGGCGCGGTCCTCCTTGGCGAAGCGGTAGGTCGCGCCCTCCGCGGGCGTCGCCTCGAGGTTGTAGAGGTTGCCGGTGGCCTCCTGGTACTCGACCATCCGCTCGCGCACGTGGTCGAGGATCCGGCAGCACATCTCCTGCCCCTCGGCGTCGCGCAGGTCGAGCTGGTCGGCGGTGAAGTTGCGGACCATCTCGTTCATGCCGTTCACGCCGAGGGTCGAGAAGTGGTTGCCGAGGTGGCCCATGTACCGCGTCGAGTACGGGTAGAGGCCGCCGTCCATGAGCTCCTGGACGGTCGCGCGGCGGCGCTCGAGGGTGTCCATGCCGATGTCCAGCAGCCGGTCGAGCTCGGCGATGAGCGCCGTCTCGTCCCCGGCATGGAGGTAGCCCAGGCGCGCCATGTTCACGGTGACCACGCCGATCGAGCCCGTCAGCTCGGCCGAGCCGAACAGGCCGTTGCCGCGCTTGAGCAGCTCGCGCAGGTCCAGCTGCAGACGGCAGCACATCGAGCGGATCATGCCGGGGTCGAGGTCGGAGTTGATGAAGTTCTGGAAGTACGGGAGCCCGTACTTCGCGGTCATCGTGAACATCCGCTCGGCGGTCTCCGACTCCCAGTCGAAGTCGCGGGTGATGTTGTAGGTCGGGATCGGGAAGGTGAAGGCGCGGCCGTCGGCATCGCCCTCGGTCATGACCTCCATGTAGGCGCGGTTGATCAGGTCCATCTCCGCCTGCAGGTCGCCGTAGGCGAAGCCGACGGGCTCGCCGCCGATCATCGGGACCTGCTCGCGCAGGTCCTCGGGGCATTCGAGGTCGAAGGTGAGGTTGGTGAAGGGGCACTGCGAGCCCCAGCGGCTGGGGACGTTGAGGTTGTGGATGAGCTCCTGCATGCACTGGCGGACCTCGGCGTACTCCATCGCGTCGAGCCGGACGAAGGGCGCCATGTAGGTGTCGAAGGAGCTGAAGGCCTGCGCGCCCGCCCATTCGTTCTGCAGCGTGCCGAGGAAGTTGACGATCTGCCCGCAGGCGGAGGAGAAGTGCCGGGGCGGACGCGCGGAGATCGCGCCGGCGACCCCGTTGAAGCCCTCCTCGAGCAGGGCGCGCAGGGACCAGCCGGCGCAGTAGCCGCCGAGCATGTCGAGGTCGTGGATGTGGATGTCGCCCTCGCGGTGGGCGCGCCCCGCCTCAGGGCTGAAGACCTCGTCGAGCCAGTAGGTGGCGGTCATCTTGCCGGCGGCGTTGAGGATGAGCCCGCCGACGGAGTAGCCCTGGTTGGCGTTGGCGTTGACCCTCCAGTCGGAGCGGTCGACGTACTCGGTGACGGTGGCGACGGGATCGACGAGCGTGCGCGCGGCGGTCGCCGGGCTCGCCGGGCGCTCGTCGAGGCGGGGCGCAGGGGTCGTGGCGGTCATGGTTCTCTCCTGATCTCGCGGGACTGCGGGATTGCCACGCTACGAACCGATCACTACATGTAGGGGTCACAACACGCCGACACCCCAAGAGATTGTGGTTCGCCGCAAGATCACGCGCCGACGATCGGGACTTAGGGCCCGGCAAGATGCACCCCTTGCCGTACTACGTCAGCCGTAGTACGTTAGGCGCAGCAGACCGGCCGGACCGACGGCAGACCAGACGGCCAGACGGAAGGAGGCCCCGATGATCGGAGCCGATGCGATCCGGGGGCACATCGATCTGATCGTGCTCGCGATCCTCGAGGTCCGCCCCTCGTACGCCTACGAGATCTCCCGCACGATCTCGGACCGCTCCGACGGCGAGTACGTCGTCAAGCAGACCACCCTCTACACCGCGGTCAAGCGCCTGCAGGCGCAGGGCCTCCTCGACTCCCGCGAGGACCTCTCCGACACCGGGAAGTCCCGCACCTACTACTCCCTCACCCCCGACGGACGCGAGCAGCTCGCCGCCAAGCGCGCCGAGTGGCACCTCACCCGCGATCTCGTCGACCACTTCGCGAAAGGGCAGGACCCGTCATGACCGTCATCGACTCCTACCTCGACACGCTGTTCGCCCCCTACCCCTCCTCGCCCCGGATGCTCGAGGCCCGCGCGGAGCTGCGCGCCCTCATGGAGGACCAGCTGCAGGGGCTCAAGGAAGAGGGCCTCAGCGAGTCCCAGGCCCTCGGCCGCGTCATCGCCGACTTCGGCAGCCTCGACGAGGTCGCCGGCGAGCTGGGGATCGAGCGCGAGCTCGGTCGCTCGGGCCGCGGCGGCGCCGCAGCGGACACCGGGCGCGACGACGAACTCGACGCGCGCCCGCCGGTGCTCGAGCTCGACCGCATCGATCAGTACCTCGAGCGCGTCCGCGGGACCCAGTGGATGACTGCCGTCGCGATCCCGCTCTTCGTGCTGTGTCCGATCCCGCTGCTCGGCCTCCTCGCCGCCTCCGGCGCGATCGCACCGGAGCCCGCGGCCTGGAGGGTGATCGTCGGACTCGTGCTGCTGCTCGTGCTGGTGTGCCTGGGCATGCTGCTGCTGATGCTGCGCGGCTCGCGCCTGGCCGACTTCGAGGACATCGAGGAGCAGCGCTTCACACTCACCCGCCAGGTCCGCGCCCGCGCCGAGGAGCTGCGCCGCGAGTCCCGGCGCCGCACCGTCGTCGCCGTCGCCGGCGCGATCGCGCTGTGGATCCTCTGCGCGATCCCCGTCATCATCACCGGCCTGCTCGCCGACGGCGATCAGACCTCGACGCTGCCCCTGCTGGGCGTCTGCCTCACCCTGGTGATGGTGGCGCTGGGCCTGTTCATCATGCTGCGCGCGGGGTGGGCCGACCACGTCGCCGACACCCTCCTGCACGAGCAGGAGAAGCAGCACGAGTCCCTCGAGCACAGCCCCTCCCCCGCGATCCGCATCATCGCGGCGATCTACTGGCCGTTCTTCGCGGCGGTCTACCTGATCTGGAGCTTCACCACCGGCGAATGGGGCACCACCTGGCTGGTCTGGCCGGTCGCCGGCGTCCTCTACGCCGCGCTCTGGGGCGTGTCCGCGGCGCTCGGCCAGGACAAGGAGCAGGGTTCGCGGCGCTGAGCCCTCAGGCGGCGGCGCCGGTCGGCGCCGCCGCCCCCTTCCCGCGCCCGGTGATCACGAGGCAGGTGATCGAGATGGCGGCGCCCGCGACCATGGCGATGGCCATGGGCAGCGAGGAGCTCGTGCCCGCCAGGCCCACCAGCGGCGCCGAGATCGACGCGGAGAACGAGAACCCGAGGCCCAGCAGCGCGGAGCCGGTGCCGGCGAAGTCCGAGGCCTCCTGCGAGGCCATCGCCGCGCCGTTGCCGAAGATCAGGCCCTGCGGGGCCACCGTCAGGAAGAAGGCCGGCAGCACGATCCACACCGGCGTCCCCAGGAACAGCGAGCCGATCAGCAGCGCGACCGCCGCGACCGCCACGACCGACAGGCCCGCCGTGATCAGCGTGCGCGGGTTGTAGCGGCCGGCGAGCTTCGCCGAGAGCAGCGACATCGACATCATGCCGACGGAGTTGATCGCGAAGGCGATCGAGTACTCCTGCGAGCTGAAGCCGAGCATCGTCTGCAGCACGAAGGAGCTCGCGGACACGTACGCCATGAGCCCGAAGGCGGAGAAGGCGTTGACGAGCATGTAGCCCGTGAAGTTCCGTCGGCCCAGCAGCGTGCGCGCATTGCGCACGAAGGCGCGGAACCCGCCCGCATGCCGGCGCTCCACCGGCAACGACTCGGGGATCAGGAAGAGCACGCCGATCAGCGAGATCAGCGACATCGCACCGATCACCCAGAAGACCTCGCGCCACTGCCCGACGAGCAGGATCAGGCCGCCCAGCAGCGGGGCGACGATCGGGGCGACGCCGCCGACGCCCTGCATGATGTTCATGACGCGGAACAGCTCGGGGCCGTCGGTCATGTCGATCAGGACGGCACGGCCGAGGACCATCCCGAAGCCGCCGCCGATGCCCTGGAGCACGCGGAAGATCAGCAGCACCGTCACGTTCGGCGCGAGCGCGCAGACGATCGATCCGACGAGGCACAGGATGATGCCCAGCAGCAGCGGCAGGCGCCGGCCCGTGCGGTCCGAGAGGGGGCCGGCGACGATCTGGCCGGCGGCCGTGCCGACGAAGAACGCCGTCAGCGTCAGCTGCAAGCTCGCCGCCGTCGTCTCCAGGTCATCGATGACCTGCGGGAACGCCGGGATGTACATGTCGGTCGCGAGCGGGCCGATGGCGCTGAGGGTGGTCAGCACGACGATCACCATGACGGTGACCTTGGCGCGCGTCCTCGCGAGGTCCTGCTCGCTGGGCAGGCGCGCGACATCGCGGTCGGCGAAGTCCTCGAGGACGGGGATGCCGCCGGTCATCGTCGGCAGCGGACCGGTCGTGGTGGGGACCTGGCCCGTCGTCGTCGGGACCTGACCGGTGGAGGTCGGGACGCGATCGGATGCCGTGCGGTCATCGGGTGCGGGATCGGGGTGCATGCTGCTGTCGTGAACGTTCATGTGAAGAGGGGTCGCCCTGGGCTCTGAGTGGTGGTTCGGGGTGCGTCGGGCTCGAGGGGTCTCGAGGAGGCGGGGGAAAGCGAACCGGCCGACGACGGCGGGGCCGACGACGGGCTCCGGGCGGGCGCCGTTCCGGCGCGTTCGGGGCGGGTCGCGGGCCGACGGGGTCGACGGCGGTCAGGAGGGGTCGGTGGCCGGGGGCGGTCACCGCTGCGAGGAGCCTATAGCCCGCGGCGCGGTGCCGTCACGCGGGATGCGCGGTGCGCTGGCGCACATGCGGGCGAGGCGACGACGGACGAGGATCGCGAACCGCGAACCGCGGCCAGCGCGCGGGCACGACGTCGGACGACGCGAAGGGGCCCGGGCGAGGATTCCTCCTCGCCCGGGCCCCGTCGTCGGCTGCTGGATCCGGCGCCGCCGGTCAGCCGGTCAGCCGGTCAGCCGGTCAGCCGGTCAGCCGGTCAGAGCATGCAGCTGACGCAGCCCTCGACCTCGGTGCCCTCGATCGCCATCTGGCGCAGGCGGATGTAGTAGAGCGTCTTGATGCCCTTGCGCCATGCGTAGATCTGCGCCTTGTTGACGTCGCGCGTGGTGGCGGTGTCCGGGAAGAACAGCGTCAGCGACAGGCCCTGGTCCACGTGCTTCGTGGCCTCGGCGTAGGTGTCGATGATCTTCTCGTAGCCGATCTCGTACGCGTCCTCGTAGTACTCGAGGTTGTCGTCCGTCATGTAGGGCGCCGGGTAGTAGACGCGCCCGATCTTGCCCTCCTTGCGGATCTCGATCTTCGACACGATCGGGTGGATCGAGCTCGTCGAGTGGTTGATGTAGGAGATCGAACCGGTCGGCGGGACGGCCTGCAGGTACGCGTTGTACATGCCGTGCTTCATGACGTCCTCGCGCAGCTGCGCCCAGTCCTCCTGCGTGGGCAGGTGGACGGAGGAGTTCGCGAACAGCTCGCGGACCTTCGCCGTGCGCGGCTCCCAGACCTGGTCGGTGTACTTGGCGAAGTACGTGCCGGTGCCGTAGTCGGAGTTCTCGAAGTCGTAGAAGACCTCGCCGCGCTCCTTGGCGATCGCGTTGGAGGCGCGGATGGCCTGGTACGTGACCGCGTAGAAGTACATGTTGGTGAAGTCCAGGCCCTCCTCGGATCCGTAGTGGATCCCCTCGCGGGCGAGGTAGCCGTGCAGGTTCATCTGGCCGAGGCCGATCGCATGGGACTTGCTGTTGCCCTCGGCGATCGTCGGCACGGACTCGATGTCGGAGGTGTCCGACACCGCGGTCAGGCCACGGATCGCCGTGGCGATCGTCGTGGCGAAGTCCGGGGAGTCCATCGTCTTGGCGATGTTCAGCGAACCCAGGTTGCAGGAGATGTCCCGGCCCATGGTGTCGTAGGAGAGATCGACGTTCATCTCCGACGGCGTCGCCACCTGGAGGATCTCGGAGCACAGGTTCGAGTGCGTGACCTTGCCGGGGATCGGGTTGGCCCGGTTCACGGTGTCCTCGAACATGATGTACGGGTAGCCGGACTCGAACTGGATCTCCGCGAGGACCTGGAAGAATTCGCGCGCCTTGATCTTCTTCTTGGAGATCCGCGGGTTGTCGACCATCTCGTGGTAGACGTCGGAGATGTTGACGTCGGCGAAGGGCTTGCCGTACTCGCGCTCCACGTCGTACGGGGAGAACAGGTACATCGGCTCGTTCTTCTTCGCGAGCTCGAAGGTGATGTCCGGGATCACGACGCCGAGGGAGAGCGTCTTGATGCGGATCTTCTCGTCGGCGTTCTCGCGCTTGGTGTCGAGGAACCGCATGATGTCCGGGTGGTGCGCGTGCAGGTACACGGCGCCCGCGCCCTGGCGCGCACCGAGCTGGTTCGCGTAGGAGAAGGAGTCCTCGAGGAGCTTCATCACGGGGATGACGCCGCTGGACTGGTTCTCGATGTGCTTGATCGGCGCACCGTACTCGCGCAGGTTGCTCAGCAGCAGCGCGACGCCGCCGCCGCGCTTGGACAGCTGCAGCGCGGAGTTGATGGAGCGGCCGATGGACTCCATGTTGTCCTCGATGCGCAGCAGGAAGCAGGACACGAGCTCGCCGCGCTGCGCCTTGCCGGCGTTGAGGAAGGTGGGCGTCGCCGGCTGGAAGCGGCCGTCGAGGATCTCCTCGACCAGGTGACGGGCGAGGTTCTCGTCACCGCGGGCGAGAGTGAGGGCGACCATGACGACGCGGTCCTCGAAGCGCTCGAGGTAGCGCTTCCCGTCGAACGTCTTGAGCGTGTACGAGGTGTAGTACTTGAACGCGCCGAGGAAGGTCGGGAAGCGGAACTTCTTCGCGAACGCCTGCTCGGAGAGCGACTCGACGAAGGAGAAGTCGTACTGATCGAGGACGGCCTTCTCGTAGTAGTTGTTCTCGACCAGGTAGTCGATCTTCTCGCGCAGCGAGTGGAAGAACACCGTGTTGGGGTTCACGTGCTGCAGGAAGTACTCGCGGGCGGCCAGACGATCCTTCTCGAACTGGATCTTCCCGTCTGCACCGTAGAGGTTCAGCATCGCGTTGAGCGCGTGATAGTCGAGCTTCTTGTTGTGCTCGACAGAGGGCATCTCCGTCAGTGTCGCCAAAACTCTTCCAATCCATCGTGGACTCGCTGGACATCACGAGGAGTGCCCAGGAGCTCGAACTTGTACATGTGCGGGACGCGGCACTTGGCGGAGATGATGTCCCCCGCCAGGCAGTACGCCTCGCCGAAGTTGGTGTTGCCACCGCTGATGACGCCGCGGATCAGTGTCCGGTTGCGTTCGTCGTTGAGGAACTTGATGACCTGCTTGGGGACGGCGCCGCGGCCGTTGCCGCCGCCGTAGGTCGGGACCATCAGGACGTACTCCTCGTCCATCACGAGGGGTTCGTCCCGGGAGTGCAGAGGGATCCTGCGGGCCGGGATGCCCAGCTTCTCGACGAAGCGATGGGTGTTCCCCGACACCGAGGAGAAGTAGACCAGCGCGGACACGCCGAGCCTCCTCCCTCGCGTCAGACGGCGGCGCTGCGGCGCTGCTCGCCGGAGACCGCCGCGATCGCCTTGATCTTGTCGGGACGGAAGCCGGACCAGTGGTCATCGGAGGTGATGACGACGGGCGCCTGCACATAGCCGAGGGCCTTCACCGCGGCGAGGGCGTCGGCATCCTCGGTGATGTCGACGACGGAGTAGTCCACGCCGGCCTTGGTGAGCGCTCGCTTGGTGGCGTCGCACTGCACGCAGAGGGGCTTCGAGTACACGGTGATGTCCACGGAGAGGGCCTTTCTCGAGCGCCGCGCCGAGGCGGCGCGAAGGAGAGGGTAGAGCGGGGTGTTCCGGTCGGCGGAGGGGACGTCGCGAGACGTCCCGGGCCGTGCCGCCAGTGTCCTGCCGCCCCCTGTCAGACCAGCTCGCGGCGCCTCCGAGGAGGCCTTCCGAGAGCCGCGGATCCGTGGGGAGCAGTGGATCGCTGCGACTCCATCAACACTACACCTAGTGGTGCCCCCGTGCCACGACCACTAGATGTACTGAGTTACAAAGGTGTCATCCACAACGCCCTGTTGACGGGATGTGGATGGATCGGGAGCACTGGGGATGAGCGGGCCGCGACGGGACGAACGCCGAGGATGCACGGCCGATGCCCTTGTGGACGGCGGATGCGCGGGGGTGCACGGACGGTGGACGGGACCGCTGGAGCACCCCTCCGCCGGGCCCGACGTGAGGCTTGTCCCGGGCGTGTCGCGTCACGTCCCCGGCGTGTCGCGCACTCCGCCCGGTATGCGCCACCGGATCACCGATCGGGCACGCAGGAGGGCGGCGGCTCCGCTCCCGCGGTGCCGCCGCCCTCCTGCACGATCCTGCCGTCGGCCGCCCCCGGCCGCGACGCTCAGCTCTTCGCCGGGTCCTCCGGCGCGGCGGCCGGCACGGACGGCTCAGCCTGCTCCACCGGATCCGTCGGCTCCGCCGGCTCGGTCTGCTCGGTCTGCTCCTCGAGGGTCCAGGCGTCGATCGGAGCGGTCGGGTTGGTCGGCTCCGGCAGCGCCTCGGCCGCGTCGACGGGCTCCGACGGCGCACCGGCCTCCGCAGCCTCGTCGGTCGCGTCGGTCGCGTCGGTCGCGTCGGTCGCGTCAGCCTCCGCCGACCCGGCGCCCGTGGCAGCCTCGTCGGCCTCCGCCGACCCGTCGGTCACCGGCGCGGCATCGGACTCCGGCGCGCTCTCCGCGTCGGTCGCAGCGTCGACCTCCGGCTCCGGCTCGGCCTCGAGGGTGCGCCCCTCGCCGACGACGATGCTCTCCAGGACGCCGTGCAGCAGCTCCACCTGCGCCTTCTCCTGGGCCGATCCGAAGACCGGGCCCTTGCCCTTCTCGACGAAGAGGTGGAAGGCCTCCCACATCGCCTCCGCGGAGCCCAGGCCCGCGACCGTCGAGGTCTCGGTGACGGTGCCGGACTTCTTCTCGCGCAGGGACAGGGTGGAGCGGCGATCGCCGTGGGAGGGGGCGTGCAGCTCGAGGAGCATGCGACGGCGGGCCGAGAGGATCTGCACCGTCTCCGAGTACTCGGGGGCGAAGGGCAGGTAATGCCACACCAGGCGGACGCGTCCGCCGGCGGCGAGCTCACCGAGGATCTCGATCGAGCCGGGGATGACGCCCTTGGGCCAGTGCCGCACCGCATGCACGTCGGCGACGGGGCCGTAGGCGCGCTCGATCACGGCCAGCTGGTGGGCGACGCCCGTGAGCAGACCCTTGACGTAGAGGTCGCGGTCGCGCTGGGAGGCGCCGTCGCCCGTGCCGGCGATGACCGCCTCCTGCAGGGCGGTGCGGCGTGCGGTGCGCTTCTCGGAGGGCAGGTCGTAGGCGGAGGTGGTGACGTGCGCGGCGCCGAACAGCGGCTGACTCGCGGGCATCAGCACCTCGTAGTCGATCATCCGCACGTCCTTCGCGGAGATCTGCTCGGCGATGCGGTCGACCGACGGGTCATGCTGCTGGGGATAGGCCATCATCAGCAGGCTGCGGCCGGTCATGCGCTCGAGGTCGGCGACCTTCGCGATCTCCTCGGCGGAGAAGCCCAGCGGGGGCTCCACGAGCACGGGGATGCCGCGGCGCAGGAGCTGGAGGAGGTCCTCGACATGGAGGCCGTCGGTGGAGAGCAGGGCGGCGTCCACGGAGATCGTGCGCGCGCGCACCGCGGCGATGAGATCCGCGACGGTCTCGAACCGCTTCTCCTCGGGCACGCCCCAGACCTCCGAGGACTCCCGGCGACGGCGCGCCGAGTGATCCACCAGCGCGGCGACGGAGAAGCGGTCCCAGCGCCGACGCAGCACCGGCAGATGCACGGCCTGGGCCATGGTTCCGGCGCCGATCACGGCGATGTTCAGGGTCTTGGGCATCGGACGAGCTCCTCGGCTGGACGAAGGGCGGCGGCGGGCGCGTGCGGTTCGTCGCGGGAGCCGGAGGCTCTCCGGCGCCGCACCGCGGCCGGCGCGACGCGCTGGGGCTGTTCTACCACACGGACCCGCGAGCGCTCGCGGGCGCCCGCGCCCCGGTCGGAGCCCGATTCCGGTGCGCACGGACCGGCCGCTCAGCGTTATCGTGGTGCCTCCCCTACCCCTGCTCCCAGGAGGACATGGTGCCCTCGGCCGTCTACATCGGCGCACGCGCCGCAGTGACCCTGCCGGTCAAGCTGGCATGGAACCCGCGTGTGACCGGGCGGGAGAACATCCCCCGCGAGGGCGGGTTCATCCTCGCCTCGAACCACCTCGCGAACGTCGACAGCTTCCTCATCCCGGTGCTCGTCGACCGTCCCGTGCACTTCATCTCCAAGGACGACTTCTGGAAGAAGGGCGGCGTCGCCGGGAAGGTCTCGAAGTGGTTCTTCGAGCAGGTGGGCGCCGTGCCGCTGGACCGCGAGGCCCTCTCCTCCGGCAAGGGCGCCCTGCAGGCCGGCCTCGAGGTGCTGCGCCGCGGCGACGGCTTCGGCATCTACCCCGAGGGCACGCGCTCCAAGGACGGCCTCCTGCACCCCGGGAAGCAGGGCGCCGCCTGGCTCGCCCTCGAGTCCGGCTGCCCGGTGATCCCCGTGGGCCTCAAGGGCACCCAGCACCTGATGGATCCCGCGTCCTTCCCGCATCGCGGTCTGATGACGATGCGCATCGGCCGCCCCGTCGACTTCGACGTCATCGACCCCTCGCTCAGCAAGGGCCGACGTCGGCGGGAGATGACCTCGCTCATCATGGACGAGATCCAGAAGCTCTCCGGGCAGCGGCGCTCCGACGTCGAGCAGCCCGACATGGGCCAGGACTGACGCGGAGCGACCGCGCTCCCGCGGCGATCCGGCCGTCCCGATCCGGCCGCTCCGGAGCGCTCGTCGGGACCGGTGCGCGGCATCGGCCGCGCGCAGACCGTAGGATCGCAGTGGGCGACGGCGAGGTTCCGCCGTCGGCCCCCGAGCAGAACCGCTGAGCGCAACGCAGGAGTGCACCATGGCTGTCGTCGTCGGATTCATCCCGACCGAGGTGGGGTTCAAGGCGCTCGATGCGGCTCGCGTCGAGGCCGAGCGCCGCGGCGGGCCGCTGATCGTCGTCAACGTCGTGCGCGACGGGGTGACGGGCGATCCGCGCCATGCCGATGACCGGCAGCTGGAGATCGCGCGCGACGCCCTGCGCGGCGCCTCCGTGCGCGTCGACCTCCGCCAGGAGCACACGGACGAGGACATCGCCGAGGTGCTGCTGAACCTCGTCGATGCGGAGCAGGCGGAGCTGCTGGTCATCGGCATCCGTCGGCAGAAGGACCTCGGCCGGCACCTCCTGGGGATCACCGTGCAGAAGCTGCTGCTGTCCGCGCGCAGCGAGGTCATGGTGGTCTGAGGCCCCGCAGTCCGAGGCGCCGCGCTCTGACGCGCCGAGCCCCCGCACGACGACGCGGCCCGCTCCCCGAGGGGAGCGGGCCGCGTCGTCGTCGCGCTGAGGCGTCGTGCCGGGGCCGGTCGTCGGACCGGCGCCGGCGGACGGATCAGGCGCCGGCGATCTCGAGGGCCTTCTTCTCGATGGCCTCGCCGACCTCCTGGTCGATGTTCTTCCAGTACTGGAAGGCGCGCGAGCGGACCGGCTCGGCGACCCCGGCGAGACCGCCGGAGACCGTGTCGATCAGGCGGGCGCGGCCGGCGTCGTCCATGACGTCGCGGACCAGGGTGTGGGCCTGGCCGAAGTCGTCGTCCTCGGCGTGGAGGGTGTAGGCGGCGCGGATCATGGCGCCGTCGGCCTCCCAGCCGTTGTCGACCGGACCCTGCTCGTTCTGGTACGCACGACCGAAGGAGTTCGGCGCGTAGACCGGCGCGTCACCGCTGTGGAAGAAGTTCATCGCGCCCTCCTTGTCGTAGGAGTTCGTCGCGACGATCGGACGGTTCACGGGCAGCTGGTTGAAGTTCGTGCCCAGACGGTTGCGCTGCGCATCCGGGTAGGAGAAGACGCGGCCCAGCAGCATCTTGTCCGGGGAGACGCCGGTGCCCGGCACGGTGTTCGAGGGGCTGAAGGCGGCCTGCTCGATCTGCGCGAAGTGGTTCACCGGGTTCTGGTTCAGCGTGAAGCGGCCCAGCGGGATGCGCGGGTAGTCCTTCTTCGGCCACACCTTCGTGAGGTCGAAGGGGTTGAAGCGGTACTCGGCGGCATCGGCGTAGGGCATGATCTGCACCTCGACGCGCCAGGACGGGAAGTCCCCGGCCTTGATGGACTCGAAGAGATCGCGACGGTGGAAGTCGCCGTCGGTCCCGGCCAGCTTGTCGGCCTCCTCGTTGGAGAGGAACTCGAGGCCCTGCTCGGTGAGGAAGTGGTACTTGACCCAGAACTGCTCGCCGGCCTCGTTGACCCACTGGTACGTGTGCGAGGAGTAGCCGTTCATGTGGCGCCAGGACTTCGGCAGACCGCGGTCGCCCATGACGTAGGCGACCTGGTGGGCGCTCTCGGGGACCGACGTCCAGAAGTCCCACTGCATGGTGTTGTCGCGCAGGCCGGAATCGGGGAGGCGCTTCTGCGAGTGGATGAAGTCGGGGAACTTGATGGGATCGCGGAGGAAGAACACCGGGGTGTTGTTCCCGACGATGTCGAAGTTGCCCTCCTGCGTGTAGAACTTCAGCGCGAAGCCGCGCACGTCGCGCCAGGTGTCGGGCGAGCCCAGCTCACCGGCGACGGTCGAGAAGCGCGCCAGCATCGGCGTCTTCACGCCCTTCTGGAAGAGCCCCGCCTTGGTGTACTGCGAGAGGTCCTCGGTGATCTCGAGCTCGCCGAAGGCGCCGGATCCCTTCGCGTGGGGGCTGCGCTCCGGGATGCGCTCGCGGTCGAAGCGGGCGAGCTTCTCGACGAGGGCCACGTCGTGCAGGAGGAGCGGGCCGTTCGCGCCCAGGCTGAGCGAATGCGCATCGCTCTGACGGGGAGCGCCGGACTCCGTGGTGGACGGGAGGGACGGATCGAACTGGGTCATGGTTCTTCTCCTCGGGTTCTTTCTGACAATGTGACAGATTCTGGAACAGATGGATGCCTGGGCGGAAGCACCAGGAAGATTCGGGGACTCCTCGACCGGGGACGGATCCTCGGGCCGACGGTCGGGGTGCGGGTCAGGCGGAGGCCGCGGCCGCCGCCTCCCGACAATCAGAGCACACGCCGCGGAAGACGATCTCGGCGATCTCGATCTCGAAGCCGTGATCATCGCTCGGGGCGAGGCAGGGCGCCTCGCCGATGACGCATGCGATGTCCTCGAGCCGCCCGCACTGCGTGCAGACGAGGTGGTGATGGTTGTCGTGACGATGGATCTCGTACCGCATGCTGCGGCCGCCGACGGCGACCCGCCGCACGATCTCCGCATCGGTCACGGCGTTGAGGATGTCGTACACCGCCTGCCGGGAGACCGCACCGAGCTTGTCCCGGACGGCCTGCGCGACGGCGTCGGCATCGGCATGAGGAAGCTCCTCGATCGCCTCGAGGACGGCGAGGCGGGGCGCGGTGACCCGCAGGCTCGCATCGCGCAGTGCCGCGGAGTGGTCGAAGCTCGTCATGGGAGACACCGTACCACCGTTTCTGGACTCGTTCCATAAAGCGGTGCGATCCAGACATGTCATGTTGCGAGAACCTCTCCCTTTCCGGCGAGCGCCGCCATTACCCTGGGCTCCGTGATCGCGTCCCCCGGCACCGCGGCCACGGTCCGAGGGCGGGCCGTGGTCCGCGCGCCGCGCCCGGACAGCCTGCCGGCGATCGCCGTGGTCACCGGTCTGCTGGCGCTCGCGACGGTCCCGACCGCCCTCGCAGAGGGGCTCTTCTCCGTCGTCGTCGCCGTGCTCCTGAGCATCGCGGCCGGGCTCTCGCTGCGGCATCCGCTGCCGGCCTGCGCCCTGATCGCCGCGGTGCTCCTGGCGACCCTGGGACACGCGCCCGGGCATCTGGGCCTGTCGATCCTCGCGAGCCCCATCGCGGTCGCCTCCGCCGCCGCCCATGGCCGGGTCCTGCTCGGCACTCTCGCCGCCGGCGCCCATCTGGCGATCGACTGCACCTCCCTGCTCCTCACCGACCTCCCCGGCGCCGACGTCGTGACCATGCTCTCCGCCGGTCTGCTGGTCGAGATCGCCGCGGTCCTCGGCGGCGCCTGGGTGCGTCAGCTCGTCCGGCAGGCCGGGCACGAGCGCGCCCGGCGCCTCACGGATCTCGCCGAGCAGCGCCGTGCGATCGCCCGCGAGCTGCACGACGCCGGCGCCCGGGCCATGACCCGCGTCGCGCTCCTCGCCGACGAGCGCACGCGCCTGGACCCCCTGGATCCCGACGACGCCCTCGCGCTGCGCCGCATCTCCGAGACCGCCCGCGAGGGTGCCGCGCAGATGCGCATCCTGCTCGACGCGCTGCGCCTCGAGGCGGAGCACGGCGGGGAGGGCGAGGACGACTGGGCCGGCACGGTCTGCGGCCTCGGCGACGACACGGCTCGCGCCGAGGTCACCACGACCGGGACGGCCGGCGGCCCCACCGCGGGCGAGCTCCTCGAGAGCATGCGCCTGCAGCTGGTCTCCGACGGCTTCTGCGCGGAGGTCTCGAACGAGGTCCGGCGCGGTGGTCGGGGCCTCCCCCTCGATCTGCTGCGCCGCTGCCTCGACGAGATCGAGGAGAACATCCGCCGCCACGGCGACCGCGGCGCTCCCGTCGCCGTGCTCCTGGACCTGCACGAGGACGACGGGCCCGCGCTCCGCGGCGCCGCCGTCGGAGCCGCCGTCGGAGCCGGAACCGGAGCGGGAGCCGGAGCCGGAGCCGTCCTCGAGCTGGCCGTGCTCAACGGCATCGCGGAGGATCCTCTCCTCCGGCTGCGCGGTCCCGTCCCGCCGCACGGGGCCGACGGCGCGGACGCCCCGCGCCGATCGCGCTGGGGTCTCGTCGGCCTGAGCGAGCGCCTCGCGCCCGTCGGCGGAGGTCTCGTCGCCGACGGCGACGGACGGACCTTCCTGACCCGGGTGAGCATCCCCGTGGCGGTCGGCCCAGCGGTCTCCGCCGCATCGAGCAGCGCCGCTTCGATCTCCGCCGCATCGAGCAGCGCGGCGCCGGCCCCCGCGGAGGCGCGATGATCTCGGTGCTGGTGTGCGACGACGATGCCTTCGTCCGCGGCGGTCTCGCCGGCTGCATCGCCGAGACCGACGACCTGGAGGTCGCCGCGAGCGTCGGCACCGCCGAGGAGGCGCTCGAGGTCCTCGCGCGTCGAGCGATCGACGTGGTGCTGATGGACCTGAACCTGCCCGGCATGGACGGCATCGAGGCCGTGCGTCGCCTGCGGGCCCGGGCGGCCGCCGACGAGGACCATGGCGACACCGACGGAACGGAGGTGCGCTCCCCCGCCGTGCTGATGCTGACCGCCTTCGGGTCCGACGACCAGGTGCGCGAGGCCCTCGCCGCCGGCGCCTGCGGATTCCTGCTGAAGACCGCCGGGCACGACGCCCTCACCGCCTCGATCCGTGCCGCGTCGCAGCGGTCCGTCACGCTGCTGAGCCCGGAGCTCGTCGGACCCGCCGTCGGCCCCTCCGTCGGGTCCTCCGTCGGGCCCGGCGCGATCTCGGGACCCGGAGGAGCGGCGTCCGGCGGGGCCGACGCCACGGGCGACGGCGCCCCCGAGGACCTCCTCGCGCGCCGTGCGGCGCTGGGCCTGAGCCGACGGGAGACGCAGGTGCTGTCGCTGGTGTGCACGGGCCTGAGCAATGCGGGGGTCGCCGCCGCGCTCGAGATCACCGATTCGACCGTGAAGACCCACGTCTCCTCGCTGCTCACGAAGCTCGACGCGGACTCGCGCCTCGATCTGGCGCTGCGGGCGTTCGGCCTCGGATTGGCGGCGCCTCCGCGGTCGGGGCGCTCGAGCGGGATGTGAGAAGCCCCCACCCGATCCAGCGGTGCTGGTGCAGGGTGGGGGCTTCGTCTCGCGGAGCCGCCTGCCGGAATCGAACCGGCGACCTATTCATTACGAGTGAATCGCTCTACCGACTGAGCTAAGGCGGCGTGCCCGTCGCGCGCGGCGGACTCGACCACTCTACGAGAGTCCAGGCCGTGGGCGCAAAGCAGGACGACGAGCGTCACGTCACACTCCGGGGTCGAGCATGAGGACGGGACGAGGACGCAGACCGGTCCGGGTCAGCAGGTGAGCCCCTCCTCCGGGGCGGTGCGGTCGACCAGATAGGCGTCGACGGCGTTCTCGACGCAGCCGCCGTTGCGGCCGTAGGCGGTGTGGCCGTAGCCGTCGGCCGTGATCAGGGTCGAGTTCTCCAGCTGCTCGTCGAGCGAGACGGACCAGGCGTACGGGGTCGCCGGATCATGCGTGGTGCCGACGACGACGATGAGGTCGCTGCCGCTCGCGGTCACCGGTGCGGGATCCCGCACGGGCTGGAAGGGGAACTGGTCGCACAGGGCCTGCGCGTAGGCGCTGAAGCCGGCGTCGGGGTACTCCTCCAACAGGCGCTGCGTCTCCTCGAGCTGCCAGTCGCGGTCGGCGACGCCGGGATGGTCGAGGCAGTTGATCGCGTTGACGGCGTACAGGGCGTTGTTCGCGTAGGTGCCGTCGTCGTTCCGGCCGTCGGCCGCATCGGCGTAGCGCAGGAGCGTGGAGCCGTCGCCGGCGACCGCGGCGTTCAGAGCGTCGAGGGCGTAGGGCCAGTTCTCGTCGGCGTACATGAAGAAGCGCATGCCGGTGACGGCGAGGGAGCCGGTCAGGGGGCGGTCCGGGTCGCCGGTGGGCAGGGGGTCCTCGGCGATGCCGTCGAGGAAGGCGGTCAGCTGCGCGGCGGCGTCCTCGCCGGTGGGGCCGTCGAAGGGGCAGCTGTCCTGCGCGAGGCAGTACTCGCCGAAGGCGACGGCGGTCTCCTGGAAGCCGGCGGCCTGCCCGGCGCCGAACTCGTTGAGGTCGATCGAGGGGTCGAGGACCCCGTCGAGGACCATGCGGCCCACCCGCTCCGGATAGGTGTCGGCGTAGAGGGAGCCGAGATAGGTGCCGTAGGAGAAGCCGAGGTAGTGCAGGGCGTCGTCGCCGAGGGCGGCCCGCAGCACATCCATGTCGCGCGCCGCGGAGAGGGAGTCGAGATACGGCAGGACGTCCCCGGAGTTCTCCTCGCAGGCATCGGCGATCCGCGCCATCCAGTCGATCGAGGTCTGCATGCCCTCGGCGGTGGTCGCGTCGTAGGTGTCGGCGCGGTACTCGTCGGTCTCCGCGTCGGAGAGGCAGCGGATGCCCGCGGAGCGCGAGACGCCGCGGGGGTCGAAGCCGATGATGTCGTAGCTGCTGCGGACGTCGGCCCCGAAGTAGAGGGCCCCGACCTGGGCGACGAAGTCGACGCCGGAGACGCCGGGCCCGCCGGGGTTCACCAGCAGCGAGCCCTCGGAGGCGCCGCCGCTCGCGGCGACCCGGAGGATCGCGATGTCCATGTCCCCCGCCGTCGGATCGTCCCACTGCACGGGGACGGTGATGCTCGCGCACTGCACGGAGGTCGTGGCGAGGGCCTGGGCCTCCTCGTCGCAGCCCGTCCACACGATGTCCTGGTCGTAGTAGGCGGCGTAGGCGGCGTCCTCGGCGGGGTCGACGTCGAGCACGGCCGCGGAGACGCCGGTCTCGGCGAGCGCCCGCTCGTCGGCCGTGCCGTCGCCGGTGCCGTCGCCGGACCCGCCGTCGGAGGCCGCGCTGTCCGAGGAGGCGGAGCCGCCGTCGGACCCGCCCTCGGAGCCGGCGATGCAGCCGGACAGCAGCAGGGCGGCGAGCGCGATCCCCGCGAGGGTTCGGTGCAGCGGACGGGATGGACGGGCGCGGCGCATGGAAGCTCCTGGGACGGCGAGAAGGCGGGCCGCGCTGTGCGCGGCCCGCCCATCCTAGGAGGCGACCGGGGAGGCGCCGGGTTCAGCCGGCGGGTCGGCCGACGGGTCGGCTGACAGGTCGGCTGACAGGTCGGCTGAGAGGTCGGCCGACGGGTCAGCCGACCTCGCGCACCGCCCAGCGGCGAGCGCCCAGCAGGCCGGGGGCGATCACCAGGATCAGCAGCGGCAGCAGCTCGAAGGCACCGGCGTCACCGGTGCCCAGCTGGGAGGCGGCGGTCTGCAGATCCAGTGCGCGCAGGATGTCGGAGACCAGGTCGGAGCCGAGCAGCATGGCGATCCCGCCGGCCGTGGAGACCACGAAGGGGATGCCGATCGCAGCGATCAGGCCGATCACCGTCGACTGGGTCAGCAGGCCCATCGCGATCGAGAACAGCACGACCGCGCCGAGGACGGCGAGCTGCGTGGTCATGACGTCGTCGAAGGTGCTGAACACGGCGCCCTCGCCCAGCAGCTCGCCGCCGATCAGCGTGGTCAGGGACGCGAGGCCGATGGACAGGGCGATCAGCACGGCGCTCATGATCAGCGCCGCGATCGCCTTCGAGGCCATGACCGCGAGGCGCGAGGGCCGCTGCTGGAGGGTGACCTGGACGGAGCGGTCGGACCACTCCCCCGCCGTGATCACCACGGCGACGACGGGGATGATCAGGGACAGGGGAAGGCTCATCAGCGCCATGGTCAGGGACACGTCCGAGAGGCCGGTGTCCAGCGCGACGGGCTGGATCAGCCCGGCCAGCACGGCGGTGCCGGCGAGCGCGAGCACGCTGATGGCGAGGGTGATGGCGGTGCCGCGGGTGTCGAGATATCCGCGGAGGTCGATGTCGGGTCGCATGATCTCTCCTCAGGCGGGGACGGAATGGGTCGGACGGGGCGCGGCAGCGGGGGCACCGGGGCCGGCGGCACCCGGGGCGGAGCCGGGAGCGCTGTCACCGCCGCTGGCGCGGTCGGCGCCGGCGGTGAGGGCGAAGAAGACCTCCTCGAGGCCGCCGCGGTCGGAGGCGCCGAGGGAGGTCAGCACGATCTGCTCGCGCAGGGCCAGGCGGCCGACGTCCTCGGGGGCGAGGCCGACCTCGACGATCCCGCCGTCGCGGACCTCATGGGCGATGCCGTCGCGGTCGAGGGCGCGCAGCAGGGCGGCGGGCTCGAGGGCGCCGACGAGGGTGCCGCCGTCGCCGGCGGAGAGCTCGTCGAGGGTGCCCTCGTGGACGAGGCGTCCGCGGGCGATGACGACCGCGCGGTCGACGGTCGCCTGCACCTCGCGCAGCTGGTGGCTCGACAGCAGCACGGTGCCGCCGGCGGCGGCGAAGTCCCGCAGCAGGCCGCGCATCCAGCGGATGCCCTCGGGGTCCAGGCCGTTGGCGGGCTCGTCGAGCACGAGCACGGCGGGGTCGCCCATGAGGGCGACGCCGATGCCGAGGCGCTGGCGCATGCCGTAGGAGTAGCCGCCGACGCGCTTGCGGGCGGCGTCGGCGAGGCCGACGGTCTCGAGGATCTCGTCGGCGCGGGCGGCGGGGACGCCGATCGCGCGGGCGGTCAGGCGGAGTGTCTCGCGGCCGGTGCGGCCCTTGGCGAGGGCGGTTGCGTCGAGCATGACGCCGATCCGTCGGGCGGGGGCGTCGAGGGCGGTGAAGGGGGTGCCGCCGACGAGCGCCTCGCCGGCGTCGGCGCGGGCGAGGCCGGTGAGGATCCGCAGGGTCGTGGACTTGCCGGCGCCGTTGGGGCCGAGGAAGCCGGTGACGGTGCCGGGCTCGCAGGTGAAGGAGAGATCCTCGACGGCGGCGCGGTCTCCGTAGCGCTTGGTCAGTCCGCGCACCTCGAGGGCGGCCGGGCTGCGGGTGGGGGTGGTCGTCGTGTCCATGCCTCCAGGCTCCTCGCAGCGCGGAGCCGTCGCATCGTCCGCGGGGGTCGCGCGGCGCCGACGATCGTCGTGCATCGCGCCTCCGCGGCCTCGCCCTGCGGCGGGGGCGGGCGGGCCGGGCGTCCCCCTTCCGACGCGGAGCGGAGGTCGTCCGGTCGATAGGCTGGCGTGCATGGAGACCCTGGGACAGCCGGTCCGTCGGACCTGGCAGGAGGCGCTCCTCGTCGTGCTCGTCGTCGGCGAGGCGGTCGCCGTCGTCCTGCTCGATCCCGGACCCCTGCTCATCCCCCGCGCGGTCCTGATCGTGCTGCTCGGCGCGACCCTCCTGCTGCGCTTCCGGTACTGGCCGTGGCTGCTGCCGCTCGTGCTCGCGCTCGACGCCGCCGCCGGGTCGCTGACGGTGCTGGTGATCGGCACCTACTGCTATGCCACCCGCTCCTCCTCCCGCATCCGGACCCTGCTGGTCGCCGCCCTCGCCGTCACCGCCGGCGCGGTCCCGCTGCTGCTGATCTCGAACACCGAGGTCACGGTGTCGGGACTGATCCTCATGGTGCTGCTGGTCGCCGCCGCGGTCGCCACCGGCATGTACTCCTCGACCCGGCGCCTGCTGCTGGCCGAGCTGCAGCAGCGCGCCGAGCAGGCCGAGTCCGGTCGCGCCTCCGCCGAGGAGCAGGCGCGCCGGGCCGAGCGCACGCGCATCGCCCGCGAGATGCATGACATCGTCGCCCACAAGATCTCGCTGGTGGCCCTGCATGCCGGGGCCCTCGAGGTGAATCCGACGCTGGAGCGCGAGCAGGTCGAGCAGTCGGCCGCGCTGATCCGGCAGACCGCGACGACGGCGCTGTCGGAGCTGCGGGAGGTGCTCGGCGTGCTGCGCGGGGACGACGAGGCGGCGCCCCTGGCCCCGCAGCCGACCTGGGAGGACGTGCGCGCCCTCGTCGCCGGGTCGAAGAGCGCGGGGATCGGCGTGGAGCTGTTCGACTTCATCGACGACCCCGTGCCCGACGCCCTCGCCCGCACCGCCTACCGGGTGGTCCAGGAGGGGCTGACGAACATCCACAAGCATGCCCGGCACACCCGGGCCCGGGTCGCCCTCATCGGCGAACCCGGAACCGACCTCGTGATCGAGGTCAGCAATGTCCTGCCCAAGGGCTTCACGACGGACCTGCCGGGCGCCCGCATGGGCCTGTCCGGCATCGAGACGCGCGTGCTGCATGCTGGGGGGACGATCTCGTCGGGACCCACCGACGATGGACGCTTCGAGGTGAAGGCGGTGATCCCGTGGCCGATGGCGAGCTGACGCGGGTCGGACTGATCGACGACGACTCCCTGGTCCGCGCCGGGCTGGCGATGATCCTGGGGGCGGACCCGGGGATCGAGATCGTGGGCGAGGGCAAGGACGGCACCGAGGCGGTGCCGCTGGTGCACAAGCATCGGCCCGACGTGCTGCTGATGGATGTGCGCATGCCGCAGATGGACGGCATCGCGGCGACCCGCGCGGTCTCCGCCCTCCCGGACGCCCCGCGGATCATCATGCTGACGACCTTCGACATGGACGAGTACGTCTTCCAGGCGCTGCAGGCCGGGGCCAGCGGCTTCCTGCTCAAGGACACCCCGCCGCAGGAGCTGGCGCGGGCGGTGCACGTGGTCGCCCACGGCGAGGCGATGCTCTCCCCCACGGTCACGCGGCGGATGCTCACGCACTTCTCCGACGCCAACCCGGGCTCCCGCAGCGACCGCCATCCGGGCCTCGAGCAGCTCACCGAGCGCGAGACGGAGGTGCTGGGCGCCGTCGGCGCGGGTCTGTCGAACGCGCAGATCGGGATGCGGCTGTTCATGAGCGAGGCGACCGTGAAGGCGCACGTCTCGAAGATCTTCGCGAAGCTCGACTGCAGCAACCGCGTGCAGATCGCGATCATCGCCCATGAGGCCGGGCTGTCGGACCTGGACTCCGACCTCGTCGACGGCGAGTGAACCGGGGCGCCGTCGACGCGTGAGCCGGGGCGCCGTCAGCGAGTGAGCCGTGACGCCGACGGCCGGGCGCTCAGCCCCAGCCGAGCTCGTGCAGGCGCGCGTCGCTGAGCCCGAACAGGTGCCCGAGCTCGTGCTTCACGGTGACGGCGATCTGCTGCACCAGGTGCTCGCGGCTGCGGCACACGCGCTGCAGCGGCCCGCGGTAGATGAAGATCCGGTCGGGCTCGGCATAGCCGGTGAACACGCTGCGCCGGTCCAGCGGGATCCCGACGTACAGGCCCAGCAGCTCATGGCCGACCTGGTGCTCCTCGGGCTCCTCCTCGACGAGGATCGCGACGTTCGAGCGGGCGATCAGCTCGGCGATCTCCTCGGGCAGGGAGTCCAGGGCGTCGTCGACGGCCTCCTCGAAGTCCTCGCGGCTGATGCGGATCATGAGCTCATCGAATCACGGGCGCCCGTGATCTCCATGGACGCCCGAGGAGGCGGAGCTCGCCTCGAGGATCCGGCGGCCGCGGTCCGTGGTCGGGAAGGCGTCGACGATCGCGCGGAGGGTCCGCCGATCGGTCGCGGCGCCGAAGGCCTCCGTGTACGGCTGCAGGCGGATGCCCTCGCGCAGGCCACCGATGACGAGGGGGTCGAAGCCCAGCTCGTCGACCAGGCGCGCGACCTCGGCGATCGGATCCGTCCCGTCGGCCGCAGTCGTCGCGTCGGCCGGAGCCGGGTCGCCGGCGATCGCGATCGCGAGGCGCTCCGGGGAGCCGGCGGGCCGGCCGCGCTCGTCGAGGTCGTGGTAGCCGATGTGGTTCAGGGCCTTGACGATGCGCGCGCCGGGAAGCGTCTCCTGGACGATCTCGCTGGTCGAGGCGGACTCGTCGGAGTACTCCGGGAGGTCCCCGTCGGTCTCGCGCCAGTAGTTCATCGTGTCGACGACGGTCTTCCCGACCAGCAGATCGGCCGGGAGCTCCCGGTGCCGCGAGAGCGGAAGGGCGAGGATCACGAGGTCGGCGGAGGCCGCCGCGGTGCGGGCGTCGACGGGCTCCGCCCCGGGGGCGAGGACGCTGACGATCAGCGCGATCCGGGACGGGTCGCCGGAGCCCGCGATGAGGACGCGGTGCCCCGCGGCCAGCGCGAGCCGCGCCAGGACAGTGCCGACCTTGCCGGCCCCGAGGATGCCGATCGTGCGCGGCGTCCGCTCGCCGTTCCCCCTGCTCTCCGCGCTTCCCACGCTCGCCGCGCTCATGCCGGGACCCCTGCTCCGGCCGTCGCCGAGGCGACGAAGGCGCTGTCGGCGAGGAGCTCCCGGACCATCGGGATCACCTGCGTGCCGTAGAGCTCGAGGGCGCTGAGGCGTACCTCGGGCCGGTTGGCGCCGGCCGCGTAGATGAAGTCGAAGCGCGAGACGCCGAGGGCGGCGATGTTGCGCGCCATCTTCTCGGCGACGGTGCGCGGGGAGCCGACGTACAGCGCGCCGTCGCGCACCTCGGCGAGGTACTCCTGCTTGCGCAGGGGCCCCCAGCCGCGCTCGCGGCCGATGGCGTCGCGGTTCGCGGCGAAGGGACCGTAGTGCTCCTCGAGCGCCTGCTCGTCGGTCGCGGCGATGTGCCCGTGGGAGTGCATGCCGACGGCCTGCGCCGTCGTCCCCAGCTGCGCGGCCGCGCGATGGTAGAGGTCGACGTAGGGGCGGAAGCGGATCGGCTCGCCGCCGATGATCGCGAGCATGAGCGGCAGCGAGTGCTGGGCCGTGCGGACGACGGACTGCGGGGAGCCGCCGACGCCGATCCACGTGGGGATGCCGTGCTCATGGGCGGTGCGGGGGAAGACCTGCGCGTCCTGCAGCGCCGGACGTCGGGTCCCGGACCAGGTCACGGGCTTCTCGTCGAGGAGCTTCACGAACAGGTCGAGCTTCTCCTCGAAGAGGACCTCGTAGTCGGCCAGGTCGTAGCCGAACAGGGGGAAGGACTCGGTGAAGGAGCCGCGGCCGAGGATCACCTCGGCGCGTCCGTTCGAGAGCGCGTCGACGGTCGCGAAGCGCTGGTAGACGCGCACCGGATCGTCGGAGCTGAGGACGGTCACCGCCGAGGACAGGCGGATCCGGTCGGTGCGGGTGGCGAGCCCGGCCAGGAGGGTCTCCGGCGAGGAGATCGAGTACTCCTTGCGGTGGTGCTCGCCGACGGCGAAGACGTCGACGCCGACCTGGTCGGCGAGGACGCCCTCCTCGAAGACGGCGCGGAGGGCCTCGGCGTCGGAGAGCCGGTGGCCCTCGGCGTCGGCGGGGACGTCGCCGAAGGTGTCCACCCCGAGGACGAGGTCCTCGGGGGCGATGGCGGGGATGCTCTGGGGTGCGGGAACCGCGGTCATGGGGTGCCTCCTCGGGCGCGTCGAGAGATGCCTCGACTATCCGCCCCGAATGATTTATCTGTCAATCACTTGTGATCCGCAGGCCCCGACGGACCCGCCGGACCGGCGGACGACGCGGCATCGGACGCGGGGACGAAGGCGGCGATGGCGCAGGCGAGGTCCGCGTCGATGGCACCGATCACCGTCTGGCCGATGGCGCGCAGCGCGGCGACCTGCTCGCCCTGCAGTCGATCCATCAGCAGCTCCCGCACATCGCCGGCATGGCCGGGGGCGGCCGCGACCACCACGGCAAACCCCGCGTCGGTGAGCGTCGCCATCGTGCGCCGCCCGACGCCCGGACTCCGCCGACGCTCCAGCAGCCCCCGCTTCTCGAGTCGCCCGGCCACATGGGACAGGCGGGAGAGGGACGAGGAGGACAGGCGCGCGAGCTCGCTCATCTGCATCGTCCGCTCGACCTGCTCGGAGAGGACCGAGAGCACCATGTACTCGAAGAACGTGAGGTCCGAGCGCGCGCGCAGTCGAGCGTCGAGCTCGGCAGGGAGCAGTGTGATCAGCGCGGTCGTCGCCATCCAGGCCCGCCTCTCCTCCTCGGAGAGCCAGCGCGGCTCCGCGGGCGGCTCGGACGTCGAGGCGGCGGTCGGGTCGGTCTGCGGGGAGTCCATGGTCGCCATCCCGCCACCCTACCTTTTCTACTTGACACTTCAAGTGAGGGGCTCTATCTTCTTGAATCGTCAAGTAGACCGGACTCGAAGGAGGATCCCATGGGGATCGCACTGTGGATCATCGCCGGACTGCTCGCCCTCGGATTCCTCGGGGCCGGCGGCATGAAGGCCAGCTCGTCGAAGGAGAAGCTCGCCGAGAACGGCATGGGGTGGGTCGAGGGCTTCCAGCCCTGGCAGGTCCGGGCCATCGGCATCCTCGAGGTGCTCGGCGCCGTCGGCCTGATCGTGCCCGGCTTCCTCTCGGGGCTCGGCTGGCTGGTGCCGACCGCCGCGACGGGCCTGCTGATCCTGATGATCGGCGCCGTCGTCGTGCACGCCCGTCGGAAGGAGGCCTTCACCCCTGCGCTGGTGCTGGGGATCCTCTCGCTGGTGATCGTCGTCGGACGCTTCGCGATCCAGCCGTTCTGATCCGCGCAGCCGACGACACCCCTCCCCCGAGGGGGGACCCTCGCCGGACGGCCATGCAGCACAGCGGCCCCGGCTTCTCGATGAGGTCGGGGCCGCTGTGCGTCGCGGGTCGTGGGCCGCCAGCGGGAATGCGTGTGCGGATCCGGGACTGATGAATGGTCAGGTCACGCCGACACCCGATCGCGCATCAACCCCAAGCTCTGTCAGCAGAGGGTGTGCGCTCGGACCGGGAACCGCGCAGGCGGGTCCAGGATGCTCGCCGACGGCGATGCGGGCAACGCCCCCGGGATCCTCAAGGAGCCCGAAGCCCAGGCCGCCATCCTCGACCACTCCCGCGGCGAGCCCCCACGATCAGCCTCGTCGCCGCGCAGAGCGGGCGCAGAACGAAGAAGCCCCCGAAGCTTTCGCTTCGGGGGCTTCTCCTGCGGGGCGACCCTGACCGGGCTTGAACCGGCGACCTCCGCCGTGACAGGGCGGCACTCTAACCAACTGAGCTACAGGGCCTTGCTTTGTCGTCCGGTCTCCCTTTCGACATGGATAACTCTACCGGACGTTCTGGGGACTCCCGACCACTTTTCGTGTGAGCCGCCTCGCACTGCTGGTGAGGGCCGTTCGAGCGCCCGCGCCGCCCCCCCCTGGAGGAGCGGGGCTGATGCGCGGGGCCGCAGGCAACGAGGAGTCCTCGGGACGAGACGAGAGGAGGGGACTGCGGAACGACCGGGGCACGGGTCGGCGTCGGAGACGCCAGGGGCGGAGGCGCCGGACCGCCGCGTGTCCGGGGCGCAGCACCGGAACGGAAGAAGGGCCCCGGCGCGATGCCGGAGCCCTTCTGTGTGGACCGCGTCCCCGCGGCATCGACAGGCGATGCCCCGGGTGCCGCACCCGCGCAGTACCCCCAACGGGATTCGAACCCGTGTCGCCGGCGTGAAAGGCCAGTGTCCTAGGCCGCTAGACGATGGGGGCAGAGCAGTGAACCGCCCGCAGGCGAGCATACCCATCCCGACGCGGTCCCCGCGATGGATTCCCGCCGAGGTGCGGCGCACGTGACACCCGTCGCGCCGACGAGCAGGCTCCCGCACCGCACTCGGCATCGCCTCTCCCCTGCCCGATGCCACCTCGAACGCGACCCGGCGTAGCACCTCGGCGTGGCCTGCCTCTCATCGGCCCTTCTCGGTTAGCGCCGCCCCGAACCTCCTGCTAGTCTTGACCCCGGTCACCGACAGGTGATCACGGCTCTGTAGCTCAGTTGGTAGAGCGTTCGACTGAAAATCGAAAGGTCACCGGATCGACGCCGGTCGGAGCCACCACCAGAGAGGCGATCTTCGGATCGCCTCTCTTTTTTCATGCATCTTTCATGCATCGAGCGCTGAGGCGGCGAGGGACCGGCCCCGAGCTCACCGGCTCGCGGCCGCCCCCGCTGACCGGTGCACGATCTCCAGCCGTCCGAGCAGGACATGACGTGTCGGACGCGGCGACGCTCCACGTGTCAGGTCACCTGCCAGCACCGCCACCGCCGTGCGCGTCATGGACGGCTGCGACGATCTCCTCGACCGCCTCATCGGCGCCCATCAGGCTGGTGTCGATGATCAGGTGGTAGCGCGTCGGCTCGGACGGGTCCCAGCCCATGAGCGTGCCCGACATGCGCGGGCGCATGCGGTCCTCGCGCACCTGCCGCTGGGCGGCGACCTCGGGGGCGAGGCCCTCGGCGGCGGCCGCCCGGGCGACGCGGTCCTCGACCTCGCCCTCGAGGCGGATGTGGACCGCTCCGATGACGTCGCCGAGGATCATCGTCGCGTCGCGGCCGACGACGACGCCTCCCTCGTCCCGGACCAGGCGCATCACCTCGTCGATGTTCTGGCGGACCATCTGCGTGGAGATCTGCGCGTCGCCCGAGGCGGCGGCGACGTTCACGTCGAGGGTCTGCCAGGAGAAGGCGTGCAGCCAGCGCAGCGTGCGGCCGGTGCGGTCGTCGGCGAGGACCCGCGGGTTCGGCGACGAGGCCCGTTCGAGGTCCTCCGAGCTGAAGCGGGTGCCGGCGAAGGGCACGCCGAGGGCCTCGGCGACGCGGCGGCCGATCTCGTCGGCGCCGGCGCCGTAGGTCTCGGTGATCGTCACCAGGGGACGGTCGGCGATCAGGCGGTGCCCGTCGTCGGCGAGGCGGAGGCAGCGCGGCGATCCGGCGGCGCCGCCATCAGAGCCACCGGAGCCGCCGGATCCGTCGGAGCCGCCGGAGCCCTCGGTGCCGGAGGCGCCTGCGCCTGCGGCGGGCCCGACGGCATCGACGGCGCTCGCGGCGCGGGCGCGACGTCGGCGCAGATCCTGGACGATGTCGCGATGCTGATCCATCGTCAGCGGGTAGGCCAGCATGATGGCCGCGGCGATCAGGCACATCACCGCCGGTGCCCAGCCGGCGGCGATCTCGATCCCCCGCAGCGCGCTCTCGGACTGGACCGCCGCGCCGGAGACGTAGCCGAAGGCGCCGATGATCGCGCCGCCGAGGGCGCCGCCGACGCCCTGGCCGGTCTTGCGCACGAAGGAGAGGACCGAATAGGCGCCGCCCTCGGCGCGGGTCCCCGTGCGCCACTCGCCGTAGTCGACGGTGTCGGCCTGCATCGAGAACATGAGCGCGTTCGACCCGCCGAAGCCGATCCCGTACAGGACGTAGCCGAGCAGCGCGATCGGGAGCCCGCCCACCGGGGTCGCGCCGACGACGACCAGGCCCGCCACCGCCACGATCGCGAGGCCGACATACCCCATGCGCTTGCCGAGCCGCTCGGTGAGCGCCGGGACGGCGGAGGCCGCGGCGATCGTGCCGACGGTCTGCGCGAGGAACAGCAGCGTGAAGAACCCGGCGCCGCCGACGACGTCGCGGGCGAAGTACATCATCAC
This sequence comes from Brachybacterium netajii (SeqCode), assembly GCF_054114245.1. Taxonomy (NCBI): domain Bacteria; kingdom Bacillati; phylum Actinomycetota; class Actinomycetes; order Micrococcales; family Dermabacteraceae; genus Brachybacterium; species Brachybacterium netajii (SeqCode). The sequence goes on along the minus strand of NZ_JBSYXB010000004.1, from coordinate 321,099 downwards.
CGCGTTCATCGTGAAGCCGCCGCCGAGGAAGAACAGCGCCCCGAGGCACAGCACCAGCAGCGGAGGATTGCGCACCACCATCGCGAGGGTCGTGCGGAGGTTCAGCGCGCCGCTGCCGGCGGGGACGACCTCCCGGGTGCCGCGGAAGCACAGCCAGTACAGGACCATCGCCACGGCCGCCAGCACGATCGTCGCGATCGTGAACTTCAGGCGGATGCCGTCGGCCGCGGTGTCCTCGAACTGCGGGGACAGGATCAGCGAGAGGACCACGCCGGTGACCGAGGAGGCGATCGAGCGGGCGCCCGAGAGCCGCGAGCGGTCCGTCGCGTTCTCCGTCATCGCCGCCGACAGCGAGCCGTAGGGGATGTTCACGAACGAGTAGGCCAGCTGGAAGATCGCGTCGAACAGCAGGATCCAGGCGACCGTCGCCGTGCCCGACAGCCCCGCGGGCGTGCTGAACAGCATCACCAGGGCGACCACGAGGAAGGGGCTCGCCCACAGCAACCAGGGCCGCAGGCGTCCGTGCCGCGTCGCCCGGCGGCCGACGGTGTTGCCGGCGACCAGGTCGGTCACGCCCGCCCACACCTTCGTGACGCCGTAGATCGTGCCGGCGATCGCGGCGGGGACCCCGGCGATGTCCGTCATGTACACCATGAGGAACAGCGAGGTCATCTGGAAGGCGACGTTGTTGGCGGCGTCGCCGAGCGCGTAGCCGACGATCCTCTTCCGGGGCAGCAGATCCGTGGTGCTCGCCGGGGCGCCTGCGCCCGCCGTGTCCGTCATGCGTCGGTCCTCCTCGTCCGTCCGCTGCGCCCTCGGCCTGGACGGCGCCGCCGCGTTGATCCCCCCAATCTGGCACGGGCCGCCGCCCGGGCCCAGAAGTCTCCGGGACTTGCCATGCCGCGGTCGCCGCCGTCCGTAGAGTGGGTGCGGGCCCGGGCGCCGCCCGTCGGGCCCGACGACGACCCCGTGGAGGCCGATGATGCCGCTGGACAATCCCGATCTCGCGATCGCCCGCGCGGCGACGCCGCTGCCGATCGCCGAGATCGCCGCGCGCGCCGGCATCCCCGACGCCGCGCTCATCCCCTACGGGCGCCAGATCGCGAAGGTCGACGTGCGCGCGATGCCGGCCCCCGGGCCCGACGGTCGCCTCGTGCTGGTCTCCGCCATGTCGCCGACGCCCGCGGGCGAGGGCAAGTCCACCACCACCGTCGGCCTCGCCGACGCGCTCACCCTGCGCGGGCGCCGCACCGTCGTCGCCCTGCGCGAGCCGGCGATGGGCCCTGTCATGGGCATCAAGGGCGGGGCGACCGGCGGCGGGCACGCGCAGGTGATCCCCATGGAGGACATCAACCTGCACTTCACCGGCGACTTCCATGCCGTGCAGATCGCCAACAACACCCTCGCCGCGCTCCTGGACAACCACCTCCAGCGCGGGAACGCCCTGGACATCGATCCGCGCCGGATCCAGTGGAAGCGGGTGCTCGACGTCAACGACCGCGCCCTGCGCAGCATCGTCATCGGCCTCGGCGGCCCCGCCCAGGGGGTCCCCCGCGAGGACGGCTTCGACATCGTCGTCGCCTCCGAGATCATGGCGATCCTGTGCCTGGCCTCCGACGTCGACGACCTCGAACGACGGATCGGCGACATCGTCCTCGCCCTCACCCGCGAGCGCGAGCCCGTGACCGTCCGCGACCTCGGCGTCCAGGGCGCGATCACCATGCTGCTCAAGGACGCGATCCGCCCCAACCTCGTGCAGACCCTCGGCGGCACTCCCGCCCTCGTCCACGGCGGTCCCTTCGCGAACATCGCCCACGGCTGCAACTCCCTCGCCGCGACCCGCCTCGCCCTCTCCCTCGCCGAGATCACCGTGACCGAGGCCGGCTTCGGCTCCGACCTCGGCGCCGAGAAGTTCCTCGACTTCAAGGCCCGTCTCGGCGGCCTCCGCCCCGACGCCGCGGTCGTCGTCGCGACCGTCCGGGCGCTCAAGCTCCACGGCGGGGTCGCCCTCGCCGACGTCGAGTCCGAGGACGTCGGCGCGATGCTGGAGGGCACCGCGAACCTCGCCCGCCATGTCGAGAACCTGGGCCGCTTCGGCCTCGAGCCGGTGATCGCGCTGAACCGCTTCCCCTCCGACACCGACGCCGAGATCGCCGCGCTGCTGGACTGGGCACGGACGCACGGGCATCGCGCGGCCCTCTCCGACGTCTGGGCCGCGGGCGGCGAGGGCGGGCTCGCCCTCGCCGACCAGGTGCTCGAGGTGATCGACGGGCAGGGGCCGGATGGTCGGCGGCCGGATGGGCCGGGGCCGGATGGCTCGGGGCATCGGGGATATCGCCCGCTCTACGATCCGGCCGACGGCGTCGAGAACGCGCTGCGGACGATCGCCCGGGAGATCTACGGGGCCGAGGACGTGGTCCTCGTGGATCGGGCTCCTACCCAGCTGCGGCTGCTGCAGCGCCACGGCTGGGACACGCTGCCCGTGTGCGTCGCGAAGACCCCGTACTCGTTCTCCGACGATCCCACGTTGCTGGGCGCCCCCACCGGGCACATCCTGCACGTGCGGGACCTCGTGCCGCGGACCGGCGCGGGCTTCGTCGTCGCCCTCACCGGCGCGATCATGACGATGCCGGGGCTCCCGCAGGAGCCTGCGGCGCTGCGGATGGGGCTGGACGCGAACGGCGACCCCGTCGGCCTCTTCTGAGCCGCCCCGTCCTCGGAACCGGGGCCGCCTCGCAGCCGGACCGCCTCAGGGGCGGGGTCCGCCGGGGCCGCCTCAGGGACGGGGGTCGCGCTCGGCGACCTCCTCGGCCTCGAGCTCGGTCTCGTCGTCGAGGTCGACGTCGATCGAGTCCTCTTCGTCGTCGCCGTCGTCGCTGCCCGCCTCGGGCTCGTCCCAGTTGCGATCGGTGACCGCGTCGGCGGTGTCGGCGCTGGTGACGACGTTCTCCGGGAAGCGGTCCTCGTCGTGGTGCGTGAGGCCCTCGAAGTCGTCGTCGGACTCGTCGACGAAGCCGTCCTCGTCATCGTCGTCGTCGCCGCCGTCCTCGGCCAGGCGCGGGCTGAGCTCGTCGACCGCATACTCGCCGCCGCGCACGAAGCCGCGACGGAAGGAGGCGCGGCCGACCATCGTGCTCGCCACCGGCACCGTCAGCATCTGCGCGAGCAGCACCACCAGGAGCAGGCCCGCGAGCGACCACGATCCCACCGCCAGCGAGACCCCGGCGAAGACCAGCAGAAGGCCGAGGGTCTGCGGCTTCGACGTCGCATGCATGCGCATGAGGACGTTGTCGAAGCGGTTCAGCCCGATCGCGGCGACCACCGCGAGGATCATGCCCATCCCGATCAGGACCGACGCGACGATCTCGACGGCGCTCATCGGAAGTCCTCCTGCTCATCGGACCCGGGCTCGTCGGACCCGGGCTCATGGGGCGAGGCCGGGCTGAAGCCGCGACCGACGGACGGATCCGCACCGAAGCCGGACTCGTCGGAATCATCGGACTCGTCGGACCAGCCAGCCCCGTCGGACCCGTCGGCCCCATCGGATCCGTCGGATCCGTCGGCGGGCTCGCCCTGCGGATCCTCCGCGGCCCAGAGCACCGGGTCGTCCACGTGCTGCGGCCCCGCGGTGTGGTCGTAGCGGTCGGGGTCGATCGCGACGAACGCGCCGGTCGCGGTGCTCTCGCCGCCGCGCCGCGCGGTGCGGGCGCCGATGTCCTCGCGGGCGACGAAGCGGGCGAAGGCGACGGTGCCGATGAACGCGAGCCCTGTCAGGCCGAGCATCGACGGTCCCGCCCAGGCCGCCTTCGCGCTCGCGGTGTAGAGGGCCATGCCGATCACCACGAGCACGACGAGCATGTCCGTGGAGATGGCGCGGTCGAGGATCGTCGGTCCGACGATCATCCGGAAGACGACGATGAGCGCCGTCGCCGACAGCACGCCGCCGTAGATCACCAGCATGATCTCGAAGGGCGTCATCGCAGCCCCGCCTCCTCCAGCACCTCGCGGCGGCCGACGGCCCACAGCAGCCGCTTCTCCTGCTCGCGCACCCGATGCCGCGCCTTCTCGACCTCCGCCTCCGTGCCTGCACCGATGACGTGCAGGAACAGGGTGCCGGTCGCGCGCTGCGCCTCCACCACCACGGATCCGGGGATCAGCGTGGACAGCACGCCCGTGAAGGTCAGGAAGAAGTCGGAGCGGGAGGCCATCTGCACGGCGATCACCGAGCTCGGCGGCTGCGGCGCCGGGCGGATCGCGTACCAGCCGACCTGCAGGGCCGAGGCGATGAGGTCGGCGATGAAGCGCAGCACGAACAGCGTGAAGCGCACCGGCCGCACCGTCAGCTCGTGGCCCATCGGCGGCATCGGGAACAGCACGAACACGAGCACGGTGACGGCGAGGCCGCCGAGCACGTTCTTCAGATCGATGCCGCCCCAGAGCAGGCACCAGAAGGCGACCGATCCGAGCAGCCACACCCAGCTGCTCCGGATGCCGGAGATCCTGCGGCTCAGCCTCACGGGTCCACCACCTTCTCCCCCTCGTCGTCGATCCGGTACACGAGCTGGTCCGCCGCGTCCGGCCCGAGGACGGCGTCGACATAGGGGGTCCGCTCGAGGACCGAGACGGCCGCCTGGTCGGCGTACGACATGAGCGGTCCGGCCGCGAGCGTCAGGACGATCGAGAAGCCGACGAGCGCCGCGGTCGCCCCCGTCATGATCCTCGGGACGGGCTGCTCCCGGGGGAGCTCGCCCTCCGAGGGCCCCTGCCAGAAGGCACGGTTCCAGATCTTCGCGATCGCGTACAGCGTCAGCAGGCTCGTGATGACGCTGATCGCGATGAGGATCCAGCCCCACACGTCGTCGTAGGCGATGCCGGCCTCGATCAGCCCCACCTTCCCGATGAAGCCCGAGAACGGCGGGATGCCCGAGAGGTTCATCGCCGGGACGAAGAACAGGATCGCCACGACCGGCGCGACCTTCGCCAGGCCGCCCAGGCGCGCGAGGTTCGTGGATCCGCCGCGATGCTCGATCAGACCGGCCGCGAGGAACAGCGTGGACTGCACGGTGATGTGGTGGGCGACGTAGTAGATCGTCGCGGCCATGCCGAGGCGGGTGCTCATGCCGATGCCGAACAGCATGAAGCCCATATGGGAGACCAGGGTGAAGGACAGGACCCTCTTGAGGTCCGTCTGCGCGACGGCACCGAAGATGCCGATGATCAGGCTCAGCGCCGCCGCGGCCAGCAGCAGCACGTTCAGCTGCGAGGCCGGGAACAGCAGCGTCTCCAGGCGCAGGATCGCGTAGATGCCGACCTTGGTGAGCAGCCCCGCGAAGACGGCGGTGACGGGCGCGGGCGCCGTCGGGTACGAGTCCGGCAGCCAGGCGCTCAGCGGGAAGATCGCGGCCTTGATCGCGAAGGCCATGAGCAGCAGCAGCTCGATCACCATCCGCGTGCCCTCCTGCACGCCGTCGAGGCGCACGGCGAGCTCGGCCATGTTGACCGTGCCGGTCGCCGAGTACGCCGCGGCGATGCCCGCCAGGAAGATCACCGAGGACAGCAGCGAGACGATGACGTAGGTCGTCGCCGCGCGCACGCGGCTGGCCGAGCCCCCGAGGGTCAGCAGGACGTAGCTCGCCGCCAGCAGCACCTCGAAGCCGACGTACAGGTTGAACAGGTCGCCCGCGAGGAACGCCATCGACACGCCCGCGACCAGCGCCAGGTAGGTCGGATGGTAGATCGCCACCGGGGTGCCCTCGGAATGCTCCGAGACGGTCTGCGCGCTCGAGTAGACGAGCACGGCGAGCGTGACGGTCGCGGAGATCACGAGCATCAGCGCGGTCAGCCGGTCGGCGACCAGCACGATGCCGAGCTGCGGGGTCCAGTTGCCGATCTGCAGCACCAGCACGCCCGCATCGGGCACGCGCAGCCCGAGGGTGACGGCGACCGTCAGGATCGCGACCAGGGTCAGGATCGTCAGCCACAGCTGGACGCGCGGATGGTGGCGCAGCAGCAGCGCGGCGGCGGCGCCCCCGAGCGGGAGCATCACCGGGAGGGCGAGCAGGAGCTCCATCTCTCAGTCCTCCTTCCCCGGGGCGTCGTGATGATCGTGGTCGGCATCCGTCGCGGGGCCGGTGCCGGGGGCGGCGGCGAGACCCGCCGCGTCGCCGCCGTGCCCTTCGGCCCACCAGGTGCCGGACGGGAGCCCGGCCTCGCCCTCGTCGGCCTCGGTCGGGTCCTGGGGGGCGTCCTCGGCGCCGGAGAGGTCCGAGCCCAGCGGGTCGTCGTGGGCGGCGACGCCCTGGGAGCGCATCAGCGCACCGCGCCGGTTCTCCTCCGAGAGCGCCTGCGACCAGGGCACCTGCTCCACGTCCTCGCCCATCCGACGACGGGAGCGACGCAGGACGCGCCGGTCCTCGACGTCGTCGGGCACCTCGTCATGTCCGAACATCTGCCAGGCGCGGTACGCAAGCGCCATGCCGAAGGCGGTCACGCCCAGGGAGATCACGATCGCGGTGAGGACCATCGCGAAGGGCAGCGGGTCGGTCATGTCGGCCACGTCCCCGGTGCCCTCGAAGGGCGGTATCCCGGGCTTCCCGGCGGCGACGATGAACAGCACGTTCACGCCGTTGCCCAGCAGCACGAAGCCCAGCACGACGCGGGTCAGGGTGCGCTCGAGCACGAGGTAGACGCCGCAGGCGATGAGGATCCCCGCGGTGAGCAGGAGGGTCAGGCTAACGGACATCGGACTCCGCCTCCTGCTGCTGGTCGATCTGGGCCCCGAGGGTGCGCAGGAGGTCCAGCACGAGGCCGACGACGACGAGGTAGACGCCGGTGTCGAAGAGCATGGCGCTGGGGAAGTGCAGCTCGCCGAGCAGCGGCACCTCGACCACCGGCGTCGCGGTGGAGAAGACGGTGCCGCCGAACAGCAGCGGCAGCACGCCCGCGCCGACGGCGATGAACAGCCCGGCGCCGAGCACGAGGCCCGCCTGCACCGGCGCCGCCTCGGTCAGCTCGTAGCGGCCGCCGGCCAGGTACCGCAGCGCGAGAGCCAGGCCCGCGACGAGGCCGCCGGCGAAGCCGCCGCCGGGCAGGTTGTGGCCCGCCATCAGCAAGTACACCGAGAACATCATCATCACCGGGAAGGCGATGCGGGTGAGCACCTCGAGGATCACCATGCGGCGCTCGGGCGCGAGGGTCAGCCCGGCGGAGAGCCAGGTGCGCCAGCGGTTCGCGCCCTGCACGTCGTCGTCGCGGACGTCGAAGCTGAGCACGTTCCGCGGGAGGTCGTCGACGTTGCGGCGGCGCCAGATCGGGGTGCGGTGGTCGAGATCGCGGACGCGGGAGATGCCCTGCTCGCGACGGGTCACGAAGATCAGCGAGGCGACGCCGGTGGCGACCACGAGGAGCACCGAGATCTCGCCCATGGTGTCCCAGACGCGGGCGTCGACGAGCGCGACGTTGACGGTGTTGTGCCCGCCGCCGATCTCGTAGGCCGCCTCGATCAGCTCGGGGCCGAGCGGGGCCTCGGTGCGGGCGTCGGCCGCGAACAGCGCCGCCCCGCACAGCGTGACCGCGGTGCCGATCGCGATGCCCCAGCGCACGAGCGCGCCGATCCGCAGCGGGCGCCGGGAGAAGTGGATGGGCAGGCGCCGCAGCACGAGCACCAGCACGACGGTCATCGCGGTCTCGACGAGGACCTGCGTGGTGGCGACGTCGGGCGCGCCCGCGAAGAGGAACAGGAGGGCGACCGCATAGCCGGTCACGCTGATCAGGAACACGGCGCGGAGGCGGCGGCGGGAGCGGGCCGCGCCGATCGCCGCGAGCGCCGCCACGGGCAGGACCAGGAGCTCGACGGGCTGATGGAAGAGCACGAGGTTGTCCGGCAGCGGCGCCATGGTGAGCGCCACGGGGATCGTCAGGCCCATCATCACCACGAGCATCGTGCCCAGGGTGTACGGCAGGGAGCCCCGCTGGAACAGCGGCGTGATCGCCACGGCGACCGTGTCGACGGCGCGCATCGTCCGACGGAACATGCGCTCCGCGTCCCACCACTCCTGGCCGCGATCCCCCGCCCAGGTCTGCGGGGACACGGCCCGCTGCAGGCGCGCGAACGGGCGCGCGAGCACGCACAGCACCGCGCCGGTGCCGAGGGTGACGGCGGAGGCGAGCAGCGGCACGCCCAGGTGCGGGACGACCGCGAGGTGCGCATGCGAGCCGGTGTCCGGGACGGTCGCGGCGAAGCCCGCGAGGAGGTCCTCGAGGGGGCCGGCCGCCGCGGGCAGGACGAGGCAGAGCGCGGCGATCGCCGCGGGCGGGAGCCAGAACAGGAGCGGGATCTCGGGCTTCTCGACCTGCGGGGCGCCCGGGGCGCGACCGAAGGCGCCGTCCACGAAGCGCCACGAGTACGCGACCGTCAGCACGGAGCCGGTGACGAGCGCGATCAGCAGGGACCGGTGCCAGCCGCCCTCGTACCAGAGCGCGGAGTAGATCGCCTCCTTGGCGACGAAGCCCAGCAGCGGGGGCACGGCCGCCATCGAGGCGGCGGCGACGGTGCCGATGATCGCGACGGCGGGCGCGACGCGGGCCACGCCCGAGAGGACCCGCAGGTCGCGGGTGCCGAACTTCTTGTCGATGATGCCGACGACCATGAACAGCGGCGCCTTGAACAGCGAGTGCGCGATGAGCATCGCGAGCGCCGCGAGCATCGCGTCCGTCGTCGCGAGGCCCGCCACGGCGCTGAGGAAGCCCAGCTGGGAGACGGTGCCGTAGGCGAGGAGCAGCTTGATGTCCGTCTGCCGCAGGGCGCGCCAGCCGCCGAGGATCATGGTGGCCGCGCCGAGCACCGCGAGCACGATCGAGATCGCCTCGACGTGCGCGATGCCCGGGGCCAGGCGCAGGATCAGGTAGACGCCGGCCTTCACCATCGCCGCCGCGTGCAGGTACGCGGAGACGGGCGTCGGCGCGGCCATCGCTCCCGGCAGCCAGAAGTGCGAGGGCACCAGCGCCGACTTCGTGACGGCGCCCGCGAGCACGAGCAGCGCCGCGGTGATCGTCACCGGAGAGGCCTCGACCCAGATCGGGGAGGTCACGATCTCCGACAGCCGCATGGAGCCGGCGCCGTGGGCGAGCATCAGCAGGCCGACGAGCATCGCCAGGCCGCCCGCGGTCGTCGAGATCAGCGCGTTCATCGCCGCTCGGCGGGAGGACTGCTTGTCCGGGTAATGGCCGATCAGGAGGTAGGAGAAGACGGTGGTGAGCTCCCAGAAGGTGTAGAGCATCATCACGTCGTCGGACATCACGAGGCCGACCATCGCGCCGGCGAAGGCCGTCAGCACCGCGGCGAAGCGGCCGAGACCGGGCTCGGTGTCCTTGAAGTAGCGGGCGCAGTAGGCGAGCACGACGGCCCCGATCGCGGTCGCGATCAGCGCCATCACCCAGCCGAGGGTGTCCAGGCGGAAGGCGAGCTCGATGCCGAACTCGGGGATCCAGGGGACGGAGCGCTCCATCGGCGCCTCGGCGAGGCCCACGGGGCCCTGCAGGGCCAGCCACACGGCCGACGCTCCCGGGACGGCCGCCAGCGGGTAGAACGCGTTCCTGCCGAGCTTCCTCACCAGCACCGGCGCCACGAGGGCGGCGACGAGATGGGCGAGGAGCATCGAATACACGCGGTCTCCGTCCAACACCGGGGGAAAGGGGCCTCGACCATTCTATGGGCCGAACGGGCCGAAAGGACGCCGATGCATAGAGTGTGCTCATGGCCTCTTCTGCGGACCTCCGGGAATCCCGCCCGCGGCGCGCCGTCCGTGCGTTCGCCCTCTGGGACGGCGGAATGTCCGCCTTCAGCTCCGTCATCCTCACCTTCGTCTTCGCGACCTATGTCGCGAGCGCCGTCGCCGCCGAGGGCGCCGTCGGCGACGAGGCGATCAAGGCCGCGCAGGACCACGGCTCCCAGGTGCTCACGACCTGGCAGTCCGTCGGCGCGGTGATCATCGCCCTGACCGCTCCCCTGCTCGGCAACCTCGCCGACCGCGGCGGCGCCCGCAACGCCCTGCTGCGGATATTCACCCTCGCGACCGTCGCCGCGATCGCCCTCATGCCCGCCGTCCGCCTCGACTCCGACTACCTGCAGCTCGGCGCGATCCTCATCGCGGTCGCCCTCGTCTGCTCCGAGCTCGCCGGGGTCTTCGTCAACTCCGTGCTCCCGGAGATCTCCACCCCCGAGGACCGCGGCCGCGTCTCGGGCACCGCCTGGGCCGTCGGCTACTGGGGCTCCATCGTGTGCCTCGGCCTCGTGCTGGTCCTGTTCGTCATGCCCGGCACCGGCCTCCTCGGCATCACCGGCGACGACGGCTGGAACTACCGCGCGATCCCGCTGTTCGTCGCCCTGTGGATCCTCGTGGGCACCCTCCCGCTCATGCTCCGCGCCCCGCAGCATCCCGCCTCCGCCCCCGCGGAGCGCTGGAACCCCTGGCAGGGGTACGCGCAGATCGTCCGCCGCGTGGTGAGGGCGGTGCGCGAGGAGCCCGTCATGCTGCAGTACCTCGTGGCCTCCGCGATCTACCGCGACGGCCTCGGCGCGGTCTTCTCGATCGCCGGCGTGCTCGCCGCCAACGCCTACGGGTTCTCCACCGTGGAGATCATCGTCTTCGGCATCGCGGCGAACCTCGTGGCGGGCTTCGGCGTCTTCGCCGGCGGCCGCTTCGACGACCGCTTCGGGCCCCGGCCCGTGATCATCGTCGGATGCCTGGGGATCGTCGTGCTCGGGCTCGTGGTCCTGGCGTTCTCGTCGGTCGCCGTGTTCTGGGTCGCGGGACTGGCGATCTGCCTGTTCGTCGGCCCCGTGCAGTCCGCCTCGAGGAACCTCCTCACGCGGCTGTCGCAGCCGGGCCGCGAGACCGAGAACTTCGGCCTCTACGCGACCACCGGACGCGCCCTCGGATTCCTCGGCACCGCGGCCTTCGCCCTCACGGTGTGGCTGTTCTCCGACACCCGCACCGGCATCCTCGGGATCGTCCTGGTGATCGGCCTCGGCCTGCTGGCCTTCCTGCCCATCAAGCTGGGCGCCGCCGGCCGCAGCTCGCGCCCCGTCGGCGCCTGAGGCGCGCCGCCCCTCGTCCCCGCATCCCCCGCATCCGCCCCTGCATCCGCCCCTGCTCCGCTCCGGCGAGAGAGACGACGACGCCCCGAGCATGAGCTCGGGGCGTCGTCGTCTCCGCGGGGCCGAGGCGCGGGGCGCGGCCGACGGGTCAGACGAGGTCGGCCGGGTCCACGAGATAGCCCTCGAGGTCGATGACGTAGCCGCCGACGGCCTCCACCAGGAGCCCGGCGAGGAGGCCGACGCGACGGTAGGCGTTCGCCCAGCGCTCGGAGGTGTCCGTGTCGGGCCGCTCCATCTCGTCCTCCTCCTCGTCGAGCGGGAAGTGGGCGAGGTCGTAGTCGACCGCCGTGTCCACCCACGGCAGGGCCGTGAGCGCCGGATGGTGTCCGGCACGGCTCACCCGCAGCGAGATCTCGCTGCCGTCCTCGAGCGGGATCGTCACGCTGTAGCCGGAGCGCGCGACCTCCGACGGGGCCTCGTCGAGCGTCGCCTCCGGCTCGAGCGGGGCGATCAGCTCGGCGAGGGACTCCGGGGCCAGCGCATAGGGGCTCACGACCGTGAGGTCCCGGACGTGGAAGGGATGCGGCTCGAGGCGCACGCCCGAGTCGGTCACGACGGCGCCGTTGAGGCGGCGGGCGAGCGACCAGGCGAGGTCGAGCACGAGGCGCTCATCGCCGAAGGGCAGGCCGTCGGGGAAGGCGCGGGCGTAGCCGTGGGAGTCGTCGGACCCCGGGGGCGCCGGGTCCTCGCGCTCGCGCACGACCTCGATCGACCAGCGGCCGGAGCCGCGCGGCGTCGCGTCGGGGACGAGGCGGGCGCCGTCGCCCAGGGCGATGGCGCCGTCGGCGTCGGTCTCGGCCTGCGGCAGCACGTTGCGCAGCATCGTCAGCACATCGGAGCGCTGGGTGTCGCGGGGAAGCTGCAGCCGGTGGACGGCGATCTCGCCCGAGTGTCCGTTCTGGATGCTCAATGGTCCACGTCCTCCACAGGAATGAGGGTGCGATGGAAGTTCAGATGGGAGCGGGAGGCCGTGGGGCCCCGCTGACCACGGTAGCGGTTGAGGTTGCCCTCGCTCCCGTAGGGCGCCTCCGCCGGGGAGGACAGTCGGAAGAAGCACAGCTGGCCGATCTTCATGCCGGGCCAGAGCGCGACCGGAAGGGTCGCCATGTTCGACAGCTCGAGGGTGATGTGGCCCTCGAAGCCCGGGTCGATGAAGCCCGCCGTCGAATGCGTCAGCAGACCCAGCCGCCCCAGGGAGCTCTTGCCCTCGAGGCGCGCGGCGACGTCGTCCGGCAGAGTGACCTGCTCGTAGGTCGACGCGAGCACGAACTCGCCCGGATGCAGCATGTACGGCTCCCCCGGATCGACCTCGACCAGGCGGGTCAGATCGGCCTGCTCCTGCGAGGGGTCGATCATGGCGTACTTGTGGTTGTCGAACAGCCGGAAGAAGCGGTCGATGCGCACATCCACCGAGGCAGGCTGGATCATCTGCTCGTCGAAGGGCTCCAGGCGCACACGCCCGGCCTCGAGCTCGGTCCGGATATCACGATCGCTCAGCAGCACCAGTCCAGCCTATCGTCCGAAGCCTGTGCCGACGCCCGGGAACCGGTTCCGCGGACGCCTGCGCCGCCGTCCGGGATCGCGCGCGCAGGCGTGCGCGAGGCATCCCCTCCGGCGGCGGGATGCGGTCGCAGGACGTGGGCCGTGACACCCGATTCGCTCCCCGGCCTGGGACGCGGTATGCTTCCCGTCGTCCATCCCGACGCCCGCGGATCCCCGCGGAGCCGACCGGACGGCACGCGCGGGTGTAGTTCAATGGTAGAACTTCAGCTTCCCAAGCTGACAGCGCGGGTTCGATTCCCGTCACCCGCTCCACCGGGAACCGCAGGTCTATGACCTGCGGTTCCTTGCACACTCGGGCAGTTCCGCCCGGACAGGACCGACGCCGGAGCCCGCACATGCCCAAGATCATCGGAGGGTCGCTCGAAGAGCATCGCGAACGCACTCGCGACAAGATCTTCGGGGCCCTCACCGAGCTGCTCGAGTCCAAGGACTTCGACGCGGTCACGTTCTCGGCGATCGCCGTCGCCGCGGGCGTGGGCCGCACCGCGATGTACAACCACTTCCCCGACAAGGACACGCTCCTGGTCGAGTACGCGATGCACGAGACCGCGAGCTACATCTCGCAGCTCACCGCCGGCATCGGCGACGCCCCCTCGCCGCGCGAGGGCGTGCTGCAGTACATCCGCACGCAGCTCGAGCTCAGCGTCTCCTTCCACATGCCGCAGGCCTCCACGTCCGGGCCGCTCTCCCCCGAGAACGCCGCCCGCATGCGCGAGCACGTCATGATCATCGAGGACGTCCTGCGCACGATCCTGCGCGACGGCGTCGCCTCCGGCGACTTCACGGCCGATCTCGACGTCGACGCGACGGTCCGCGTGATCAACGGCCTCGTCGTCGGCCCCACGGCCCGCCGCTACTCGCAGACGGCGCTCGAGGCCTTCGTGCTGCGCGGCCTCGGCGCCCTGCCGGGCCCCTCCGAGCCCGCCTGAGGGACCGCTCCCGCATCGACGAGGGGGCCCGACCGCTGCTGCGGTCGGGCCCCCTCGCGCATGCGCCCGTCGGCCGACGACGGGCTCATGCCCGCTCAGCGCCTGCCGTCGGACTCCCAGTTCATCGCGTCGATGGTGGTGCGCTCGGACTCGTCGTCCTTCGCGAACAGCGGGCGGGAGGTCTCCTCGACGCCGTCCTCGAGGTCGACCTCGGGGGCGGTCGTCGCGCTCACCCAGCACACGAGCATGAGGATCAGGGCGAGCAGGGCGACGCCCCAGCGCAGGTAGAAGGTCACCCCGCCGGTGACCACCGAGGTCGCCGAGGACACCGCGAGGGCCGAGACCAGCGCCGTGACCAGGATCGTCGGCAGCGCGAGCGAGCCGAGGACCGAGCGCAGCACGCCCGTGAGGACCGCTCCGCCGAGGGCGCCGGAGTGGCCCCAGGAGCCGGGGCCGCCGTAGCGGCCGTCGCCGATCGCATCGGAGGACGACTTCATCAGCACCGCCGAGGCGATCGTCCACAGGCCCCAGCCGGCCGCGGGGACCAGCAGCCCCAGCACATAGCCGGGCAGCGCCGAGGGGCCGAGGCCGAAGCCCGCGACCAGCGGCATCAGGACCACGATCACGAGAGCGGGCAGGGCGGCGCGGCGGATGCCGTCGCGCACCTCGTCGAGGATCGCCGTGGAGCGCTTCTCGAGGAGCGCCGCGCGCGTCTCGACGACCGCGAGCGCCCCGGCCCGGCGGGACGCCTCGAGCAGCGAGGCCGTCACCAGCAGCAGCGTCACCGCGCCGAGGCCGGCGCCCGCGATCAGCGTGACCGACTGCGAGGTCAGCGCGTGCAGCGCGCGCTCCTCCCACACGGTCGCGGCGCGGTCCGCGACCTGCATCGCGGTGACGATCGGCCCGAGGGCGGCGAGGCCCGCGAGGAGTGCGGCCAGCAGCATCGCGACCTGCGGTCCGACGGCCGAGCCGGCCCCGGCCGCACGGTCCTCGGGGTCGACGCCGGGGCGCTCGAGCAGCGCCGGCGCCAGCAGCGAGGCCGAGAAGGACACGACCACGACGAGCGCGCCGAGGCCCGCATAGGCGAGCAGGGCGAGGGCGAGCGCGGGGACGCCGGCGCTGAGCACGCCGATCACGCCCGCGATCAGCACGACGAGGCCGATGCCGCCCGCGGCGATCAGCGCGCCCGAGCCGAGCGCGGAGGCCGTGCCGAGGGCGCCGCCGGTGCGGCTCGTGCGCGCGGCGCGCAGGACCGCGGTGCCGCGGCGGTCGCCCGTGCGGCCCAGCAGCAGCACCGCCGCGAGGGCGGCGAGGACGCCGAGCCCGAGGGCGGAGGACGCGACCGTCGCCGGGGACACCGAGTACAGCGCGAGCACGTCGAGGAAGGCGCCGGCGTCGCGCGAGTCGTCGGTGACGGTCGTCCACTGCGACATGTCGGTGATGGCGCTGAGGATCTGCTCCTCGAGGTCCGCGCGGGCGGTCGGCGTGTCGCCGACGATCGCGGTGTCGGTGAAGGTGTCCATGCCGACCTGCGCGAAGCGGAGGTCCTGGTACGCGGAGGGCAGCCAGAGGGCGGCCGCGACGATCATGCCGATGCCGCCGAGCACGGCCGGCACGAGGCCGCCGAGGGTCAGGCGCAGGGGCGAGCCGACGGGGTCCATGCCGTCGAGGTCGTCCTCGTCGTCCTCCCCCGGGGCGGGCGCCCGGCGCGCATGCGGCACGAGCGCCACGACCGCGGCGGCGAGCATCGCCACGCCGAGGCCCAGCAGCACCACGAGGATGCCCTCGCCGGCGAGCACGGCGACGCCCAGCAGGATGCCGACGCCCGCGAGCGCGAGCACGAGGGCGGTGAGCTCGGCGGCCTGCACGGCGCCGCGGCGGAAGACGCGGGCGGCGCGCAGGTGCTCGGCGCCGAGGTTCTTCTCGGCGTCGACCTCGAGCTCGTTCTCGTCGGCTCCCACGAGCACCGCGGAGGCCGCGGCGGCGGCATCCATCGGCACGGCGCAGGCGCGCAGCGCGAGCGCGGAGATCGCCGCGCCCGCGGCGAGGCCGATCAGGGGCGAGGCCGCGCCCTCCTGCAGGAACCACAGCGCGAGCGCGACCGGCAGGATGCCGAGGGCGAGCGCCCCCGTCGTCAGCATCGCGCCGAGCCGCGGCACGAGCGCGAGCCGGCGCTCCGCCGGCACCGCGAGCGCGGCGAGCTGGGCGGCGAGGCCGCGCCAGCCGGCGACCAGGCCGAGCAGCAGGCCGGTGAGCATGAAGGCCGACCGCAGGATGCGGGTGTCGGTGCTCCCCGGCACCAGGTACAGCAGGGCGAGCGCGGGGATGCCGATCCACAGCGCGAGCGATCCCGCGGAGGCGAGCTGCCTCCCCAGGGCCCGGCCGAGGTCGGCGTCGAGCTCCGGGCTGTCCTGGTCGCGGCGCAGCCGGACCGGCACGATCGCGCCCACGACGAGCGCGGCGATCGACAGCGCGGCCAGGACCAGGAGGGTGACGGCGATGTCGTCGCCGAGAGGGAAGTCGGTGATCAGATCCACGGATCAGCTTTCGTCGGGAACGGTCGGACGGCGGCGCTCAGGCGAGCAGCGAGAGGTCGAGCTCGGTCGGACCGCCCTCGACGATCCGGAAGGGCACGCCCCAGTCCTGCTGGTGCATGTGGCAGGCGGGGAACTCGATCGCCGGGTCGGCGTCGCAGGAGGCGGCGCGGGCGCTGACGTGCAGCACGCCCTCCTCGTAGGCGGGGTCCAGCTCGATCGTGCGCTCGAGCGCGGTGCCGACGCCCTCCCCCGCGGTGATCATCGTCTGCGGGGTGGTGGAGACGGTCACCTGCGTGGACGGGCCGAGGGTGTCGTCGAGCTTGTGGCCCTCCGGCGGGGTGAACAGCACGCGCAGGGTCAGCGGGCCGGGGCCGATCTCGGTGACGGGCCGCTCGGAGCGCTGGGCGCCGTGGTCGATGGCCCGCTCGGCCGCCTTCGCGACCGGCACCCAGGTGACCCGGTGGCGCCCGGACTCGATGACGACCAGCTGGCCGATCCCGTCGATCGGGGGGCCGACGACGGCCGCGGAGGGCTCGTCGAGGTCGGTCGCGACGGTGACGACGCTCGCGGTGCCGTCGGCGGCGCCGTGCTCGTCGAGGAGGCGGATGGCGCCGTTGTAGGTGTCGGCGACGGCGATCCGGCCGTCGGGCAGGGCGGTCACGCCGAGCGGGTGCTGGAGGCGGGCGACCTCGGCCGGTCCGTCCACGTGCCCGAAGTCGAACAGCCCCTGGCCGACGAGCGTCGAGACCTGCATGGTCTGCGGGTCGATCACGCGCACCGCGGAGCTCTCGGAGTCGGCGACGACGATGCGGCCGTCGGCCAGCTCGTCGACACCCGAGGGCTGCGCCCACCAGGAGGTGACGACGGGCCCGTCGACGAGGCCCTCCTGGGTGGTGCCCGCGAGGACCATCAGCGCCCCGGTGGCGGGATCGAAGGTCCAGATCTGGTGGATGCCGGCCATGGTGATCACGGCCCGGTCCAGCGCATGCGACCAGGTCAGGTCCCACGGGGTCGACAGGGAGAAGGAGAGCGGGTCGCCCTCCCCTCGGGGCAGCGGCTCGCCCTGCATCCACTGGGCGCCCGTGCCCGCGACCGTCGTGACGGTGCTCGCGCTGCGGGAGCGCAGCAGGCGGTCGCGGCCGACGACGACACCGCGCAGGAGGTGGTTGGCGGTGTCGGCGACCAGCAGGTCGTAGCCGACCTTCTCGGCGACCTCGGCGGGCAGCGCGAGCACGCCGTTGGGCTCGGCGAAGGTCGCCTCCTGCCCCTCGCCGTCGCCGTGGCCGCGACGACCCTCGCCGATGACCTCGTCGACCGTCGTGCCGTCGGCCTCGAAGACGACCAGGCGGTGCTGGCCGGCGTCGGAGACGACGAGGCGGCCGTCGTCGAGGGTCGTGAGCTTCGAGGGGAAGCGGAGGGTCTGGGGCACCTTCTCGGCGAGCACCGTCGGGGCGGGCCCGCGGCGCAGGGAGCCGTCGGCCTCGGCCTCGGCGACGAGGCGGCCGATCAGGGCGTCGAGGTTCGCCGCATGCCCCTCGCCGGAGAGGTTCCCGGCGATGCGGCCGTGGCTGTCCAGCACCATCA
This sequence comes from Brachybacterium netajii (SeqCode), assembly GCF_054114245.1. Taxonomy (NCBI): domain Bacteria; kingdom Bacillati; phylum Actinomycetota; class Actinomycetes; order Micrococcales; family Dermabacteraceae; genus Brachybacterium; species Brachybacterium netajii (SeqCode). Next base: position 303,328 of record NZ_JBSYXB010000004.1, on the reverse strand, counting down.
GCGTCGGCCAGGCGCGGGCGCCGTACTCGCTCCAGGTCTGCAGCTCGGGATCGTCGATCACCGGATGCTCGACCTCGTAGCGGGCGATGTTCGCGGCGAGCGCCTCGGGGTCCTTCTCGAACTCGAACTTCGGGGAGTGGACGCCGATGACGACGAGCTCATCGGCCCACTTCGCCTCGAGGGGCCGCAGCTCGTCGAGGACGTGCAGGCAGTTGACGCAGCAGAAGGTCCAGAAGTCCAGCAGGACGATCTTGCCGCGGAGGTCCTCGAGGGCGAGGTCCACGCCTCCGGTGTTCAGCCAGCCGCGTCCGCGGAGCGCGGATCCGTGGGCGCGGGCGGGCAAGGGCTGCGAGGCGTCGGCCGAAGTGGTCATGGGGTCCAGTGAACACCGCGAACCTGTGTCATGCCACTTGTCGGCCTCACGCCGTCTCACCAGGTGGCGATCCACTCCAGCAGATCGGGGTCCTCGAGGCTGCCGAGCACGAGGTCCCCCTCGGGCGCCGGACCAGCGGCCCCGGGCGCCGGGACCACCAGCAGCCGCAGGCCCGCGGAGCGCGCCGCCTGCGCCCCGGTGCCGGAGTCCTCGAGGGCCAGCGCGTCACCGGGCTCGGCGCCGAGCGCCCGGGCCGCCGCCGCGTACATGTCCGGGGCCGGCTTCGGGCGCGCGACGGTGTCGGAGGCCTCGAGCACCGTGAAGTGCTCGCGCAGCCCGCCGGCGACGAGCTTCTCGTCGAGGGACTCGAGCCACGAGTTCGAGGCGCAGCCGATCGGGCGCCGGGCGGCGGCGGCGCGCACCACGGCGAGGGCGCCGGGCATCGTGCGCATGCCGTCGCCGAGCTCCGCGTCGAAGGCCGTGCGCAGGTCGGCGAGGACCCGCTCCTCGAGGGAGCCCGCGCTGTCATCCGCCGCGTCCGCCGTATCCGATGCGGCCGGGGCGTCGGGGACGCGGGCGGCGATGATGCGGGCGGCGTCCTCGATCGTGGCGCCGTGGAGGAGGGCGTCGTCCGACTCCTCCAGCTGCGCGCCGACGCGGCCGACGACGGCGTCCTGCGCCCGCTGCCAGACGCTCTCGGTGTCGAGCAGCAGACCGTCGCAGTCGAAGACGACCGCGGTGGGGGTCCAGTCCCCGAAGACCGCGGCGAAGCGCGCGGGGACGACCGGGGCCGTCGCGCGGGTCCCGCCGGTCATCGGGTGCTCTCCCAGCCGGCGATCCAGGCGGCGAGCTGCGGGTCCTCGAGGGAGGCCAGCACCCGCGGCGCGCGGGGCGACTGCCCGGGCACCGAGGGCACGACGATCAGCTGCAGGCCCGCCCCGAGCGCCGCCTGGGCGCCGGTCTCGGAGTCCTCGAAGCCGAGGCAGTCCGCCGGGTCCGCGCCGAGGGCGCGGGCACCGGCGAGGTACATGTCCGGCGCGGGCTTCGGGGCGAGGACGTCCTCGACCGCGATCGTCGCGTCGACGAGGTCGGCGACGCCGAGGGTCGCGAGCTTCTCGTCGAGCATCTCGCGCGGGGAGTTGGAGGCGACCGCGACGGGGCGCTTCGCGGCGATCGCGCGCAGCGTCTCCACGGCGCCGGGCATCGGCACCGGATCCTCCTCGTAGCCCTCGCGGAAGGCGGCCAGCAGATCATCGCGCACGGTCAGCGGATGCTTGCCGACGGCCTCGCCGATGACCTCCACGACGACCTCGGCCGCACGGCCGGTGATCGAGCGGCGGGTGGCCTCGTCCAGGCGAGCGCCATGGCGCTCCAGGTAGGCGTCCTGCAGCTCGACCCAGCGCGCCTCGGTGTCCACCAGCAGGCCGTCGCAGTCGAAGACGACCGCCGACGGGGTCCATGCCGGCGGCCACAGATCGAGGGGGGACGGGGGCAGGGGCGAGATCTCGATGCTCATGGTCGCCCCAGCGTATCCAGTGCCGCGGCGGAGCGGGAGCCACCGGCGGCGCCGCGGGTCGGCGGCGCCCGACGGTCCGCCGTCCGGCAGCACGACGCCGCCCTGCCGCGAGGGAGCAGCAGGGCGGCGTCGGACCAGCCGAGCGGTCGACCGGCGCGTCAGCTGGGCAGTCGATCGGCGCGTCAGCCGGGCAGTCGACCGGCGGGTCAGCCGGCGACGGCGGCGAAGCCGCGGTCGAGGTCGGCGAGGATGTCGTCGATGTGCTCGAGGCCCACGGAGAGGCGCACGAAGCCGGGCTCGACGCCCGCGACGCGCTGCTCCTCCTCGGAGAGCTGCGAGTGGGTGGTCGAGGCCGGGTGGATGACGAGGCTGCGCACGTCGCCCACGTTCGCCACGTTCGAGTGCAGCTCGAGCGCGTCGACGAAGGCGATGCCGGCCTCGCGGCCGCCCTCGAGGACGAAGCCGAGGACCGAGCCCGCACCGCGCGGCAGGTACTTCTGCACGCGGTCGTAGTACGGCGAGGACTCCAGGCCCGCGTAGGACACCGTCGTCACGCCCGGCTTGCCCTCGAGGTACGCGGCGACCTTCGCCGTGTTCTCGATGTGGCGCTCCATGCGCAGGTGGAGGGTCTCGATGCCCTGCGCGATGAGGAAGGCGTTCAGCGGGGAGATCGCCGGGCCGAGGTCGCGCAGCAGGGCAACGCGGGCGCGGATCGCGTACGGCGGAAGCGCCGGGGCGATCTGGCTGTAGACGAGACCGTGGTACGAGGGGTCGGGCTCGTTGAACAGGGGGAACTTCTCGGGGTCGGCCCCGAAGTCGAAGCGGCCGCCGTCGACGATGACGCCGCCGATGGAGGTGCCGTGGCCGCCGAGGAACTTGGTGGCGGAGTGCACGACGACGTCGGCCCCGTGCTCGAGCGGGCGCAGCAGGTACGGGGAGGCGATCGTGTTGTCGACGATCAGCGGGACGCCGGCCTCGTGGGCGACCGCGGAGACGCCCTCGATGTCGAGCACGTCCTGGCGGGGGTTGGGGATGGTCTCCGCGAAGAAGGCCTTGGTGTTGGGCTTCACGGCCGCTCGCCAGGAGTCCAGCGAGTCGGGGTCCTCGACCCACAGCGGCTCGATGCCCAACTTAGACAGGGTGTTCTTGAACAGGTTGTAGCTGCCGCCGTAGAGCGAGGGCGACAGGACGATCGAGTCTCCGGCCTGCGCGACGTTGAGGATCGACAGCGTGATCGCGCTCTGGCCGGAGGCGACCATGAGGGCCGCGACGCCGCCCTCGAGGGCCGCGATCCGGTTCTCGACGACCTCGGTGGTCGGGTTGTTCAGGCGCGTGTAGATCGGGCCGAGCTCGGCGAGCGCGAAGCGGTCCGCGGCGGACTGGGCGTTCGGGAACACGAAGCTGGTCGTCTGGTGGATCGGCAGCGCGCGCGATCCGGTGGTCGGGTCGGGCTCCTGGCCGGCGTGGATGGCGAGGGTCTCGAAATGCAGGGGAGCAGTGTCTGACATGACCTCACTGTGAGCCAGAAGGGGCTGGTCGGCAAGCGGATGCCGAAGGATGAACAGCCGCCGACCGTCGCCGGCGGCCCCGCCCCATCCCCAAGCGCTGCTCATGGCGACCCCAAGCAGGACTCATGGCAGGCTCAGGCCGGACCGGGCAGATCGAGCCGTCGGCCGCTCCAGCGACGGCGCAGCCAGCGGTCATGGGAGGCGATCACGACGGTCCCCTCCCACTCCTCGAGGGCGCGCTCGAGGCGGGTCGCGAGGTCGAGGCTGAGATGGTTCGTCGGCTCGTCCAGCAGGAGCAGCGCGGGCGGCCGACGCAGCAGGGCGGCGAGCGCGACGCGCCGCTGCTGCCCGCGGGAGAGCTCCCCGACCCGGCGGTCCAGCTCGCGCGGGTGGATGAGGCCCATGAGGTCGGGCGCGGGACCATCGCCGATGCCAATGCCGCTGCCGCCGAGGGTCGCGCGGAGCGTCTGCTCGGGGTCGATCTCCTCGTCCTGGGCGAGCAGGCCGCGGTCGCGGGCGACGGACACGGATCCGCCGTCGGGCGCGAGCAGGCCGGCCGCGAGAGCCAGCAGCGTCGACTTCCCCGCCCCGTTCGGACCGGTGATCAGCACCTTCTCCCCGGCGGCGACGATCAGGGAGGTCGGTCCGAGGCGGTCGTCGACGGAGGCGTCGGCGATCGCGACGAGCACGTCGCCGCGGGAGGGCGCACGGCCGGCGGGCATGCCGGTGAAGTGCAGCTCCGCCGGGGGCCTGCGGATCTGCGCGGCCCGCAGGTCCTCGAGGCGGCGCTCGGCGTCGCGGACCCGGCGCGAGACCACGACGGCGTTGCGGTCCGCGTAGAACTTCTTCGACGCACGGGCCTCGGTGCGGGGGCCTCGGCCCTCATGGCCGACGCTTCGGCTCTCGCGCACCTGCGTCTCGAGCCGCTTCAGCTCCTCCTGCTCATCGCGGAAGCGCCGCTCCCAGCGCTCGCGGGCGTCGAGCCGCGCATGCAGGTAGTCGGTGAAGGTGCCGGAATAGGCGGCGAGGCCGCCGGGCTCCCGGTCCAGCGGGGTGGGGACGGGGTCGAGGTCGAGCTGCGCACGGGTCGCCTCATCGAGGAAGGCACGGTCATGGCTGGCCACGAGCACGGGCCCCGGATGCTCGCCCAGCAGCCGGGCGAGGAAGTCCGCGGCGGCGTCGTCGAGATGGTTGGTGGGCTCGTCGAGCAGCAGCGTCGTCGGACGCGCGATCAGCAGGTGCGCGAGGGCGAGGCGCCCGCGCTGGCCGCCGGAGACCTCGCCGAGGCGCCGCTCGCGCGGCACGTCGGCGAGGCCGAGGCCCGCGAGGACCTCCTCGGCGCGGGTCGCCGCGTTCCAGACGTCGGCGAGGGTCGCCTCCGCGAGCAGCGCGTCGAAGCGGACGGCCGCCTGCGCGGGGGTGAGCGGTGCGGCGCCGGCGGGCGCCTCCCCCTCCCCGGCGAGGGCCTCCCCCTCCTCAGCGAGGGCCTCCCCCTCCTCAGCGAGGGCCTCCCCCGCTTCGGCGAGCGCGCGCTCGAGCCGGCGCGAGCGCTCCAGCGCGTCGTCGACGACGTCGGCGAGGCGCGCCGTGGGTGCGAAGGGCAGCTCCTGGCGGAGCAGGCCGACGGGACCGGGGACCTCGAGCGTCCCGGCGTCGGGCGCGAGTCGGCCGGCGAGGATCCGCAGGAGCGTGGACTTCCCCGAGCCGTTCTCGCCGAGCAGGCCGGTGGGGCGGCCGCCGGGGACGACGAGGCCGATGTCGGTGAGGACCCGACGGTCGGGGTAGGAGAAGGAGATCCCGTCGGCCCGGAGGTGGACGGATCCGTCCACGGCGGACGGGGACGAGGGTGATGAGGGCATGGAGCAGCTCCTGGAGCACGGGGACGGCATGGTGCGCGGCGGGCTGGTCACAGGAGCATGGGAAGGACCGTACGCCCTCGCGTCCCAGGGGTCGAGCGATTTGCCGACGAGGGGTGCATTCGTGCCGGTCGTGCAGGACACTGAGCCGCATGAGCTCACAGAACACCGTGCCGTCCCACCCGTCCCCGAAGCTCTCCGTGATCGGCGCCGGCGCCGTCGGCGCCTCCGTCGCCTACGCCGCCCTGCTGCGCGGCAGCGCCCGCACGATCGCCCTCTACGACATCAAGAAGGAGAAGGTGCGCGCCGAGGTGCTCGACCTCGCGCACGGCTCCCCGCTCGCCGGCGAGGCCGAGATCATCGGCGGCGACGACATCTCCTGCGTCGCGGGATCCGACGTCGTCGTGGTCACCGCGGGCGCCGCCCAGAAGCCCGGCCAGACCCGCCTCGACCTCGCGGGCACGAACGTGAACATCCTGCGCTCGCTGCTCCCGCAGCTGCTCGAGCAGGCGCCCGACGCCGTCTACGTGCTGGTCACGAACCCGTGCGATGTCCTCACCGTCGCCGCCCAGCAGATCTCGGGCCTCCCCCACGGCCAGGTGTTCTCCTCCGGCACGGTGCTGGACTCCTCGCGCCTGCGCTGGCGCCTCGCGCAGAGGCTCGGCGTGGCCCCGCAGTCGATCCATGCGTCGATCGTCGGCGAGCACGGCGACAGCGAGTTCGGCCTGTGGTCCTCGGCCAACATCGGGCAGGTCCCGATCCTCGAGTGGCCGGACGAGGACGGCTCCCCCGCACTGACCCTCGAGGACCTCCACCAGCTCGGCCACGAGGTCTCGCGCGCCGCCTACGAGGTCATCGAGGGCAAGGGTGCGACGAACCTCGCCATCGGCGTCTCCGCCGCGCGCATCGCCGAGGCGGTCCTGCGCGACGAGCGCGCCGTGCTGCCGGTGTCGGCGCCCCTGACGGACTACCACGGCGTGGGCGGGGTCGCCATGAGCGTCCCCTCGGTCGTCGGCCGCGGCGGCGTGCAGCGCACCCTGAACGTCCACATGGACGACGACGAGCACGCCCGTCTGCACGCCTCCGCCGACGCGCTCCACGCGGTCCAGCGGGACCTCGGGATCTGAGTCCCTCACCGGGGCCCGCCCAGCGGGACTCGCCTAGCGGGACTCGCGCAGCGCCGCGACGACCGCTCGCATCGCCGCCGCGCCGGAGCCGCGCGCCAGCACCAGGCGCTCGGCCTCCGGTGCGGTCGATGCCGTCCCCGTGTGCACGAGGATCCCGTCGCGGCGGCTGCGGCCGATCTCCTGCAGCCGGGCCGTCTCGAGCGCCGAGGCGCGGCCCCGCCGGGTGATCAGCAGCAGCTGCTCGGCGCGGAGGGCGTCGTGCGCGTAGCCGTGGGAGTCGGTGCGGATCCCCTGCTCGCGCAGCGCCCCGGCGAGCGCGGCGATCGCGTCGCGGCCCTCGTCGCCGTCGCGGAGGTCGAGGATCGCCGTCGGCCGCAGATCCAGCGCCGCCTGCCGGGGACGCACCGCCCGCCGCGCGAGGATCGCCCCGCGGTGGGCGAGGACCGTGAGCGCCGGTGCCGCCTCCGGCGTCGGCAGCCAGCGCCGACGGGCTCGCAGCGCCTCGATCCGCCCTCGCGTCTCCTCGGCGCGCTCGTGCACGAGGGCGCCGTCGAGCCGCCCGGCGTCGATCTCCGCGACGATCGCGTTGTGCACGGCGACCAGCGATGATGCCCCGCCGACGGCGATCAGGTGGGCGCCCGCGCGGATCGCCCGCGCCGCCGCCGCGCCGAGCGCCGCGGGCGGCGGGGGCCCGCCGGCGAGCAGGGCCGCCGAGCGGGCGAGGTCCCCGGAGATCACGAGGCCCCGGTAGGCGCCGTGCCCGAGTTCGTCCAGCAGCTCCGCGGACCACGGCTCGAGCGAGGCCAGCCCCTCGCCGAGCGCGGGCGCCGCGACCGGCGCGGTCATGACGGCGTCGAGCCAGGGCGTGAGCTCCCACGGCACCAGCGCCGAGGCCTCGAGCAGGTCGCGGCGCAGCCCGATCGCGGGGACCGGGGAGTCGGGACGCTCCGGGAGCGCGCCGATCCCCGGCAGGTGCAGTCCGCAGACCGCGACGCCCGCGTCGCGGATGCCGCCGGCGAGGGCCCGCGCATGGCGGGCGACGAGGTCGGGGTCCTCGCCGAAGGAGCGGACCGACACCGCCGGCTCGGGTCCGGCGGCCACGTCGAGGACGGGTCCCAGCAGCAGCTCGACGCCCGCTGCGGCGAGGACGTCGCCGAGGGCGTCCCCCAGGGCGCGGGTCGCGTCGACGTCGTCGACCGCGCCGATCGCGGCCGCGCTCGGGGCGCAGCCCCCGTCGAGGACCTCCGCGGCATCGGCTCCGCCGTCGGCCGGGGCGACGACGAGCACGTCGGGCGCCAGCGCGCGGATCTCCGCGACCGTCGGACCCGCCCCGTCCCGGTCCGCCCCCGGTCCTGCACCGGAGCCTGTCCCCGGGCCGACGGACGGAGCCAGCAGCACGGCCCCGGGACCGGCCAGCAGCGCATCCTCCTCGGCGCGGGTGAGGCCGACGGGCCGCGCGGGCGCGAGCGGTGCCGTGAGCGGCGACGTCGCGGACGGCGCGAGCGGCGCGGGGGCCGGGCGCGCTCCGAGCTCGAGCAGCAGCAGGGCGAGGACGTCGGGGTCCGGGCCCTCGGTCTCCGGGCCCTCGGTCAGGGGCGCGGGGCTCTCCGGCAGGGGCGACGGCGGGAGTCCCGGGGTCGGGCTGGCGGTCATGCAGGCACCTCCGTCGGCGTCCGGGGACGAGGATCCGGCGCCGGCCGGACCGTGCCGTCGGAGCGCGTCCCCTCGGGCGGGATCCCCGTCAGAATAGGCTCAGCGCATCCGAGTCGGAGGGATCAGGAGAACCATGGGACCCGCAGCCACCATCCCCGCGGAGCCGCTCGTGCTCGCGGCCATCATGGGCACCACCCGCAGCCGCATCCAGCTGGCGCGGCGCGACGGCGATCCGACGCCGGTGCTCGACGCGCACGGGCCCGGCGCCCCCGCCGGATCCCATGGGCTGCGGTCCCTGGAGACCCTGCTCGCCGCGGCCCGGTCCGCCGTCCTCGACGCCGGCGCCCGCCCCGAGGCGCCGGTGAGGATCGCCGCCGTCTCCCTCGACGTCCACGGCCTGGCCCGCACCGAGCTCGAGGACGCCCTCGAGATCGCCCGCCGGGAGCTCGCCTGCTTCGGTCCCCACGGCGAGGTCGTCGTCGACCTCGAGCACGTCCATGTGGGCGACGACCTGCTGCCGGCCTTCCTCGCCGGCGGCGTCGGCGACAGCGGCATCCTGCTGCGGGCCGGATCGGGCACCGTCGCCGTGCGCTTCGAGGAGCGTCGCCCGCGCGAGCGCCGCGACGGGATGGGCTGGCTGCTCGGCGACATCGGCTCGGCCGTCTGGATCGGGCGCCGCACGATCCAGGCCGTCGCCGCCGACCTCGACGGCCGCGGCCGTCGCACCCGCCTCACCGAGAGCGTCGGCGATCTCCTCGGCCTGGACCTGCGCGACGGCGTGCTGCCGCCCTCCCCCACCGGGGAGGTGCGCGACGACCTCGTGCGCGCGATCGCCGCCCTCGATCCCGGCCGCGATCCGTCGGTGCTGGGGCGCTTCGCCCCGCTGCCCGGCGAGGTCCCCGAGGACCCGGCCGCCCGCGCCATCCTCGACAAGGTGATGCGGCACTTCGCCGACACCGTCCGCTCCATGGATCCGCAGTGCGGTCTGCCTGTCGTGCTCGCGGGCTCGGTGCTGGCGACGCCCGGACCGATCCACGACGAGCTGATCACCGGACTCGACGCCGACGGGCGCGAGCATCGCGAGGTCCTCACGGGCCTGCCCGGCGCTGTCCGGCTCGCCCGCGAGCGCGCCGCGTCCGCCGGCTGAGGCGGTCGTCGTGCTCCGGATCTCCGACGCCCGGGATCTCCTCCGCCGTCTTGCCGGACTCCTGCGCCGCCTGCGCGCATCCGGTCGGGGCCTCGCCGTCCGTCTGCGGCGGGCCGTGTCGCGCCTGCCCGCGGCATCCTCCCGCGCGGCCGCCGCCCTCGCCGACCGGCGCACGCGACTGCGGGAGCGCTCGCGCGAGAGGCTGCTGTCGGCGAACCTCCGCCTGGGCCTCGCGCTGGTCCTCGCACTCGTGCTGGGCTCGGCCGCGACCGAGCTGCTCGCCCCCGGGCTCGGCGTCCGGGACGACCGCGACGCCCGCCTGTTCCGCGGCGTGCTGCTGCTGATCTGCGTGATCTCCCTGCACACCCTCGTCCACGCCGGGCTGACGGGGCTCGCGATGGACGGCCAGCCGAGGGCCCGGCTCGTCGCCGCGGCCCGCCTCAGCCGGGTGCGGCGGACGGTCCCCCTCTACGGGATGCTGCAGGGCCGCACCGGCGCCTTCGGCGAGGCCCTCCAGCTCGTGTTCGTCGCCGGGCTCGCGATCTTCCTGCTGCTGCGGCGCCCCGAGGAGCTCGGCGTGCTCCCGCTGCTCATCGTCACGGTCGCGGCGATCGCGACCGCCTGGATCGGATCCGCCATGGGGTTCGCCGTCGAGAGCCTCGCCGAGGACGCCCGCGGCGACGCCTTCGACCTGCCCGGCACGCCCGGGCCCGAGCGGGACTTCTCCGACTACCTCTCGGCCGCCGTGGTCGTGCAGGCGTCCAGCGGGGCCTCCGCGCTCGCGCCCGTCTCCCGCGGCGCCCGCCGGATCGTCCGCGACCAGATCGTCCTGGCGCACGTCACCAGCACCATCCTCATCACTCTCGGCGTCTCCGTGGTGCTGACCGCCCTCGGATGAGGCGGCCCGAGCACTAGGATGACCTGCGTCAGCCCGTCGCGCCGGGGCTCCCCGCAGCGGCCCGGCGCCGCACCCGATCCGGAAGGCATCTCGATGTCCGTGCAGCACGACCAGGTCCCCACCCGCGAGAAGGTGCTGGTCATCGGCGCAGGTCCCGCCGGCCTCGCGGCCGCCGCCGCCCTCAAGGCCCTCGACGTCCCCTTCGACCTCGTCGACCGGGCCCCGCACGTCGGCGGCATCTGGGATCCCGAGCGCGAGGACGGCCCGCTGTGGCCGACTCTCGAGATGGTCTCCTCCCGCTCCTTCACGCAGTACGAGGACATGATCCAGCCGGTCTCCTTCCCGGAGTTCCTGCAGGGCGCCCACATGGCCAAGTACCTGCGCGCCTACGCCGCCCGGCATCGGATCACCGAGCACTTCCGGCCCCGCACCGCGGTCCGCTCCGCCCGCCCCTACGGCGAGGGCGTGTGGCAGGTCGAGTTCTCCACCGGCGAGATCACGGTCTACGGGGCGGTCGTCTCCGCGCACGGCATCGCCGAGCGCCCGCACCTGCCCGAGTGGGCCGCCGACGTCTCCCGCGGCATCCGTGTGATCCACTCCCACGACTGGGACGGCGCCGACGGCCTCGAGGGGCAGCGCGTGCTCGTCGTCGGCTCCGGCCAGTCCGCGGCCGACATCGCCGTCGATGCCGCCCGTCGCGCGCTCGACGTGCGCTGGGCGGCCCGCACCGGGCACTGGATCGTCCCCCGTCGCATCGCCGGCATCCCCGGCGACGTCGCCGCCTCCCGCGAGCCGGCCCTCCTGGGCAAGCTCAACGAGCGGATCGCCGAGGCGGTCGTCTCCCGCACCGCCGGCGACCCCTCCGAGGTCGGCCTCCCGAAGCCCGCCGCGCACCTCCTCGACGACGCCGTGATCGTCTCCGACGACGTCCTCGACCGCATCCGCGAGGGCCGCATCACGCCGATCGCCGAGGTCACCGGCGTCGACGCCGAGGGCCTGCCCGTCCACGCCGACGGCAGCTCCTTCGTCCCCGACCTGATCGTCCTGGCCACCGGCTACGAGACCGGTGCCGACCACCTCCCCGAGGGCGTCGTCCCCCGCACCGCCGACGGCGACCTCGACCTGTTCCTCGGCGCCTTCCCCCGCGGCCGCGACGACCTCGTCCTGCTCGGCCAGACGCGCGTCGGCGGCGGCATCCTCCCGGTCCTCGTCGAGCAGGCCGACATCGCCGCCTACGTCCTGCAGGCCCGCCTCGCGGCGAACGCCGCCGTGGCCCGCGGCACCGCGCATTCCGCCGGCGCCGCGGACCCGTCGGCCGAGGATCGCATCGCCGCCCTCGAGAGCTTCCGGCGCCTCCGCGCCGGCTCGGACCGCGCGGTCCCGGTCGCCTCCGAGGCCCCCGCCCCGTCCTTCGCCTCCGCCTCCCGCTCGGGTCTGCTCGGCACGCTCGGTGCCGCGGCGGGCGCCGTCGCGGGCGCGGCCGCAGGAGCCGTCGCCAGCGCCTCCCAGCGCGCCGGCCAGGGCTCCTCGCGCGGCGCCGCGGCGGCGCCCACGGGACGCCCGGGAGAGCGGATCGTCCCCTTCACCGACCGCGAGACCCTCCTCGCACGCCTCGCGACCGTGCGCGCGCTGTTCGACTGAACCGCTGATCTGCTGAACCGCTGAACCGACCGCGGGGTCCTCGAGCACGAGGGCCCCGCGGTCCGCGTCCAGGGCCTCGCGGCCACCGGCTCGCGGCCACCGGCTCGCGCCCGACGACCATCGGCCGACGACGGTCGGCCGTCGTCTCAGGCGGTGCGGCGCGCGTCGCGTCCCACGGTGCCCGCGGCGGTGATCCCGGCGACGATGCTGGCGAGGATGCCGAGCACGGCGAGCACGATCACCGCGATGCCGCCGCGCTGCTGGTCGACGAGCGCGTCGGCCCACCAGGTGCGTCCGGTGGCGCCGAACCAGCTGGGCAGCAGCACCGCATCGCCGACCGCGAGCACGATGCCCGCCGCGAGCAGCACGAGCGCCGGGGCGAGCAGCGGCAGCATCGCCGTGAGCGCCGCCCACCGGCCCGCGGGGCGCGCGGCGACGACGGTCGCGGACACCAGCACGGGGACGACGCCGGCGGCGAGCGCGAGCAGCATGAGCGCGAGGTGCGCGACATGGGAGTCGAGCGCCAGGCGCAGCGCCGTCGGCGACAGATAGGCGCCGACGAGCAGCAGCGCCGGCAGCGCGGAGGCGATCGCCGCCGCCCACCAGCGGCCGCCCAGCAGCGCCGGCAGCCGCGAGCCCGCGGTGCCCGCCGCGGCCCGGCCGCGCAGGATGCCCGTCGCCCAGGCGCTCCCGATGAGCGCGCCGGGGATCAGCGCGAGCAGCACATGCAGCACCAGATGCGCGGACACCAGCACCTTCGCGTAGACCGCGAGGGGGCCGCTGGTCAGGACGATCATCGCGGCCGCCCCGACGAGCAGCCGCAGCGTCGCGCCGCGAGGACGGGACGGAGCGGCGGGCCGCCACCAGATCAGTGCGAGCACACAGGTCAGCGCCATGTAGAAGGGATCGGGCCGCCACTGGCCGAGGAGATCGGGGAGGACCGGAGCAGGAGGCAGAGGATAGGTGGTGAGGATCCCCGCCGGGCCGGTCGCCGCCTCCGTCTCGCTCGCCGGGGGCGGGGAGGAGCTCATCGCCGCGGCGAGCGCGATCGCGAGCCCCATCAGCACCAGCTCGAGGAGGGCGAGGCGCCGGTAGGCGGCGGCTCCCGGGAACGCAGACGACGCAGACGACGCAGACGACGCAGCGGATGCGGCCGCGCCGCCCCGGGCGGCCCCGTCGGCCCCGGCGGTCCCGTCGACGGCATCGGCGAGCTGGCGGCGCTGGAGGTAGCCGAGGGCGCCGAGGGCCAGCAGCAGGACCGCCTTGGTCAGGCCGATCTGGACATAGGCGCTGGTGAGGATGTCGCCGGGGCCGTTCATGCGGACGGCGAGCGCCCAGATCCCGCTCACGGCGAGTGCGATCCAGCAGATCAGCGCGAGATGCGAGTAGCCGCGCACGATGCGGGCATCGTCGCGGGAGCTCGCCGGCAGCAGCTGCAGGACGGCGAGGCCGCCCGCCCAGACGCCGACGGCGAGGAGGTGCACGAGCATCGTCGAGGCCGCCGTCTCATGGCTCGACCCGCCGGAGGCATGACCGGTCATCGCCGCGGCGAGGGTCATGATGCCGGCGGTGACCGCGACAGCGCGGGCGAGCCCGCGAGAGGCGCCGGCGACGGCGAGGGTGGTGGCCGCGGCGGCGACCAGCAGCGCCGTCAGCAGCCAGACGCCGAGGTCGGTGCGGACGTAGACGCCCAGGTCGGAGCCGAAGCGCTCGGAGCCGACCGCCTGACCGGTCGCGATCGCATAGGAGAACAGCAGTCCGAGGCCGCGGGCGAGGGCGGTCACCCCGGCGGCGATCGCGACCAGGCCCATCGCCCGGCTGCGGTCGTCGTCGTCGCGGAGCAGCCAGCCGGCGACGACGGAGCCGCCGAGCAGGACGGCGGCGGCGAGGTCGCCGACGGTCGCGGCGATCGGAGCGCCGCGCCGGGCGATCACCCCGGCGTCGCGGAGCACGAGGGCGCCGCCGCTCGCCGCGTCGGCGGCGACGACCGCGAGGGCGGAGAGGCCGAGGACGGCGGCGACCAGGGCGATGATCGTCGTCGGGCGGAGCTCCGGGCGCGCCGTCGAGCTGGACGACGGGGCGGCCGACGGTCGGGTCGCCGGCGGGTTCGTCGGGCGGCGCGAGGCGGTGTCGCGGCGCGGGGCGGTGTCGCGGCGCGGGGCGGTGTCGCGGCCGGTCATGAGGCGACCCACAGGCCGAGCCAGAGCATCCCCATGCTCACGCCGATGGTCAGCATGAGATAGGCGAGGGAGATCGCGGCGGTGCCGCGGCGGACGAGCTCGATGACGTCGGCGGCGGCGTGGGCGAGCGTGGAGAGGCCCCCGAGGACCCCGAGGGACAGTGCCAGGTAGAGGACCTGCCCGCCTCCCGTCGCGGAGCCGAGCGCCGCGACCACCAGACCGGAGCCGAAGCAGGCCGCGGCGTTGACGAGGAAGGTCGTCCACGGCCGCATCTCGACCTCGGTCGCGGGCCGGGCGAAGCGCACGAGCAGCGACGGGAGGTACTCCCCCGCGGCCCAGCGCACGACGGAGCCGATGGCGCCGCCGACGCCGATCAGCAGGACCGCCAGCACGGCGAGCAGAGTCCCGTTCATGCGTCGGCCCCCGTCCCGGAGGTCCCCAACGCCGCACTCCCCGACGCCGCGGTCCCCGGCCGAGCGGCCCGGCGGCCGCGGCCGGCGTCGCGCCCCGGGCCGCGGCCGAGGCGTCGGCCCAGCCGCCGCCCGGCGAGCATCCCCAGCACGATCGCCGCGAGGCACAGCACGATCGTCAGCATCGCGTAGATGAAAGCGAGGATCGGGAAGTCGGCGCCGATCATCGCCGACCCCTCGAGCACGACGCCCGAGACCGTCGTGAAGCCGCCGCACAGGCCCGTGCCCAGCAGCGGCACCGTCCATGCGGGGCAGCGGCGCACGTCGAGCACGCCGTTGAGCCCGCCGAGGATCAGGCAGCCCAGCACGCTCACCAGGAGGGAGGCATGGGGCAGCTGGACCAGGGTGGGCGTCTGCACGGCGGGCAGCGCGATCGCGATGAGGCCGCGCAGCATCGCGCCGATCCCGCCGCCGAGGGCGACCAGCAGGGCCGTCCGCCGCGCCGTGAGGGAGGGCTGGGCGGGGCCGGAGCCGAGGATGCCCGCGTCGTCGAGATCGGAGAACCGCAGCGCGGCCATCTCGACCGTGTGCATGCGCGGATCGTCGCGGCGGCGCGGGTCGGCGCCGGGGGGAGGGCTCGGGGTCACCGGTTCAGGGTACCGATCATGCCTGGACCGGGCCGACCGCCGGCGGCCGAGCTCGTCCCGACCGCCCGCGGCGCAGCCCCGTCAGCCCCAGACCAGTCCGAGGGACGGATCCTCGAGCACGGCCGAGATGTCGCGCAGCAGCACGGCGCCGAGGGCGCCGTCGATGAGGCGATGGTCGAAGCTCAGGGCCAGCTGCGCGATCTGGCGCGGGACGATCTGCCCGTCGACCGCCCAGGGCTTCTCCTTGATCGTGCCGACGCCCAGGATCACGGACTCGCCGGGGTTGAGGATCGGGGTGCCCGAGTCGATGCCGAAGACGCCGAAGTTCGTGATCGTGATGGTGCCCTCGCGGGTCGCCGACAGCGGGGTGCGGCCGGCGCGGGCGGTCTTGGCGAGGTCGTCGATGCCGTCGGCGAGCTCGCGCAACGTCATCAGGTGCGCGTCCTTGAGGTTCGGGACGATGAGGCCGCGGGGAGTCGCGGCCGCGATCCCGAGGTTCACGAAGTGCTTGTAGACGATCTCCCCGGCGGCCTCGTCCCAGGAGGCGTTGACCTCGGGGTTGCGGCGGATCGCGACGAGCAGCGCCTTGGCGATCACCACGAGCGGGCTGATCTTCACGCCCTGCCACTCGCGGGACCTCTTGAGGTCGTCGATGATCTGCACGGTGCGGGTCATGTCGATCTCGTTGAAGACCGTCACGTGCGGGGCCGTGAAGGCGGAGGCCACCATCGCCTCGGCGGTCCGCTTGCGCACGGAGCGGATCGGCACGCGGGTGGTGCGCTCATCGCTCGTGACGCCCGCGAAGGGCTGGTCGCGCACGGACTTCATGGCGCCGCCGAGGCCCTCGGGGACCTGCGGGGACTCCTCGGGGAAGTAGGCGCCGTCGGCCGCGCCGGCAGCCGGCGCGCCGGCGCCGACCTGGTCGCCGGAGATCGCGCGCTGCTGCGCGGCGATGACGTCCTCGCGGGTGACGGTGCCGCCGGGGCCGGTGGCGAGCACGTCGGCGAGGGCGATGCCGAGGTCGCGGGCGAGCTTGCGCACGGGCGGCTTGGCGAGGATGCGCTCGATCGGCACCTGCGGCTCGTCGTCCTGGATCGTCGGCCGACGGCGGCGCCGCTGCGGGGCGCCGGGGGCGGCCTTCGCGCCGTAGCCGACGAGGTTCTTGGGCTCGTCGTCGGCCGGCGCGGCGGCGTCGACGACCGGCTCCGGGGCCGGGGCCGGGGCCGACGGGGTGGGCGCGGCCGGGGCAGGCGCAGCCGACGCCGGAGCCTCCGCGGGCGCCGGGGCGGCGGGCGCGGGTCCGCCGGCGGTGTCGACCTCGATCAGCGGGGCGCCGACGGCGACCTCGTCGCCGACGGCCACGAGGACCGCGACGACGGTGCCGGCGACATGGCTCGGCAGCTCGACGGCGCTCTTGGCGGTCTCGACCTCGATCACGGGATCGTTGATGGCGACGGTGTCGCCGACGGCGACCTTGATCTCGAGGATCTCGGCCTCGGTCAGGCCCTCACCGGGGTCGGTGAGGAGGATCTGCACGATCGACGAGGAGGAGGGGGTCGGGCTCATGACGAGGATCCTTTCAGTGCGCGAGGACGCGGTCCACCGCGTCGAGCACCCGGTCGAGGTCGGGCAGGTAGGCGTGCTCCATCCGGGCCGGCGGGTAGGGCGTGTGGTAGCCGCCGACGCGGGCGACGGGCGCCTCGAGATGATAGAAGCACTCCTCGCCGACCTTCGCGGCGATCTCCGCGCCGAGGCCGCCGACGACGGGCGCCTCGTGGACGATCACGAGCCGGCCGGTGCGCCGCACCGAGGCGACGATCGTCGGCATGTCCAGCGGGGACAGGGAGCGGGCGTCGATCACCTCGAGGTCGATGCCCTCGGCCGCGGCGGCCTCGGCGCTCTCGAGCGCGAGCGGCATGCACGGCCCCCAGGCCAGGAGCGTCGCGTCGGTGCCGGGGCGGCGCACGGCCGCCTGCCAGGGCGAGAGCTCGGGGCGATGGTCGGGGTCGACGTCGCCCTTGACCCAGTAGCGGCGCTTGGGCTCGAGCATGATCACCGGGTCCTCGCACTCGATGGCCTGGCGGGTCATCCAGTAGGCGTCCTGCGCGGTCGACGGCGCGAGGATCCGCAGGCCCGCGGTGTGCGCGAACAGCGCCTCGGGGCTCTCGGAGTGGTGCTCGACCGCGCCGATGCCGCCGCCGTGGGGGATGCGGATGACCATCGGGAGGTTCACGCGGCCCGAGGTGCGGTTGTGCATCTTGGCGACCTGCGTGGTGATCTGGTTGTACGCCGGGTAGACGAAGCCGTCGAACTGGATCTCGACGATCGGCCGGTAGCCGCGCACGGCGAGGCCGACGGCGGTGCCGACGATCCCGGCCTCCGCGAGCGGCGTGTCGACCACGCGCTGGCCGCCGAACTCGGCGTGCAGGCCGTCGGTGACGCGGAAGACGCCGCCGAGCACGCCGACGTCCTCGCCCATGATGAGGACCTTGTCGTCCGCGTGCATCGCATCGCGCAGCCCCGCGGTGATCGCCTTGGCGATCGGCAGGGTCATGGAGGTGGTGGAGCTCATCGGCCCGCTCCTTCGTTCTGGTCGTCGTCGGTCGCGAACTGGGCCGTGTACTCGAGGTAGGCGGCGCGCTCGGCGTCGACGACGGGATGGGGCTCGGCGTAGACGTGCTCGAACATCCCCACGGGGTCCGGGTCCTCCATGCCGTGGATGTGATGGTGCAGCTGCATGGCGAGGTCGTGAGCCTCCTCGTCGCAGCGGGCGATGAAGGCGTCGTCGATCTCGCCGAGCTGCTCGAGGTGCCGGCGCAGGCGCAGGATCGGGTCCTTCGCCGCCCACTCCTCCTCCTCGGAGGCGGGGCGGTAGCGGGAGGCGTCGTCGCTCGTGGTGTGCGCGGCCATGCGATAGGTGACGGCCTCGATGAACCGGGGCCCCTCGCCGGCGCGGGCGGCGTCGAGGGCGGAGCGGACCACGGCCATCACGGCGAGCACGTCGTTGCCGTCGACCCGGACCGAGGGGATGCCCCAGCCGCGGGAGCGCTGCGCGAGCGGCACGCGGGTCTGCACCGACGTCGGCACCGAGATCGCCCACTGGTTGTTCTGCGTGTAGAACACGACGGGCGCCTGGAACGACGCCGCGAAGGTGAAGGACTCGGAGACCTCGCCCTCGCTCGAGGCGCCGTCGCCGAAGAGCGCGAGGACCGCGGTGTCGGACTCGACGTCGCCGGTGCCGACGAGCCCGTCGCGCTGCAGGCCCATCGCATAGCCCACCGCATGCGGGGCCTGCGAGCCCAGCACGATCATGTACGGGTGCGTGCGCAGCTCGTTGGGGTCCCAGCCGCCGTGGCTGATGCCGCGGAACAGCTCGAGCAGGCGCCACGGCTCGATGCCGCGCGCCCAGGCGATCCCGTGCTCCCGATAGGTCGGCACCAGGTAGTCCTGGGTCCGGGAGGCATGTCCTGCGCCGATCTGCGCGGCCTCCTGGCCGAGCGCGCTCGCCCACAGGCCCAGCTGGCCCTGGCGCTGCAGGCTCGTGGCCTCGAGGTCCGCCGCGCGGATCATCACCATGTCGCGGTAGTAGCCGCGCAGGCGTTCCGGGGAGGCGAGGTCGTCGGCCCCGCCGGACCCGGCCAGCACGGCGTCCAGCTCGGGATGGGGGGTACGGGTGCCGTCGGGCGCGAGGAGGCCGATCATCGGCTCCTGGTCCGCGACGGGCGGGATGCTCGTGGAGAAGACGCTCACGACGGGGAGACTAACCTACGGTGCCGTAAGTTCCAAGCGGTGATGCGGCGATCACCACGCCGGCGGGCACAGCCCCGCGGTGCCGCAGGACCGTCGCTGCAGACCGACGAACCCCCTCCTGACCCCTCCCTCCGACCGCTTCGTCGCACCCCCGACCGCCCGGCGGCGCGACCATCGTCGAGGATCTCCCGACCGAGGTCGACCCTCCCCCATGGCCCGTTGACCTGCAGGGTCGCCGGGCGGACGGTGGAGTCATGAGCTCCTCGACCCCCGCCGCGTCCCCCGCCTCAACCCCCGCGCCTCCCGCGTCCTCCTCCCCCTCGCCTGCGTCGGCCCCCGCGCCCGCACCGCCCGGCCGGGCCGTCCCCTCCGCGCGCCGCGTGCTCCTCTTCGCGGCGATCGCCCTGGCGATCATGGCCGCCTGCGCCGCGCCCTTCTGGGTGCTCGACGAGGGCATCGCGCATCCTCTGTACACGCCCCTGATCGCGGTCGCGATGCTCGCGCCGACGGTCGCCTCGGTGATCGTCGCGAAGGCCGTCGACCGCACCTCCTGGCGCGATGCCGTCGGCCTCCGCTTCCGCGGGCGCTGGGGGCGGATCCTGCTGTGGGCGCCGCTCGCGCTGCTGATCATGCTCGGGATCAACCTGGCGAGCGCCGTGATCATGGTGCTGCGCGGCGTGCCGGGCGACCTCAGCGGCGGCACCTGGGCGGCGGAGATCACCCGTGTCTACGCCGACGCCGGTCTCGAGATGCCGACCGCGGCCGCCGTCGGCCTGACCCTCGCGATCTCGCTCGTCGGCGTGCTCATCACGGTCGTCCCCGCGCTCGGCGAGGAGATCGGCTGGCGCGGCTGGCTGTGGCGGGAGCTGCGACCGCTGGGGGCGCCGACGGCGATCGTGCTCGGCGGGACGATCTGGTCCCTCTGGCATCTGCCGATCGTCCTGATCGGGCACAACTACACCGGGTCCCCGCGCTGGGCGGCGGTGCTCATGTTCATCCCGGCCTGCATCGCGCTGAACCACCTCTTCGTCGCGATCACCCGCCGGGCGGGCGGGAATCCGATCCCCGCCGCGTTCGCGCACGCGACGCTGAACTCGACCGTCGGCCTCGCCCTCAGCATCGTGGCGACCTCCGCGACCGCCGACCGTCTGAACATGTTCATCGACACCCCGCTGGGAGTCATCGGCATCGCGCTCGTGGCGCTGGCCGGGTTCCTCGTATGGCCGCGGCGGGCCGTGGCGGAGGACGATGCGCGCGAGGCGTGACCCCGCGCTCGCGACGCACCGTCCTCCGGGACCGGGTCGGCCCGCTCCGGCTCAGACGGCCGCGGCGGCCTTCCGCTTCTCCTGCTCCTCCCAGAGCAGCTCGACGTCCAGGGGCGCCTGGTCGGCGTCGAGGTCCTGGACCTCGAGCGGGCAGTCGCCGAGGTCGTCGATCGCCAGGCGCTCCCCGCCCTGCAGCATCGAGCGGTGGGCGACGACGCCGGGGAGGGTGTAGCGGGCGGCCTGCCAGGCGTTGACCTGCGGCTGCTTCCCGTCGACGACGGCGCGGGCGAAGTCGTCGACGAGGAAGTGGTGGGCGCCCTCGTGGCCGTTGGGCATGCCCTGGAACTCCTGGGGCAGGCGGGCCATGTTGTGGGCGGCCGCGGAGCCGGCGACGAAGGCGTCGCGGAGCGTCGGGGAGACGTCGGCGAGGCGCGGGTCGTCGAGGCTCATGGTGGCGCCGGTGCGGATGAGCTCGGTGAGCTCGAGGACGCGCTCCTTGTCGTGCCAGTAGGTGACGTCGACGGTCTCCTCGAAGCTGGACTCCTCGCCGAAGAAGCGGAAGCGGGACTCGCGCTTGTGGCTCGGGTAGCCGACGCGGCGCAGCTCGTTGGTGCGGAAGGCGCCGCCGTTGTCCATCCCGAAGAGGGCGAAGGCGTTGGAGACGTCGTTGGCGAACATCGAGACGTCCTTGTCGAAGACGCCGTCGCCGCGGGTGTCGGGCCGACCGAGCGCCGAGACCGAGACGGCGTGGCGCGGGATCACGCCGAGGATGCCGCCGATCGAGTGCGTCGGGTACAGCAGGGGCGGGTAGGAGGCGGTGGACTTCCACTGCTCGCCGCCG
Organism: Brachybacterium netajii (SeqCode); assembly: GCF_054114245.1. Lineage (NCBI taxonomy): Bacteria > Bacillati > Actinomycetota > Actinomycetes > Micrococcales > Dermabacteraceae > Brachybacterium > Brachybacterium netajii (SeqCode). Next base: position 282,516 of record NZ_JBSYXB010000004.1, on the reverse strand, counting down.
GAGTACTTGTAGGCGTCGTAGAAGCCGAGGTCCATGTCGTGGACGTAGTCGCCCTCGGCGTAGAACACCTCGCCGAAGACGCCGCTGCGGTGCAGGCGGCGGGCGGCGACGACGGCGGCGTTGTACTGGCTGGTCTCGCCCATCATGTAGACGAGCCCGGTCTCGGCGACGAGGCGGGTGATCTCGCGGATCTCCTCCTCGTCGATGGACATGGGCACGGCGGAGTACACGTGCTTGCCGGCCTGCAGCGCCTGGATGGCGATCTGCCCGTGGGTCCAGCGCTGCGTGAAGATGGCGACCGCGTCGACGTCGGAGGCCAGCAGCTCCTCCACGGTCGAGAAGCGGCCGGCGAAGCGGACGGGGTGGCTCTCGCGCTGCTCGATCGCGTCGATGCGCTCGGCGACGGAGTCGACCGCGTAGACGGCGTCGATCTCGGGATGGGCGGCGAAGAGCTCGGCGAAGTGGGAGCCGAACTGGCCGATCCCGACGATCCCCAGGGTGAACGACATATTTCCTCCTTGAAATTAATGCTCGGGAGGAACGCTACGGGACACCGGGGCCGCAATGCAAGGGGGTGCGCCGCCCCCGGTGCGCGGGGGAGGCGCCGAGCAGGTCCGACGGGGGCGGACGTCCTCAGATCCGGCGCCAGCGGCCGTTGCGCCACACCTCGCGCCACGAGGGCACGGCCTCGCCGCGGGCGGCCATCCGGCGGCGCAGGGCCCGCCGCGACAGCAGCATCCCCACCACGCCGATCGCGAGCAGGGGCAGCTGCACGGCGAAGGCGACGCGGAAGGCGTGCAGGTCGTAGACGCCGTCGGGCCGCATGCCGTCCAGGACGACGCCGATCAGCAGGATCGCGACGAGACCGCCGACGAAGCCGCCCATGATGACCACGCCCGTCGCCGTCCCCAGCCGATGCTTGGCGAGGTCCGTGCGCGGGAAGTCGAAGCCGACGGAGGAGGCCGGGCCGCCGATCGAGAAGCCGGCGACGAGCACCAGCAGCAGCCACATCGGCGCCTTCCCGGGCCACAGCACGAGCGCGACCAGGGGCACCACGATCGTCAGCAGGATCAGCAGCACGAGCGTCGAGCGGCGCAGCGGATGCCGCTGGGTGAGGGCGCCGACGAGCGGTCCGCCGACGATCGACACGACCACCAGCACCGTCATGACGGAGGAGGCGGCCGCCTGGCTGAGCCCCTCCCCCGCGGTGAGATACGGGTAGCCCCACATCATCGCGAAGACGATGCCGGGGAAGCCCGCGGTGAAGTGCGTGAAGAAGCCCAGCAGCGTCGCCGGATGCCGCACGATGCGGCCGACGACCAGCGGGATCCTACGGATGTCCTGCCGGCTCGCGGCGCGGCTCGCGCCCGCGGGGGCGGCCCGCACGATCAGCAGCACGAGCACCGCGGCGCAGGCGGCGACCCCCGCGGAGGTGCGGAAGGCGGTGCCCCAGCCGGCGATGCCGAGGATGATCACGAAGGGCACCGCCGAGGCGATCTGGCCGACCTGTCCGAGGATGCCCGTCAGCTGCGTCAGCAGCGGAACGCGGGAGGCGGGGAACCAGGCGGGGACGAGCCGGATCGCGCTGGAGAAGGTCAGCGCATCACCGGCGCCGACGATGACGCGGGCGAGCATCGCCAGCGCGATGGTGTCCGTCGTCGACAGCAGCAGCTGGCCGAGCGTCATGAGGATCGCCCCGCAGGTCAGCGTCACGCGGGAGCCGTAGCGGTCGAGCAGCAGGCCCGCGGGGATCTGCGAGAGCGCATAGACGAGCAGCTGCAGCACCACGAAGGTGGAGACGATGGTCGCCGAGGCCCCGAAGCGCTCGGTCGCCTCCAGGCCCGCCACACCCATCGTGGTGCGCTGCATGACCGCGGAGGCATAGGCGAGGATCGCGGCGACCCAGACGATGTACGCCCGTGCGCCGCCGAGGACCGGGGTATGCCGGGGCGTCGTGCGGGACTCGTCGGCTCCTGATGCGTCGGCTCCTGATGCGGCCGCGTCGCGCCCTGCCATGCGTCATCCTTCTGCTCGTGCGAGCGCCTCGGACGGACCCGGGACGCTCGACTCCCCCAGCGTAGTCGGGCCGCGCCGCGGGCCCCGACCGTTGCCGCGCGGTGTCCGCCACGGAGCACCGCAGCGAGGCCGACGCAGGTCGGCGCGAGGCCGACTCAGGGCCGGCGCGCGGTGTACAGTCCTCCTCATGCGCATGTCGACGATGAGCTGGTGGACCGCCTGAGGGCGGTCCCCTGTCACCTGCGCTGACACCGAAGCCGCCCGTCCACCCGGGCGGCTTCTCGCTTTCGCGGAACCTCCCTCGGACGGCCCCACCCCGAAGGATGATCAGACCATGACCGCGAACCCCGCTTCCCCCACCGCCTCCGCCGCCGCGTCCGACGACGCCGCGGCCGCTGCTCCCCGCACCGCCTCCCGCGAGCCCCGCACGCTCGCCGAGGCGACGGACCTGGTGCGCGCCGCCGATCTCGGCCGCAGCGTCGAGGGCTCCTTCGGCGCCTACGGCGGCGCCGTGCTGCCTCCGCCGCTCGTCGGCCCGATGGCCGAGGCCGCCGCGGCCTACGAGGAGGCCCGCCACGACGAGGCCTTCTACGCCGAGTACTCCCGTCTGCTGCGGGACTACGTGGGCCGGCCCTCCCCGATCTCGTCGGCCGACCGGCTGAGCGCCGAGCTCGGCGGCGCCCGCATCCTCCTCAAGCGCGAGGACCTCAACCACACCGGCGCCCACAAGATCAACCACACCCTCGGCGAGGCCCTGCTCGCGAAGCGGATGGGCAAGCGCACGCTGATCGCCGAGACCGGCGCCGGCCAGCACGGCGTCGCGCTCGCGACCGCGGCGGCGCTCGTCGGCCTCGAATGCGAGATCCACATGGGCGCGGTCGACGTCGCCAAGCAGCACCCGAACGTGGTGCGGATGCGGATGCTCGGCGCCCGGGTGGTCGCCGTCGAGACCGGCGGGGCGACCCTCAAGGAGGCCGTCGACTCGGCCTTCGGCGTCTACGCCGCGGATCCCGAGCGGTACCTCTTCGCGATCGGCTCCGTCGTCGGCCCGGCGCCGTTCCCGGATCTCGTGCGGGACTTCCAGAGCGTCGTCGGCCGCGAGGCGCGGGCCCAGCTGCTCGCGGCGCACGGGCGCCTGCCGGAGGCGGTCGTCGCGTCCGTCGGCGGCGGCTCCAACGCGCTCGGCGCCTTCACCGCCTTCCTCGACGACGCCGAGGTGCGCCTGATCGGGGTCGAGCCCGGAGGCCGCGGCGACGGCGCCGGCGAGCACGCGGCGACGATGACCTTCGGCACCGACGGCGTCCTGCACGGCATGGCCACGCGCGTCCTCCAGGACGAGGCCGGGGAGCCGGCGCCCGTGCACTCCATCGCCTCGGGCCTCGACTACCCGGGCGTCGGGCCGCAGCATGTGCGCCTGGCCGAGCTCGGCCGCGTCGAGTACGTGAAGGTCTCCGACGAGGAGGTCCTCGAGGCGTTCCTCCGCCTCAGCCGCACCGAGGGTATCATCCCCGCCCTCGAGTCCGCCCACGCCCTCGCCCACGCGATCCGTCTCGCCCCCGAGCTCGGCGCGGGCGCGGACCTGCTGGTGAACCTCTCGGGCCGCGGCGACAAGGACATCGACTACGTCGCCGAGCGCATCGGCATGGGCGGCGAGCCCGACGCCGTCGTCCGCTGAGGCGGGGTGGCTGGTCAGTCGCGGTGGCCGGCCAGCCACTCCCCGGCGACCTCGATGAGCAGGTCGGAGGCCTCCTCCTCGGCGATCGACGCGCGGACGCCGTCGGTCCCGTAGCCGCGCAGGACCAGCCCGCGCGCGTCGGCGGCGGCGAGGAACTCGGCGCTGCGCTCCCCGAGCGGGAAGTACACGAAGTTGGCCTGCGAGACGGGCAGCTCCCAGCCCTGCGCGGCGAGCGCCGCGGCGACCCGGTCGCGCTCCGAGCGGATCCACGCGGCCTGCTCCTCGAGGGTCGCGCGGACCTCGGGGCGCAGGGTCGCGAGCGCCGCCGACTGCGCCAGGAGGTTCGAGCCGAAGGGCACCGTCACCTGGCTCAGCGCCGCCGCGAGGCGCGGGTGCGCGATCGCGTAGCCGACGCGGAGGCCGGCGAGGCCCTGCATCTTCGAGAAGGTCCGCAGGATCACGACGTTGCCGTGGCGGGCGAAGAGGGAGGCGCTGTCGAGCACCGTCGCGGGATCGTGGAACTCGCGGTAGGCCTCGTCGATCGCGACGACGACATCCGCGGGCACCTTCGCGAGGAAGGCCTCGATCTGCGCCGTCGACAGCGACGGACCGGTCGGGTTGTTCGGCGTGCACAGGACGACCAGGCGCGTGCGCTCGGTAATCGCCGCGGCCATCGCGTCGAGGTCGTGCTCGAAGCCGGCCGTGAGCGGCACGGGGACGGGGACGCCGCCGTGGGAGCCGACGAGGATCGGGTACGCCTCGAAGGACCGCCAGGCGTAGACGACCTCGTCGCCCTCGCCGACGACCGCGCGCACGAGATCCCCGGCGACGGCGACCGCGCCGGTGGACAGGCAGATCTGCGCGGGCTCGACGCCGTGCTCGGCGCCGAGCGCCTCCCGCAGCTCGAGCGAGGCCATGTCCGGGTAGCGGTTCGCGCCCTCGAGCGCGGCGATCGCGGCCTCGCGCACCGCCGGCAGCGGCGGGAACGGCGACTCGTTCGAGGAGATCTTGAAGCGCCGCATCCCGTCGTCGGCCGCCCGGCGCCCGGCGACATACGCGGGCAGCCTCTCCAGCGCGGGGCGCAGGCGGACGGACTCGACAGGATGCTGCGGGGTGGTCATGCCCTCAGGGTATGCCCGCCCGTCGGGCGCCGACGGCCGTGCTCGGGCCCCGGACCTCGCTCAGCGGGCGCGGGCCCGGGCCCGCCGGGTGCAGGCCGTCCGGTTCGGGCCTGTCCTGCGACGGCGCCGGGTGGAAGGATGGGGCCATGCGATATCTCGGACATGTCATCGTCACCGGCCTGGCGCTGTGGCTGACCGCACTGATCCTGCCCGGGATGCACCTGGGCGACGACAGCGCGCGCCTGGTCACCCAGCTGATCACGATCGGCGTGATCGCGCTGATCGTCGCGCTCATCAACACGATCGTCCACCCGGTCCTGTCCTTCCTCGCCTTCCCCATCACGTGCCTGACCCTGGGACTGTTCCAGCTGGTCGTGAACACGCTGATGCTGCTGCTGGCGAGCTGGGTGTGCAGCATCTTCGACCTGACGCTCGCCTTCGACTCCTTCTGGTGGGCGCTCCTGGCGGGCATCATCATCGGCATCCTGTCCTCGATCGTCGAGGCCGTCACCGGCCTCGGCAAGGAGTCCGAGGCCTGAGCGGCCGGGGCTCCGGCGTCTGAGACACGGGGCCCGGGCCCTCGCGGCGGATGGGATGATGGTCCTCATGGCTCACTCCTTCGCGGACATCACCCCGCCCATCGCCCTGACCCCGCTGGACGGGCGCTACCGCTCGCAGGTCGCGCCGCTGGTCGATCACCTCTCCGAGGCCGCGCTGAACCGTGCGCGCCTCGTGGTGGAGACCGAGTGGGTCATCCACCTGCTCGACGGCGAGGTCATCCCCGGCCTGCGCACCCTCACCGACGACGAGCGCGCGCTGCTGCGCTCGATCCCCGAGGACTTCGGCGCCGACGGCATCGCCGAGCACGCGGAGATCGAGAAGGAGACGGTGCACGACGTCAAGGCCGTCGAGTACTACATCAAGCGCCGCCTCGCCGGCACCTCCCTCGAGCCGCTCGCGGAGATCGTGCACATCTACTGCACCTCCGAGGACGTCAACAACCTCTCCTACGCGCTCATGGTCAAGGGCGCCGTCGAGGACGTGTGGCTGCCGGCGCTCGTCGGCGTCACCGATCAGCTCGCCGATCTCGCCCGCGAGACCGCCGAGGTGCCGATGCTCTCGCGCACCCACGGCCAGCCGGCGACCCCGACCACCCTCGGCAAGGAGCTCGCGGTGTTCGTCCACCGCCTGCGCCGCCAGGTCCGCCGCATCGGCGCCGACGAGATCCTCGGCAAGATCAACGGCGCGACCGGCACCTATGCCGCGCACGCCATCTCCGTCCCGTCGGCCGACTGGCAGGAGGTCTCGCGGACCTTCGTCGAGCACCTGGGCCTGACCTGGAACCCGATCACCACGCAGATCGAGTCCCACGACTGGCAGGCCGAGCTGTATGCGGACGTCGCCCGCGCCGGCCGCATCCTCCACAACCTCTCGACCGATGTGTGGACGTACATCTCGCTGGGCTACTTCCGCCAGCGCCTGTCCGCGCAGGGCGGCACCGGCTCCTCGACGATGCCGCACAAGGTCAACCCGATCCGCTTCGAGAACGCCGAGGCGAACCTCGAGATCTCCGGCGCCCTCTTCGACGTGCTCGGCCAGACGCTCGTGACCTCGCGCCTGCAGCGCGACCTCACCGACTCCACCACGCAGCGCAACGTCGGCCCCGCCTTCGGCCACTCGCTGCTGGCGATCTCGAACATCGTCCGGGGCCTCGCGGGCCTCGACGTCGACGCCGACGCCATGGCCGCCGACCTCGACGGCAACTGGGAGGTCCTCGGCGAGGCCGTCCAGTCGGTCATGCGCACCCTCGGCGTGCAGGGCCACGAGGGCCTGGACAACCCCTACGAGCGCCTCAAGGAGCTCACCCGCGGCCACCGCGTCACGGGCGAGGGCATGCGCGAGTTCATCGAGGGCCTGGGCCTGCCGGAGGCCGAGGAGGAGCGCCTGCTCGCGCTGTCCCCCGCGACCTACATCGGCTACGCCGCCGACATCGTCGGCCGCCTGGACGAGAACGCGCAGGCCTGAGCATGACCGAGCACGGGGCCGCGGCGTCGGCGTCCGACGCCGCGGCCCTGCCGTCGTCGGAGCCGGTGCCGACGCCCGAGACGGCCGAGGCCTGCGCGCACGGCGATCACGGCACGCAGGGCGACCCCGGCTACCGCGACGGCAAGGCCGCGTACCTGCGACGGCTGAAGCTCGTCGAGGGCCAGGTGCGGGGCGTGCAGCGGATGGTCGAGGCGGACACCTACTGCGTCGACGTGCTCACGCAGATCTCCGCCGTCACCAAGGCGCTGCAGTCGGTGGCGACGGGCCTCGTCGACGACCACATCCACCACTGCGTGCACGATGCGGCCGCCTCGGGCGACCGCGAGGAGCTCGACCGCAAGATGGACGAGATCATGGCGGCGGTCAAGCGGCTCATGAAGTGAGCCCCGGTCGCGGCCGACGGCCGACCGCCGATCAGCGGGGCCGGACCGACAGCGCGTCGATCGCGGCGTCGGCCGGCAGGCGCAGGGCGAGGCCGACGGTCGCCGCGACCGTCGCCGGATCCATGTAGTCGCCGACGCGGTACTCCCCGCCCTCGAAGGAGCGCAGCTCCCGCTGCATGTCCGTCGCAGTGCGGCCGGGATGGACGGAGCTGACCCGCACCCCGTGCTCGCGCTCCTCGGCGCGCAGCGCATCGGTCAGCGCCCGCAGCGCGAACTTCGAGGCGCTGTAGGCGCCGCCCCCGGGCCCGGCGGTGTAGCCGGAGCCCGAGTTGATCGTGACGACGGTGCCGCGGGCGCGCCGCAGCGACGGCAGCAGCAGACGGGTCAGGTCCGCGACCGCCGTGACGTTGACGGCGAAAGACCGGGCCCAGTCCTCGGGGGCGAGCTCGTCGACGCGCCCGCTGACGAGGATCCCCGCCGAGTGCACGACCCCGGCGAGCCCCTCCGGTCGCGCCTCCAGCTCGAGAGCGCCGACGGCGGCGGCGAGCGCCTCATGATCGGTGAGCTCGGCGACGAGGGGCTCGGCCGACGGCAGCTCCTCGACCAGAGCGGCGAGGTCCTCGCCGCGGCGTCCGCCGAGGATCAGATGATGGTCGGCGGCGAGCTCGCGGGCGACGGCGAGGCCGATCCCGCGCGTGGCGCCGGTGATGAGGACGGTGGGACGGTCGGCGGCGGGGCGGCCGGCGGGGCGGCCGGCGGGGCGGTCGGCGGCAGGATGGCCGGAGGAGGAGGGCGTCGAGGAGGTCATGACCTCGAGTGTTTCACGGCGAACGTTCCACGGGCGCCCGGCCAGGGATGGGAGCATGCGGCCATGGACTCCCCCTCAGACCCGGCAGCGGACCCGGCCGCGAACCCGGCCGCCGGCGCAGCAGCAGGCTCCCCCGCCGCCCCGACGACTGCAGGGCTCGTCTGGCGGGTGTCCCGCCGCTGGCTGTATGCGGAGATCCTGGTGGTGCTGGGGCTGTCGCTCGGCCGCAGCGCGATCTACTCGCTGATCTCGCTGGTGCAGGCGCTGCTCGCGGGGCCGCTGTCGGAGCAGAGCGCCGCGCTGAACAGCTCCCTCAGCGACACCCCGTGGACCGATCTGATGTACCAGCTGCTGTCGATCGGCTTCGCACTCGTGTCGGTCGCCCTGGTGGTGCTGCTGCTCGCGGCGACCGCGGGCGGCCTGCGCGAGGCCCTCGCGGAGCTCGGCATGGATCTCGCGCGCCCGGGGAGGGACCTGCTGCAGGGGCTTGCGCTCACCGCCGCGATCGGCATCCCCGGTCTCGCGTTCTACCTGTTCGGGCGCGCGATCGGCATCACCGTCGACGTGGTCGCCGCGGGCCTGGACGCCTACTGGTGGACGGTGCCCGTGCTGATCCTCGCGGCGCTGAAGAACGGTCTGCTCGAGGAGGTCATCGTCGTCGGCTACCTGACCCGGCGGCTGGAGGCGCTGGGCTGGTCGGGACGCCGCATCGTCGTCGCCTCCGCCGTGCTGCGCGGGGCGTACCACACGTACCAGGGCATCGGACCGGGGCTCGCGAACCTGGTGATGGGCCTCGTCTTCGCCGAGTGGTACCGGCGCACCCGTCGGACGATGCCGCTGGTCATCGCCCACACCGTGATCGACGTGTTCGCCTTCGTCGGCTACGCCCTGCTCAAGGACGTGCTGGGGCTCTGACCCGACGGGGCGCGTCAGCGCCCCGTCGGGGCGAGCGTCAGAGGACGTAGGCCTCGGCGTCGCCGTCGGAGACGATCGGCAGCCCGGACTCGAACCACAGGTCCATGCCGCCGACGACGTTGATGGCCTCGTAGCCGTTGGCGTTGAGCCACTGGGAGACCTGGGCGCTGCGCCCGCCGGAGCGGCAGACGATGTACAGCTCGCCGTCCTCGGGCAGCTCGTCGAGGTGCTCCATCAGGGTGGAGGCCGGCACGTGGCGGGCGGATGCGGCGTGGCCGGCGTCCCATTCGTCCTGCTCGCGCACGTCGATCAGCTGGGCGCCCTCGGGCAGCTCGGTCGGGGCGATGCTCTCGAAGTTCATGCCTCCAGCCTAGCGTCGGCCGCGGTCACGCCGCAGCCTGCAGCGCCTCCCGCCGCACGAGCGGCGCCGAGGCCAGCATGCCGCCGATCACCAGCGCGTAGGCGGCGAGCACGCACGCCACGTACATGATCAGCCCGGCCGGATCCGAGGAGACGCCCCCGAGGACCGCGAGGAAGACCAGCATCGCGGTGCCGGTGGCGAGGATCGAGCTGAGCACCACCGGGATCGCGATCTCGGCGAGGCGGGCGCGGTGCAGCTGGCCGACCTGCGCGCCGGAGATGTGCTGGGAGCGCAGAACCGGTCCCTGGTCGATCACCCGGGCGGTCTGGGTGACGCCCACGGAGACGCCCGCGAGCACAGCCGCGATCGCGAGGGTCAGCAGCCCGCCGGTGGTCATCGCGGTGAACATCATCGCCTCCTCCGGGTTCGTCGCCTCCCCCAGGCTCGTGATGATCGTCAGCAGCCCGGCGACCACGAGCGCGAAGGTGATCCCGGAGACCGCGCGCCAGCCGGCCCGGGGGTCGGCCGCGAGCCGGCGGGCGCCGACGAGCAGCGCGGGCCGACGGGTCGTGCGGGCGAGTCCGCGTGCGACCAGCCACACCGTCAGCGGTCCGATGATGTTCACGCCGGCGACGACGGCCCCGATCAGGATGATGATCATGCCGATGGCGACGGCGGTGCTGGCATAGGCGATGGCCGTGATCACCTGCATGACGCCGAACAGCAGCACCACGATGCCGCCGAACACGGCCGCACGCAGCAGGGACATGCGGGTGGTCCGCGAGGCGCGGGCGACCCCGAGCGGGCTCAGCACGATGTTCGTCAGCGCCACGGCCGCGGAGCCGACGGCGACGAGCACGAGCCCGACGACGACCAGCGGGTACGCCCACCAGGCCATCATCAGCTCGGTCGCGGTGAAGGGCGTGATGCCGAAGTCGAGCAGCGTCAGCGCGGGCACGACGGCGAGGTGCACGCCGACGCCGAGGATCCCGCCGAGGAGCGCCTGGCCGGCGACGTCGGCCAGCGCGATGCCGCCGACCTGCGCGGTGGTCCCGCCGACGAGCCGCATCGCCGCGAGGTCCTTCTCGCGGCGCGACAGCGACAGCCGGGCGGCGGCGCCGCCGAAGGACACGGCGCTCGGCACCAGCAGCGCGGTCGCGACCATCGCGCAGGTGACCAGGAAGCCGATGACGGAGTCCTCGCCGGTGAGGGGGCCGGAGCCGGAGCCCTCGGGCAGACGGCCGACGAAGGCGAGGGCGCCGCCGAGGACGGTCGCGATGATCGCGGAGGAGGCGGCGAAGGCGATCACGGGCAGCGCGTCGGCGAGGGCCGCGCGCCGGCGCAGCAGCAGCGGCGCCGCGGACAGCAGGCTGTTCATCGCGCACCGCCCTGCGCGGTCGCGACGGGCGCCGCCTGCGCGTCGGGGCGGTGGAACTCGCGGTCGATGCGGCCGTCGCGCATGGCGACGGTGCGTCGGCAGACGGAGGCGACCGCCGCGTCGTGGGTGACCATCACGAGGCTCGCCCCGGTGCCGCGGCAGGCCTCGACGAGCACCTGGAGGACCTGCTGACCGGTGGTCTGGTCGAGCGCCCCGGTGGGCTCGTCGGCGAAGACCACCTGCGGGTTCCCCGCGAGCGCGCGGGCGATCGCGACGCGCTGCGCCTGACCGCCGGAGAGCTGTCCCGGCCGACGGTCGTGCATCCCGGCGAGCCCCAGGCTGTCCAGCCGCATGCGGGCCTCGGCGGTGGCGCTGCGGCGGGAGACGCCCGCGAGCATCCGCGGGAGGATCACGTTCTCGAGGGCCGTGAGCTCCGGCAGCAGCTGGCCGTCCTGGAAGACGAAGCCGAAGTCGCTGCGGCGCAGCCGGGTGCGCTCGCGGTCCTTGAGCGCCGACAGGTCCCGTCCGTCGTGCCGCACGACGCCGCTCGTCGGCTGCAGGATCCCGGCGAGGACGTGCAGCAGCGTCGTCTTCCCGCAGCCCGACGGGCCCATGATCGCGACCGAATCGGCACGCGCGATGTCGAGGTCGACGCCGTTCAGCGCACGCGTGAGGGCGTCGGCGCTGCGCGCCTTCTCGTCGCCGTAGTCCTTGACGAGGCCGCGGGCGCTGAGCACCGCGACCGGCGCGGACGGGGCGAGCGCGGCCTGCGGTGCGGGCGCGGCCGACGGGGCGAGCCCGCCCGCGGGAGTCGGCGCGGCCGACGAGGCGGACGAGGCGGATGACGAGGCCGGATGAGGGTTCTGGGCGGGCAGTGTGCTGGTCATGCCTCGAGGATCCGCCCGCCGGACCCCCGGCCGCGTCGGACCGGGGAGCGATCCTCGTCCGGTTCCGTCATCCCCTGGTCGGATCTTCGACAGGGCGGGGCGAAGCACGGTCCGGAGTGCAGCGCGGAGCGCAAGCTGGAACGCGAGCCGGAACGCAGCCGGGAACGGGACGAGCCGGCCGACTGCCCGGGATCCTCACGGATCCTCGGTCAGGCGGTCGGCTCGGCAGCCCAGCGGCCCTGCAGCCCTCGAGGGTCGCTCCCCGGCGGCATGCCCCCAGCGGCCGGTCCGGGGCGCAGCGCCCGTCGGACCGACCTGCGGGATCACCCGAAGCGGCCGGAGATGTAGTCCTCGGTCTGCTTGTTCTCGGGGTTCGTGAACATCTTCTCGGTGTCGTCGAACTCGATGAGGTGGCCGGGCTTGCCGGTGCCGGCGATGTTGAAGAAGCCGGTCTTGTCCGAGACGCGCGAGGCCTGCTGCATGTTGTGCGTCACGATGACGATCGTGAAGGACTCCTTCATCTCGTGGATGAGGTCCTCGATCGCGAGCGTGGAGATCGGGTCCAGGGCGGAGCAGGGCTCGTCCATGAGGACGACCTCGGGCTTGACCGCGATGGTGCGGGCGATGCAGAGGCGCTGCTGCTGACCGCCGGAGAGGCCCAGGCCGGGCTTGTCGAGGCGGTCCTTGACCTCGTTCCAGAGGTTGGCGCCGCGCAGCGAGGTCTCGACGAGCTCGTCGGCCTCCTTCTTCCCGATGCGGCGGTTGTTGAGCTTGACGCCGGCCAGGACGTTGTCCTGGATCGACATGGTCGGGAAGGGGTTGGGCTTCTGGAAGACCATGCCGACGCGGCGGCGGACGTTCACCGGGTCGACACCGCTGCCGTAGATGTCCTGGCCGTCGATCTCGACGGTGCCCTCGGCGCGCGCGCCCGGGATGACCTCGTGCATGCGGTTCAGGGTGCGCAGGAAGGTCGACTTGCCGCAGCCGGAGGGGCCGATCAGGGCGGTCACGGAGCGGGGAGCGATCTGGACGTTGACGTTCTCCACGGCGAGGAAGTCGCCGTAGTAGATGTTCAGATCCTCGACGGTGATGGGCTGGGGGGCTGCCATCTGGGGTCCTTTCGGAAGATGCGTCTCGGGAAGCTCGGAGAGCCGGTGCCCGGACCTGTGGGTCGTGTGCCGGAGTGCCTGCGGGCCGGAGGACCGGACGGCGGATGCCGTCCGGTCCCGCGGTCAGCGCTTGAGCTTCGGGGAGAAGTGGTAGCTGATGAGACGGGCGACGATGTTCAGGATCATGACGATCAGGATCAGCGTCAGTGCGGCCGCCCAGGCGCGGTCGAGGTTGGTGGAGATCGAGCAGGCGTACACGTCGCCGTTGATCGGATTCGTCACCGTATCGCTCATGCAGTTGGCGTTGCCGTTGCGGTACTGCTGGTTGATGAAGGTCGGCAGCGTCGCCATGCGGCCGTCGAACATGTTCCAGTTGATCGACGTGACCATGCCGACCGTCAGCAGCAGGGGCGCGGTCTCGCCGATGACGCGGGCGATGGCGAGGGTGATGCCGGTGGTGAGACCGGCGATCGAGGTGCGCAGCACGACGCGGACGATGGTCAGCCACTTCGGCACGCCGAGGGCGTAGGCGGCCTCGCGCAGGTCCAGCGGGACCAGGCGCAGCATCTCCTCGCTCGAGCGCACGACCGTCGGGATCATCAGCAGCGACAGGGCGACGGAGCCCATGATGCCCATGCGCACGCTCTGGTCCGGGAGGAACACGAGGAACAGCGAGAGGCCGAAGAGGCCCGCGACGATCGACGGGATGCCGGTCATGACGTCGACCAGGAAGGTGACGCCCTTGCCGAGCATGCGCTTCCAGCCGGTGTCCGCGTACTCCACCAGGAAGATCGCGGTGAACAGGCCGACCGGGATGGAGATCAGCGACGCCCACAGGGTGATCAGCAGGGTGCCGACGGTGGCGTGCAGGACGCCGCCGGCGTCGGCGCCGCCGATGATGCCGGACATGTCGGTGGTCCAGAACGCGAAGGGCGTCGGGGCGGCCTTCACGATCCGGATGAGGCCGCGGCCGACGACCTCCCACAGCAGCGACAGCAGCGGGAACATCGCGATGGCGAAGGCGCCGACGACGGCCAGGGTCATCACGCGGTCGGCGGCCCAGCGCCGACCCTCGCGGATCCGCGAGTACAGGTAGGCGACGATCAGGTGCAGGACGTAGCCGAGCAGCAGCAGGCCGAAGATGCTCAGCGACCCGAAGGCCGAGAGGATCACCGCGGCGAGGGCGAGCGCGATGAGCGCGGTGATGAGCGCGTGGAAGAGCGGCAGACGACGCTCGTCGGTGCTGCGCTCCGCGCGGCGGCCGGACGGACCGCCGGCGGGACCGGCGGGACCGGAGGGATCCGCGGATCCGACGGCGGGGACGGAGGACGAGGTGCTCATGGGGATCAGCTCCTGACGCCGCTGCGCGCGACGATCCAACGGGCGATCGCGTTGATGATGAACGTCAGGACGAACAGCACCAACCCGGTGAAGATCAGCAGGGACATGTCGACGCCGGAGGCCTCCGCCTGACGGGAGGCGATGTTCGCGGCGATGGACTGGTGGCGGCCGACCTCGAGGATGTGCCAGGAGAACGTCGCGCCGGGGGCGAGGATCATGAGCACGGCCATGGTCTCGCCGAGCGCGCGGCCGAGGCCGAGCATCGACGCGGCGACCACGCCGCTGCGGCCGAAGGGCAGCACGACGGTCTTGATGACCTCGTACTGGGTGGCGCCGAGGGCGAGCGCGGCCTCCTCCTGGAGGCGCGGGGTCTGCAGGAACACCTCGCGGGAGACCGCGGTGATGATCGGCAGCACCATGACGGCGAGCACGACGGAGGCCGAGGCGAGGTTGCGCATCGGCGCGGTGGGATCGCCGGCGAACAGGGCGATCACGGGCTCGCCGCCCACCCACGGGATGAACGAGGGCCAGACCGGGAAGCTGCCGAGCGTGTCGTTGAGCAGGACGTACACCGGCTCCAGCTTGGGCACCAGCCAGACACCGCCCCACAGGCCGTAGACGACCGAGGGAACCGCGGCCAGCAGGTCGATCATGTAGCCGAGGGCGGTGGCGAGCTTGCGGGGCGCGTAGTGCGAGATGAACAGCGCGATGCCGACGGCGACGGGGATCGCGATCACCAGGGCGAGGGCCGCAGCGAGGATCGTGCCGAAGATCAGCGGGACCGTGTAGTCGATCAGCGAGAACGCAGGCTCGGCGACGCCGAAGATCCCGGACAGCTCGGTGCTGGCCTGGATGGCGGGCCACGACTCGGCGGAGAGGAAGATCGCGACCGCGGCGAGCGTCGCGAAGATCAGGAATCCGGAGCCGATGCTGAGGACGGAGAAGATCGTGTCGCCGAAACGGCGGCCGCCGGAGGCGAAGCCGCCGGGCTCCTCACCCTCCGGCGTGGGCGCGGACGTGTCGTCCGCCGCGTCGATGGTGCTCACTGGGGGCCTTCCTCGGGGATCACGAGAGAGTCAGCAGGTGTCGGACGATGGTGCGGGCGGACCGAGGCCGTCGGGCCCTTGCGGGCCCGACGGCGCATCGGTGTCGCGTCGTGGATCAGGTCAGCCGACCGTGATCGCGTCGATCGCGGCCTGCGCCTCCTCCTGGAGGGACTCGGACAGCGGCGCGGAGCCGGCGTTCTCGGCGGCGACCTGCTGGCCCTCGCTCGAGACGATGTACGAGGCGTAGGCCTTCACGTTGTTGCCCACGGCCTCGTCGGCGTAGGAGCCGCAGAGCGCGAGGTAGGACACGAGGACGATCGGGTAGGCGCCGGCCTCGGTCGTGGTGCGGTCGAGCTCCACGACGATGTCGTTGTCGGCGCGGCCCTCGGCGCGGGGGGAGACCTCGACGGCCTTGGCGGCGGCCTCGGCGGAGTAGGTCACGAACTCGTCGCCGACCTGGATGGCGGCGATCGAGAGGTTGCCGGCCTGCGAGGCGTCGGCGTAGCCGATGGTGCCGTTGCCGCCCTCGACCGTGGAGATCATGCCGGAGGTGCCGTCGCCGGACTGACCGCCGTCGATCGGCCAGGTCTCGATCTCGCCGTAGGTCCAGGCCTCGGGGGCGTTCGCCGAGAGGTAGTCGGTGAAGTTCTCGGTGGTGCCCGAGTCGTCGGAGCGGTGGACCGGCACGATCGCCAGGTCGGGGAGCTCGACATCGGGGTTCGACTCGGCGATGGCCGCGTCGTTCCAGTTGGTGATGGTGCCCGCGAAGATCCCGCCGATGACCTCGGGGGTGAGGTTCAGGTTGTCGACGCCCTCGAGGTTGAAGACGACCGCGATCGGGGAGATGTAGATCGGCAGGTCGAAGGCCTGCTCGCCGTTGCAGACCTCGGTGGAGGCCGCGAGCTCCTCCTCGGTCAGCGCCGCGTCGGTGCCGGCGAACTGCACCTGGCTGCTGAGGAACTGCTCACGGCCGGTGCCGGAGCCGGTGGGGTCGTAGGTGACCGTGACGTCGCCGCCCTGGGCCTGGACGAGGCCCATGAAGGTCTCGGACCAGGCGGTCTGAGCGTTCTGCGCGGAGGAGGCGCCGGAGCCGGCGAGGCTGCCGGAGAGGGCCGCGTAGTCGGCGCTGCTGGCCGCGGTGTCGCCGGAGCCGTTGTCCGAGCTCGAGGACGAGGAGGAGTCGGTGCTGCCGCCGCAGGCGGTGAGGGCGAGGCCACCGACGAGGCCCATGGCGGCCAGGGCGACGAGCTTGTTCTTGCGAACGTTCACTGCGAGTCCTTTCCGGGGCCGGGGCCCGCGGGGGAAATCCTTCGGGATGTCTTTCGCAGTGGACGCTAAGGATCAGAGGTGACCTGCCGCCCGCCCGGGCGTGAACGAATGGTGAACTCCCCCTGGCGCGGGATGAACTGCCAGGCCAGACGCTCGAATGGGACAGATCACAGCTTGGTCGCGGACGGGCTCCGAGGCCGATCTGAGGACCGGCGGGCGACGCGCGGGTGTCCGTCGGAGGACGGCGGGCGAACATCCGGCGTCCGCATGGCGGGACGGCGACGAGCAGCCGCCGACAGGCCGCCGCCGTCGGCCTGTCGCCGGTCGACGGAGCGGGTCAGTAGCTGCCGGTCGAGGCGGTCACGCCGAGCATGATGATGATGAAGACGAAGTACGCGATGATCGCGAGCAGGGAGAGCGAGCCGAGGATCGACAGCACCAGCCCGGCGATCGCGAAGCCGCGGCCGCTGAGCGGCGGCTGGGCGCCGGGCGCCGTCTCCTTCATGCCCATGATCGAGAGGACGAGGCCGACGGGCGAGGTCAGCCCGCCGCAGGCGAGGAGCCCGGCCAGCGCCAGGATGAAGCCGACGAGGCTCTTCGAGGACTGCGGCGGCGGCGCGATGTAGACGGGGGTGCCGTAGCCTCCGCCGCTGTATCCCGGTGCGCCGTAGGCCGGAGCACCGTAGGCCTGCCCCCCGAGTGCCGGGTCCCCGTAGCCGGCGCTCTGCGACGCCGAGGAGCCCGCCGCATAGGGGTCGACGTCCGAGCTGAACTCGGGGCCCGCCCCGTAGGGATCGGAGACCCCGTACGGATCTGCGCTCGCGGGCGCCGCGGAGCTCGCGTACGGATCCGTGCTCGCGTACGGGTCCGAGCTCGCAGACGAGTCCGAGCCCGCATACGGATCCGTGCTCGCGTACGCGTCAGGACTCCCGTACGTGTCCTGGCTCCCGTACAGGTCCTGCGACCGGTACACCTCGGCGGGCGTGTAGCCGCCCTGGTCGTTCGTCGAGTCGTTCATCGTTCGTCCTCCCTCTCCTGCACCCCTGTGCGTCCTGCTCCTGCGTCCCCCGTCGCATCCCCTGCGCGCCCGAGCCGCCGCCGACCGGACCATGCGCCCCGATCGGTGTTCCACGATCGGCGCGCCCCGGCCGGGGCGTTCCGGCCGGGGCGTCCCGGCCGTCGGCCTCAGCCGATGTTCGGCAGATGCCGCTCTATAGCGACGGCGCGGCCCGCCGGCGTCGTGTGCACCACGAGCGCCTCGCCCGCGACGAGGAACGGGTCCTCCCGCGGCAGCTCGAGCGCCGTGCTGCGGTCCGCGACCTCGCGGATCGCCTCGACGATCGTCGGCAGCACCGGACGGTGGGTGCACACGACCGTCGGCCGCGCCTCCGCCATCACCCGCTCCATGATCGCAGCGGTCTTCGACGGGCGCTCGGCGTGTCCGGCCTCCGTCAGCGCATCCTTGCGGGAGACGTCCAGCCCCCCGGTCTTCGCGAACCGCGAGATCGTGGCGGTGCAGCGCTCCCACGGGCTCGAGAGCACGCGCTCGGGATCGTAGGCGTCGATCAGCGGGGGCAGGGCCTTGGCCTGCTTCTTCCCCTTGCTGTTGAGCGGGCGCGTCCGCTCCCCCTTGCGCCACTTGGAGCGCGACAGCGCCGCCGCGTGGCGCTGCACGATGATCGGGACGGTGCGCAGCTCGTCGGCCTCCAGGAAGCGGCGCAGCGTCGCGATCAGCACCTGGTCGCCCTGGCGGGACAGCAGCGACTCGGCGGCGTCGAGGCTGATCCAGCGGGTCTCATCGATCTCCGCCGCGTTCTCCGGTCCCGCCGCGACCTTCGCGCGCACCGTCGCCGCCCAGTACTGGACGATCTTCGTGCGGCCGTCGGGCAGCAGGTACACCGAGGCCGGCAGCGGACGGGCCAGGCGGATCCGATAGCCGGTCTCCTCGGCGACCTCGCGGACGGCGGCCGCGGGGAAGGTCTCGCCCTTGTCGAGCTTCCCCTTGGGCACGGACCAGTCGTCGTAGCGGGGGCGATGCACCAGCAGGACCTGGATGCCGTCGCCGCGCTCGCGCCAGACGAGGGCGCCGGCGGCGAGGACGGGCGGCGGGGTGCCGGGAGCGGCGCGCATGCTCAGCCCTCCGCGGACCGGCGCAGCTGCGCGTGGATGCCGACGGTCGCGAAGCCCCAGCGCTCGTACAGCGCGATCGCCCCGGTGTTGTCGCCCTCGACGTACAGCTCGACGGCGGCGACGCCGTCGGCCGCGAGACGGGTGAGGGACTCGCCGAGCAGCTGCCCGGCGACGCCGCGGCCCTGGACCGCCGGGGACGTCGCCACGACGTAGACCTCGGCGGTCTCAGACGTCGCAGCGGTCTCGGAGGCCACGACCGCCGCGCCTCGGCTCTCGCGCTTGACCCACACGAAGCCGACGAGCTCGCCCTCGCCCGCGCGCGCGAGCAGCAGGTCGGACGCCTCGAACCAGGGCTCCGCCATCCGTCGCTCGAGATCGGCGAGGGTCAGCGCCCCCTGCTCGGGATGGGCGGCGAAGGCGGCGGCGTTCAGGGCCACCCAGTCCGCGGCGTCGCGCGCGGGATCGAAGGTCCGCAGCTCCAGCCCCGGCAGGTCGGACGGGCGCACGGCCGGGAGCGGCCGCGCATCGGGGCCGACGAGCGCGCGCCCCATGATCAGCAGCCGACGGGTCTCGTGCAGGCCGCGGCCGGTGAGCATCGCGATCGCCTCGGGCAGCGCGCCATGGGCCCACACGCCTGCATCGGGGCGCGCCGCGAGCGCGGCCTCGAGCAGGGCGGTGCCGTGGCCGCGCCGACGGTGCGCGGGATCGACCATGCCCTGGACGGTGCCGTCGGGCAGGATCGAGGCGTAGCCCATGACGGCGTCCGTCGGCGGCGCGAGGACGAGCAGGTGCTGCGCATCGCCGCCGCTCAGGGCGAGGCGGGCGGCCTCGTCCAGCGGGGTCTCGCCGTCGTGCGCGACGGCGGTCGCCAGGAGCTCGTCGACGCCGCGTCGCTGCGCGGCGGACAGGGCGTCCGTCGTGATCATGGAGTCCTTCCGGTGCACACGATGAGGCCTCCACCTGCGGGCGCTCGTAGACTGCCACTGTAACGCTCATCCGACGTCCCGTCGGAGCCCCGCGAGCACGTGGACGACGACCGGCGATGGAGGCCCCATGACAGCTCCCGAGCGCGCCCCGCTCGGTGCCGCCCTGGCGCTCCTGCTCGCGGTGATCTCCCTGACCGGTCCGGCCGCCCCCGCCCTCATGGCCGCCGAGGTCATGCTCATCTCCTTCATCATCGGCGTCTCCTGGTCCGACCTGCTCGAGCTGCCGAGCAGGCAGGGCACCCGCCTGGTCGTCGGAGGCTCCGGCTTCCTCGGCGCGCTCGCCGCACTGGTCGCCCCCGCGCGCGTGGACCCGGTCACCGCGATCCTCATCGTGTGCGCGCTCGGGGTCTTCGCCTCCTTCGTCCACCAGATGCTGCGACCGCGCCGCTACGACCTCACGACGTCCCTGACCGGGACGGTCGCCGGTGTGTTCGTCACCACGGTCGCCGCCTCCTGGGTCCTCGCCCAGGACAGCGCGGCCGACGCCCAGCACACCTCCCTCATCACCGCCATCGGCATGGGCCTGGCGGCGACGCTGCTGCTGAACACGATCCCGCAGCGGATCCGCGTGCGCCTGCCGATCGCGATCGTCGTCGGCACCGTCGTGACGACGCTGCTCGCCGTCGTCCTCACCGGGCTCACGCCGCTCGCCGCGATCGCCGTCGGCGTGGTCGTCTCCGTGTCGGGCGCATGCACGCACCTGCTGCTGGGCTCCTCGCTGACCGCGCGCGAGCCCGCCGCGGCGCTGGCCGTGGCCGCCGGACCGGTCGCGACCGTCGGCGTGGTCGCCTACATCGCGGTGACGATGCTCTTCTGACGGGCTCCGCTCGTCAGACGCCGGTCCGACGCCGGTCCGACGCCCGTCCGACGATGCCTCCCGCGGCCCCCTCCGCGGGCGTCCGCGGGCGCTAGACTCGAGGCCATGTCCTTCCTGTCTGTGTTCTTCATCGCCCTGGTGGTCCTCGTCGGCCTGGGCACCCTCGCGTTCACCGCGCTGGTGCTCACCCGCCTCTTCGACCGCTGAGCGGGCCGGCGCCGATGCCCATCCCGCTCGACCCCTCGCTCCCCGCCTCCCTCTACCCGCTGGCCTGGCTCGTCGGCTCGTGGTCCGGGTCCGGCGCGCTGCACCGTCCCGGCGACGACGCCGGCGACCGTCGCATCGAGCAGACCCTGGAGTGCTCCCCTCGTGAGGACGGCACCCTCGCCTGGACCTCGACCGTCCATGTGATCGACCGGCCCGCCCCGCTGCCGCCGACGAGCGCCTTCGCCAAGGAGAGCGCGCCCGAGCCCGTCGGCGGCTCCGGCGCCCGCTCCCTGCTGATGCATGAGAGCGGCATCTGGACCGTCGGCGACCCCCTCCCCGGCCAGGACGTCGAGCGCGCCCGCCGGGCGAAGCCCGGCTCCCCCGAGTCGATCGTGTCCTATGCGCTCACGGCGTCCTTCGAGGCCTCCGCGCGCGGCGAGCTCGCCGCCGATGCGGCCGCCGCGGACGGCGTCTGGGCCGGCGAGGTCCGGGGGCCTCGCATCCAGCTCGCCGCCCGCGACGCGCAGGCCGACGGCGGCGCCTCCGCGGCGATCGCCCAGACCCGCATGTTCGGGTACGTCGCCGGCCGCCTCATGTGGCTGTGGGAGCGCCATGCCCCCGGCGGGTCCTTCGCCGAGGATCCGATCCCCTACCTCTCCGTGGAGCTCGACCGTGTCTGATCCCGTGCCGTCCGCGGCCGCGCCTGCCGCGACCGCCCGTCGCGTGCGCCCGCTGCTGGGCTCGCGCTCCGCCGTGCTCGGCGAGGGCCCCGATGCGGCGGTGCCCGCGCACTACGGCGCCCCGCTGCGCGAGCAGCGGCGCCTGCTGCGCGGCCGCGCCGTCGTCGACCTCGGCCAGTTCGAGGTGCTCGAGGTCTCCGGCCCCGACGCCCGCAGCTGGCTGACGACGATCACCTCGCAGGTGCTGACCTCCGTGCCCGTCGGCACCGGCTCGAGCCTGACGGTGCTCTCCCCGCAGGGGCGCGTCGAGCATCTCGCCGCCGCGGTGGTCTCCGCCGAGGAGACCGTGCTGCTCGTGCTCGATGCGGGCGGTCGCGCCGGCATCCGCCGCTATCTCGAGATGATGCGCTTCGCCGCGCGCGTCGAGATTCGCGACCGCGACGACCTGCGGGTCCTCGGGGCCCTCGTCCCGGCCGCCGAGGCGCTCCCCGAGCTGGGGCTCCCCGAGCCCGTCGCCGTGTGGTCCGACGGCTGGCCGCAGGTCGCCGTCGGCGGGATCGCCTACGGGCCCGACCCGTCGGATGCCGTCGGCTCCGTGCTGACCATCGCCGACGCCGCCGCCCTCGAGGCCCTCCCCTGGCAGGTCGACCAGCTCGCCGGGACCCTCGCCTGGGAGGCCCTGCGGATCGCCGACCACCGGCCGCGCGCGGCCACCGAGATCGATGAGCGCACGATCCCCCACGAGCTCGACCTGCTGCGCACCGCCGTGCACACCGACAAGGGCTGCTATCGCGGCCAGGAGACCGTCGCGAAGGTCCTGAACCTCGGCCAGCCGCCGCGACGCCTGGTCATGCTCCACCTCGACGGCTCGCAGGACGTCCCCGTCGCCGCCGGCGGGCAGGTCCGCCTGGGCGGGCACGACGGCAAGGTCGTCGGCACCGTCACGAGCGTCGGCATGCACGCGGACCTGGGGCCGATCGCGCTCGCGGTCGTCCGCCGCGCCGTCCCCGTGGACGCCCCGCTGACCGTGCAGGTCCCGCTCGGCCGAGCCGACGACGCAGCCGGGACCGACGACGCGGCCGACGGCTCGACCGATGCCGTCGGGGCCGACGCCGCGGCGGGCGAGCAGGAGTCCGCCTGGCTGGATGCGACGCAGGAGCCGATCGTCCTCACGCGGGAGCACGGCGCGCGCCCGCCCACGGCGAAGCTCTGACGCGCACGGTCCGGGTCTCCCCCGCGGCTCTCGGACGGACCTGGAATGATGGACGCCATGGTCGTCGAGAGCAGCAGTGCCGAGCATCAGGACCGTCATGCGCCCGGGAGCGCTCCGACCGGCGGGTCCTCGCCCGCCGCGTCCCCGTCGGCGCAGGACGACTGGACCCGTCATCGCCATGAGGTCTTCGCCGTGCAGGAGGAGGGGCTGCGCCGCGCACGGCAGGCCGAGCACGAGCGCGCGACCGAGAAGATCCTCGCCGCCATCGCCGAGTACCGCGCCGCCGGCATCGACCCCCTCCCGCTGCGCGCGAAGCCGTACACCGGCGGCGGCACCATCCGCACGACGCTGACCGGCTGGTACCTGAAGAAGGACTGCTCGATCGCCGTCGACGTCGACGGCCGCTTCTACATCCTGCGCGTCGACGGCGGGCTGCGCTCGCGGCTGCGCGGGGCGACCCCCGAGCCCTCGCTCGCCCCGCTGGTCGTCGGCCGCGGCGCCCGCGACGGCGAGACGTTCACGATCGACGAGCTGCTGCAGATGCGTCTCGAGGATCCGGTGCGGCCATGACCGCTCCGATCCCCCTGCCGCGCCGGGTCGGCGAGGCGCTCGGCCGACGGGTGCGGGAGGGCACCGTCCGCGGCCGGCTCGAGGCGATGTCGGTGGCCCGCGCCGCGCTCGCCTCGGCGCTGTCGTATTTCATCAGCGGGCATCTCCTCGGGCACCCGCAGCCGTTCTACGCGGCGATCGTCGGCTTCATGATCGTGGGCTTCACGGTCGAGAAGAAGATGCGCAAGATGCTCGAGATCTGCGCGGGCGTGATGCTCGGCGTGCTGATCGGCGAGCTCGCCCGCACCACGATCGGCCCCGGGACCTGGCAGATCCTCGTGGTCGTGTTCGTCTCGGGGATGGCCGCGCGACTCATCGACAAGAGCGTCGTGATGGGCTTCCAGATGGCCATCCAGTCGCTGCTGGTGATGATCATGCCCGCGGCCGTGTCGATCGCCCCGGGCGCCCGGGTGCTCGAGGCGATGACGGGGCTCGTCGTCGGCATGATCGTCCACCTGCTGCTGTCCGGGGACCCGCGCCGGAACCAGCGTCGGGCCGCGCTGTCGTTCTACACCGAGCTCGAGGACACGCTCGTCTCCCTCGCGCTCGCGGCGCGGGCCGGCGACGCCGAGGTCGCCCGGGCCGCCCTGAAGGGCATCCGCGACTCCTCCCAGAAGCACACCGACGAATGGCGGATCGCCAACGACGCCGCCGACGAGATGGCCTCCTACTCCCCCAGCGGCCTGATGCACGCCGACGACATCCAGCGCCTGCGCCACCTGCTCGTCGGCTCCGACCGCGCGATGCGGAACATCCGGGTGATCGCCCGCACCGAGGTCGACTTCCTCGTCGCCGTCGGCGGGGATCCGCACTCGTCGCTCGCCGACGCGCTCGGCGCCGCCCGCGACGCCGTCGCCGGGATCCGTTCGGGCGTCGGGCACACGGAGGTCGACTTCACCGACGCCCGCCGCTCGCTGCGCCTGTTCTGCTCCTACCTCACGCCCGAGCTGCTGCTGCGCAACGACAACGGCGTGCGCCTGGGCCGCGCCGGGCACTTCGAGGGCGTCACGCTGGTGATCCAGCTGCGCTCGCTCGCCATGGACCTGCTGCAGGCCACGGGCCTGGAGGCGTCGGAGTCCAAGAGGTTCCTGCCGAGCCTGCTCATCGCGGGCGACGGCGACGCCATCGGTCCGCGCCCGCTGACGCAGGAGATCCGGGCCGTCGAGCCCCCCGCCACGACGGAGGCGCTCGAGATCCTCATCGCAGACCGTTCGGATCCTTCCCGGCGACGCTGAGGACGCACCGTTATCCTGGCGCGATGATCGCCACCATCCAGATGTGGATCTTCGCCGTGCTCGCCGTGATCCTGTTCGCCGTCGAGGTCTGGGCCTTCGTCAACGCCCTCCGCTTCCGCCCCGATGCGTACGTCGCCGCGAGCAAGCGCACCAAGACGTTCTGGGCCGTGCTCACCGGCGTCGCGATGCTCCTCGGATTCCTGTCGCTGCCCTATCCGATCGGCGGCGGCTCGACCCGCCTCCTGATGCTCATCGGCATCGTCATCGCCGGCGTCTTCCTGGCCGACGTGCTGCCCGCCCTCAAGCAGGTCATGGGGCGCGCCTCGGGCAACCGCTGGCGCTGATCGCCGCGCGCTGACGGTGACCGCGCCGACCGTCGGCCCGTCGGCCCGTCGCCGGTCCTTGCGCCGCCCCGGACGCGGACGACCCCCGGAGCATGCGCTCCGGGGGTCGTCGTCGCTCGGGGCCCGGCCCGATCGGCTGCGCTCAGAGCTCAGAGCTCAAAGCTCAGCGCGATCGGGTCAGGACCTCAGCGGTGCTCGTCTCAGGCGTGGGTGCCGGCCGAGCGGAGGTTCTCGCAGGCCTCGACGATGCGAGCGGCCATGCCGGCCTCGGACTTCTTGCCCCAGGCGCGGGGGTCGTAGGCCTTCTTGTTGCCGACCTCGCCGTCGACCTTCAGGACGCCGTCGTAGTTCTCGAACATGTGCGAGACCGCGGGGCGGGTGAAGGCGTACTGGGTGTCGGTGTCGATGTTCATCTTGATGACGCCGTTGTCGACCGCCTCGCGGATCTCCTCGAGGGTCGAGCCGGAGCCGCCGTGCATGACCAGGTCGAAGGGCATGTCCTTGCCGTGCTTCTCGCCGACGGCCTTCTGGATGTCCAGGAGGATCGACGGGGTGAGCTTCACGTTGCCCGGCTTGTACACGCCGTGCACGTTGCCGAAGGTGAGGGCCGTGAGGTAGCGGCCCTTCTCGCCCAGGCCCAGCGCGTCGACGGTCTTCATGCCGTCCTCGACGGTGGAGAAGAGCTTGGAGCGGTCCGAGGTGTCCGCCTCGACGCCGTCCTCCTCGCCGCCGACGACGCCGACCTCGATCTCGAGGATCTTCTGGGCGGCGCTGGTCTTCTCGAGCAGGCGCGCGGCGATCTCGAGGTTCTCGTCGACCGGCACGGCGGAGCCGTCCCACATGTGCGACTGGAACAGCGGGTTCAGGCCCTTGCTCACGCGGTTCTCGAGGTCCCACTCGATGAGGGGCTCGACCCAGGTGGGCAGAACCTCCTTCGCGCAGTGGTCCGTGTGCAGCGCGACGGTGATCGGGTAGTTCTTCGCCACGGCGTGGACGTACTCGGCGAGCGCGATCGAACCGGCGACGCGGTCCTTGACCGTGGAGCCGGAGAGGTACTCGGCGCCGCCGACGGACACCTGGATGATGCCGTCGGAGCCCGCCTCGGCGAAGCCCTGGAGCGCCGCGGTGGCCGTCTGGGAGCTCGAGACGTTGACGGCCGGGTAGGCGAACTTGCCCGCCTTGGCGCGATCGATCATCTCGGCATACTGATCAGGGGTTGCGACTGCCATGGGGCATTCTCCTTCGCAGACTTCGGGGTATCGGACGCACCGGTGCGGCGCGGTGCGCCGATCTCGGTCGTTCGTCCGGGCCCATTGTTCCACAGGACGCCGGAGTGCCTCCTGACGGAGGTCCCCGCTGGACGGGGCTGGGCGGCGGACGGCGGCGGCGCAGGTCAGGGGCCGCACGCGCCGCCGCCCGCGGGTCTCGGCGCAGCGGCCCGAGGGCCCCGGCGCAGCGGCCGGAGGGCCTCAGCGCAGCGGCCCCGCGGGGAACTCGGCATGCTGCAGCACCCAGCCGTGCATGGCGATCGCGGCGGCGGCCGCGACGTTGATCGAGCGGGTCGAGCCGAACTGCGTGATGCCGACGACCAGGTCGGCGGCCTCCAGCAGCGCGGGGCTGAGCCCGGGGCCCTCCTGGCCGAAGACCATCAGGGCGCGCTCGGGCAGAGCGCAGCGCTCGAGCGGGAGGGCGCCCGGGACGAGGTCGACGGCGATGATCGGCCGATCGTGCTCGCGGGCCCAGGCCACCAGGTGCGCGGCGTCGGGATGGTGGATCTCGTGCTGGTAGCGGTCGGTGACCATGGCGCCGCGGCGGTTCCAGCGGCGGCGTCCGACGATGTGGAAGGCGCCGACGGAGAAGGCGTTCGCGGTGCGGACGATGGAGCCGATGTTGGCGTCGTGCTCGATGTTCTCGATCGCCACGTGGAGGGCGTGCCTGCCGGTGTCGAGCTCGGCGACGATCGCCTCCCGGCGCCAGTAGCGGAAGCGGTCCTCGACGTTGCGCCGATCCCCTTCGGCCAGCAGGCGCGGGTCCAGCCGCGGGTCCTCGGGCCAGGGCAGCGGATGCGGGCCGACGCCGACGGGCCGCTCGTCCGCGGTCGCGCCGTCGGCGGTCATGCCGTCGACGGTCGCCCCATCGGCGGGTTCCCCGTCGGCGGACGTCACCGTCCGGCCCCGGGCTCCGGCCCGTCGGCGGACGCCCGACCGTCGGCCTGCTCCGCGCCGATCTGCTCCGCACCGGCGTGCTCCGCGCCGGCGTGCTCCCGGGCGCGGATCGCGTCGTCCGGGTCGGGCAGGCCCTCGCGGCGGCGACGGAGCTCGCGCCGCACCAGGCGCACGAACCAGACGATCAGGATGATCGCGATGATCGCGTAGACGACGTTGGAGAAGACGTCGGTATAGGGCTCGATGAGCACCCAGTTCGCGCCGAGGATGTATCCGAAGGTCACGAAGATCGTGTTCCAGATCGTCGATCCGATCGCCGTGAGCAGCGTGAACATCCAGAACGGCATGGCGTACAGGCCTGCGGGGATCGACACCAGCGAGCGCACGCCGGGGACCATCCGCCCCAGCAGGACGCCCTTGCGGCCGTGGCGCTCCATCCATTCGACGGTGCGGTCGTAGTCCTCGACGTGGATGAGGGGCATCCGCAGGAAGATCGCCCGCAGGCGCACCGGTCCCAGCAGGCGGCCCAGCCCGTACAGCACCCAGGCGCCGGTGAGGGAGCCCACCACGGACCAGGCGAGCATCCCGAGGAAGCTATGGCCCTCGCCGGCGGCGGTCACCCCGGCCAGCGGCAGGATCACCTCCGAGGGGATCGGCGGGAACAGGTTCTCCAGGAAGATCAGCAGCGCGACGCCGGGACCTCCGAGCTGCTGCATGGTGGAGACGGCCCACTCGACGATGTTCATCCGCTGGTTCCTCGTGATCTCTCGTGGTCAGAGCCCGGCCACGGGCGGGGAAGGACACGGACCATCGTACGGGCGCGACCTGGCGGGATCCGGTGACCGCGGGACCGCCGCGGACTACGCTTCGGCCATGACCTTCACCCCTGATGCGGAGATCCGCTCCAGCAACACCCGGCGCGCGGGCGGCCGGGGCGGCGGCGGCATGCTGCCGGGCGGCATGCTCCCCGGCGGCGGGAGCCGCGGCGGCAAGGGCGTGGCGATCGGCGGCGGCGGAGGCTGCCTGCTGCTCGTGATCGTCATCGTCTACGCGCTGATGGGCGGGAACCCGCTGACGCTGCTGTCCGGATCCGAGTCCGACGGCGGCTCGATCGCCGCGGAGGGCGGCGCGCTGGAGAGCTGCCAGACCGGCGCCGACGCCAATGCGCGCGACGACTGCCTGGTGCAGGCGACCGTCGAGTCCGCGGACTCGCTGTGGTCGCAGCTCGCCCCGGCATCCGGGATCCCCTTCACCGAGCCGCAGGCGGTGCTCTTCGAGGACTCGGTGCAGACCGGCTGCGGGCCGGCGACCAGCGCCGTCGGCCCCTTCTACTGCCCGGCCGACGCGACCATCTACCTCGACGTGTCCTTCTACTCCTCGCTCGCCTCGCAGTACGGTGCCGACGGCGGCCAGCTCGCGAAGATGTATGTGGTCGCCCACGAGTACGGCCATCACATCCAGTCCCTCGCCGGGACGTCCGACGGGATCGACTACTCGAGCACCGGCCCGCAGTCCCCCGCGGTGCGGATGGAGCTGCAGGCCGACTGCTACGCGGGCGTGTGGGCCCATCACGCATCCTCGACGACCGACGACGCCGGGATCGCGATGCTCGAGCCGCTCACCGAGGAGGACATCGCCTCGGCGCTGTCGGCGGCCTCCGCCGTCGGCGACGACCACATCCAGGGCGAGGTCGCGGGCGGCTCCGTGACGCCGGAATCCTGGACCCACGGCTCCTCGGAGCAGCGCCGCACCTGGTTCACGACGGGCTACGAGCAGGGCACCGTCGCCTCCTGCGACACCTTCGGCGCCGCGACCGTCTGACGGCGCCGGCCGTTCCGGCGGTCCGTCGGCTCGGGCCCGCCCGCGCCCGCCCGGCTCAGATCTCCAGCTCGGAGATGTCGAAGGCGGCGAGGTAGCGGTAGCCGGCCTTCTCGACGGCTTCGCGGGAGGCGTCGGAGCGGTGGACGATGACGGCGACGGCGGCGATCTCGGCGCCGGCCTCCTCGAGCGCCTCGCACGCGGTCAGCACGCTTCCGCCGGTGGTGGAGGTGTCCTCGACGGCGACGACACGGCGGCCCTCGACGTCCGGGCCCTCGATGCGGCGCTGCAGGCCATGGGCCTTGTTGGCCTTGCGCACGACGAAGGCGTCCAGCGGATCGCCCGCGAGGCGGCCGGCCGCGGACTCGGCGGCCGAGGCATGCATGATCGAGGTCGCCACCGGATCCGCGCCGAGCGTGAGGCCGCCGGTCGCGACGACACCGGGGACCAGTCCCTCGCGCTGCAGCAGGTCCAGCATGATGCGGCCGACGAGCGGGGCCGCCTCGTGATGCAGGGTGATGCGGCGCAGGTCGACGTAGTGGTCCGCCTCCGCGCCCGAGGACAGCACGACATGGCCGCGCACGACGGCGAGATCGCGGATCAGGACCCGCAGCCGCTCACGGGAGGCGGCGAGATCGGAGGACGGGGCGGCAGGGGTGGCAGTC
Source organism: Brachybacterium netajii (SeqCode) (assembly GCF_054114245.1). NCBI lineage: Bacteria > Bacillati > Actinomycetota > Actinomycetes > Micrococcales > Dermabacteraceae > Brachybacterium > Brachybacterium netajii (SeqCode). The sequence goes on along the minus strand of NZ_JBSYXB010000004.1, from coordinate 253,292 downwards.
GACATGCGCCCCAGGATAAGGGAGCGGCTGCGAGCTCTCGGAGCGGGGACGGGCTCAGCTCTCGGCGCCGCGCTGCCAGGACGCCCGCAGCTTGCGGCGCGAGGCCTTGCGGCGGGCCCGCAGCACCGCGCCCCGGCGCAGGCGCTGGTACCAGTCCGGCGAGGTGAGGGCCCGCACCAGGGGGCGCGGGGCGAGCCGCGAGACCTCCCCGGCGGTGCGGTACTTCACCGAGGGGATCGACAGCACGACGCCGCGGGAGGCGTCCCGCAGCGCCTGCTCGACGACGAAGGGCGCCTTCAGCCAGGTGATCCGCGGCAGCCCTTCCATGTTCATGCAGGCCCGCTCGTGGAACTCGGTCTGCACGAAGCCGGGCAGCAGCGCGGTCGCGGTCACGCCCGTGCCCTTGAGCTCCATCGCGAGGGACTCGGTGAACACCGTCACCCAGCTCTTCGAGGCCGCGTAGGGGCCGGAGGTCGTGTAGCCCGCGAGGGAGCTGACGTTGATGATCGCGCCGCGCCGGCGCTGGACCATGGCGCTCGCGGCCGCGTGCGAGAGGACCATGACGGCGCGCATGAGAGTGTCCATCTGCCGCTCGTGGTCGGAGACGCCGATCTCCAGGAATCCGCCGCGCAGGCCGTAGCCGGCGTTGTTGACGAGCAGGTCGACGGGCTCGACCGGGTCGGTCAGCCGCACGGCGACCCTCTCGAGCCGGGGACGGTCGGAGAGGTCGGCGGCGAGGACCTCGATCTGCACGTCGTGGACGTCGCGGATCTGGTCGGCGACGGCCTGCAGCCGGTCCTCGTCGCGCGAGACCAGCACGAGGTCGTGCCCGGTCCCGGCCAGCTGCCAGGCGAACTCCAGGCCCAGACCCGTGGTCGATCCGGTGACGAGTGCGCGCGCCATGACGGGATTCTACGTCTCTCCGGGAGGACCGGCGGACCGCAGAGGTCCTGGTCGGCGCGTCCTCGGGCCCGCACGGGGGTCCCTCGTCGCGGACCGCCCGACGGGCCCGCCCCGTAGGATCGTCGCCATGCGCATCGCGACCTGGAACATCAACTCGCTGCGGGCCCGCATGGACCGTGTGGCCGCCTTCCTCGAGCGGCACGACGTCGACGTGCTGGCCCTGCAGGAGATCAAGGCCAAGCCCGCCCAGCTCGACCTGACGGTCCTCGAGGAGGCCGGCTACGACGTCGCCGCCCATGGCCTGAACCAGTGGAACGGCGTCGCGGTGATCTCCCGCGTCGGCCTCGAGGACGTGCGCACGCAGCTGCCCGACGTCCCCACCTGGCCGGAGGACGAGACCGGCGTCGTCGAGGCCCGCGCCCTGGGCGCGATCGTCGGCGACGGCCTGCGGATCTGGTCGCTCTACGTGCCCAACGGCCGCGAGCTCGACCATCCGCACTACCCGTACAAGCTGCGCTGGCTGGAGGCGCTGCGCGCCGAGGGCGCCCGCGAGCTCGCGGCCGATGCCGAGGCGCGCTCCGTGCTCGTCGGCGACTTCAACGTCGCGCCGGAGGACGACGATGTCTGGGATCTCGCGGCGTTCGAGGGCAAGACCCATGTGACCGAGCCCGAGCGCGCGGCCTTCCGCGCCGTCGTCGACGCGGGCTTCGCGGACGTGGTCCGTCCCGACCATCCGGGCCCCGGGGTCTACACCTACTGGGACTACCAGAAGCTGCGCTTCCCCAAGCGCGAGGGCATGCGGATCGACTTCGTGCTCGGCTCCCCCGCCGTGCAGAAGGCGGTGACCGGATCCTTCATCGATCGCGAGGAGCGCAAGGGCAAGGGCGCCTCGGACCACGCACCGGTCGTCGTCGACCTCGAGTTCTGAGGGGCCGGCCCCGGCGCCGAGGGGCCGCCGAGGGCGGACATGGCGGAACGGCGGTGCGCATCGCACCGCCGTTCCCGACGAACCGTCTGCACCGGGATCAGGCGTGTAAACGTGATAGCTGCGGTGGTGCTGTCGACACCTCGCAGCCGGTCCGTTGCGGGGACCAGTCGCACGTGGGTTCCGTTGCCGGTATTCGTCGTTGTGCAGATCACACTACCCCGGGCCCCAGGGGCCCGCAAGCACCCTCGCGGAGCTACCTGACGGGAACCGCGAAGGGCCCGGTCGGCGCCCCGACACCGCGCCCGATCGCCCGAGACCACCCGGGAGAGGGCGACCTCTCCTCCCCAGAGCACCGTCGTCCACATCTCGCCGGCACCGCTGGTCGCACCCGCCGGGGATCTCCACGATGGGCGCATGACCAGCGCTTCCACCGCCCCGCCGCTCCGCCTCTCCCTCGTCGCCTCCCCGGAGGAGGCCGTCGCCGGCGCTCCCGGCACCCGGCCGCCCGCGCGCTTCCCGCGGCCCGCTCGGACCACGGTCGCGGCTCCGACGCGCTCCTCCCCCGCCGCCTCCGCCCCGCTGGTCTTCGACGGCCCCGACGGTTCCCTGAAGGACCTCGTCCGGGACCGGGCCGCGGCCGTCGGCCTCGCCCTCGTCGACGGCCCGGAGCGCCTCGCCGGCCTCGCACCGGGCCCGACGGGCGGCACGCTCCTCGGCCTCGGGGCGGCCGCGCAGGCGCCCCTCCTCGCACGCATCCTCACCGCCGATTCCCTGAGGAGCGGTCCGGCGGACCGCCTGCCGCGAGGGCCGGGTGCCGCCGCCCTCGACGGATCCGCCGCCGACGGCCCCTCCCCCGGCGGGGCACCGCCGACGCTCGTCGTCCTCGAGGACGGCGAGGTCCCCGAGGAGCTCTGGCGGGCCGCCCTCGCGAGCGGTGCGTGGGCGGTGCTGCGTCTGCCCTCCGAGTCCACGCTCCTGCTCGAGCATCTCGCCGCCCTGCACCGCCCGGAGCGCCGCGGGCTCGTGATCGGCGTCGTCGGCGGCTGCGGCGGCGCCGGAGCCTCGAGCTTCGCCGCCCGCCTCGCCGGCGCGCTGCGCCAGCACGGCCCGGTCGCCCTCCTGGACGCCGACCCGCAGGGCGGCGGTCTCGACCTGCTCGTCGAGGCGCCCGACCTCGACGGCGTGCGCTGGGACGATCTCGCGGCGATCGGCCCCGACGACGCCCAGGCCCTGCACGAGGGGCTCCCGGAGGTCGACGGCGTGCGCCTGCTGGTCTCCGACGGCGGCGACGGCCCCTCCCCCGATCCCGACCTCCTCTCGCGGGTCCTCGCGGCGAGCGCGGCCGGCGCCGGCAGCACCGTCGTCGATCTGGCGGGGTCCCTCGTCCCCGCGGTCCGGGAGCAGCTCGATCTGGTGCTCGCGGTCGTGCCGACCACCGTCCTCGGGGTGCGCGCCGCCTCCCGTCGTCTGCGGGCCTGGTCCCTCCCCTCCGCGCAGGTCCGGATCGTCGTGCGGCGCACCGGGCCGTTGGAGGCCCGCGATGTCGTCGACCGGCTCGGGGTGCCCGCGGTCGCCGTGTTCCGCGACGGCCCGGGCCGGGCGGTCCCCCTGCTCGACGTCCGGCGCCGCGGCGCCGACCGCGCCTGCCGCGATCTCGCCCGCGCGCTCGCCCCCGCGGAGGCCGTCCGATGAGCGGGCGACCGTCGGACGGGCGAGCGCTGGACCGCCGTCCGGCGGCCTCCGCCGATCTGGGACCGCTCCTCGACCTCGTGCGCACCGACCTGGTCCGCACGCCCGGACCCGTCGACGTGGTCCGCATGGCCCGCCTGCTCCGCGAGCAGGGCAGGGTGCTCGGCGCCTCGGCGCTGCTCGAGCTCACCGACCTCGTCCGCGATCATGTCGACGGTCTCGGTCCCCTGCAGGGACTCGTCGGCCCCGGCGTCACCGATCTGATGGTGAACCCCGACGGCGAGGTCTGGGTGGACGACGCCGACGGGCTCCGCAGCGCCGGGATCCGCCTGCGCCCGCTCCAGGCGCGTGAGCTCGCCGTCCGCCTCGCCACCGCCGGCGGGCGCCGTCTCGACGACGCGGCCCCGTACGCCGACGCCCGTCTCCCCTCCGGGATCCGCCTGCACGCCCTCCTGCCGCCGCTGTCGACGGGCGGGGCGACGATCTCCCTGCGCCTGCCCTCCCGAGCGGCCTGGGACCTCGCGGAGCTCGAGCGCTCGGGCGCCTTCGCCCCGGAGACCGGTCGGCTGCTGCGACGGATCATCGCCGCCGGGGTCCCCTTCCTCGTCACCGGCGGCACCGGGACCGGGAAGACCACCCTGCTCGCCGCGATGCTCGCCGAGGTCCCCGCCGACGAGCGCATCATCGTCGTCGAGGACGTCCAGGAGCTCGATCCCGACCATCCGCACGTCGTGCGCCTGCAGTCCCGCCATGCCAATGCCGAGGGCGCCGGGTCCGTGGACCTCACGGCGCTCGTGCGCCAGAGCCTGCGGATGCGCCCCGATCGCATCGTCCTCGGCGAATGCCGCGGCGGCGAGCTGCGGGAGCTGCTGCAGGCGCTGAACACCGGTCACGAGGGCGGCTGCGGGACCGTCCATGCGAACACGGCGGCCGACGTCCCCGCCCGGCTCGAGGCCCTCGGGGCGCTCGGCGGGCTCGATCGGGCCGTGCTCACCGCCCAGGTCGCGAGCGCCCTCGAGGTCGTCGTCCATCTGGGCCGGGTCCGGGGCCGGCGCAGCGTCGAGGAGATCGCCCTGCTGCGGCCGTCGGAGGACGGCCCCCTGCAGGCCGTCACGGCGCTGCGCGCCGACGGCGACCGGCTCGTCGAGGGCCCCGGCGCCGCCGATCTCGCCGCCCGTCTCGACGAGCGCCTGCGCGACCCGCGGCCGGTCCGTGCGAGCGGCCGGAGAGCGGCATGACCCGGGCCACCTGCATCCCGCTGCTGCTCGCTCTGCTGGCCGCCGCCGCGCTGCTGTGGACGCGCACCCCTCCCGACGAGAGGCCTCCCTCCGCCCCGTCGAGCGCGCATCGGCGGCGCCGGGAGCGCACCGGGCCGCTCGACATCGCCCGCATGGTCGAGCGCCTCGCGACCGTTCTCGGCACCGGCGCGGGGCTGCGCGGCGCCTGGGACGCCGTCGCCCGTTCCCTCCCCGACGGGGAGCTCACCGATCTCTCGCGCGCCGCCGCGGCCGGCGCGGAGCCCGGACGCGCCTGTCCCGAGCCGCTGCGCTCGAGCGAGGCGATCCGCTCCCTGGACGCCGCCCTGCGGGTCTGCGAGCGCTCGGGCGCACCCGCCGCCGGGGTCCTGCATGCCCTCGCCGACGCCCTCCGCGACCTGCACGACGGCGCGCTCGAGCGGCGCAGCGCCTTCGCCGGCCCCCGGTCCACCGCGCGGATCCTCCTGGTCCTCCCGCTGGCGGGCCTCGGACTGGGCATGCTGCTGGGCGGCGACCCCCTGCGCCTGCTCGTCGAGACCGGCGGCGGACGCCTGCTGCTCATCCTCGGCATCGCGCTGACGCTGCTGGGCTGGTGGTGGATGCGCCGGATGCTCGAGCGCGCCGACCCGCCCCACCGCTGGCAGGTCGACCCCTCCGTGCTGCTCGAGCTCATCGCCGGCGTCCTCTCCTCCGGGCTCCCCCTCGCCGGAGCGATCGACGTGGTCGCCAGCGCCCTCGACCCCGGCGACGAGGCCGAGGCGCTCGCCCGCACCTCCCGCGCCCTGGCCGCCGGCGTGCCCGCCCCGCAGGCGGTGTCGGTGCTGCCCGAGGAGCTCGGAGCCCTCGGGGAGTCCGCGCTGCTCGCGGAGACCTCGGGCGCGGACCTCTCGGCCGTGCTGCGGTCGGCCGCCCGGGATGTCCGGCGCGGGCAGGTCCGCGACGCGCAGGAGCGCTCCGCGAAGCTCGCCGTCGCCCTGGTCCTGCCCACCGGTGTCGCCCTGCTGCCCGCCTTCGTCGTGCTCGGGATCATCCCGACCGTCGTCTCGCTGCTCGGCGGCGCCGTCGCCCTCGCCGGCTGATCTCTGCCCTGGCCTGACCTGGCCTGACCTGCTGATCCGCACCCGGCCGTCCTCGGCCGCGCGCCCCTCGACCACCGGGCTCCGTCCCGGTGGACGGGACCCGACCGGGTCCCGTCCCGCGGCCCTCGCGCCGCATCCCCGCCCGACCGGCCGTCCGGCCCGCGGGCACGACAGAAGGAGACGCCCATGTCCATCACCCTCATCCGGCTCCGGTCCCGCCTCGAGAGCACCCTGCGCGACGACACCGGCGCGTCCACCGCCGAGTACGCGATCACCGTCCTCGCCGCCTGCGGCTTCGCGGCGGTGCTCGTCGCCCTGCTGGCCTCCGGCGAGGTCCGCGGGATCCTGCTCGGCATCATCACCACCGCGCTGTCCAAGGGGCAGTGATGACGCGGTCCGCCCGGTCGTCCCGCCTCCGGGACGACCGGGGGTCCGCCACCGCGGAGACGGCGATCGTGCTCCCCGTGGTGGTCGTGATGGTGCTCCTGATCCTCGTCGTCGGGACCGGGATGAGCATGCAGGTCCGCCTCGAGAGCGCCGCCCGCACCGCGGCCCGCGAGCTCGCCCGCGGCGAGGACCCCGCCGTCGCCGCCGCGGCCGCCCAGCGCGTCGCCGGGGACGACGCCCGGGTGAGCATCGCCGGGGACGGGGCCTGGGTCGTCGTCACCGTCTCGCGGGAGCTGCGCGTCGCCGACGGCCCCCTCGCCGGCGGCAGCTGGACCCTCGATGCCGACGCCGCCGCGCGCCTCGAGCCCCAGCTGCTCGGCTCCCCCGCCGAGGAGGGTCCGCCCTCCACGGCCCCTGAGGGCTCGGCATGAGCACCGGGGCCGCGAGCGTCCTCGCCTGGACCGGCGCCGCCACCACGGCCGTCGCTGCCGTCGCCCTCGTCGGCTCGGCGATGATCGCCCAGGCCCGCGCCGACACCGCCGCCGATCTCGCGGCGCTCGCGGGGGCCGACGCCCTCGCCGTCGCCGCGGGCGAGCCCTGCGCCGTCGCCTCCGAGGTCGCAGGGCGCAACAGCACCCGCCTCGTCTCCTGCACCGTGACGACCGAGGACGTGCTGGTCCGGGTCGAGGCCTCCTCCCCCGGCCCCTTCACAGTCACGGCGCGGGCCCGCGCCGGCCCCGGCCCGATCCCGGAGGGAGCAGAGGCGGAGGCAGCGGATGCGGAGGCAGCGGATGCGGAGGCAGCGAGCGCAGCGTGAGGAGGGGCGGAGGGCGCGGGCGGGGAAGGCACGGACACGGCCATCACGGATCTGCGGGGCGCAGACCGGCCCGCGGCGTGGCATGCTGACGCCACGCATCCGATGTGATGCCGCGCACTCCCCGCGGTGCCGCATCCCGACGACAGGAGACGACCATGTCCGGCAGCCCCTCCACCCCCAGCACGCCGGCCCCGGTCCTGGTCGCGGTGGTGCCGGGCCAGCCCGATGCCGTGGTCCGCACCGCCGCGTCCTATGCCGACCGGCTGGGCACGCACCTCGTCTGCGCCTGGGTCGACACCACGCGGTACACGCTCAGCCAGCTGCCCGACGGCTCCATGATGGCGATCCCGCTGGACCCGGACCCCGCGCTCGACGAGCCCGTCGCCTTCGACCCCGACCTCGAGCACCAGATCTCGCGCGCCCTCGACGGCCGCGGCGTGCGCTGGGTGACGCGCGCGCTCTCCGGCGCCGCGGCCCAGGAGCTCAGCGGCCTCGCCGAGGAGATCGGCGCCGAGATGATCGTCGTCGGCACCCGCGAGGCCGGCTGGAAGGAGTCGCTGCGCGAGTTCCTCACCGGCTCCGTCGCCGTGCAGCTCTCCCACCGCCAGCATCGCCCCGTGGTCATCGTGCCGCTGGATCCGGTGTGCATCGCCGCCGGCGAGACCTGGGAGCCCTCCGACGCGAAGCGCGAGCGTCGCGGCGAGCGCTCCCGCGGCGACGGGGCCTGAGGCTCCGCCCGTCCGCGCGCCGCCCGCGGCTCCCGTCCGCCCGCGGCCCTCGCCCGTCGCCGCCTCCCGCCCGCGGCTCTCGTCCGTCGGCGGCCCTCACGCCTCCGGCAGCGGCCGCAGCAGGTCCAGCAGCCGCGCCGCCCCGGCCTTCGACAGCGGCTCGTTGCCGTTGCCGCACTTCGGGGACACCACGCAGGCGGGGCAGCCGGCCGCACAGGCGCACTCGCCGATCATGTCGGCCGTCGCCCGCACCCAGGCGGCGGCGTCGTCGGCCCCGCGCTCGGCGAAGCCGGCCCCGCCGGGCGCGCCGTCGTAGACGAAGATCGTCGGCTCGTCGGTGTCCTCGTGGAGCGCCGTCGAGACGCCGCCGATGTCCCAGCGGTCGCAGGTGGCCAGCAGCGGCAGCATCGAGATCGCGGCATGCTCGGCGCCATGGAGGGCTCCGGGCAGCTCGGCGGGCTCGATCCCGGCGTCGCGGGCGGTGTCCGCGGGGATCGCCCACCACACCGCCTTCGTGGTCAGCGTGCGGGCCGGCAGGTCGAGGGGATGCTGCGCGAGCACCGCCTGCGTGTACACGTCCCGGACCTGGTAGCCGGTGACCTGGTCGGTGACGTCGACGGTGCCGAAGCAGAGGCGGACCCCGTGCTCCCAGGCGATCTCGCGATCGGTCTGGCGGATGCGGATCGTGGAGGCCGTCTGCGGATGCGTCGAATGCAGGGGGTCCTCGCGGTGGACGAAGGCGACGGCCTGCTCGACGTCGAGCCGGTCCACGACGAAGCTGCGCCCCTGATGCAGGTAGACGGCGCCGTCGTGCACCTGGGTGTGGGCGCTCGCGGCATCGACGGTGCCCAGCAGCGCGCCGCTGCCGGCCTCGACGATCCGCACGGGCTCGCCGCCGCTGCCGCGCAGGTCCGTGAGGTCGTGCGCCGACTCCGTCATCGTCCAGTACCAGCCCGTCGGCCGCGCGCGCAGCACGCCGCGCGCCGCCAGGGTGGTCAGCAGCTCGCGGGCGGTGGGCCCGAAGATGCCCTCCTCCCCGTCACGGATCGCGAGCTCCGAGGCCGCCGCGCACAGGTGCGGGGTCATCACGTACGGGTTCGCGGGATCGAACACGGCCGCCTCGACCTCGACCCCGAAGACCGTCTCCGGATGACGGACGACATAGGTGTCCAGAGGATCCTCCCGGGCGATGAACAGGGCGAGCGCCCCGCCGTCGGCGTCCTGCCGGCGGCCCGCCCGGCCGAACTGCTGCCACAGGGAGGCGCGGGTGCCGGGCCAGCCGGCGATGACCACCGCGTCGAGCCCGGCGATGTCGATGCCGAGCTCGAGCGCGTTGGTGGACGCCAGAGCCCGCAGCTCGCCCGAGCGCAGGTCGTCCTCGAGCCGGCGCCGCTCCTCGGCAAGATAGCCGCCGCGATAGGCCGCCACCCGCGGGACCAGGTCCGCGAGCGCCCCCGACCCCGTGGCCTCGGCCTTCTGGGAGAGAAGCCGTCGCGCGCCGGAGGCGATGAGCTCCGCACCGCGGCGGGAGCGGGCGAAGACGAGGGTCTGGACGTCCTCGCCGACGAGGTCCGCGAGCAGGGCGCCCGCCTCCACCGTCGCCGAGCGCCGCAGCGGCTCCTCGGAGCGCCGGCCGTCCGACGGCCCGTCGTCGTCGGCCCGTTCTTCGCCGGACCGGCCGCCCGACGACCGCCCGCCGTCGGCCCGTCGGCCGTCGACCGCGGTGTCGCGGGTCCCGGGCTCCCAGAGCCCGACGGTGAGGCCGGCCCGCGGGGAGCCGTCCTCGGTGACGGCCTCGACGTCGAGGCCGACGAGGCGCGAGGCGGAGAGCTCGGGGTTCGCGGTGGTGGCGGAGGCGAGGACGAACGTCGGCTCGGCGTGGTAGCGGGCGGCGATGCGGCGCAGACGGCGGATCACCATCGCCACGTGGCTGCCGAAGACGCCCCGGTAGCTGTGGCATTCGTCGATCACCACGAACTTCAGGGCCCGGAAGAATCCGGCCCACTGCTCATGGCCGGGGAGGATCCCGAAATGGAGCATGTCGGGGTTGGTCAGGACGATGCTCGCGTGGCGGCGGATCCAGCGCCGCTGCTCGCTGGGGGTGTCGCCGTCGTAGACCGCGGGCCGGGCGTCGCGGATGCCGGCGCCCTCCGCCATCGCGGCGATGTTCGTGAGCTGGTCCGCGGCGAGCGCCTTCGTGGGCGAGAGGTAGAGCGCGGTGGCGCGCGGGGACGCGGGATCGAGCTCGCGGGCGCCGATCGCGCTGAGCACGGGCAGGAGATAGGCGAGGGACTTGCCGGAGGCGGTCGCGGTGGCCAGCACGACGCTGCGGCCCGCGCGGGCGAGCTCCGCGGCCTGCTGCTGATGCGTCCACGGGGCGGTGATGCCGCGGGTCGCGAGGTGCTCCACGAGCCGGGGATCCGTCCAGGCGGGGAACTCTCCGCGACGGCCCTCGCGGGCGGGGACGTGCTCGACGTGCGTGAGGCAGTCCCGCCGCAGCAGCGGGGTCCCGAGGTCCCGCAGCAGACGGTCCGCCTCCCCAGCGCGCATCGTGCTCCTCCCGGCGATCTCGTGCTCCCCGGCCCGAGAACGCCGTCGATCCGGGTCCATAGGCCTGTGGCCAGCCCTCTCATGCTCCGTCGGGTGCTCGAGCTCTCGGGCGGCTGGTGCACAATCGTAGTCATGCAGTCCGATGCCCCCGCGGCTCCGCCGCGCGTGATCCTTCCGCTGGTCGAGCGCCTGCGCACCGATCTGCTCACCGCCGACTACACGGTCGAGGCGGTCGACGCCCTGCTCGGCGAGGTCGCCGCGGCGGCCCTGCGCCGCGAGAACCCCGTGCCCGCGCGCCGCGTCCTCGCCCGCGACGGCTCGCCGCTCGCGACCCTCCTGGGTGTGCTCACGCTCGGCGAGGTCGCCCCGCGCTCGCGCGTCGAGGCGGCGCTGCCGACGCTCGGCGCCGACGGCGCGATCGCGCTCGGCCTCCTCGCTCCGGCCGACGGCACCGACGCCGCAGCGGGCGTGGCCGACGGCGCCGACGCCGACGCCGACGCCGACGCAGCAGCCGACGCAGCCGACGAGGCGGGCGCTCCCGCCCTCGGTCCCGATGCACCGCTGCGCTCGACGGTCGACCTCTCCCCCTACAGCGCGCAGGACGATCTCGGGGAGATCCGCTGGTGGATCGCCTCCGACCCGTCGGAGCTCGCCACCGGGCGGGCCCTGCACCCCGAGCATGTGCTCGGCGTCGGCGGCGCCTCGCTGACGCTGGCCCGGATCACCCCGCGCGACCGCGTCGGCAGCGTCCTCGACCTCGGATGCGGGGGCGGCGTCCAGGCGCTGCATGCCGCGCGCCACGCGGATCGCGTCGTCGCGACGGACCTCTCCGAGCGCGCGCTGGCCTTCGCCGCCTTCAACGCGGCGCTCAACGAGGTCGAGATCGAGCTCCGGCAGGGCTCGCTCCTCGAGCCGGTCGTCGGCGAGGCCTTCGACCTGATCGTCTCGAACCCGCCCTTCGTCATCACCCCGCGCACCCGCCCCGCCGCGGGCGAAGACGACGTGATGACCTACCGCGACGGCGGCCGCGCCGGCGACTCCCTTCTGGCCGAGCTGCTCGCCGCGATCCCCGCGCATCTCGCCCCCGGCGGCCGCAGCGTGATGCTGGGCAACTGGGAGATCGCCGATGTCGAGGACCCGCTCGCGCATCCGCGCGCCTGGCTCGCGGACGCGGTCGCGGACGGCGTCGACGCCTGGGTGATCCAGCGCGAGAGCGAGGATCCGGCCCGCTATGCGGAGACCTGGGCCCGCGACGGCGGCGTGACCGACCGCGACGCGCGCTGGGCCGACCTCCAGGAGGCCTGGCTCGACGACTTCGCCTCCCGTCGGGTCGCCGAGATCGGATTCGGCTATCTGCTGCTGCGCCGTCGGCCGACGACCGGGCCGGAGCGGCCGGGCGTCCTGCGCACGGAGATCGCCGCCGGCACCGGCAGCGGCACCCTGTCCACCCATCTGACCGCCGCGCTCGCGATGATCGGGACGCTCGGCGCGCTGGACGACGAGGCCCTGCTGGCCTCCCGTCCCGTGCGCGCCGAGGACGTCGTCGAGCGCCGCCACCTCACCCCCGGGGAGTGGGATCCGATGCTCATCGAGATCGTGCAGGGCGCCGGCTTCGCCCGCTCGATGCCCGCCGATCAGATGCTCGCCGCGACCGTCGGCGCGCTCGACGGCACCCTCACGCTCGACCAGACGATCTCTGCGATCTGCGCGCTGACCGGCGACGACGTCGACGAAGCGCGCACCCGGACGCTCCCGCGCCTGCGCGAGGCGCTCGTCGGCGGGATGCTCGCCCTATGAGCGCCGCGAGCTCCGACGACACGGCGAGCCCGACCACGCCGACGGCAGAGCCGACGGGTCCCACGGAGCCGACGGGCCCGACGGGCGCCGCGCGGCCATCGGGCCTGAGCACCTCGCGGGTGAGCGCCGTCTCGGCCGCCGTCGCCGTCGGCCGCGTGCGGCCCTGGATCGCGCTGGCGGTGGCCGCGCTGTGCACGGCGGGCGTCGTCGTGTGCGCGCGCTTCGCCGTCGGCACCGCGAGCGGGCAGCGGCTCGACCAGCTGATCCTCTCGGGCGCGAAGACCGACGAGGGACGCCTGGCGACCTGGGCGGAGATCGCCGTCGGCAGCGTGAGCATGCCCGTGATCGCCGCCGTCCTCGTGCTCGCGACGCTGATCGCGCTGCTGCGGCGCCGCCCCGGGACGCTCATCCCGCTCGCGATCCTGGTCGCGGGCTCGAACGTGACCACGCAGGTGATCAAGCACCTGATCCTCGGCCGCGAGGTGCTGGGCCCGGGCATCGACATCACCCCCAACTCCTTCCCCTCGGGCCATACGGCGCTCGCGGCCTCGGCCGTCATCGCGATCGTGCTCGCCGCGGGCCGGGGCCGCTGGGTCTTCGCGATCCTCGGCACGCTGTGGACGGCCGGCGCGGGCGTCGGCACCCTGGTGGTCGGCTGGCACCGGCCCAGCGACGTCGTCGGCGCGATCCTCGTGGTCGCGGCCTGGACCTTCGCGGTGCTCGCGCTCGACGGCCTGCATGCCCGGCGCCGCGCGGTCCGCGCCCTGCAGCGGATCCGCGAGCGGCAGGCGGCCGACGCCGCCCAGGGGGTGCGCCCCCTGCGGGTGCGCCCCGAGCCCGCCCCGCGCGTCTCCGCCGCGGACACCGCGACCGCGGTGATGCTCGCCATGCTGGGCCTGTTCGCGGTCGCGGCGGGCGTCACATCCTTCGCCGCTCTCCGGCTCCCGATCGTGCTCGACGACATCGCCCAGCAGCAGACCGCCTTCCTCGCGACCTCCGGGCTGATCATCGGCGGCACGGCGCTGTGGCTCGCGCTCGTGCTGCTTCTCAGGGTCCCGAGGGTCCGTCGGGCGTGACCTCGTGAGCGTGTACCGTGAGCGGACGTCGGCGTCGAACAGGCGACCGAGCACTCCGATCTCCCTCATCACGGCCCCCACCGGGGGCTCCGAGGGCGGGCCGCGACGACGCGCGGCAGGGAAGGACTAGGCAACGTGACTGGTGGACGGCATCTGGTGATCGTCGAGTCCCCGGCGAAGGCACGGACCATCGGGCGCTATCTGGGGGACGACTACATCGTCCTGGCGTCCGTCGGGCACATCCGGGACATCCCGGTCCCGCGCGACCTCCCTGCCGAGATGAAGAAGGGCCCCTTCGGCAAGTTCGGGGTCGACGTCGAGCACGACTTCGCGCCGTACTACATCGTCAGTCCCGACAAGAAGAAGACCGTCGCGGACCTGAAGAAGGCCCTCAAGGACGCCGACACCCTCTACCTCGCCACCGATGAGGACCGCGAGGGGGAGGCCATCGCCTGGCACCTCCTGGAGACGCTGAAGCCGAAGAAGTCGCTGCCGGTCAAGCGCATGGTGTTCCACGAGATCACCAAGGACGCGATCCTCGGCGCCCTCGAGAGCACCCGCGAGATCGACTCCCACCTCGTCGACGCGCAGGAGACCCGCCGCATCCTCGACCGCCTGGTCGGCTTCGAGCTCTCCCCCGTGCTGTGGCGCAAGATCAAGCCCTCGCTGTCCGCCGGCCGCGTGCAGTCGGTCGCGACCCGCCTGGTGGTCGAGCGCGAGCGCGAGCGCATGGCCTTCGTCGCCGCGGACTACTGGGACGTCACCGGCACCTTCGCGACCGAGGAGAGCGCGTTCACCGCCCGCATCTCCACCGTCGACGGCGCCCGCGTGGCGACCGGCAGTGACTTCGCCGACGACGGCCGCCTCAAGCCCCGCTCGCAGGGCGCGGCCGTGCTCACCGAGGAGACCTCGAAGGTCCTCATCGAGGCGCTGACCGGCGCCCCCGCCGAGGTCACGAACCTCGAGTCGAAGCCGTACACGCGTCGGCCCGCCCCGCCGTTCACGACCTCCTCGCTGCAGCAGGAGGCCTCGCGCAAGCTCCGCCTCGGCGCCCGCCAGGCCATGCGCGTCGCGCAGTCGCTCTACGAGAACGGCTACATCACCTACATGCGCACCGACTCGGTGGCGCTGTCGGGCGAGGCCGTGAAGGCCTCCCGCGCGCAGGCCGCCGAGCTGTACGGCGCGCAGTACGTACCGGACAGGCCCCGCGCCTACCAGACGAAGTCCCAGAACGCGCAGGAGGCGCACGAGGCGATCCGTCCCGCGGGCGATCGCTTCCGCACCCCCGCCGAGGTCGCCGGCTCCCTCAGCGGCGACGAGTTCCGCCTCTACGAGCTGATCTGGAAGCGCACCGTCGCCTCGCAGATGGCCGATGCGAAGGGCACCACCTCGACCGTCGAGCTGACGCTGGCGCAGGCCGGGCGCACCGCGACCTTCCGCGCGGCCGGCACCGTGATCACCTTCCGCGGCTTCCTCGCCGCCTACGAGGAGGGCCGCGACGCCACCCGCTACGGGGCCGACGACGAGAAGTCCGACGACAAGCGCCTGCCGCAGATGACCGAGGGCCAGCGCCTCGACACCCGCGAGCTCGTGCCCGACGGCCACACCACCACGCCGCCGCCGCGCTTCACGGAGGCCTCGCTCGTGCGCGCGCTCGAGGAGCGCGGCATCGGCCGCCCCTCGACCTACGCCTCGACGGTCGCGACCATCCAGGACCGCGGCTACGTGCTGCGCCGCGGCACGGCGCTCGTGCCCAGCTGGGTCGCCTTCGCCGTGGTGCGCCTGCTCGAGGAGCACTTCGAGACCTACGTCGACTACGACTTCACCGCCCAGATGGAGCAGCAGCTGGACCGCATGGCCCGCGGCGAGCTGGGCCGCGAGGACTACCTGCGCGACTTCTACCTCGGCGACGGCGAGGACGGCCACCCCATGGGCCTGAAGCCGATGGTCGACTCCCTCGGCGACATCGACGCCCGCGCCATCAACTCGATCGAGATCGGCGACGGGATCACGCTGCGCGTCGGCCGCTACGGCGCCTACGTCGAGCGCGCCGCCCGCGACGAGTCCGGCGCCGAGATCGAGGACGCTCCCCCGCAGCGCGCCAACGTCTCCGACGAGGTCGCCCCCGACGAGCTGACCGTCGAGAAGGCCCTCGAGATGCTCGAGCGCGCCAAGGACGACGGCCGCGTGCTCGGCACCGACCCCGTCACCGGCCACGAGATCATCGCCAAGGACGGCCGCTTCGGCCCCTACGTCACCGAGGTCCTCCCCGAGCCCGCCGAGGGCGAGAAGAAGGTCCCCAAGTCCAAGCAGCCCAAGCCCCGCACGGGCTCGCTGCTGAAGTCCATGGACCTCTCGACGATCACCCTCGAGGACGCGCTGAAGCTGCTGAGCCTGCCGCGCGTGGTCGGCACCACCGCCGACGGCACGGAGATCACCGCGCAGAACGGCCGCTACGGCCCGTACCTGAAGAAGGGCACGGACTCCCGCTCCCTCGAGTCCGAGGAGCAGATGTTCACCATCACCCTCGAGGAGGCGGAGAAGCTCTACGCGCAGCCGAAGACCCGGGGTCGCGCGGCCGCGAAGCCGCCGCTGAAGGAGCTCGGCACGGATCCGACGAGCGAGAAACCGATCGTGATCAAGGACGGCCGCTTCGGCCCGTACATCACCGACGGCACCACGAACGTCTCGCTGCGCTCCACCGAGAAGGTCGAGGACATCACCCCCGAGATCGCCGTCGAGAAGCTCGCCGAGAAGCGCGCCAAGGGCCCGGCCCCGAAGCGTGCCCCCGCCCGCCGCACGACGACCGCGAAGAAGACGACCACGACCCGGAAGCCCGCGGCGAAGAAGAGCTGACCCGTCGGCGCCCGCCGGCACGCCCGGCGCCCGCCGGCACGCCCGACACGCCGACCCCCGGCACCCGGCCCCGGGCCTCCTGCGAGGACCTGCGACGACCCGGCACCTGCGACGGTGCCGGGTCGTCGCGCGTCCTGGACGCCCCTCCGTCACCGCTTCGCAATGTGCCACCCGTCACAGTCGGTCTACAGTGGCTGACGAGGCATCCTGTGCCTTTCCTGAACGAGCACCCCCGGGTCTACGAAGGAGTGACCATGGACAGACGCGTCACACGGCGGGCGGCCCTCACCGGAGCCGCCGCCACAGCGGCCGTCGGCCTCGCCGGCTGCCTGCAGAACCCCAGCCCCTCCGGTGCCTCCGGCGGCGGCTCCGAGCGCTACACGATGGGCGACACCCCCGGCACCGGCACCGTCACCATCCTCGGCAACTTCGGAGGCCAGGAGCGCGACGGCTTCGTCGCCTCCCTCGAGGACTTCCAGGCGGAGTCCGGCATCGAGATCCAGTACACGCCCGACTCGGACTTCACGAACATCGTCCAGCAGCGCGCGAACGCCGGCGACGCCCCCGACATCGCGCTGTTCCCGCAGCCCGGCGGCCTCTTCGACCTCGCCGAGAAGGGGCTCGTCGTCCCGATCGACGTGTTCCTCGACTACGACGCGCTGGCCTCGACGCTCATCCCCGGCTTCCTCGACTCGGCCCGGCTGCAGGGCCGCGTCTACGGGGCGCCGATGCGCATGGCCTGCAAGTCCCTCATCTGGTACCCGAAGAAGGCGTACCAGGAGGGCGGCTGGTCGGAGTCGCCCGCGACCATGCAGGAGCTCGGCGAGATCACCGACGCCATCAAGGCCACCGGCATCGCGCCCTGGTCCGACGGCTGGGGCGCCGAGCAGTCCACCGGCTGGGTCGGCACCGACTGGATCGAGGAGCTCATGCTCCGCGTGCACGGTCCGACGGTCTACGACGACTGGGTCAAGCACCGCATCCCCTTCAACTCCGAGGAGGTCGTGCAGGTCTTCGACATCCTCGGGGATCTGCTGAAGACCGAGGGCAACGTCCTGGGCGGCACGACCGCGATCCTCAACACCCCGTTCGGCGAGGCCACGCTCCCGCTGTTCGAGGACCCGCCGACGGCGATGCTGCTGCGGCAGGGCAACTTCGTCACCGGCTTCCTGCCCGACGACGTGCTCGCGAACATGGACGAGGAGGTCGGGGTGTACGCCATGCCGACCTGGGAGGGCGGCTTCGACGGCCAGCCGATCCTCGGCGGCGGCGATCTCGCGGCCCTGTTCACCCTCAACGACGACACCGTGAAGGTCATGGAGTTCCTGACCTCGGACGCCTTCGGCGGCGCCTGGGCCGGCGCGGGCGGCTGGCTCAGCCCGCATCGCACCTTCGACCTCGACCTGTACGCCGACGAGACCACCCGGCGGGTCGCCGAGATCGCCGCGGGCGCACAGGTGTTCCGCTACGACGGCTCCGACCTCATGCCGACGGCCGTCGGCGCCGGCTCCTTCTGGACCGGGATGGTCGAGTGGCTGCAGGGCACGAAGACCTCGCAGGAGGTCTGCGACGACATCGAAGCGGGGTGGCCGGCGTGAGCGTCGACGCCTCCGTGCAGGCCGCTCCTGCGCCCGACGCCCCCGGCGGCGGGGACGAGGCCGGCCCGGCGACCCGGGGAGGCACCTCCGCGCGTCCGCTGCGGGCGCTGCTCGGCCTCGTCGGCATGATCGTCACGGCCTGGTTCGTGTGCAACGCCTTCCTCGCCTTCGCGTACTACCCGCAGTGGTTCGCGAACTCCGGGCTCCTGATCGGCGCCCTCGGCCTCGTCGTCGGCATCGGTGGGGCGATGGTGTTCTTCTGGTTCCTCAACCTGTGCGTCGAGGGCTTCCCGACCCGCTTCTCCGAGGGCCTGATCCCCTACGCGTTCCTGCTGCCGTGCTTCGCGCTGATCACGATCTTCCTGCTGTACCCGACGGTGCAGACGGTCGTGTACTCCTTCGCGAACGACGACTCCACCGCCTGGACGGGGCTGGACAACTACCGGGCGATCTTCGCCAGCGGCGGGTTCTGGTCGGCGCTGCTGAACAACCTGCTGTGGATCCTCATCGTCCCGATCGTGACGGTGTCCTTCGGCCTCGCGGTCGCCGTCCTCGCCGACAAGCTCGGCTCCGGCGGCGAGAAGGCCGCGAAGTCGCTGATCTTCCTCCCCATGGCGATCAGCTTCGTGGGCGCCGCGACGATCTGGTCGCTCGTGTACGCCTACAGCAGCCCCGGCTCCGCGCAGACGGGCCTGCTCAACGCGATCGTCGTCGCCCTCGGCGGGGATCCGCAGCCCTGGTACCAGATCGACGCCGCCCGCCTGAACTCGATCCTGCTGATGGTGATCCTGATCTGGCTGCAGACGGGCTTCGCGATGGTGCTGCTGAGCTCGGCGATCAAGGCGGTCCCCGAGGACACCGTCGAGGCCGGCCGCATGGACGGGGCCGGCGAGATGCGGATCTTCTGGCAGATCGTCTTCCCGCAGGTGCGGCCGACGCTCGTGGCCGTGTTCATCACGGTGCTGATCCTGGTCCTGAAGGTCTTCGACATCATCTACGTCACGACCAACGGGCTCTACAGCACCGATGTGATCGCGAACCTGTTCTTCCGCAAGCTGTTCACCGACCAGCAGGCCGGCCAGGCCTCCGCGGTCGTCGTCGTGCTGCTGATCCTGGTCCTCCCGATCCTCGTGTACCAGGTGCGCAGCTTCCGTCAGCAGGAGGCGAACCGATGAGCATCCTGACCGGGACCATGAAGGACGGCCGCGCGCGATCCCCGCTCGCGATCATCGCGATGCCGATCCTGGCGCTGCTGTGGACCATCCCCACCCTGGGCCTGCTGGTCACCAGCTTCCGCAGCCGCGAGGCCGCCGCCTCCACCGGCTGGTGGACGGCCCTGTGGGAGGGCGGATGGACCCTCGACAACTACGCGCAGGTGCTCGGCGACCCCGGGATCTCCGGATCGCTGATCAACTCGGTGGTGGTGGCGGTGCCCGCGACGGTGCTGCCGATCATGTTCGCCGCCTTCGCCGCCTACGCCTTCGCGTTCATCTCGTTCCGTGCGAAGGACCTGCTGTTCATCATCATCGTCGCGCTGATGGTGGTGCCGATCCAGGTGGCCTTCCAGCCGATGCTGGATCTCCTGGGTCCGCGCGGGCTCGGGATCAACGGCCAGTTCGTCGCCGTGTGGCTGCTGCACACGGGCTTCGGCATGCCGCTGGCGGTCTACACGCTGCGCAACTACATGACCACCCTGCCGGGCTCGGTCGTGGAGAGCGCGAAGATCGACGGGGCCTCCCACTTCCAGACGTTCTGGAGGCTGATCGCCCCGATGTCCTCGCCCGCGATCGCCGCCTTCGCGACGCTGCAGTTCCTGTGGGTGTGGAACGACCTGCTCATCGCCAAGCTGTTCCTCGGCGGCGGCGCGAACCGCACGATCATCGTGAGCCTGCAGCAGATGCTCGGCACGCAGGGCCAGGGCGCCGAGCTGCTGACCGCGGGCGCGTTCGTCTCGATGATCATCCCGATGCTCGTGTTCTTCGGCCTGCAGCGCTTCCTCGTGCGCGGCATGACGGCAGGCTCGGTCAAGGGCTGAGCCGCGGGCTGGGCCGAGGGCTGAGGCGGGCGGGCCTGCACCGTCCGCGGAGCCCGACGGGCGTCCGCAGCACTCCTCCCCATCGCCGTCGGTCCCCAGGGGCCGACGGCGATGCTCTGCGCGACGGCCCGGCCCGATAGATTGGTTCCCATGAACGCGAGCGACGACGCACCCCTTCCGGGCGACGACGGGCAGCTGCTGCTCCCGACCCCCGCGACCCCCGATCCGGCGACCGCGCCGGGCCTGCGCTGGGCGGTGATCTCCCCCGGCCACATCGCCGGCCAGTTCACCGCGACCGCGCACCGCGCCACAGCCTCGCGCGTCGTCTCCGTGGTCTCGCGCTCGCAGGAGCGTGCGGAGGCCTTCGCCGCCGAGCACGGCATCGAGCGCGCCTTCGCCTCGGTCCCCGAGATGCTCGCCGCCGGCGGGATCGACGCGGTCTACATCGCCTCCCCGCACGCGCAGCATCACGAGCTCACCCGTCCGGTCCTCGAGGCGGGGATCCCGGCGCTCGTCGAGAAGGCCTTCACGCTGAACGGCGAGCAGGCCCGCGATCTCATCGGTCTCGCCGGCGAGAAGGGCGTCTTCCTCATGGAGGCGATGTGGGCGCGCTTCCTGCCGCACTACGACGTCCTGCGCCAGGTGCTCGCCTCCGGGATCCTCGGGGACGTCGTCGAGGTCGTCGCCGAGCACTCCCAGCACTTCCCCGCCGACCCCTCGCACCGCATGTATGCGCCGGCCCTCGGCGGCGGCGCCCTGCTGGATCTCGGCGTCTACCCGATCTCGTTCGCCCAGATGGTCCTCGGCGACCTCGATGACCTCGCGGTGCGCGGCGAGCGCACCTCCACCGGCGTCGACGCGACCGTGCAGCTGCTCGCCCGGGGCTCCCGCGGCGACGGCGCGGCCCGCGGCCGGGCCCGCCTCGGCTCGAGCCTGCTGACCCGCATGCCCAACGCCGCGCTCGTCGCCGGCACCGAGGGCACCGCCCGCCTCGACGGCACCTTCTTCGCGCCGACGGACCTCACCGTCTCGCTCTTCGACGGCCGCGAGGCCCGCTTCGCCTACCCGGGCGAGCGCGGCGACGGCATGGCCTACGAGATCGCCGAGGCCGCCCGCCGCATCACCGCCGGGGACCTCGAGTCGCCGCTGATGAGCTGGGCGGACACCCTCAGCGTGATGGACACGATGGACGCCGTCCGCGGCGAGCTCGGCGTGGTCTACCCCGGGGAGCGCACCCGATGAGCCTGCCCGATCTGCCCGGCCTTCCCGACCTGCCCGGCCCGCCCGACCTCCCCGGCGTCCCGCCGGTCCTGCGCGCGCCGATCCCGCGCATCCCCCGCCGCGGCGTCTTCATCTCCTTCGAGGGCGGCGACGGCGCCGGCAAGTCCACGCAGATGAGGATGCTCCACGAGCATCTGGTCACCGACCGCCTCGTCGACGCGGACCTCATCCTCACCACCCGGGAGCCCGGCGGCACCTCCCTCGGCCGTTCCCTCCGCGAGCTCCTTCTGCACGGGCAGGACGTCACCCCGCGCGCCGAGGCGCTCCTGTACGCCGCGGACCGCGCCCACCATGTCGAGACGCTGATCCGGCCGCATCTGGCCCGCGGCGGCCTCGTCCTCGCCGACCGCTATCTCGACTCCTCGATCGCCTACCAGGGCGCCGGGCGGGATCTGGACTCCTCCGACATCGCCGCGCTGTCGCTCTGGGCGTCCGACGGGCTCCTGCCGCAGCGCACGATCCTGCTGGACGTGCCGCCGTCGGCCCTGGACGCCCGCCGCGCGACCGCGGAGCACGACCGCCTGGAGGCCGCCGGCCGGGAGTTCCACGAGGCCGTCCGCGAGCAGTTCCTGCGGCTCGCCGCCGAGGATCCGGAGCGCTTCGCCGTCATCGACGGCACCCTCTCCGAGACCGAGGTCCATGAGCAGGTCCTGGAGTCCGTCGGCGAGGTCCTGCACCTGTTCGACCCGACCTTCGAGCAGCCCCGACCGGTCTCCCACCGGGACGAGCTGTGACCGCTGCGGGGGTCTGGGCCGACGTCGTCGGCCAGGAGGCCGCGCTCGCGCAGTTCCGCCGCGCGGTCGACGGCACCGCTCCCCTCGCGCAGGCCTGGCTGATCACCGGTCCCCCGGGATCGGGGCGCTCGACCGCGGCGCGCGCCTTCGCGGCCGCGCTGCAGTGCGAGCTCGGCACCGGCTGCGGGCAGTGCCGCGCCTGCCGCACGGTCCTGGCGAACACCCACCCGGACGTCACCGTCGTCGCGACCGACAAGCTCTCGATCGCGAAGGAGGAGGTCCGTTCGCTCGTCATGACGGCGCAGCGGGCCCCCGCCACCGGCCGCCACCGCGTCCTGATCATCGAGGACGCCGACCGCATGAGCGCCGGCACCTTCAACGTGCTGCTGAAGTCGATCGAGGAGCCGCCGCCGGCGACCGTGTGGATGCTCTGCGCGCCCTCCGCCGAGGACCTCGCGCCGACGATCCGCTCCCGCTGCCGCCTGGTGACGCTGTCGGTGCCCTCCTCGGAGGTCGTCGCCGAGCTCCTGATGCGCCGCGACGGCATCGCCGAGGACCTCGCCGTGCGCTCCGCCCGCGCCGCTCAGGGCCACATCGGCCTGGCGCGACGCTATGCGACGCAGCCGGGCGCGCTCGAGACCCGCGAGGAGGCCGCCCGCGCGCTGCTCTCCCTGCGCGGCACCGGTCAGGCGGTCCTCGCGGCGCAGCAGCTCGTGGATCGTGCGACCGCGGAGGCGAAGGAGACGGCCGACGCCGTCGCGCAGCGGGAGAAGGAGCGCTTCCTGCGCTCCGCCGGCATCGAGGACGGCAAGGTGCCGCCGTCCCTGCGCTCGCAGGTCCGACAGCTGGAGGACGATGCCAAGCGTCGGCAGACGCGACTGGTCCGGGATGTCCTGGACCGGTACCTCCTGGACGCGCACTCGGTGCTCCGGGACGTGCTGACCCGCCAGATCGGCTCCGGCAGCGCGCTCGTGAACGTGGAGATCGCGGGCGACGTCGACCGGGCCGCGCAGGCGGGCGCCGGGACGATCACGCTGGACCTGCTCGACGCCGTCCAGGAGACGCGCACGCGGATCAGCGGCAACGTGCCGCCGCTGCTGGCCCTCGAAGCCCTGCTCTCGAGGATCGCCACGACCCTGCGCTGAGCGCGCCGGACGGGCTGGACCTCAGCAGGCGGGGGCGCCGGGGACGGGGTCGCCGACCGGGGCCGGGGTCCGACCCCGGCCTCCTGGTCACTCGGCGGCCGGACGCTCCTCCGCCGGCTCCTCGCCGACGGCATCATCGGCGACCGGCTCGTCGACCGCGGTCGTCGCGGGGTCCCCCGCGACCTCCGGATCCTCCGCCGTCCCCGGATCCTCCGTCGCCTCCGGCTGCTCCGCCGTCTCGGCGGGCTCCGGCTGCTCGAAGACGACCTCGAGCTCGTCGACGATCACGCCCTCGGAGCGCTGGATCTCCCGCGCGCGGTCCTCCTTGCCGGTCTCCGAATGGGCACCGCAGCCGTAGCCGAGATGCACGACCCGGCCGTCGGCCGGAGACCACTCGTTCGTGCACACGGCGAACTCGGTGCGCAGCGAACCGCCCAGCAGCGAGATGAAGCCGCAGCTCGCGCACGTCGCGGACACGGTCCCGCGACGGCCCCGCTCGGAGGTCTGCCGCGGGCCGAACTCGCCGCCGAGCCAGCGCTCGGCGGCCTCGGAGCGTCCCGTCGGCGAGAGCACGCGCTCGCGGCCGAGCCCCAGCTCCCACTGCGCGACGCGGTCCTCGTCCTCCTCGCCGACGGCCTCATAGCCCTGCTCGAGACGCTCGTCCTCCTCGCGGAACGGGAGGAGGTCGTCGGCGCCGACGTCGGAGGGGCGCAGGCGCTCCGCCCACGGCTCCCAGGCCGGCGCCAGCAGCGCGTCCTCGCCCGGCAGCAGCGCCGTCTCGGCGACGGTCGCGGCCTTCGCGCGCGGGGCGCGCCCCAGCACCGCCACCCACGACCAGCCGCGGTAGCCCGGCATCGTGCACTCGAAGACATGCGTGACCAGCCGGTCCCCGCTGACCTCGACGCGCAGGTGCTCCCCGACCTGACCCGGCTCCGTGACGTCCTCGAGGGCCGTGCGGGCGAGCTCGATCGCCTCCGCGGCGATCGCATCCAGCTTGGGACGCGCGGTGCGGGGGCGACGGGTCGTGGTCGGAGAAGTCATGGGTTCAGGCCTCGAAGTTGTCGGCGACGGCGCGCATCACGGTGGCGATCTTCTGGGAGTGCCCGCGGTCGGGGTAGCGACCCTGCCGCAGACCGTTGGAGGCGTCGTCCAGCAGGCGGATCAGGTCCTCGACCATGGTGGCCATGTCCTCCGGACCGGGGCGGCGCGCACGGGAGACCGACGGCGCCGGGTCCAGCACGCGCAGCGAGAGGACCTGGGGACCGCGACGGCCGTCGACCATGTCGAAATCGACACGGGTGCCCGGGCGCAGCGTGGTCGTGCCCTCGGGCAGATTCGTCGCGTGGACATAGACGCTCTGGCCGTCGTCCTCATCGAGGATGAAGCCGAACCCCTTCTCGGCGTCGTAGAACTTCACCTTGCCGCGTGGCACCTGTAACCCGCCTGTCTACTGGTCAGTGGTCGTGCGGAGGGGCTCGCGCCGCTCCGGGGGATCTCGCGCGCGGGAGACCCCGCGCGACCATCCACTCTACAGCCGAAGCCTGGCCGTCGTCGCCGCGGTCTCCCCGGCCCTCGTACGGCCCACGTCCGGGCCTCGTGCGGCCCTGGCACGCTGCTCGCCCGGCCCCGGTGCGGGGTCAGCGGCGCCTCTCCTCCGGGATCTGCCGCTCCGGGGCGTCGGGCGGGACCGGGTCGAGTCCCAGGCCCTCGAGCACCTTCTCGAGGATCATCGCGGTGAACCCCCAGACGAACACGTCGTCCGGCAGCTCGAAGACCGGTCCGATGGGCATGTCCCCGAGCATCCCGCGGGCCCGGCGGGCGGGATCTGTCAGCGAGTCCGGCCCGATCAGCGGGGTCCACACCACCCGCTCGACCTCGATCGGGTCCTGGACGCCGAGCACGGGCGGTGCGTCGGACCGGGCGAGGACCGGCGTGACCCGCTGCCCGCGCCAGGGCATGGCGATCGGCGCGAAGGCGCCGAGCACGTCCACGTCGGAGGGCTCCAGCCCCGTCTCCTCCTGGGCCTCGCGCAGCGCCGTGTGCACGTCGTCGCGGTCCTCCGGATCGCAGCCGCCGCCGGGGAGCGCGAACTGCCCGGGCTGGGAGCGCATGCGATGCCCGCGCTCCTCGAGCACGATGCGCGCCTCCGCGAGCTCCGTCCCCGCGATCAGCACGAGGACCGCGCTGCGGCGCTCCCGTCCCGGCGCCGGCATCCGCGGCGCGCGCGCATCCCGGCGATCCAGCAGCACGGACGATCCGGTGCGGGCCCGCGCGGAGAGCGGCGCGAGGAAGCCCGGCACCGCGGACTCGCCCGCGAGGGGGAGGACGGGCTCGGACGGGATGGTCATGCCGACGAGCCTATCGAGCGGTCAGGATCGGCGGGCGGCGGAGCCCGGCCCGCTCAGGGGGCGGCGGAGGCCGGCGGGTCCGCGCTCGGGCAGATGTCGGCGAGGGAGCATGCCGTGCAGCGCGGGGCGCGGGCCGTGCACACGCGACGGCCGTGGAGGATCAGGCGCAGGGAGAGCGCCGTGTACTCGGGCGGGGCGCCGTCGGCCTCGACCCGGCGGACGATGTCGTCCTCGACCGCACGGGGATCCTTCTGCGCGGTCCAGCCCAGGCGCCGGGCGAGCCGGCCGACGTGCGTGTCGACCGCGAGGAGCTCATGGCCGAACCAGGTGCCGCGGACGACGTGCGCGGTCTTGCGCCCGACGCCCGGCAGGGCCTCGAGGGCGGCCCGGTCGTCGGGCACCTCGCCGTCGTGGTCGCGCACGAGGGCGCGCGCGAGGCCGAGGATCCGACGCGCCCGGGTGGGACCCATCCCGAGCGGCGCGAGGGTCGCGGCGAGGGTCGCCTCGTCGGCCCCGGCGAGGGAGGCGGCGTCGGGATGATCGGCGAACAGGGCCATCGTGATCGAGTTGACACGCACGTCCGTGGTCTGCGCCGACAGGACGGTCGCGACCAGGAGCTCGAAGGCGTTGCGATGGTCCAGCTCAGTGCGTGCATCGGGGTGCTCACGCCGCAGCCGTCGGCTCACCTCGGCGGCGTCCGCGACGCGGCGCCGGCGGGCGTCGGCGGGGCGGGATACGGGCTCGACGGGCACGGACACGACCTCCTCGGGCGTGGGACGGCAGGTCACGGTACCCACGGCGCGATACCCTTCCCACAACATGTGACTGCGCCCACCGCATGGCGCCAGATCGGTCACAATGGGAAGACAGCACGGTCCCGGCGATCACGGGGCCCCATCACCAGGAGGATCCGTGGACGAGAACATCGTACGGTCGTCGCCGTTGTTCGCTGCGCTCGACGAGGACGGCAAGCAGGCCGTGCTGGCGTCGATGAAGCAGGAGGACTACCACCGCAGCGCGGTGATCTTCCGCGAGGGCGATCCCGGCGATCGACTGTTCATCAT
This sequence comes from Brachybacterium netajii (SeqCode), assembly GCF_054114245.1. NCBI lineage: Bacteria > Bacillati > Actinomycetota > Actinomycetes > Micrococcales > Dermabacteraceae > Brachybacterium > Brachybacterium netajii (SeqCode). The sequence goes on along the minus strand of NZ_JBSYXB010000004.1, from coordinate 227,021 downwards.
CGGCTCCGGCAAGGTCAAGGTCGGCCACGCCTCGGGCGACGGCCGCGAGAACCTCCTCGCCGTCCTCGGCCCCGGCGAGACCCTCGGCGAGCTCTCGCTGTTCGACCCGGCCCCGCGCAACGCGACCGCGACCGTCGTCGCCGAGTCGACCCTCTACTCGCTCTCCCAGCAGGACCTCTACCGGGTCCTCGCCCAGCGTCCCGAGGTCGCCCGTCATCTGCTGGCCTCGCTCGCCCGGCGTCTCCGCAAGACCAACGAGTCCCTCGCGGACCTGGTCTTCGCCGACGTCCCCGGCCGCGTCGCCAAGAACGTCCTCGACCTGGCGCAGCGCTTCGGCCGCCAGACCGACGACGGCGTGATGGTCGCCCACGGCCTCACCCAGGAGGAGCTCGCCCAGCTGGTCGGCGCCTCCCGCGAGACCGTCAACAAGGCCCTCGCCGACTTCGCCTCGCGCGGCTGGATCCGCCTGGAGGCCCGCGCCGTGCTCCTGCTCGACGTCGAGCGCCTGCGCCGCCGCGCCCGCTGACGCCTCGCCGCGGCGGGACCGGCCGACGGCCGACGAGGGGACGATCTCCCAGGGAGATCGTCCCCTCGTCATGTCCGCCGCCGTGCTCGGCGGCGCCGCCCGGACAGCCCGGCGCGGCGTCGCGCCCGCAGGCGCGGACGCGTCCGCTCACTCCTCGGCGGCGAGATGGTCCAAGGCCGCCCGGAGGTTCCACTCGGCGGGCTCGCGCAGCGCGTCGGGCAGCTCGGTCCCGTAGACCGCGCGCAGCAGCCGGTCCATGGTCAGGACGCCGGCCCGGCGCGCCCGCCGGACCTCCTCGACGCGCTCGAGGCGGTGCGCGATCGCATCCTCGATGGCCTGGAGCGCGCTCAGCGGGTCCTCGATGTCGGGTCCGTGGCCCGGATGCAGGGAGGAGATGCGGCCGTCGACCGCCATCGCGCGGAGGATCGCGAGGGACTGCAGGTAGTCCCCCAGATCCCCGCCGTCGCGCGGGACGATCACCGTGGAGGAGCCGCCCAGCAGGGTGTCCCCCGTGAGCATGCGACCGCCCTCGACCAGCAGGCCGAGGGAGTCGGAGGTGTGCCCGGGCAGGTGGATGACGTGCCCGGCGACCCCGTCATCGCCCTCGAGGACGGCGGGCGCGAGCCGTGCCCCCGGGACGACCGACGGATCGGCCGCCCACAGCGGCACCTCGCGCCCGCTGCGGGCCGAGAGCTGGCGGGCGAGGGTGCCGGCGCCCGCGGTGTGGTCGAGGTGCCGATGCGTGACGAGCACGCCCATCGGCCGGGCGTCGTCGCCGCAGCGGAAGAGCAGCTCGGCGAGGTGCTCGGGGTCCTTGGGCCCCGGATCGACGACCCATACCTGGTCGCCGTCGCGCACGATGCGGCTGACGGTGCCCGTCAGCGTCATCGGCCCGGCGTTGTCCGCCCGCACCGCGATCAGCTCGACGGGCGGCGCCTCGGGGTCCCGCTCCGGTGACTGCTCGCCCATGGTCCTCGCTCCGCTCGCTCTCGCTCCGCCCGGTCCGGTCTTGTCCGGTCCGGTCTTGTCCGGTCCGGGTTCCCGCTCAGACGGCGGGAGAGACCTCGACGAGCAGATCCAGCTCGACCGGGGAGTCCAGCGGCAGCACGGCGACCCCGACGGCGCTGCGGGCGTGGGCTCCGGCATCGCCGAAGATGCGGCCGAGCAGCTCGCTCGCGCCGTTGATCACGGCGGGCTGGCCGTGGAACGACGGGGCGGAGGCCACGTACCCGGTCAGCTTCACGACGCGCACGACGCGATCGAGATCGCCGATGACGCTCTCCACCGCGGCCAGCGCGTTGAGGCAGCTGGTCGCGGCGAGCTGCGCCGCATGCTCGGGATCCACCTCGGCGCCGACCTTGCCGGTCGCCGGGAGGGCGCCCTCGACGAAGGGCAGCTGGCCCGAGGTGTGGACATGGTCGCCGCTCACGACGGCGGGCACGTACGCCGCCACGGGAGCGGCGACGGAGGGCAGCGCAAGGCCCAGCTCGGCGATGCGCGCACGCACGCGCGACCCGGCGGCCGACGATGCGGAGGAGGCGTCGGTCATGGCTCAGCTCCCGGCCAGCGGGCGCTTGAGGTAGGCGACGAGGGACTCGGGGTTCGGTCCCGGCACGACCTGGACCAGCTCCCACCCCTCGTCCCCGTAGTTGTCGAGGATCTGCTTGGTCGCGTGGATCAGCAGCGGAACGGTCAGGTACTCCCAGCGGGTGACGGTGCTCATGGCCCGAGCCTACCGGCCCGAGGACCGGTCCGAGAGGGCCGTCCGACGGGCGCAGCGACACTCCCGTCGGACGATCCTCCCGTCGGACGACCCCGCCGGCCGATCCCGGTCGACCGACCCCCCGCCGACGCTCCCGGCTCAGCTCCCGACGGCCTCCTGGACGGCGCGCCGCAGCAGCCCCGACCAATCGCTGATCTCCGGGTGGCGTCGCAGCAGACGCCGGCGCTCCCGCTCCGTCATGCCGCCCCACACCCCGAAGTCGATGCGGTTGTCGAGCGCATCGGCGAGGCACTCGGTGCGCACCGGGCAGGAGGCGCAGGCGGTCTTGATCTGATGCTGTTCCGTCCCCTGGACGAAGAACCCGTCAGGATCCATGCTCGTGCAGGCGCCGCGCGCCGCCCAGCTCTGGTCCTCGGTGGTCGGGAAGGTCCCGATGCTCATTGACATCCCCTCTGCGAATCATCGTCGACTCGTGCGTTCCCCACTCACTCTAAGGAGACGCACGCCACAGTGCAAAACGAGGGGGTCCGCGATCGATGCCGTCCGCCGTCGCCGCACGTCAGGGACGGATCGCCGGCCCCCACCCCGCCCCGACCGGGCGCACCTCCCGGCCGCCGCACCGACTCATAGGGGCTGCACAGCGCCCGTCCCGGATTCGTGAAGATCTCGGTGAGGAACTCTTCCCTGTGGTGCGTCCCATGGCTCCGCACAGCCGGTGCCCGTAGGGTGGCCGCATGGCTCGACCCACGCCCTCAGGCCCCAGCACCGTGCGCTCGCTGCCGGTGGCCCTGGCCCAGACCGTGTACCTGCTCCTCGGCATCGTCGCCACCTCGATCCTCGCCGGCATCCTGATGGCGGCGTTCTTCCTGCCCGCCGTCTCGGCGAGCTCCGCGGTCGCGGAGGACGGCGTCGACCTCTTCGCCTCCTATCCCAGCGAGCTCGATGTCGAGCCGCTGAACGAGGCGAGCCGCATCGAGGCCGCCGACGGCACACTGCTCGCGACGTTCTACTCGCAGAACCGCATCATGGTCCCGCTCGAGGAGATCTCCCCGAACGTGCAGAACGCCGTGATCGCGATCGAGGACCGGCGCTTCTACGAGCACGGCGGCGTGGACCTCAAGGGCATGACGCGCGCGATGCTGTCCAACGCCTCGGGCAGCGATGTGCAGGGCGGGTCGACCCTCACCCAGCAGTACGTGAAGAACGCGCTGCTCATGGACGCGGTCCAGCGCGGCGACGAGGACGACATCGCCTCCGCCACCGAGCACACCTACGGCCGCAAGCTGCGCGAGGCCAAGCTGGCGATCTCCCTCGAGAAGGAGTGGAGCAAGGACGAGATCCTCAACGCCTACCTGAACGTCGCGCAGTTCGGGCCCTCGCAGTACGGCGTCGAGACGGGATCCGAGCACTACTTCAACAAGAGCGCCGCGGACCTCAACCCCGGAGAGGCCGCGCTGCTGGCCGGCATCACCAACGGGCCGAACCAGTACGACCCGGTGGGCCATCCGGAGGCGGCCCAGACGCGTCGCAACGAGGTGCTCGCGGCGATGCTGGACCAGGACTACATCACGCAGGAGGAGTACGACACGTACTCCTCCCAGCCCGTCGAGGAGATGCTCGACGTGCAGAACGTGACCGCCGGCTGCGCCGATGCCGCCGGGTCCGGCTTCTTCTGCGACTACGTGACCCGCTCCCTGCTGAACGACGAGTCCTTCGCCGACACCTACGAGGAGCGCCAGAAGCTCCTGTACGGCGGCGGCCTGACGATCAAGACGACGCTCGACCCCGCGCTCCAGGCGGAGGCCGAGTCGATCCTCGAGCGGAAGGTGCCCTCGACCTCGGAGAGCGGCTTCGGCCACAGCATCGTCACGGTCGAGCCGGGCACCGGCCAGATCAAGACGATGGCGCAGAACCGCACCTACAACCCGTACTCCGATGCGGGACCGGGCGAGACCTCGATCAACTACAACGTCTCGGAGGCGATGGGCGGCTCGAGCGGCTTCCCCGTCGGCTCGACGTTCAAGCCCTTCGTGCTGCAGCAGTGGCTCGAGGACGGCAAGTCGATCTACGACACCGTCAGCACCAAGCGCGAGGAGATGACGACCTTCCCGGCCAGCTGCCTCGATCGCGGGCGATGGTACGAGAATCCGGGGTACAACCCCGACAACGCGGTCTCGGTCTCCCTGAACCCGATGGAGACCGTGCTGAACGGCACGAAGTTCTCCGTCAACACCGTCTACGCGAACATGGCGCGCCAGCTGGACCTGTGCGACATCGCGAGCACCGCCCGCGACCTGGGCGTGGTCCCCGCGACCTACAACCCGTACGACCAGGAGACCTGGGACGCCGACATCGCGGACGTCTACGGCACCGAGCTTGCCCCGGCCGTGCTGGTCCTCGGCGAGCTGCGCATCTCGGCCCTGCAGATGGCCTCCGCGTACGCCACCTGGGCCAACGGCGGCGTGTACTGCGAGCCGCAGGCGATCACCGAGGTGCTCGACTCCGACGGCGAGCCCATGGACATCACCGGCGCCCAGTGCGAGCAGGTGGTCGACAAGGAGATCGCCGACACGATCACCTGGGTGCTCCAGCAGGACCTTGAGGATCCGCGCGCGACCGGCAAGGGCAAGACGATCGACGGCCACGACGCCGGCGGCAAGACGGGCACCTCCGGCTCGCAGTACCACACCTGGTACGTCGGCTTCACCCGTCAGCTCTCCACGGCCGTCTGGTTCGGCAACCCGAACTCCAACGTCCGCCCCGGCGGCTTCTCCGTCGACGGGCAGTACCTGACCCGAGGCAAGGTCTGGGGCAACACGGTCTCCCTGCCCACCTGGCAGGAGTTCATGAACTACGCCAACAAGGACCTGCCCAGCGAGCCCTTCCCGGAGGCCCCGCAGGCGCCCGCGGGCAGCACGGTGACCTCCGACGGCACCGTCCCCGACGTCTCCGGCATGGTGCTCTCGAAGGCGCAGTCGACGCTCCAGGCGAGCGGATACCAGGTGGTCGTGAAGCAGGAGAAGTCCTCCTCGGTGGGCCAGTGGTACGTCATCGGGACCGATCCCGCCGCCGGGACGGCGCTGGAGGAGGGGTCCACCGTGACCATCCGCCAGTCCTCGGGCCCGTGACCGCGACCTCGGGCGGGACGCCGGGACGGACCATCCCCTCCCGGTCCTCCCGCGCCCTGACGACCGCCGCCCTCGCCGTGGGCGGGGCGGGGCTGGCCGCCGCGGCCGGAGCCCACATCTGGGCCCGGCACGTGGAGATCCATCGCTTCACGCTGCGGGAGGAGGAGCTGCGGATCCTGCCGCCGGGCTCCCGCGCGATCCGGATCCTGCACATCAGCGACATCCACCTGATGCCGGGCCAGGAGCGGAAGAAGGCCTTCCTCCGCCATCTCGCGGTGCTGCGCCCCCATCTGGTGATCGACACCGGCGACAACATCTCGGCGGCGGCGTCGGTCCCCGAGCTGCTCGACGCGCTCGAGCCGCTCCTGCACGTGCCCGGCGCCTTCGTCATGGGCTCGAACGACCTGTTCGCGCCCGCGCCGAAGAATCCGCTGCGGTACTTCCGCCGCGACGCGCGGCCCGAGGGGTTCGTCGAGCGCGAGGACATCGACCTGCCCACGCAGGAGCTCGCCGACGGGCTCTCGGCGCACGGCTGGAAGGACCTCACCAACACCCGGGCGAGCATCGAGCTCGGCGGCCTCGAGGTGCGCCTGGTCGGCGTCGACGACCCCCATCTGGAGCGCGACGAGATGCCGGCCGCGCCGTCGGCCGAAGAGATCGTCGCGCCCGATCACGGCAATGTGCTGCGGCTCGGCGTCGCGCACGCCCCGTACCTGCGGGTGCTGGACGCCTTCGCGGCCGACGGGGCGGATCTCCTGCTCGCCGGCCATACGCACGGCGGTCAGCTCCGGCTGCCCGTCGTCGGGGCCCTCGTGACGAACTGCGACCTCCCGCGCCGCAAGGCCCGCGGGCTCTCCGAGCATGCGGGCGTCCCGCTCCACGTGAGCGCCGGCATGGGGGCCAGTCCGTACACGGACTTCCGCTTCCTGACGCCGCCCGAGGCGACCTTGCTCACTTTGCGCGCCTCCGGCCCCTCCGATGGTGCGGACCACCGCCGAACCCCTGCTAATGTTGCTTCTCGGTGAGCCGCTTCGGCGACGAACCCGGTGATCATCACGGTGATCACCACCGGGGTGTGGCGCAGCTTGGTAGCGCGCCTCGTTCGGGACGAGGAGGTCGCAGGTTCAAATCCTGTCACCCCGACCTTCGGTGCACAGCACCACGGCGAACGGGCCGGAGCAGACGCTCCGGCCCGTTCGTCGTTCCCGGCTCCCCGCGCCCGACGGCCGCCCGACCACCCCCGAGCCGGCCGGCGACGCGGACCGCCCCATGGCCAGCGGGCGACACAGGCCGCCCCGGCAGATGAATTACACGCGCGTAATTAGCACGATGCACACTTATACCTTTTAGCAACACAGGTCATTAATAGTGCAATCGAGCAAAACTTTGGTAAAGGCGAGGGTTGGAGGGCATAAAACACCATATGCCCGACTCCTGACCTGCCCATACAGTGGCAGAGGTGCCGCCTCCGCGGGGCACCGACCGTGGTGCCGCAGTCCCGCCACCGCCTCGGTCACTTCCTCCTCTTGCCTGGGTGGCGGGCGCAGCCCGCGCGAGCCTCCCGCAGGACCGCCCGGTTCCCCTGCGACGCGCCGGAGAGAAGGTAGACCGGACATGTTCCGCACTGCACCTCGAGGCCTGCACCGGGCTCCCGGTCCGGCCGTCATCGACTACCGCGGGCTCGCCGCACCGGTCGGGCGCGGAGTGGGAGGCGCCGCCGTCCTGGGCGCCGTGACCGCCGCCGCCACCCTCCACGGGGCCGGATCCGCCGAGGCCCTCGCGCCGACGGCCTCCGCCGTCCGCACCACCGCCGCCCCGGCCGCCGCCGGGACCGCGACCGCCGCCCCGGCCGCCGCCGGCACGACCGTCGCCCCCGCGACGTCCTACTCCTCCGTGAAGCTCCGCCTCGGCGCCCGCGGGAGCGCCGTGACGGAGCTGCAGACGCAGCTGCGCGCGAACGGCGCAACGATCTCGGCCGACGGCGTGTTCGGATCGAAGACCCTCAAGGCCGTCAAGAGCTTCCAGTCCTCCCGGGGCCTGTCCGTGGACGGCGTCGTCGGCCCCCGGACCTGGTCGGCCCTAGGCTCCAGCAGCTCCTCGGGCTCTTCGAGCTCGTCCGGCAGCTCCACCACGACGAAGCTCCGCAGCGGCGACCGCGGCTCCGCCGTGAGGACGCTGCAGAACCAGCTCAACGCCCGCGGCGCCTCGATCTCGGTCGACGGCGTGTTCGGCGCGCGGACCCTGTCCGCGGTCCGCAGCCTGCAGTCCGCCGCCGGCATCGGCGTGGACGGCGTCGTCGGCCCGAAGACCTGGAACGCCCTGTCCTCGAGCGTCACGATCCCCGCATCGAGCAGCTCCAGCGGCTCCAGCGGCTCCAGCGGCTCCAGCAGCTCCGGCAGCTCGATCAACGGCTCGGCGATCGTCGCCGCCGCCCGCTCGCAGATCGGGACCGGCTACACCTGGGGCGGCTCCTCGCCGTCGAGCGGCTTCGACTGCTCGGGCCTCGTCTACTACGCCTACAACCAGGCCGGCGTCGACATCTCGCGCAAGACCGCCAAGGGCTACACCTTCGGCGGCCGGATCATCTCGCAGTCCGAGGCGCAGCCCGGCGACCTGGTCGCCTTCAGCTCCAACAACTGGGGCCATGTCGCGATCTACGCCGGCAACGGCACGATCATCGACGCCTCGGGCTCCCGTCAGCGGGTCGTCGAGCGCAGCATCTGGAACTCCCCGCACGTGTTCGTCACCTATCGGTGACGCACCCCGCCGGTGAGATCCCGCAGGAGCGGGAGCACCGGCCGACGACGGCCTGCTCGATGCGCACGCATCACCGGGAAGGAGCAGGGCGACGCCGAGGAGCCCGGTCGGCCCTGTGCCGACCGGGCTCCTGCATGTCCGCGCGTCCGGCCCGACGGCGGTGCCGCGCATGGCAGACTGGCGAGCACGGCCGCCCGTGCGATGCGCCGGAGACGCCCGGGATGCACGACACCGATGTCCAGGAGCCCAGGAGTGCCCATGTCCGACCCGATCGCTCTCGTCCCGCTCCCGCAGTCCGTGGTCTGGTCCTCGGGGGTCTGGACGACGGACGCTCCGTGGGAGGGGCTGTCCGTCGGCCTCTCGGAGGATCTCGCGCCGACCGCCTACGCGCTGTCGATCTCCCCGCAGGGCGCGAACCTCTCCGCCGGCAGCGAGGCCGCCCTCGCCGACGGCCGCAACACCTTCGCGCAGATCGTCAGCGATGCCGACGGGGCCATCCCCTGCGTGACGATCCATGACCAGCCCGCGCACGCCTGGCGCGGGCTCCACCTCGACGTCTCACGGCACTTCCGCACCGTCGAGGAGATCGAGGCGCTCCTCGACGCGATGGCCCTGCACCGCCTGAACGTCCTGCACCTCCATCTCACCGACGATCAGGGCTGGCGCGTCGAGATCGCGGGCTATCCGCTGCTGACGGAGATCGGCGGGTGGCGCGAGCAGACCCTCGTGGGCCATATGAGCGGCGACGAGGAGGCCTGGGAGTTCGACGGGGTCCGCCACGGCGGCTCGTACACGCAGGACGAGCTGCGCGGCCTCGTCGAGCACGCGCGCGCCCGCGGCATCATGATCGTCCCCGAGATCGATCTGCCCGGGCACATGCAGGCCGCGATCGCCGCCTACCCGCAGCTGGGGAACAATCCCGCGCGGCCGATCGGCGTCCGCGAGGTCTGGGGGATCTCGGACCACGTCCTCGGGGTCTCCGACGAGGTCTTCGACTTCATCCGCGACGTGCTCACCCAGGTCAGCGAGATCTTCCCGGGACCCTACGTCCACATCGGCGGCGACGAGTGCCCGCGCACGGAATGGGAGCGGTCGACGGCCGCGCGCGAACGGATGAACGAGTGGGGGCTGACCCGCGTCTCGGAAATCCAGGGCCGCTTCACGCAGTTCGCCTTCGACGTGCTGACGGGCCTGGGCAAGCGCGTGATCGCCTGGGACGAGGTCCTCGAGACCCACCTCCCCGACGACATGATCGTCATGAACTGGCGCCGCCCCGAGGGCGTGCGCGAGGCGACCTCGCGCGGCTTCCAGACCGTCATCGCGACCTCCGACACGCTCTACCTCGACCACTACCAGGCGAGCCCGAGGACCGAGCCCCTCGCGATCGGAGGCCTCACGACCCTCGAGGACGTGTACACCGCCCGACTCGTCCCGTCCCGGCTCGACGAGGACGAGGAGCGCCTGATCCTCGGCATCCAGGCCCAGCTCTGGACCGAGTACATGCCCACCGCCGCGCAGGTCGAGTACATGGCCTTCCCGCGGCTGTGCGCGGTCGCCGAGCGCGCCTGGGGCTCGCCCCGCCAGAGCACGGCCGAGTTCGAGGAGAGGCTGCGCGCCCATCTTCCGCGGCTCGACGCCTTCGGCATCCGCTATCGTCCGATGCAGTGACACCCGAGCCCGCGGGCTCCGGCTCCTCCGGGGGCGCAGGCCCCTCCGAGAGTCCCGGGCGAGCGCATGAGGAGCAGTGAGCAGTGATGAGCGAGCAGCATCGCACCCACCCGTACGGCCGCTCCGCCGACGACGTCCGCCGGCGGGATCAGCGCCTGGGGCGGCTCCGCCGCGTGCGCATCACGCAGCTGGTCGTCTTCTCGGCGCTCGCGATCGCCCTCATCTCGGTGGGCGTGTACGCGATCCGGGAGCTCAGCACCCCGTCCGCCGATCCCGGCGAGATCACCGCCAAGGACTTCAGCGGAGTCCAGCCCGTCGTCTCCTGCCCCGATGACGGCGCCGTGCCGCTCGCCCCCGACCAGGTGACGGTCAACGTCTACAACGGCACCTCCCGCAGCGGTCTCGCCGGTTCCACCTCCTCCGACCTCGTCGACCGCGGCTACGTCGCCGGCGAGACCGGCAACACCCGCGAGGCCGGGAAGACGATCACGATCGTCTACGGGCCCGACGGCTATCTCGCCGCCCAGTCCGTGCTCGCGCAGGTCGGCGAGGCCGTGCTGACCCTCGACGACCGCGAGGACGCGAGCGTCGACCTCCTGCTCGGAGACGGCTTCGGCGGGCTCGTCGACTCCTCCGCCGCGGCCGAGGCCCTCGACACGCCCGTCGCGACCCCCGACGGCTGCGGCTGAGGACAGGCCCCGCCGGGAGGGCCCGTCGGGACGGGTCAGTCGTCCCAGGTGCGGCGGTCGCGCTCCATGGCCACACCGATCCACAGGGACACGGCGCCGCCGAAGAGCATGAGCACGACGATGGTGCCGAAGACGACGGCCGTGCCCGGCGAGCCCGGCATGAGGCCCACCAGCAGCGAGTTGATGCCGCCGGCGTCGGCGCGCGTGCTCCCGGTGTCCGCGAGCGTCGGGTCCACCTCGATCGAGAGCGAGGCCTCGACGGGCACGCCGGACTCGGTCCGCACCAGATAGTCGATCGAGGTCGTGCGGCCGGTGAAGCCGTCCTCCGGCATGAAGCTGATCGACCCGTTCGCGGTGACCGTGTAGATGCCCTCGTCGGGGATCACCAGGCGGGCGCCCCGGCCCTCGGACAGCTCCGAGAGGTTCGTCGCCGACAGCGAGCTGAGGGTCATCGTGGTCTCGTCCAGCGGCTGGGCGGCGCTGCCGGCGGTGTCGTTGCCGAGCACGTCGATGGTGACGGCGGTGCCGGGAGCGGTGGAGGTCTCGTCGTCGCGCGCCGTCGGGACGACGTCGGCGATCACGGCCTCGAGCTGCGCCGAGGTCTGGTTGTCGGAGTAGACCGCCTGCCCGTCGATCCGCACCGGCGTCGCCGTCCCCGTGAACTCCTCCTCGGGGGTGAAGGTCGCGGTGAGCGCGTCGAGGTCGATCGACCAGACCCCCTCCCCCGGGACCGTCAGCGTGCGCTCGTCGGCCGAGAGCTCGCCGCCCTCGGGGATCGCGCCGTCGTCGAAGACCAGCGAGTCGGAGCGGACGTCGCGCACGTCCAGCGTCATGTCGAAGACCACCGGGCTGCCGGTCGCCGCGCTCAGCGCCCGGTCCACCATGACCGGATAGGCGGTCCGCAGCACACCCGGCAGGGCATCGGCGCCCTCGCCGTCGCCGCCGAGGACCTGCATGGGCGCGGTCTGGGCGACCTCCTCGCCCTCCGGGGCGAAGAGCACCGTCTGGGCGTCCCGATCCAGCGTCCACACGCCCTGGCCGGGGATCTCGACGCGGGTGCCGTCGGCCGAGGCCTCCGAGGGATCCCCCGCGGGCGCCTGCAGGCGGAGCGTGGAGGAGTCGATGTACTGCATCTGCTCGGAGAGGGAGAAGAGGATGTCCTCCCCGTAGGGCGCCGACCAGTACAGGTCGGAGATGATCGGGACCGTCAGCTCGGCCTCGCCGGCCGCGACGGCGGCGCCCTCCTCGTCCTGGACCTCGAAGCGGACCGGGGTGAGCTGGTAGCCCAGACGCGCGGTCCCCGGGGTGTGCGTCAGGGTCGTGCCGTCGTCCGAGAGCTGCCAGGAGCCCTCGTCGGGGACGGTCAGGCTGCTCCCGTCGGCGACGACCGCGGATCCCGGGGTCAGGCCGTCGAGGGTCAGCTCCACCGACCCGCCCGTCGGCACGGAGACCAGCGAGGACAGATCGATGTCGGCCGCCTCGCCGGCCGAGGAGTGCTCCGCGACCTCGATCAGCTCGAGCGTCTCCGGAACGATCTGCGTCGGCGTGGACGTCTGGCCCGTGGACGCGCTGTCGATGCTCAGCGCGATCGGCAGCGACGGGGTCTCGACGCCCTCGGCGGGGGTGAACACCAGGTCGTCGTCGATCAGCGACCACAGGCCCTCCCCCGTCACGCTCAGCGAGAGGCCGTCGTCGGAGACCTCCATGAGCCCCTGCTCGGTCTCGGTCAGGTCCTCGGGGATCGACAGCTGCGCGGTCTCCAGATCAAGGTCGCCCTGATAGGCGTCGTCGAGGATCGAGAGCAGCGGGATCACGGACACCGCCCCGGGCACGAGGTTCACGGTGCCGCTCTCGAGCGGCAGGTCGAAGGGGCCGTACTCCCCCAGGGCGCTCGCGGGCGCTGCGAGGCCGATCGTCAGCAGCGCAGCGGCGACGAGAGCGGCGCCCCGCACCGCCAGGGCCTCCCGGACGGAGCGCGGCCTGCGAAGACGCGTCGGCTCGAGCACCGCACCAGGGTAGCAAGCACGTACTGTGGGCCCATGGACGCCCAGGACGCCGCAGCCGACGCCGTTCCCTCCTCCCCCGCCGCTCCTCGCCCCGCCGTCGTGGACCTGGTCGCGCGGGCCCGCCGCACCGATCCCGCGCGCCTCGCGGACCTCGGCCGGGCGCTCGCCGCCTGGATGCCGGCCCAGCGCTGGTTCGCCCACAAGGGCGATCGCGCGGAGGACCGGACGGACAGGTCGGACCGGACGGACCGGACGGATGATCCCGTCGGCGACCGCGCCGGGGCCTGCGGGACGGAGGTCGTCGGCGCCCTCACGCTGGTCGAGGAGCGCGACCACGCCGTCAGCTGGGTCGCCGTGCGGGTCGCGACCGGCAGCGGCGACGTCCTCTACCAGGTGCCGCTCGTGCTGCGCCCGCAGGCCGACGGGGCCGACGGGCCCGTCGGCCCCGATGCCGCCGATGCCGCCGGCGCCGCCGGCGAGGAGCCGGGCGCGCGCATCACGACGCTCGCCGGGCCCGACGGGCCGGTGCTCGTGCTCGACGCGCTGCGCGACGCCGACGGCCGGGCCGCGACGCTCGGCCTGCTGCAGCGCTCCGGCCCCCTCGAGGGCGCATCCCTCGAGCTGCTCCCGGCCCGGGCGGACCGCCCCGCGCTGCCGGTGGGCGAGGGGGCCCGCAGCCGGCTGCTCTCCGGGGAGCAGTCCAACTCCTCGATCGTCGTCGAGCAGGACGGCGTCGCCCCGGTCATCCTCAAGGTGTTCCGCGTCCTCCAGGACGGGGACAACCCCGATGTCGTCCTCCAGGGCGCGCTCAGCGAGGTCGGGAGCACCCGGGTGCCCTCCGCCGTCGGCTCCGCCCGCGTCTCCGTCGGGCCCCTGCGCGGGCACGCCCTGTTCGCCCAGGAGTTCCTCCCCGGCGTCGAGGACGCCTGGCGCACGACCCTGCGCGCCGCGGCCGCGGCCGAGGACGTCTCCGACGCGGTCCGCGATCTCGGCACGGCCGTCGCCGAGATCCATCGCGATCTCGCCGAGGCCCTCGGCACCGTGCCCACGCCGGCCTCGGACGCCGCCGCGATCGTGGGGCGGATGATCCGCCGCATCAGCGAGGTCGCCGCGATCGTCCCCGAGGTCGCAGCCCATCGGACCGCCCTCGAGGTGCTCTACGGGAGCTGCCTCGACATCGCGTGGCCGGACCGCCAGCGCATCCACGGCGACCTGCACCTCGGCCAGGTGCTCTCCGCGCCGGGGCGCGGCTGGGTGCTGCTGGACTTCGAGGGCGAGCCGCTGCGCCCGCTCGCGGAGCGCTCGCGCCCCGACTCCCCCGTCCGCGACGTCGCCGGGATGCTGCGGAGCCTGGACTATGCGGCCGCCGCCGTCCAGCGCGAGCACGGAGCCGATCCGGAGGCGACCGCCCGCTGGCTCCGCAGCGCCCGGGAGGCCTTCCTCTCCGGCTATGTCCGCGAGGCCGGCCTCGACGCCCGCCCGGTGTCGGCCCCGGACGCGGACGCGCTGCGGATCCTGCTCGCCGCCTTCGAGGCCGACAAGGCGGTCTACGAGGCGCTGTACGAGGCGCGGAACCGTCCCGACTGGCTGGGCATCCCGCTGGGCGCGCTCGAGCGCATCACGCAGCGGGTCCTCGACGCCGAGGCGCGGGAGTCGCAGGAGCCGCGGGGGACGCGAGAGGCGCGAAAGGCGCGAGAGGCGCGGGACCCGCGAGAGCCGGAGGGCGCGCAGGAGCCTCAGATCTCGGGCAGGTAGGGCGCGCTGGTCGCGCGGACGCTGACGCACACCCCGATCACGACCTCGAGCAGATCCCCCTCGGGGCTCCGCCAGGACAGCTGGCGCAGGCCGCCGCGCAGCCGGTCGTCCTGGCGCAGGAGGCCCTGGCCGCGCGCCGCCGCGTCGGCCGCACGGACCAGCGAGGTCAATCCCGAGGACCGCCATCCGGGCGCGCCCTGGCTCGCGAGCAGGGCGCTGACCAGGCTCATCGTCTCCAGGCCGTGCCAGAGCAGACCCGAATTCCGTACGCGCGCCGGCCGGCGCTCGAGGAATGCTCCGAGCGTCGGCTGCTCGTGGCGGAGCTCCGTCACGACCGCGTCCAGCATCAGGGCGACGCGCTCGTGCGCCTCGCGCTCGAGCGCGATCGCCGTCGGATCGCCGACGGACCGGCCGACGGGGTCGCCCAGGGCCCGGCCGACGGGCTCGCCGACGGCCCGGCCGACAGGGTCGCCGACGGCCTCGCTGACATCGCCCAGCGCCTTCCGCTGAGGTGCGGTCATGCTCTTTCCCCCCTGCTCCGCCGATGCCGCGGGTGCTCCGCCGGGGGCGCGGGCTGCGCGCCCGTCCCCGCCGCGCGGCGATCCTGTCCACGGTATCCGCGTCATCGGTCCCGGACGATGGGGAGAACTCCCCATGCCCCGTCGTCCGCCGGCCCGTCGGCCCGTCGGTCCGTCGGCTCGTCGGCCCGCCGGCTCGTCAGCCCTCGACCGGGACGAACTCCACCGGGGCGATCGAGGAGTACCGGTCCTGCCGGATCGAGACCACGCCGACGCCGCCGATGAACGGGGCGAGCGCCTGCGGGTTCTTCCCGGGGTTGGCGAGGATGACCTGGAAGCCGAAGTGGCGGAAGGACTCCATCGCCGCGGTGATGAACTTGCCGGCGCCCTTGGAGAAGGCCTCGTCGATGATGATCGGCGCATAGCGGGGCACGTCGATGCCCGTCCCGGCGAGCTGGTAGCGCAGCGCGGCGGCCAGGCAGAAGGTCGTCAGGCGCTCGTTCTGGCCGCCCGACAGCGGGCCCCCGGACTCGTGGGCGTGGACGATGGCGCCCTCGGCGTCGATCTCCTCGGCGTGGAAGTGCACGTGGCGGCGCACGTCGAGGATCGCGCGGGAGACCTGGTCCTCGCGGGTGCGGGCCGCGCTGATCATCTCCATGAGGTGGCGCAGCGAGAGGAAGCGCTCCTCGGCGAGCTCGCGGTCGCGGCTCATGTCGTTCAGGGCGGTGTCGGCGACGGCCGCCTCGAGCGCCTTCTTGAACTCGTCGAGGGCCGCGAGGTGCACGGGGCGCATCGACAGCTGCAGGTACCGGCCGGAGTGGAACTCGACCTGGGAGAGCAGGGCGTTGATGCGCTGCAGGCGCTTGCGGATCTCCGCGGGCTCGCGGGCGATCGCGGTGGCGAGGGCCTGCACGTCGCCGAGGGTGTTGGAGGTGAAGAAGTCGAAGAAGCGGTCCTCGACCTCGGGGAGCTTCTCCTCCTCGATGCGCTGGAGGATCGCGAGGAAGTCGTCGGCGGCGTCGAGCGTCGCGGCGGTGTCCCCGGCGGTCGCGGGCCAGCGGCGGGCGAACTCGCGCATCGCCGTGCGGATGTCCTCCTCGGCGCGGGAGGTGCGGCGGGTGAGGTCCATGAGCTCGGCGTCGAGGGTCGCCGAGGCGTCCTTGGTGACCCGGTCGATGTTCGAGATCAGCAGCGTCGGGGCGATCGCCGCGAAGCGCTCGGCGAGCTCCTGCTCGATCTCCGGGGAGAGCCCCGAGTCGGCGACCTTGCCCTGCGCCTCGGTGAGCCGCTCGGCGGCGCGCTCGGCCTGCTCGGCGAGCTTGCCGGCGGTGCGGACCACCTCCAGCAGCTCCGCGTCGGTGTCGGAGATCGCGCGCTCGACGTCGTCGATCTGGCGGGCGAGCTCGGTCAGCGCGGCCGAGCCGTCCTCCGCGGCGCGCACCATGTCGCGCAGGTTCGCGACGCGCCGAGCGACGGAGGCGGCATCGATGTCGTCCCAGGCCACGCCCGCGATCGACTGCAGCGCGTAGAGGCGCTCGCGGCGCTCGTCGCGCTCCACCTCGACGTCCTTGCGTCGGGCCTGGGCCTCGAACAGCGCCTGCTCGGCGCGGGTGCGCTCCTGCTCGAAGACGGCGCGCTTGGCGCGGTTGTCGAAGCCCAGCACCCACTGCGAGCGGTCGTTGATCTGCCGGTCGGCGTTCTTCTCGTGCCGGGTCGCGGAATGCTTGACCTGACCCGAGCGCAGCACGGCGCGGGACAGGCGGGTGAACTCCTCGAGGTCCTCGGCGCACACGTAGTCCATGCGGGAGGCGATCTCGTGGCTCAGCCAGGGATGGAACTCGCCCTCCTTGACCTCGATCTTCGCGGCGAGCGCGCGGTCGTCGACGCCCACCGCGGGACGGCGGAGGTCGGTGTTGACGCGGTTGTAGGAGATGCGCCGACGCAGCTTCGTGCGGTCGATGACCGCCGCGACCTTCCGGTACACGCGCTCGGGCACGAGGATCGAGCGGGCGAGGCCGCGCAGCGCCTGCTCGGCGGCCGCGGTCCACTCCTCCTCGCCGGCGCGGACCTGCAGCAGCTCGGCGGCGAAGGGCAGCTCGGTGGGGGCGACGCCGACCTCGGCGGCGATGCGGTCGCGCAGCGCGACGTCCTCCGAGTGCAGGTTCGAGGCGCGCGTGGTCAGCGACTTCAGCTCCTGGCGGGTGTCCTCCAGGCGGGACGCGAGCTCGCGGACCGTCGCCTCGGCCTCCCAGCGGGCGCCGTCGGCCTGCTGCTCCTCGGCCTCGAGGGTCTCCCGCAGCGTCGCGACCTCGCGCTGCAGCGCGAGGAACATGTCCTCGCCGGCCGGGGTCGCCAGCTCGACCGTGGCCAGCTGGGCGGCGAACTCGGAGGCCCGTTCGCGGCGCTTCTCGCGCTCGACCTCGAGGCCCGCGATCTGCTGCTTCCAGTCGTCGATCTCGCCGCCGCCCGCGCGCTTGCGCTGCTCCTTGAGCTGGGCGAGGTCGGAGCGGGCCTCGGCGACGTCCTGCGTGAGCCGGCGCTGCTGGGCGGCGGTGCGGTCGCGCTCGAGCTGGAGGCGCTCCTCCTCCTCGCCGAGCAGGCGCACCAGATGCTGCGCGGCGAACACGTCGATGTCGGCGCGCCGGTCGACGAGCGAGCCGCCGCGCTCGCGCATCCCGCGCCAGGCGGTGTGGTCCTCCCGCAGCGAGCGCAGCAGGTCGCGCTGCTCGCGCGCCGTCACCAGGGCCTCGTAGACCTCGGAGAGGTTGTGGAAGTTCGCGAGCGCCTGGTCGGCGAGCTCGAAGGTCCGCGGGGCGTCGAGCATGTAGTCGCGCAGGAGGGCGTTGACGTCGCCGAGCTCCTTCGCGGACTGGATCTTGTGGAGGAGCCCCAGCGCCTTCTCGTCGGGGATCCCCAGCAGCTGGCTGAAGGCCGCCCGGTACTCGCGGAACTGGCGGAAGGTCTCGGTGCCGGGGAAGGCGGCGGCGAGCGCCCTGCCCTCGATCTGCGTCGAGACGAAGGGGCGCATGTCGGCGACGTCGAGCGGCTGGCGGGCGATGACGTACAGGCTCTTCACGTCGCTGTCGGCAGTGTGCCCGGCGTGCAGGAGCAGCAGGCGGCTGAGCTGGACGGTGCCGCCCTGGCCGTCGGAGTAGCGCAGCGAGACGGCCGACAGCGTGGTCCGATCGCGCAGGACCTCCTGGCTGAACTCGCCCGTGGCCTGGTCGTAGTGCATGGCCCAGGCGCCGCGGACGTAGCTCGCGACGGTGCGGCGGTACTTCGAGCGGTTCGGTCCGGCGTCCGACGCGGCGGCGTTGAACTGGAGGGTCCGCGGCGGGGTCAGCAGCGCGCTGATGGCATCGAGCAGCGTGGACTTGCCGGTGCCGGGGCCGCCGGTGAGGAAGAAGCCCTTGGGCGAGATCGCCAGGTCGTGGGTGCCGTGGAAGGTCCCCCAGTTCGACACCTGCACATGGGTCAGCCGCCACTGCCCGGGGTGCGGGTGATCGGGGTCGAGCTCCCGCCGATCGGTCTCCGCCTCCGGGGCGGCGACGCCGGGCAGGTCGAGGGTCGTTGCATCGGATTCCACCCCAGAAGGGTACCGGCCAGGGCGGACGGCCTCCGGCCGATCCCCCCTTGCCTTTCTTCGGTCGCCTCACTAAGTTGTCCTCATCGACTGGAAGGACGACGATGTCTTCTCTCGCTCCGCGCCTCAGCAGGCGCACCGCCCTGGCCGCCACCGGCCTGCTCACCGTGACCGCCGCCTCCGGCGCCGTCGGGATCCCCGGCAGCCCGCTCGGCCTCGCCGCCGCACGAGCCGACGGCGGCTCCGGCTCCGGCTCCGGCTCCTCGACGATCTCGCTCGCGGACCCCGCGGCCACGCCCGAGACCGCCTCCCTCTTCGCCGCCCTGCGCGCGCAGCGCGGCGAGGGCATCCTGTTCGGCCACCAGCACGACCTCACGCACGGCTGGTCGTTCGACGAGCCCGACGGCACCGCCTCGGACACGCTCGCCGCCGTCGGCGATCATCCGGCGGTCTTCGGCTGGGACACCCTGATCCTCGACGGCGAGGAGCGGCCCGGAGTCTCCGGCGCCACCCCCGCCGACAACGCCGAGCACCTCGTCTGGGCGTTCCGCGCCGCCGATGCGATCGGCGGCATCAACACGCTCAGCGCCCATCTGCCGAACTTCGTCACCGGCGGCAGCTTCTACGACGTCTCCGGCTCCGTGGTCCCCGCGATCCTGCCCGGCGGCGACCGCCACGACGCCTTCGTCGAGTACCTCGAGGTGCTCGCCTCCGCCTTCCGCGGCGCGACCCGGGAGGACGGCACGCTCATCCCCGTCGTCTTCCGCCCCTGGCACGAGAACAACGGCGGCTGGTTCTGGTGGGGCGCCGGGCATGCGACCCCCTCGGAGTACGTCGAGCTGTTCCGCTTCACCGTCGAGCATCTGCGCGACGCCTGCGACGTCCACAACGTGCTCTACTCCTACTCCCCCGGCGGCAGCTTCGGCGGGGATCCGGAGGGCTACCTGCGCACCTATCCGGGCGACGCCTTCGTCGACGTGCTCGGCTACGACACCTACGACGACTCCAGCGGCTCGCAGGCCTTCCTCGACGGCCTGGTCGCGGACCTCGGGATGATCGCGGATCTCGCGGAGGAGCGCGGGAAGGTCTCCGCCTACACCGAGTTCGGCCAGTCCGGCGCCGAGGACACCGACCCGACCTGGTTCACGGACCTCCTCGCGGCGATCGACGCCGACGAGCGGGCGCGCCGCAGCGTCTTCCTGCTCACCTGGGCCGACTGGGGCGGCGACAACCGCGCCTACATCCCCTATCCCGCCTCCGACGAGCGCGCCGAGCATCCGCAGCACGCGGACTTCGTGGCCTTCGCCGAGGATCCCCGCACGATCTTCGCCGCGGACCTCGCCGACCCGTTCTCGCTCGCGACGACGGTCGCCGCCGCCCACGCCGTCGGCCATCTGGTCACCCCGACGGACCGCAGCCGCGTCGATGCGAAGACCTTCACCGTCCGCGCGCGCCTGACCGGCGGCGAGGTCCGCTCGGCGCTCGTCACGATCGACGGCACCTGGAAGCTCAAGCTGCGTCTGGACGACGACGGCTTCCACTCGGGCACCTGGCGGATCAACGGCCGCTGGAAGGACGCCGAGACCGCCTCGCTCGTGCTCGACGCGACGATCGGCCGCACGACGGTGCGCGACGAGCGCCTCGTGCTGCTCGGGCCCGCCCACGAGATGCCCGCCGGCTGGGTCGACGACTTCGAGGGCTACGCCGGCGACGACGTCACCCTCGGCGCCGCCTGGAGCCTCGTCAACGGCGCCGCGATCGCGCTCAGCGCCGATCATCGCTCCGACCGCTCCGACAGCGCCTACGGCTGCGCGTACAGCTACGACTTCTCCCCCGCGACCTATGCGGGGATCGGGAAGACCGTCGGCGAGGACTGGTCCGCGACCGATCGCCTCGCCCTCTGGCTCCAGGGCGACGGCAGCACCAACGGGGCGACCCTGCAGGTCGTCGCCGACGGCATCTACTTCGAGCACGCCCTCGCCCTCGACGACGCCGCCGGCGGGCAGCAGGAGGCGCTGTTCGCGGACTTCGCCCCCGCCCCCTGGGACACCGCGAACGCCGGGAAGGCCCTCGACGCGGCCCGGCTCGCGAACGTCACGGCCTTCAACCTCTACGTCGGCCAGGCCGACGGCGGGCCCGTGACCGGCACGATCCACATCGACGACATCCGCGCGACGACCGCCGACGGCATCTGAGCGCACCCGGCCGACGGCGCCCCGCGGGCCCGTCGGCCGGCCTGCTCGTCGGGCCCGTCGGCCGACCGGTGCTCACGGCCCGCGGGCCAGCAGATGTCGGCGCCCCGCGGACGAGGAGAAGCCCCCGTCATCGCTGATCGCGATGACGGGGGCTTCTCCCGATGCGCCGTCCGTCGGCGCAGCGCATCGTCGGCGGGATGCCCTCCGCCGACGATGCGCCGTCCGTCAGCGCAGCGCGCCCTCGGCGATCGCCGAGGCCATGCTGGGCGCGAGCGGGAGGCGCGGGACGAGCGTCGCCTGGACCGCGTGGTAGAGGTCCGGCTTGCCCGGCCACACGGTGCGGGCGACCCGGTTGGAGCGATCCAGCTGGTGATGCCAGGACCCCTCCTCGCGGTCGAGGAAGAACTCCTCCGCGTGGTCCCACCAGGCCGCGTAGTCGGCGGCGAAGCGCGCCTCACCGGTGCGCTCGTGCAGGGCCGCGGCCGCGCCGATCGCCTCGGCGAGCACCCAGTGCAGGCGGTCATGGGTGACCGGGACGCCGGACCAGTCCGTCGTGTAGACGAAGCCGGGGGCGCCGTCGGCCGACCAGCCGTCGGCGACGGCCCGGTCGTAGAGCGCGAGCGCGGCCTCGAGCGGCGAGGCCGGGAGCTCCGCGAAGGCGGGATGGTCCGTGCCCAGGGCCGCCTCGAGGTGCAGGATCAGCCGCGCCCACTCGAGCGCATGGCCGACGGTCGCGCCGTACGGCCGGAACTGGTCGTCGCGGCGGTCGTCGTTGTACTCGGGCAGCACCGTCCAGTCGGCGGCGTAATGCTCGGGAAGGCGCCAGCCGTGCTCGCTCGCCCGCACGATCGCGAAGCCCGCGAGCCGGGCCGCGCGCTCATGCCAGACCGGTCCGGCGACGTCGCCCGCGGCGAGCAGCGCCTCGACCGTGTGCATCGTGGAGTTGATGCCGCGATAGTCCGCGGCGACGGCGAAGCCCGCATCCCAGGAGTCGACGACGAGGCCGTCGACGTCGAGGAAGCGCTCCTCGAGCACCGCGAGCGCGTCCTCGAGCAGGGCCTCGGCCCCCGGGATCCCGGCGAACTGCGCGGACGTCGCCGCGAGGACGACGAAGGCGTGGTCATAGGCATGCTTGCCCTGCGCCGGATCCCGGTCGGCGGTGTGGAACCAGCCGCCGTCGGCCTCGTCCCGCAGGGGCCCCGCGAGCGCGGCGAGGCTCGCCGCCGCGACGGGCGCGCTGCCGGGGATCCCGGCGAGCGCGCCCAGCGCATGGACGTGCACGGCGCGGGCGGTCAGCCAGGTCTCGGGGACCTGGTCCGTCGGCCGGCCGGACGCATCCAGCCAGGCGGCGCCGGTCGGCTGCGCGATCTGCGGGCGCCCGAAGCCGAGCAGCCGCTCGAACTCCCCCTGCAGCCAGGCGCGATGCGAGGACAGGGCGGTCCAGGGGCTCACACGGCCACCTGGTCGGCGGCGCGGGCCAGCACGGCCAGATCGTTCGCGCTGCGCAGGACCTCGGGGGCGACGAGCGCCTGCTCGAGGTCCGTCGCGGTGGTGCTCACGAGCACGGTCGCGGTCTCCCCGGCGGGGATCGTGACCAGCGCGTCGAGCGCCTCGGCGTCCGGTGCGGCCCGGTCGACGAGCGGCGTCAGCTGCACGACGAGCGAGCGGGCGGTCACCTCGATCGCGTAGCCGCCCTCGACGGGGCGCGCGACCGCGTCGAAGGGACGGTCCTCGAGACGGGCGTCCTTCACCTCGGTGAACAGGTGGACGGTGCGGAGGTCGCCGAACTCGGCGACGAGCGCCTCCCGGGTCGGATCCTCCGCCGTCGCGGCGCTCGCGGGCACCGCGATCGTGGTGACGGCACGCTCGTCGGCGCTGATCGGGATCCGGAGCACGGCGAGCTCGGTGCCGTCGAAGGCGATGCGGCGCAGCGCGAGCTCGCCGACGATCCGCTCATCGGTGTCGTTGATGAGGCTCAGCTCGAGGCCCGCGGCGGAGGCCGAGCCGTCGGACGGAGCCCCGGACGACGTGCTGGCGCCCGTCGGGGCGGCGACGACGAGGCGGCGCGGCGCGAAGCTCTCCCGCAGCGCATACCAGAGCGGCTTGGGGCGCTCGGCCCAGTCGACGGCCGCCCACGAGGTCACCGGCCAGCAGTCGTTGAGCTGCCAGACGAGGGCCCCCGCGGTGCGCGGCCAGTGACGACGGTAGTGGTCCAGGGCGTACCCGACGGCGCGCGCCTGGTTCAGCTGCGTCGCCCAGTGCCAGTCCGAGAAGGACTCGGGGACGCCGAGATGCGCGGCGAGACCGGTGTCGAGCTTGGCGTTGCCGTCCTCGGCCTTCTGGTGGGCGAGGAAGACCGGGTGCTCCTTGGGGTCCGCGATCTCGGTGATCGGGGTCCCGTCGACCGCGAGCCACTCCTGCAGGGTCGACCAGGCCGGCGGGCCCTGGAAGCCGAACTCGGAGCAGAACCGCGGGATGGCGTCCCGGTAGTGGACGTAGTCGCGCCGGTTCCAGACCTCCCACTCGTGGTGGGTGCCGTGGTCGGGGTCGTTGGGGTGGACGCCCGTCGGCGCCGTACCCGGCGAGTACGGGCTGTTGGCGCTGTAGGGGCGCGTCGGGTCGAGCTCGGCGACGATCCGCGGGAACAGCTCGGCGGCGTAGTGCGCGCCCCAGCTGCGGCCCTCGAGGTCCTTCTTCCAGTCCCAGTCCTCGTAGCCCCACACGTTCTCGTTGCCGCCGTTGTAGAGCACGAGGCTCGGATGCGACATGAGGCGCACGACGTTCTCCCGCGCCTCCGCCTCGATCTCCGCGCGCAGCGGCTGCTCCTCGGAGTACGCGGCGCAGGCGAGCAGGAAGTCCTGCCACACCATGAGCCCGGACTCGTCGCACAGCTCGTAGAAGTCGTCGGACTCGTGGATGCCGCCGCCCCAGACGCGCACCATGTTGCAGTGCGCGTCGAGCGCCTGGTCGATCCGGCGCGCGAGGCGGTCGCGATCGATGGTGGTGAGCAGATGGTCGTCGGGGATCCAGTTGACGCCCTTGGCGAAGATCCTCCGGCCGTTGACGACGAACGTGAAGGGGGTGCCGTGCTCGTCGGGCTCGGTGTCGACGGCGACCGTGCGGAAGCCCACCCGGCGCGACCAGTCGTCCAGCAGGGCCTCGCCCTCACGGGCCTCGAGGCGCAGGTCCACGAGCGGCTGGTCGCCGTAGCCGACGGGCCACCAGACGGGGACCTCGGGCAGCTCGAGGGTGATCACGGCGCTGCGCTGATCGCCGGGCACGAGGACCTCGACCGTGCGCCCGAGGGCGCTGAGCGCGAGGACGACGTCGCCCGGACGGGTGCGGTCCAGGCGGACGTGGAGCTCGGCCACGCCGGTGGTGCCCTCGAGACGGATCACGGGACGGACCTCGGCGAGGCGGGCGACGCTCCAGCGCTCGAGCCGCACCGGCTTCCACAGGCCCGCGGTGCGCAGGTCCGGTCCCCAGTCCCAGCCGAAGCTCGCGGCCATCTTGCGGGTCGCGTTGTAGGGCGTCGGGTACGCGCTCGGGCGGCGATGCTGGCGATCGTGCTCCGCCTCGGCGATCGCGGTCGCGCCGGCGATGTCGACCCGCAGCTCCTTGGCGGTGCCGTCGAGCAGCGCGCCGACGTCATAGCGCCAGGAGCGGTGCATGTTCGTCGTGGCGCCGAGGCGCTCGCCGGCGAGGCTGACCTCGGCGAAGGTGTCGACGCCGTCGAGGGCGAGCTCGACGCGCTCGTCGGCCCGGGGGGAGGCGAGGTCGAGCTGCTCGGGATCGAGCTCGAGCCGGTAGGTCCAGCCCAGGTCGAACATCCACTCCTGCTCACGGGAGACGTCGTCGCGATAGGGGTGCTCGATCGCTCCGGCCGCGAGGAGCGCCGTATGGCTGGTGCCGGGGACCTCGGCCGGGACCGAGGCGGGGAGGCGCTCGGCGCCGGGCCCGGTCGGGGAGAGCGTCCAGCCGGTGCGCAGCTCGACGGCGTCCGCACGGGTCGGGGTGGTCGGGGTGCTCGGGACTGTCTGGGCGGTCGGGGCGGTCATTTCACTGCTCCTGCGGCAAAGCCGTTGTAGATGTAGCGCTGGAGGAAGAGGAAGACGATCAGGGTCGGCAGCAGGACGATCAGGATGCCGGCGGAGATGATCTGCCACTGCGCTCCGTACGGGCCCATGAAGCGGAACAGCGAGGTCGAGATGACTCCGAGGTCGCGCGCGGGCATGTAGAGGAACGGGATGTAGAACTCGTTGTAGACGGCGATGCCCTTGACGATGACGACCGTGGCGATCGGCGGCTTCAGCAGCGGCAGGATGATCTGGAAGAAGATCCGCAGATGGCCCGCCCCCTCGAGGGAGGCCGCCTCATCGAGCTCCTTGGGGATGCTCCTGATGAACTGCAGGAAGATGTAGATGCTCACGATGTCCGTGCCCATGAAGAGCACGATCGGCGCGCCGAGCGAGTTGAACAGGCCCAGGGCGTTGATGATCTGGAAGGTCGCCACCTGGGTGGTGACGCCGGGGACCAGGGTCGCCAGCAGGAACAGGCCCATGACGATCCCGCGGCCGCGGAACCGGAAGCGGTCGATCGCGTAGGCCGAGGCCGCACCGATGAGGATCGCGCCGGCGACGGCGACGACCAGGATGATCGCGGTGTTGCCGAACGCCTGGAGCATCTTGCCGCGGGTGAACGCGGTCACGAAGTTCTCGAGGTTGGTCCAGTCCTCCGGGAGCGTGAACGGCCCCGTCTTGAGGAACTCCCGCTTGCCCTTGAACGAGCCCAGCACGATCAGGGAGATGGGGAGGAGCACGGCGATGGAGCCGAGGACGAGGGACAGGTACTTGCCGATGGCGAGCACGACGCGCAGCACGGGGCGTTCCATGATCAGCGTCCTTCCTGGGCGAGGGCCTTGGCGCGGCGCGCTTCGCGCTTCGCGGCGCGGCGCGCATCGCGCTCGTCGTCATCGTCGACGAGGGTGCGCTGCACCCAGGTGACGATGAGGACGATGAGCAGCAGCACGACCGCCATCGCGGAGGCGAGGCCGACGTTGTTCAGCTCGAAGGCCATGCGGATCGTGCGGATGACGAAGGTCTCCGACCCGTTCGCGCCGCTGGTCATGATGTAGGGGATCTCGAACACCGCCAACGATCCGGAGATCGCGAGGATCACGGAGAGGCCGACGATCGGTCGGATGGCGGGGAGGATCAGGTGCCGGAACTGGTCCCAGCGGTTCGCGCCGTCGAGGGCGGCCGCCTCGTACAGCTCGCCGGGCACCGACTGGATCGCCCCGAGGAACAGCACGAAGTTCAGGCCCATGTATCGCCAGACGGAGACCGTGGCGAGGGTGATGTTGACCATCGCCGGATCGCCGGTCCACTGGTGGATGAGGCTCTCCAGCCCGAGGGACATCAGGAGCGTGTCCAGACCTCCCTCGGGACGGAGGAAGTTGTTGAAGATGAGTCCGATGGCCACCCCGTTGATGAGGTAGGGGAAGAACAGCAGCCCCTTCCACAGGTTCACGAACCGCACCTTGAAGCTGAGGATCGTCGCGAAGTAGAGCGCCAGCGCGAGCTGGACGAACGACGCGGCGAAGTAGTACAGCGACACGTAGAACACGCGCAGGTTGTCGGGCTGCGTGAAGATCTTGACGTAGTTCTCCAGGCCGACGTTCTCCCGCGTCTTGCTCAGGCCGTCCCAGTCGGTGATCGAGTACCCGAGCATGTTCAGCACCGGCAGGTACGTGAAGAGGATCAGGAATCCGAGCGGGACCGCGAGGAACAGCCACGGGATGACGCGGGTGGAGACGGTCCGGCGGCCCGGCGCGCCGCGATGCCGCGGGCGCCGGACGGCCGGCTCGTTCGTCGAGGTCGTCGGAGCCGACGACGTGGTGGTGGACATCAGGGACTTTCTTGTCAGGCGCCGACGGCGGCGCGGCCGGCGTTCCACTTCGCGTTCAGGGACGCGAAGAGGTCGGCCTTGGACTGGGATCCGGTGCGGGCGGCGTCGATGATGCCCTGGCGGAGGTTCGCGGCGTCGAGGCCGAGCTCCGAGGCGGTGTCGATGTCGCTGAGCAGCGTCTCCTGGCCCTCGGCCGGCGGGTTGAGGGTGATGTACTCGACGCCCGTGGCCTCGAACTCCTGCAGGGACTCGGGGGTCTCGCCGCCGATGACGGGGCTGAGGCCCTCCTGCGAGGTCGCGTAGCCGGACTCGTGGATGAACCAGTCGAGCCAGGCGCGGGCGGCCGGCTTGTTCTCGGAGTTCACGTTGATGCCGAGGTTGTAGTCGCCCGCGGTGATGGCGTGCATGACGCCGTCCTTCGCGGAGGGGAACGGGATGTAGGAGATGTCGGCGGGGTCGCCGCCGGCCTCCTCGACGGCCTGGCGCATCTGCGGGATCGCCCACGAGCCGAGGAACATCGTGGCGATCTCGCCGTCGGCGATCATCGTCTTCGAGAGCTCCCAGTTGGTGGTCGTCGGGTCGGCCTCGGTGTAGCCCTGCTCGACGAGGTCGAACAGCAGGCTGTCGATGATGTAGTGGTCCTTGCCCTCGGCCCACAGGTCGTCCTCGTTGACCATCGTCGTGATGTAGTCGACGTCGGCGCTGATGCCGCCGCGGAAGTACTCCCACGCGGTGACGGGCCAGCCGTCCTTGTAGTTCGTGTAGACCGGGTCGGCCTCCGGGTAGGCGGCCTTGATCTTCTCCATCGCGGCGAGGAACTCCTCGGGCGTCGTCGGCGTCTCGGTGACGCCGGCGCCGTCCCAGAGGGCCTTGTTGATGAGCACGCCGTTGGCGTTGCCCAGGACCGGGATGCCGTAGCTCTTGCCCTCGTAGGACTTGTCGACGACCCAGTTGTACTTCGTCTCGAAGTCCTCGAAGTCGCCGAGGGGCTCGAAGAAGTCCGCCAGCTGGTCGCGGGTCACCGTGTTGGGGATCGCCAGGACGTCGCCGTAGTCCTTGGTGTTCATGCGGGTGCGGACTTCGCCCTCGTAGTCCGTGATGCCCTCGAACTCGACGTTGACATCGGGGTAGGTCTCGTGGAAGCGGTCCACATACTCGTCGAGGGTGCCGTCCTCGAGGAGGTCGGTGCGCCAGGTGAGCACGGTGATGTCACCGGCGATCTCCCCGGAGTCGCTCGAGCCGGAGCCCGACTCGGAGCTGGAGCAGGCGGTCGCCGCGAGGGCGAAGATCCCGGCGGTCCCGGCGAGCGCGGTGCGGCGGGTCATGGTCGTGCGGTGGTTCGACATCATTGTCCTTTCGTCAGGTGCGGACTAACTTAGGTTAGTGAACAAAGATAGTCAACCTCGTCGATGACCTGCGACGATGCACGAAAGGCGAGGTGGGAGCCAATATGGCAAGGATGGACGAAGGTCCCGAAACGGCAACGATCGGCCGCGACCGACAGCCGGGACGCTGCAAGGATTCGCGCGCCGAGCGGCGCGGCAGGCCGGGCCGACCGTTCGGCGGGCCGGCCAGTCGGCGGCCGGGCCGGTCAGCCGGCGGCGGGGGCCTCGGCGACGGAGCCGGAGCGCCGCACCGTCGGCACGGGGGCGCGCACCAGCTGCGGGGCCTCGCCGTCCATCGCGGAGCGCACGGCGCGGCCGACGAGCCGGCCGAGCTCATGCAGGTCGATCGTCACGGCTCCGAGCCGGGGCGTCGCCAGGCGCGCGTTGGCCGTGTCGTCCCAGGTGAGGATCGAGATGTCCGCGGGGACGCGGAGACCGCGCTCGGCGCACGCGCGCAGGGCGCCGAGCGCCATCAGGTCGCTGTCGCAGAAGACCGCCGTGGGGGGCGTCGCCGAGCCCAGCAGCGCGCGGACCGCGAGCCGGCCCGACTCCTCGCTGAAGTCGCCCTCGCGCAGCGCGACCTCGGCGCCCCCCTCGCGGCAGGTCTCGACGAAGGCCTCGTCGCGCGTGATCGTGTGCAGCAGCTGCCGCGGGCCCGAGAGGCGCGCGAGGCGGCGGTGGCCGAGATCCAGCAGGGTGCGGGCCGCGGCCCGGGCGCCCCCGGCGTTGTCGACGACGACATGCCAGACCTCGCGACGATCCTCGGGACCGCCCAGGAGCACCGCCGGGATCGGCAGGGAGGCGAGGGCGTCGAGGCGGTCGTCATCGGCCGAGGCGTCGGTCATGATGACGGCATCGACGGAGCCGTCGGCGATCCAGGCGTCCCACAGGGCGCGCTCCTCGTCGCCGCGGCGGGCGGCCGTGATGTACACGGCGTCGCCCGTCTCCCCGAGCTCCTCCTCGATGCCCAGGACGAGCTCGGCCAGGAACGGCGTCAGCTCCGCGACAGGTTCCTCCGTGCCATGCACGAGCCCGACGATCCTGCCCCGCGGCTCCTGCATGGTGCTGTCTCTCCGCTCTCTCCTCGTCCCATCCGTCCGATGACTATATTCGTCCCTTGACCGATGCTCGCGGAAGGCTCACCATGACTCCCCCCATGTTCCAGGCGATCCGGGCGCCGCTCAGCAGCCGCGCCCTCCTCGTGGATCTCGTCCGGACGCACGAGAGCATCAGCCGTGTCGAGCTCACCGAGCTCACCGATCTGAAGGCTCCGACGGTGAGCTCCGCCGTCAAGCGCCTCATCGACGAGGGGCTCGTCGCCGAGTCCGGCCGCGGCGCCTCGACGGGAGGCAAGCCCCGCACCCTGCTGCAGCTGCGCCGCGATGCCCGATACGTGATCGGCGCCCACCTCAGCTTCACCTCGTCGACCCTGGTCATGCTGGACTTCGCGGGGAACCTCGTCTCCCGCATCCGCCGCCCCTGGGCACCCTTCGGACCGGACCCGGTCGCGAGCATCGCGACCTGGGCCGAGCTCATCGACGACCTGATCCGACGCGCCGACGTGCCGCGCTCCCGCATCGTCGGCGTCGGCGCCGTCTGCCCCGGCCCGCTGCGCCAGGACGACGGGCTCCTGTCCGCGCCCCCGGACCTCGCCGCCTGGGTCGGCCTCCCGCTGCGGGCCATGATCGAGGAGGCCGTCGGCCTCCCCGTGATCCTCGACAACGACGCCAGCGCCGCGGCCGCCGGGACCACCGTGCTCGACGAGCACGACGCCTCCAGCGGCGCCGTGCTGTTCATGTCCGACGGCATCGGGGGCGGCTTCCGCCATCTCGGCGAGGTCTTCGGCGGCTCCCAGGGCAACGCCTGCGAGGTCGGCCATGTGTGCATCGACCCCGACGGGCCGCCCTGCTGGTGCGGCGCCGACGGCTGCCTCGAGGCGCTCGCCGGTCCCGGCGTCGTCATCGAGCGCGCCCGCACGGCCGGCCTGATCCGCGAGGACCCCGAGGGCTCCACGCAGACCCGCTTCGCGGAGGTCGCGCGCCTGGCCCTGCGCGGGAACCCCGCCGCGGCCGCCATCATCGAGGACAGCGCCCGCTGGATGGCACTCGGCGCCCAGGCCCTCGTCGCGCTCCTCGACCCGCGGGTGCTGGTCCTGTCCGGCCCGGGCTTCGCGGTCGCCGGCCCCCTCTACCTCGGGGAGATCTCGCGCCGCATCGGGCTCTCCGCCTTCGGGCGCCTCTCCGACGTCGAGATCATCATGGACGAGACCGGTCACGACGCCGCGGCGACCGGCGCCGCCAAGATCCTGCTGCGCAGCGACGCGGCGCTCATCTGACACGCCGCCCCGTCGGAGCCGGGCGGCAGGATCCGGCGCCAGGGGCCGGGCGCCAGGAGCCGGGCGTCAGGGGCGGATCAGCGTGATGCCCGGCGTCGTGCGGTGCCCGAGGGCGACGACCTCGTCGCAGGCCTGCTCGAGCGAGATGGTGCGCTCGACCAGGTCCTGCGGCCGCAGGCGCCCGGAGACCACGCGCTCCAGCAGGCCCGGATAGTCGGCCGCGGCCATGCCGTGGGAGCCCAGGATGCTCAGCTCCTGGCCGATCACACGGGGCAGCGCGAGCGTCGGCGGCGCGGCGAACAGGCCGATCTGGACATGGCGTCCGAGCGGGGCGAGCGCCAGCAGCGCCGCGTTCGTCGTGGACTCCCGCCCCAGGGCCTCGACCGTCACCGTCGGCCGCTCCCCCGCCGCCGCGATCACGGCGGCGGCGACGCCCTCGGGGCCCTCGGAGTCGGTGATCCCCGCGACGTCCACGAGGACCTCAGCCCCGTGCCGACGCGCCAGGGAGAGCGCCCCGGGGTCGATGTCGACGGCGATCGCCCGGGCGCCGAGGGCGACCGCGATCATGATCGCCGAGAGGCCGACGCCGCCGCATCCGATCACGACGACGCTCTCGCCCGCGCGCAGCCCGGCCCGGTCGACGAGACCCCGGTAAGCGGTCGCGAAGCGGCATCCGAGGGGCACGACGGCCTCCGCCGGGAGCTCCGCGGGGACCGGCACGAGGTTGTGGTCGGCGGCATGGACCACGACCTGCTCGGCCCAGGAGCCGTGGTGGGTGAACCCGGGCTGGGTCTGCTCGGGGCACACCTGCGCCTGCCCGGCCCGGCACAGGGCGCAGGTCCCGCAGCCGCAGACGAAGGGCACGGTCACGCGCTCGCCCGCCCGACGTCGGTGCACGCCCTCGCCGACGGCGGCGATCCGCCCGACGAGCTCGTGCCCGGGCACGTGCGGGAGGTCGACGCCGTCGTCATGGCCGGCCCACGCATGGTGGTCCGAGCGGCACAGGCCCGTGGCCTCGACGTCCAGCACGACTCCGCCGGGCGGGGCGACGGGCGCCGGGAGCTCCGCGACCTCGGGACGACTGCCGAACCGTTCGACGAGGACGGCGCGCACGGGGCCTCCTGATGGTCTCGGGCGGAGCGCCGGGCGCCCGCGGACATGGTCACGATCGTCCTCAGGCTAGCGCCGTATCCTTACCCGTCGGTCCATCGCCGGTTAACCTGTGGTTCATGGTCGAGCCGCCGCCGGCGGACCGTCCCGCCGCGGCGCGCACGATGCCGCCGGACCGGCGCCGAGAAGCGGCACGGGACCCGTCACGATCCCGCCACGAGGAGGGCAGATGCAGGAAGCAGCGACCGGCCGTCGTCGGCCGTCAGCTCCTGCGACCCTCCAGCGCTGGGCACGGGACCGGAGCCGGCCGCAGGGCCTCGGCGCCCCCGGCTCCCCCGATGGCCCCGGCTCCTCCGACAGGTCCGGCTCCTCCGCCGAGCCCGACATGTCTTCTGCCGCGGCGCGCACCGCCGCGCTCTGGGGGCAGGTCCTGCCCGTCGGCGCCTGGCGCGAGGCGCTCGGGGACGTCGTCCTGCGCGGCCGTGCCGAGGGCCGCGGGATCTCCCTGCTCGCCGCGCGCGGCGACGCGCTGCGGCGCCGCGGGCCGGTGCCGGACGGCGAGGTCCGGATCGACCTCGCGCAGGAGGACGCCGACTGGATCTGGTTCGACGGCGATCTGGACACCGTCGAGTGGAACCTCGCCGACGCCCCGGCGGATGCATCGCGCCCGGAGCCCGTGCTCCCCCCGATCACCGTGGTCATGCCGACCTTCCGCCGCGAGGCGGACGCCGTCGCGCAGGTCGCGCGGTTCGCCGCCATGAGCATCGTCGGGCGGATCCTCGTCATCGACCAGGGCGGGACCCTGGCCCACCACGCGGGCTTCGCCCGGCTGCTCGCCGGACCGGCCCGGATCGAGCTCATCGCGCAGCCGAACCTCGGAGGATCCGGGGGCTACGCCCGAGGCATGCTCGAGGCCTCCGCCGACCCGTCGGCCGCGATCCTGCTCTCCGACGACGACGCCGTGATCGACGAGGAGTCCCTGCGCCGCATGCTGATGCTGCAGACCCTCGCGGCGGGCCCCACCGTCGTCGGCGCTCCGCTGTTCTCCGCGCACGATCCGCTGCGCCTGATCGCGCACACCGAGGCGGTCGACGTCCGCAGCTTCCAGTGGCGGCCCGCCGACGGGATGCGCGGGGAGATCGACCTCGCGGGCACCGGCCCGGCCGACTGGGGCTTCCTCGCCGAGCACGCGGGCGCGAACTACACGGGCTGGTGGGCGACGCTGTTCCCGCCCGGGACGGTCGACGACCTCGGGCTCCCGTCGCCCTACTTCCTGAAGTGGGACGACGCCGAGTACGGGCTGCGCGCGACCCGTCGCGGCTTCGCGCACGCGGTCCTGCCGGGCACCTCCGTGCACCATCCGCCGTGGAACGCCCACCGCACGCAGATGACCTGGACCGCGCGCGTCCTGCACCGCAACCGCCTCGCGACCGCCGCCGCCTACGGCGCCTCCCGCGGCGTCCTCGTCTCCTCGCTGCTGCACCAGATCAAGCACATCGTCTCCGGCCAGCACCTCACGGCGCTGCTCTGGGAGGAGGGGCTGGACTCCTTCCGGGCCGGTCCGGAGACCTGGCTCGGCACCGATCTCGGCCGTGCCCGCTCCGACGGCCAGGCCGTCGTCGACGCCTGGACCGCCGAGCAGGAGGCCGCGCTCGAGACGCTCCCCGCGCGCGAGGGGCGCCCCGCCCTCCTCCCCACCCGCAGGCATCGGCTCCCGCTGCCCCGCGCCGCCGCCCGGGCCGGGCTGCGGCTGCTCCGGCCCGACCGTCCCCCGCGGATCGTCCTCGCCGTGCCCGCCGATGAGCTCCGCTGGCGCACGATCCTCGGCGCCGACGCCGTCGTCATCGCCGGCGACGACCACGCGACCTCCCCCCTGCTCGTGCTGGGATCCACCGGACGCCGCCTGCTGCGACGCACCCTGCTCGGCCATGCGCGGATCGCCCTCCGCTGGGGCCGCCTGCAGGACCGCTATCGCACGGCGCTCCCCCGGCACACCGCCGCGGAGGCCTGGCTGCCTCTGTTCGCCTCCGGCTCCGGCCCCGGCTCCGGCTCCGGCTCCGACATCGGCTCCGACGCCGACGCCGATGCCGTGTCCGACGCCTCCCGCCGCTCCACCGACAGGAACGACCGCTGATGCCCTCCCGCACGAACTCCTGGAACCGGCGCCTGCGCAGCGCCGGGGGGAAGATCCTGCGCCGCTACCGCCTGCTGCCCGGCGGCATGCCCGACGGGCTCGGCGACGACGAGTCCCTGCGCGACGCCGTCCTCGAGGGCGAGGTGCTGGTCTACTTCCCCGACACCGCCGACAGCCTCTACCAGCTGCGCGGCTGGTACGGGCCGCTGCGCGCCCTCCATGAGCAGCAGGGCGTGACCGTCGTCTGCATGGACTCCCGGGTCGCCGCGACGATCCGCTCCGAGCTCGAGCTGCCCGTGGTCACCATCGCCCGCGACGCCACGCTCGACGCGATCATCCTGCGCAGCGACATCAAGCTCGTGCTGTACGTGAACTACAACCCGATGAACACCGCGGCCCTGCGCTCGCGCTCGGTCATCCACGTCTCGATGCTCCACGGCGACTCCGACAAGTCCGTCTCGGTCTCGAACCAGATCAAGGCCTTCGACTACTCCTTCGTCGCCGGCCCCGCGGCGATCGACCGCCTGCGCCAGTACACCGCGCTGTTCGACGCCCGCTCCCGCTGCATCGAGGTCGGGCGCCCCTCCCTCGACACCGAGGCGTCGACCGCGCGCACCGACGCCGACCCCGCGCATCCCGCGGTGCTGTACGCGCCGACCTGGGAGGGCGGGCAGTCGAGCGTCGCCTACAGCTCCCTGCTCAGCCACGCCGAGACCGCGGTCCGCTCGCTGCTCGCCGACGGCGTCCGCGTCATCTACCGCCCCCACCCGCTGACCGGCGTGCGCGTCCCCGAGTACGGCGAGGCCGACGCGCGCCTGCGTCGGCTGCTCGTCGGCGACGACGGCCCCGGCCGCGCCCCCGGCCCCGACGGCGCCCCGCTCGGACGAGTGTCCGCGGGCCGCGGGCTGGAGGAGGACTTCGCCGACGCCGACCTGCTGCTGTGCGACGTCTCCGCCGTCGCCAACGACTGGCTCGCCACCGGACGCCCCCTGGTCGTCACCGCCTCGGCCGACGTCGACGCGCACGACGCCGAGACCGAGCTCCTGCGCGTGGTGCCGCGCCTGACCCTCGACGACGCCCCGCGCGCCGCGGAGATCGTGCGCCGCGAGGTGGAGGACGACCCGCGCGGCGAGGAGCGCCGGGCACTGATCTCCTACTACCTCGGAGATACGACGCGGGGCGCCTCCCTCGCCCGCTTCCTGCAGGCCTGCCGGGACCTCGCCGCCCAGCGGGACGAGCTGTGGGCCCGCATCCGCGCCGCCGAGGGACGCAGCTCCCTCGAGCACGGCGCGGGCGCCCCGTGACGCACCCGGGAGACCGGACACCCGGACACCCGAGCACCCGCGAATCCGCCGGGCACCCAGGGCGACGACGGTAGAGTGAACGGGACGGGGCGGCAGCATGTCGTCCCGGTGAACTCGACGGACATCCGGTGCTCACGGCCCCGGTCCCGCAGCGCGCGGACCGTCGGCGACGGAGCCCCCGACCCGCACGAAGGAAGCCTGCATGTACTCACTCATCCTGCTCAACGGGGGGATCGGCAGTCGCATCGGTGCGAACCAGCCGAAACAGCTCCTGAAACTGCGAGGGATCCCGATCCTCGTGTACGCGCTCGTCACCGCGGACCGGGTCGACCAGATCTCC
The DNA here is from genome assembly GCF_054114245.1 of Brachybacterium netajii (SeqCode). Classification (NCBI taxonomy): domain Bacteria; kingdom Bacillati; phylum Actinomycetota; class Actinomycetes; order Micrococcales; family Dermabacteraceae; genus Brachybacterium; species Brachybacterium netajii (SeqCode). The sequence continues at coordinate 191,958 of NZ_JBSYXB010000004.1, read as the reverse complement.
CAGATCGTCCTGAACTACCCCGAGGGCTGGCGCGAGGACGTCGAGGAGATCCTGGAGGCCTACGCGGTCTCCACGCCGGTCACGCTCGTCGAGGCCGGGGACTCCCGCCACGCCTCGGTGCAGCGGATGATCGAGCACTGCACGAACGACGACGTGATCATCCACGAGACGGCCCGTCCGCTCGTGCGCACCTCCGACTTCCAGCGCCTCATCGACTCCGAGCACACCAACGTCTCGCTCATGTCGGAGATCTCCTTCACCGTCGCGCCCGTCGACCCGGAGACCTCGCGCGTCACCGGCTCGCTCGAGCGGGCGAAGCTGCGCAACGTGCAGCTGCCCCAGAAGTTCTCCAAGGCGGACCTCTCCTTCTCGCACGAGCGCGCGAAGGCCGAGGGCCTCGTCTACACCGAGGACGCCACGCTCGTCGCCGACAGCGGCCGCCCCGTGCACTTCATCGCCGGGTCGGACGTCAACTTCAAGGTCACCACCAGCACGGATCTGCGGATGGCGGGCTTCCTCCTGCGTCCTGAGGAGGAAGACGATGACTAAGATCGCGCTGATCACGGGCGCGTCGCGGGGCATCGGCCTCGAGACCACCCGTCGCTTCATCCTCAACAACGACGAGATCACGACCGTGGTCATGTTCGCCCGCGAGTCCGAGGACTTCCGGGCGAACGTCGCCCAGCTCGAGTCCGAGCTGCCGGTGGGACGCCGGATCGTCCCGATGACCGTCGACGTCGGCGACCGCACCGAGCTGAAGAAGGCCGTCAAGAAGGTCTACGACGAGATCGGCAACGTCGACATCCTCGTCAACAACGCCGGGTACACGAACCCGATCCCGCTGCAGCAGGTCAAGATGGCGGACTTCGAGAAGACGATGTCCGTGAACGTGTACGGCCCGTTCACCATCGTGAAGACCCTGCTGAACCGCGGCAACCGCTTCGAGCTGATCGTGAACATCGCGTCCACGGCCGGCATCAACGGGCGCTCCGGCTGGCTCACGTACTCCGCGTCCAAGGCCGCGGTCATCAACATGAGCCAGGTGATGCGCGAGGAGCTCGCCATCTACGGGACCCGCGTCGTCTGCCTCTCCCCCGGGCGCACCGCGACGGCCCTGCGCCGCACCCTCGCCCCCGAGGAGGACCCGACCACGATCATGCAGCCCGAGCACGTCGCGCACGTGATCGAGGCCTTCGTGTCGCCGGTCGGCAAGTTCATCGACTCGGAGAACATCGTCGTCCGCCAATGACGACCCCGGGAGCAGGGCGGGCTCGCCCCGCTCCCGCCCGTGCGCACGACGACGCCGCCCCGCGGCCCGGAGGGATCCGGGCGGCGGGGCGGCGTCGTCGTCGGCGGAGCCGACGGAGCGGCGTCGCCGGCAGAGCGGCGGCGTCGTCGGCGGCGGAGCCGACGGGGCGGCGTCGGCCTCAGGCGGACGCGCGGGAGGCGGCGAGGTTGCGCTTCTTGGTCTCGGCCACGAAGCGCTTGTAGCGCGGGCACACCTCGTCGGCGGGCCCGTCCATGACGAGCCGGCCCTCATGGATCCACAGCACGCGCGTGCACATGCTCTGGACCGTCGCGATCGAATGGCTGACGAGGAACACCGTGCCCGCCGACTGCCGGATCTCGTCCATGCGCGCCTTGCTCTTGGCGCGGAAGGTCGCATCGCCGGTCGCGAGGGCCTCGTCGACCATGAGGATGTCGGGGACCGCGGCCGAGGAGATCGCGAAACGCAGGCGCGCACCCATGCCCGAGGAGTAGGAGCGCATCGGCAGGTTCACGAACTCGCCGATCTCGGCGAAGTCCACGATCCCCTGGAAGCGCTCCTCCATCTCGGCGGGCGTGAGCCCGAGCGCGAGGCCGCCGATCATGATGTTGCGCTCGCCCGTGAGGTCCTTCATGAGCACGGCGTTCACCCCGAGCAGCGAGGGGTTGCTGGCCACATGGATCGTGCCCTGCGCGGGCGGGATCAGGCCGGCGATCGCGCGCAGCAGCGTCGACTTCCCCGACCCGTTCACGCCGATGATGCCGATGGACTCCCCGTGCTTCGCGGCGAAGGTGATGCCGCGGACGGCCTTGACCTCCCGCACCGCGGGCTCGCGGGCACCACGGGCGAGCAGGCGCCGGAACGCGGTCTGCTTCTTCGCCGGGCCGTGGCCCACCTTCTTCGCGCCGAAGACGCGGTAGGTCACGTGGACGTCGTTCACCAGCAGCGAGAGGCGGTCGGAGTCGACCTCCTCGACCGGCGCCGTGTCGAGGTCCTCGGGATCGATCTCGAAGTCGATCTCCTCCTCGACGGCACCCGTGCTCGAGGCGTCAGTTGCGGCCATAGGTCTCCTCCCCCTTCCAGAAGACGAGGAATCCGACGACGAGGAAGACGACGCCCCAGATCGCGCCCATCAGCCACATGGTCGGGTCGGGCGGCGACGAGGGCTCGTCCAGCAGCGTCGAACGGCACAGGTACAGGTACACGGCGACCGGCTGGTACGCGAAGATCCAGCCCCAGCTGAAGTCGCCCAGGAAGCGGTCGATCGAGAAGATGACGCCGGAGCAGTACATGAGCACCCGCAGCAGGTGCGGGAGCAGGTTGTCCAGGTCCGGCATCGCCGCGACCATGCGCGCCACGATGAAGGCGGCACCGGTGGAGAACATCCAGAACAGCAGGATCGCGGGGATCAGCAGCAGCCACGACCACTTGATCGTCACCGCCCCCGAGCTCGGCAGGAAGCCCGACAGGTAGGAGATCACGATCATGACCACGAGCGCCGGACCCAGCACCGTCAGCTCCGCGAGCACGCCCGCCGCCGGCAGCACCGCCCGGGGGAACTGCACCGAGCGGATCAGGTTCATGTTCTTGTCCAGCGAGTGCGAGCCCGCCATCACGGAGCGCTCGAAGAAGCGGAACATGAACACGCCGACGACGATGAAGGCGATCGTGTTGGAGATCCCGGCCCGGCCGATCTGCAGGATGAACCCGAAGATGATGACGTAGACGAACGCGTTCAGCGTCGGCGACAGCAGCGCCCACACCTGACCGAGGTACGTGTTCTGGTTCTGCGCGGACGCCTTCGACGTCGCGAGGACGCCGATGAAGGCGCGCCGGTTCCACAGGTCACGGATGTAGGAGACCAGCGGCGGGCGGATGCCCATCTGGGTCAGCCCGTTCACAGCGACGGCCTTCTCGACCTCGGCGGCCTCGTACCGCCGGTCGATGGGGTCCGGGACCTCCGGCACCGGGCCGGAGGCGCTCACACCAGTCGTCACGTACACGCACCAATCTCAGCGGGGACGGGGATCGTCGGGGACGTCCTCGTCCGCCTGCGGGCTCATGGAAGATCGCCGTCGATCATAGTCCCGGCACCTCGAGGACCCCCAGGTCCGGGGGACGGCTCACATCGGGAGCGCGTGCCACCTCACACCGACGCGGACGACGGGCCCTCAGGCGTCCTCGGAGCCCTCCTCGGAACCCTCCGCAGGGCCCTCGTCGTCCTCGGGCATCTCGCTCTCCTCGTCGACCCGGCTGCGGCCCGCCCCGACGAGGGGGTCGCGGTGCACGGACGCGACCAGCTCCAGCACCGCCCGCGGGAAGGCCTCGGCGTAGGTCTCGCGGGGGATGTCGCCGAGGTAGTAGGCGCGCATCTCCCGGCGGCGCCCGGCGAGGTCGTCCCCGCCCAGGCGGCGGATCGCGGTGCCGATGCCGGCCTCGTCCGTCAGGTCCATGATCACCGCGGCGGAGGCCAGCGGGAACACCTCGGCATACTCCTCGTCCGAGCTGGCGTCGAGCTTCGTGATGACGAAGGGCTTCTCGGAGAACAGGTAGTCCGCGGGGACGGAGGAGACGTCGGCGACCAGCGCGTCGGAGGCGTTGAAGCACTCGACGATGCTCATCTCCCGGCTCGCCTGCGCGCCGAAGGCATGGGGGCGTCCGGTCGCGGCGGCGTCGGCCTCGAGCAGCGCGTCGATCTCGCGGATCCTCGCGGCCTCGACGGGGTTGCGGCGCGAGTAGGGGTGCGGTCGGAACACGACGCTCCAGCCCTCCGCGAGCAGCGCCCGGACGATGCCGGGGCCCTGCGCGAGGGAGCCGAAGTTGTTGTCCGCGTTGAAGCCCGTCCAGGTGGGCGCGTACAGGGCGGTGCGGCCCTCGGGCGTCGGCGGGAGATGCTCACGGGCGGGCTCGATGTCCCCGACCTGCGGACGGCCGACGATCTCGAAGCGCTCGCGCGGGATGCTCACGCCGTGCGCGGCGTAGCGGTCGATGCCGGCCTGCCCCGCCACGAAGATCCGGTCGAACATCGCGGTGACCGGGTTGTAGCTCGAGGGCTTGTCGCTGTCGCCGTGGAGCAGCTGCACGTGCACGAGCTCCGAGTAGCGGATGTTGTGGGAGTTCTTCATCCCGTTGTTCACGTACAGGCAGACCTTGAAGGGGTGCTGGTGGATGATCTCCAGCTGCCCCATCTGGGAGGCGCTGACCACGGGCAGCTCGGTCAGCCGGCCGATCTTCGAGGCCAGGGCCGGCTCGCGGGTCACCACGAGCACCCGCTCCCCGCGCTCCGCGAGCTCCTCGAACTGGCGCGTCCACACGCCGAACTGGTACTCGGTGCCGGCGGGGCCGGACACGTAGACCATCACCGAGGGGTCGTGCGCGCGGACCGCCGCGGCGACCTCGTCGTTCAGGCGTGCGTGCTGGCGCCTGGCCTGCACGGTCCAGCGCATCGCCATCGCGCCCGTCGCGAGCACCATCAGCAGGGCGAGGACGCTCAGCCCCGGCACCCACACGGAGATCGCGGCGACGGCCGCGCTCGCCATGCCGATCGGGAGCAGCAGCCCGCCGCGTCGGCGGGCCTGCAGGTCCAGGTCCAGGCCGGGCAGGTTCGCGGTCACGCGGGTGCCCGCCCGCCAGATCCGACCGAGGGTGCCCTCCATGGAGGTCAGCATGACCAGCGCCGCCAGCGCGACCAGGCCGATGCCGTCCCAGACGCTCAGCCCCTCCCGGCCCAGGCACACCATGACCGCGGCGGCCCCGACGATGCGGGCCGGCGCGTACGCACCCAGCAGGCGCGAGTGCGGTCGGCGCAGACGACGGCGCAGCCGACGCAGGATCCACAGGGCCGACAGCGCGAGGACGACGAGCGCCGCGATCCTCGGCAGCCCGCTCACCGCGATCAGCAGCGCGAGCACATGGCCCAGCAGGATCAGCACGGTGATCAGGCGCTTCTTCATCAAGACCTCATTCGACGGGGACGATGGGGGCGACGGTGCCGACCGCATCGACGGGCAGGGCCTCGATCAGCCCCTGCTGGAGCCTCGCGAGCCCCTGGGGCGGGACGTGGGTGCTCTGGACGATGTCGACGAGCTCGTGCAGGGAATGGGTCCTGTCCGTCGGCGGCTCATAGACCCGATACCGGTCCTCGCCCTCGAAGGCCGAGTAGTAGTCCTCGAACTTGAAGCTGCCGCCGACGAGCTTGTCGCCCATCCTCACGTGCATGCTCGGCACGCCCAGGCCGTCCGAAAATATCAGACCGTGGAGGCTCGAGGAGAGCACCGTCTCGCAGGCGGAGATCTCCGCCGCCACCTCCTCGGGGGTCCAGCCCACGTCGATCACGCGGACGGCGCTCCCGAGGCCTCGGAAGCGCTCCATCACGGGGCTTCCGACATCCTGGTAGTGCGGCACGATCCCCAGGGCATACCGCTTGCGCACGGGACCGTCGAGCAGGCGCGAGGCGAGGATGCCGGGGTCGCCGAGGGCGGGCCGCCCGTCGGCCGGGATCCCCGACCCGGGGGCGCCCGGCGCCGAGGAGTCGACGACGCCGAGGGTCCGCAGGCCGCGCACGGCGCGCGCGTCGATCGTCGGGCGCGGCGTCCCTGCGGCGAGCGGCCTGATGATGCCGCTTCCCCAGAACGTCGGCCGGTTCCCGCCCTGCTTGCGCAGGATCATCTGGACCACGGATCCGGCGCCGACGAGATCGCAGTCCGCGGGCGAGGCCCACCGGACGCGGCGGCCGGTGAGCCGCTCGATCAGCGGCGCGGTGAACTCGTCGCCGAAGTTGAGGCTGTGCGGAGGATTCCTCCGCCACCAGAAGAGCTTGATCGCGGGAGCCATCGCTCACCTCCTCCTGAGTCTGCGGGACGCACGGGCCAGCGTCGGTCCGACGACGGGCACGGCGCCGACGGAGCGGCCGGCCAGGCGGCGCAGGCGCGACCCCGCGCCGTGCGCACCGGAGCGCGGACCGTCGTCCCCGGTGCACCCGTCGTGCCCGGTGAGCGGGGTGAGCCGGGTGAGCTCGGCGGCCGCCGCGGCGGCCGCGTCGTCCGCCGTCCACGCGGGCTGCTCCTCGACGACGACCACGTCGACGGCTCCGCCGTCGACCGGGGCGAGGCCGTAGCCGGCGCCGTGGGCGGGCCAGTGCCGGGCCCCGGCGATCGGGAGCTCCGCACGCACCCCGCCGAGCACGGAGTCCAGCGCGATCCGGCCCCCGATCAGGGACGACGATGCCGGCAGGCGCACGGCGAGGAGTCGGTCCCCGATGCGCTGGACGGGCAGCAGATGCCGTCCGTAATGCTGACGGACGCCGGTGATGCGCGCGTGGAAGGCGTCTCCGGGCTCAGGCTCCCGGGGAATCTGCACGAGCGCGGTGCAGCGCGCGTTCTCGTCGAGCGCGAGGCCGAGCACCGTCGCCGTCGCCGCCCGCTTGTGCAGGCGCAGCCCGGCGTCGAGGGAGAGGTTGCCGTGCCCCTCGGTGTAGTACGCGACGAGGGCGTCGCGGCGGGCGGGCCGCTCCCCGAGGTTCGAGGCGCCCTCGGGCTCGAGCGCCTTCGCACGGCGCTTCCCGAGCCGCACGAGCTTCTCCCAGTCCTGCACGCGGATGCGGACGTGGACGTCCCAGACGCCGGGCGGCAGATCCTCGGCGACGCCGACGACGCGGCGGCGGGCGCGCGCCCCCTCCCCCGCGGCAGGTCCGCGGCCTGCGCCGGAGTCGGCGCCTGGGTCGGGGTCGGGCTCGACGTCAGGGCCGGGCTCGGGGGCGAGGTCGATCGCGCGATGGTCGGAGCGGCGGGTGAGCCGCAGCCCGATCTCGTCGGGCGGGGTGATCAGATCGCCGAGCGTCGCGCTCGCGGCGATCCGCACGGAGGTCCCCGTGATCCGCACGTCCTCGAGGCGCACCGCGATCTCGGGCGCGGGGGCGGCGAGCACCGTGTCGGCGAAGTGCGCGGCGAGCTCGGCGGGCAGGACGGCGCGGAAGGCGCCGTCGCGGCGCTCGATCGCGCGCGGCGCCCCGGACTCCCGATGCTCGATGTACAGCCGCAGCCCCTCGAGGTCCCCGGCGAAGAGCAGGTCCAGCTTGTTGCGCACGGAGGCCGGCAGCTCCTCCCTCACCCCCTCGGTGTACAGGTGCGCGAGCTGCGCGCTCGCCTCGCGGGCGAGGTCCGCGCGTGACTGCTCGTCCTCGCGCAGCCAGCGGCCGTCGAGGACCTTGCCCATGGAGCGCGAGAAGGGGCGGCGCAGGACGCCGTCGCGCAGCGCTCCGGGCTCCGTGCGCTCCTCGACGACCTGTGCGAGGCGCACCGCGCGCTCGAGGTGGGAGGCGACGCTCTGCTCGGAGAGCGTCATGTTGGTCCCGTCGTCGCGGTGGCGCACGAAGTAGTAGTCGCGGTCGGCGAGGATCGAGACCTTCCGCGCCGCGAGATAGGCGGCGGCCATGAAGGGCTGGTCCTCGCCGACCGTCTGGTCCGTGGGGAAGCGCAGATGCTGCTCCTCGATGAGCGAGCGGCGGATCAGCTTGGTGGGTCCGAGGGTGTTGAAGACCTTGTCGGCGACGAGATCGGCGTCGGCGACCGTGCGATGGAACATGCTGGCCGGGGCATGCCGGCCGCCCATCCCGGCGATCTTGCAGAGCACGACGTCGGACGCGGCGGACTCCGCCATGGCGACCATGTCGGCGAGCGCATCCCGCGCCAGCAGGTCGTCGGAGTCCAGGAAGAACACGTACTCCCCCGTGGCACGGCCGATCGCGGGATTGCGGGCCCCGCCCGGGGAGCCCGAGTTCTCCTGGCTGATCACGCGGATCTGCGGGTGCGCGGCGGCGAGCTCGGCGAGGACGCGGTCGCTGCCGTCGGTGGATCCGTCGTCGACCGCGAGGATCTCGACGGCGTCGGGCGCGCCGTCGAGGATCGTCTGGTCGAGCACCGAGCGCAGGCAGTCGCCGACGTACGGGGCGGAGTTGTAGACGGGCACGATGACCGAGACCCGCGGGGTCCGCGCCCCGTGCTCCTCAGGGGCGGGGGCGGGACCGTCCGGGCCCGTCGCCGTGTCGGGTGTCTTCACGCACTGGCCTTCCTCTGGACACGACCGCGTCTCCTGATGCGATCGCGGCCGGAATGGTATCGGAACGATACCTGCGATGGGTCGACGACGCTGTCGACAGGCGCTATGCGCTGTTCAGGGCTCCGGGGCTTCGCGTCCCCGGAGCCGTCGGGGCTCAGCCCTCCGGCCGGCCCTCGCGCCAGTAGCCCATGAAGGACACCTGCGTGCGGTCCAGGCCCATGTCGGTGACCAGACGGCGGCGCAGGCCCTTGATCACGCCGGCCTCGCCCGCGAGCCACGCGTAGAAGGAGCCGTGGCCCGTGGTGGTCTCCCACAGGATCGTCTGGTCGACGTCGACGTCCTCGAGCTCCTGGGTCGCGGCGGCGTCGTCGGCGCCGGGGACGCCGTCGGGGGCGCCGACGGACCCGTCGGCCGCAGAGCCCGCGCCGCTCGCGCGCGCGGCCTCGCGGAACGCCTGCGCGGAGTCGGACATGACCCGCTCGACCTCGGCGGCGAGCAGCTCGCCGTGCGGGCGCTCCCCGCGATCGAGCCAGGTCACCCGGACGCTCGAGCGCGTGAGGACCTTCTGCGCGTCGGAGGCGTGGGGGATCTCGATGAGGGCGTGGCCGCTCATCGAGTCCGGCAGCGCCTCGAGGATCGAGCAGATCGCCGGGGCCGCGGTCTCATCGCCCGCCAGCAGCAGGGTGCGCGCGGTCCCGGGCCGGAACTCGATGCCGCCGTAGTCGGGGCCGATCAGGCGACGGTTGGGGCCGAGCAGGGTGATCGTGTCCCCCACCTGCGCCTGCGCGGCCCAGCGGGCGGCGACGCCCTGACCGGGCTGCGGATCGGGGTCCAGGTGCAGGACCATGTCGATGTCGAGCTCGGGATCGGCGCCGATGTTCCCCGGATGCCCGGCGGCGCGCTGCTCGCGGATCGTGTAGGTGCGCATCCAGCCGCGCTCGGCCGGATCGACCTGCAGCCAGATCCGGTACCAGTCCACGAGGTCCTCCTCGGCGACCTGCGCCGAGGGGCGCACGTTCGCGAAGTGGTCCTCGGTCGCCTCCGGCCCCGGGATGATCAGCTTCACCCGCAGGTCCAGCGGGTGCCCGCCGACGCCGAAGTGCTCGAGCTCCGGGGAGGTGAAGGTCAGCCGCAGCAGGTTCTCGCCGATCCGGCGCACGCGCGCGACGGTCAGCTCGAAGGCGAGGCTGGGGCTGATGTCGACGGCGGGCACGCGGATGGGAGCCGGGGCGGCGGTGTCCGTCGCGGTGTCGGGCATGGGGTCCTCCTCAGGACGGGCGGGCGGGGCCTGCGGGGCGGGCGGGGCCTGCGGGGCGGGCGGGGTGGAGCGGTCGCGGCCGAGCGGCAGCACCATCGGCGTGCCGGTGACCGGATCGGGGGCGATGCGGGCGTCCAGGGCGAAGACCTCGTGGGCCATCTGCTCGGTGATGACCTCGGCGGGGGCGCCCTGGGAGTGGATCTCGCCCTTGCGCACGGCGACCAGGTGATCGGCGTAGCGGGCGGCGAGGTTCAGGTCGTGCAGGACGATGCCGACGGTGGTGCCGCGCTCGCGGTTGAGGTCGCGGACCACGTCGAGCACCTCGAGCTGGTGCGTGACGTCGAGATAGGTGGTGGGCTCGTCCAGCAGGAGCACGTCGGTCTCCTGGGCGAGCGCCATGGCGATCCACACGCGCTGGCGCTGGCCGCCCGAGAGCTCGTCGATCAGACGGTCCTGCAGCTCGTCGGTGCGGGTGGAGGCGAGGGCGCCGGCGACGGCCCGCTCGTCGGCCTCCGACCACTGCTGGAACAGGCCCTGGTGGGGGAAGCGGCCGCGCGAGACGAGCTCGCGGACGGTGACGCCGTCGGGCGCGATCGGGGTCTGCGGCAGCAGGCCGAGCCGGCGCGCGAGGTCCTTCCCGCGCATCCCGCGGATCTCGCGGCCGTCCAGCAGCACGCTGCCGGAGGCCGGCGGGAGCAGCCGCGAGAGGCCGCGCAGCAGGGTCGACTTCCCGCAGCCGTTGGCGCCCACGATGATCGTGATGCGCCCCTCCGGCAGGGTCAGGTCGAGACCGTGCACGATCTCCCGGCGGTCGTACGCCAGGTGCAGGTCCTTCGCCTCGATCAGAGCCATGGTCGGCGGGTCACCTTCCGGTTCCGGTGCCGGAGGCACGGGTGAGCATCCACAGCAGGAACGGCGCGCCGAGGGCGCCGGACACGACGCCCGCGGGCAGCTGCACGCTCCCGAAGGCGTTCTGCCCGATGATGTCGGACAGCAGCACGATCACGGCGCCGACCAGCGCGGACACCGTGAACGAGGGGCGGCCGACGATCGCGCGCGCGAGGGGTCCCGCCAGGAACGCCACGAACGAGAGCGGCCCCGTCACGGCGACGGTCAGCGCCGCGAGCACCACCGCCACCAGGATCAGGGCCACACGGGTGCGCGGCACATGGAGCCCGAGGCTCGTGGCGGCCTCGTCCCCCAGCTGCAGGATCCGCAGGCGGCCGACGAGCAGCGCGAGCACGGGGATCAGCACTGCGAGGGAGAGCGCGAGCACGGCCGCCCGATCCCAGGTCGAGGTCGACAGCGACCCCACCAGCCAGTGCATCGCATCGCCCGCCTGCTGCGAGGGGATGCGGGTGAGGACATAGGAGATCAGGGCGCTGAGGGCCGCGGCGACGCCGATCCCGACGAGCACGAAGCGGTTGTCGACCGCGCCGGCGGCCCCCGGCCGTCCGGCGCCCGCGACCCCCAGGATCAGCAGCGCGGTGAGGACGCCGCCCAGCAGGGTGCACCAGAACAGGGAGCGCCCGTCGAGGCCGAAGTAGGCCATGGCGAGGACCGCGCCGGCGGAGGCGCCGAGGGTCACGCCGATGACGTCGGGGCTCGCCAGCGGGTTGCGCAGCAGGGTCTGGAAGACGGTGCCGGAGAGGCCGAAGGCGACGCCCGCGAGCACCGCCACCACGGCCGTCGGCAGGCGGTTCTCCATGACGATGAAGGAGATCCCGGGGATCGTCTCGCCGCCGATCACGCGCAGCGCATGATCGAGGTACACCATCGGGGTCCCCACCAGGACGCGCACGACGACGAGGCCGAGCAGCACGAGGGCGAGGGCGGCGCCCGCCGCGAGGGCGCGCCGCGAGCGGCGTCCGGCCATCACAGTCCCACCTGCTTCCGGGTCCGGATCAGCGCCACGAAGACGGGCACGCCGATCAGCGCGGTCATGACGCCCACCTGGACCTCCTCCGGCGGGGAGATCACGCGCCCCACCACATCCGCCACGAGGATCAGCGACGGCCCGAGCAGCAGGCACAGGGGCACGATCCGCCGGTAGTCGCCGCCGACGACGAGCCGCGCCGCATGCGGCACGACGAGGCCGAGGAAGCCGACGGGCCCGGCGAGCGCGACGGCCGCCCCGCACAGCAGGATGATCGCGACGCCGAGCAGCAGGCGCGCCCGCCCCACGTGGACCCCGAGGCCGACGGCGGCCTCGTCGCCCATCGCGAGCGCGTTGAGCACCCCCGCGGAGGCGATCACGATGACGGCGCCGACCGCCATGAACACCGCGACGAGGCCGACCTCGCCGAGGCCGCGCGCGCCCAGGGTGCCGACCTGCCAGAAGCGCATCCGATCCAGGGACGCCTGGTCCAGCAGCACGAAGGCGTTGACCACCGATCCCAGGCCGGCGGTGATCGCAGCTCCCGCGAGGGCGAGCTTGACGGGGGTGGCGCCGTCGCGGCCCCGCGAGGCGATCGCGTACACCAGCACGGTGCCGAGGGCGGCGCCCGCGAAGGCGAGGGCCATGAACTGGCCGACCTGCGAGATCGAGAGGAAGTAGACGCCGAGGACGACGGCCGTCGAGGCCCCCGCGTTCAGGCCCAGGATGCCGGGATCCGCGAGCGGGTTGCGGGTCATGCCCTGCATGGCGGCGCCGGCGACGGCGAGCGCCGCGCCGACGGCGATGCCCGCCGCCGTCCGCTGCAGCCGGGAGCGGATCACGACATGGTCCGTCAGGGATCCGTCGTAGTGCAGCAGCGCCTCCCCCACCACGGCGGGGGACACGCTGCGCGCCCCGACCATGAGGGAGAGGACGCTCGCGATCGCGAGGACCAGGAGGCCCCCGACGATCGCGAGCAGGGTGTGGCGGCGCACGGGGCGGGATCAGCCCTGCGAGGCCTCGGCGGCCGCGATCACCGAGGGCACGAAGTTCTCGATGGCCCACGGCAGGCTCAGGGCGTTCGCGGCGGAGACCGCGAGGGTCAGGTGGTCGTCGTCCGTGAGCACGAGGCCGCCGGAGGCGACCGCCGGGATCTGGGCGAAGAGGTCGTTGGCCTGGAAGTCCGCGACGGTGTCGCCGGCGGAGGCCCAGGTGTAGAACACGTCGGAGACGAGCTCGTCGGCCCGCTCCGCGGACCACTCCATGTAGAAGGTGTCCTCGCTCTCGGTGTTCTCGGTGATGACATCGGCCTGGGTCATGCCCAGCGCCGTGAAGAAGCGGGGACGGGTGTCGCCGCCGGTGTACAGCGAGATCGAGTTGTCGGAGAGGCCGAGGGTGCCGGCGATGAAGGTGGACTCGGCGACCGCCGGGTTCTCCTCGCCGACGGCGGCGAGATCCGCGCTGACCGCGTCGATGACCTGCTGCGCCTTCTCGCTGCGCCCGGTGGCCTGGCCGACGGCGGTGAGGACGTCCTCCCAGCCGGCGGTGTAGTTCGCGGCGAGCGGGCCGATCGTCTTCGCGATCTTCGACAGCTGCGTGTACTCCTCCTCGGTCAGCCCCGAGTAGGCGGCGATGATGAGATCCGGGGTGAGCGCGGCGATCTCGTCGAGGTTCACGCCGTCGGCCTCGGAGTAGGTGGCGGGGGCGTTCTCGCTGCCCCATCCGGCGCCGAGCTCCTCGAGCTTGGCGTCGATCCAGTCGGTCGAGGCGTTCGCGTTGCCGCCCCATTCGACCGTCGGCAGGCCGACGGGGACGATGTCGAGGGCGAGCACGCTGTCGCCGTTGACCCAGGACACGGTGACGATGCGGGTCGGCTCCTCGGTCACCTCGGTGTCGCCGTAGATGTGGGTGATGGTGACCGGGAAGGCGCCGGCATCGGCGGAGCCGCCGTCGGACGCGGCCGACGACGAGGAGGACGTGGAGGCGCTCTCGCCGCTGCAGGCGGCGAGGGCAGGCGCAGCGAGCGCGGAGAGCACGAGCGAACGGCGGGTGAGCTTCACGGTAGTCCCTTGATCGACGACGAAAGCCCAGGTCAGGCCTTCAAGGCAAGGCTGACCTTATTACGCAACGGAAAGCATCCACAAATGACGGAGCGCTCTCGTGGCACTGATCGGCGCCGCTCAAGCGCGCCACCTGCAGTCCCTCCCGAACGATGCGGCACAGATCACGCCGCGCGCCATCGCCGGAAAGGTTCCAGCGCTCAGGGTCCGACGCCCGTTCCGTCCGTTCCGGGATCGTCGCGCTCGGCGAGCTCGTCGTCCTCGTCGGCCGCCTCCTCCTCGGCGTCGCGCCGCGCATCGCGCGGATCCTCGAGACCGCTCACCCCCGCCTCCCGATACAGCGCGATGAACTCGCGCGCGGTGTCGGGGCCGATCATCAGGCGCAGCACCGGGGAGACCTCGAAGTCGTCCCCCTGCTCATCCAGCAGACCCGCCCGCTGGATCTTCGCGATCGAGGCGCGGACCTCCTTCGCGAAGCCCGCCTCGTCGGTCGAGGTCGTGCGCCGGTAGGCCGCGAGCGCCTGCTGGATCTCCGCCTCCGAGACCACCGTCCGCTGCCCGCGGGAGGACTGCGTCAGCAGCATCTGGCGCAGCACCAGCAGCAGCACCGAGTCCAGACGGTTCAGGCCCGTCAGTCGGCGCAGCAGCTTGGGGGCATCGGGATCGTCCTCGCTCTGGCGCACGAAGGCGACCTGCGCATCGTCGTCGACGATGAGCTCGAGGAAGAGGTCCGCGAGACGGTTCTGGATCGCCGTGCGATCGCGCAGCAGCTGCGCGTAGCGGGCGGGATCGCGACGGCCGTCGATGAACGGACCCTGCAGCAGGCTCACGAGCACCCGACGGGACTCGTCCACCAGCGCACCGCCCGGCGCGGAGCCGGTCAGGTCGGCGTCGACGGGGGCCTCGGACGGGGACGATGCAGAGCTGGTCACGGGGACTCACTGTACCGGCAGGCTCTGCCGGATCCGTGCCGGATCCGCACTGGATCCGCGCTGGATCCGTGCTGGATCCGTGCTCGGCGGCACGCAGTGGCACACTGGCGACCATGCCTCCCTCCCCGCCCGCGCAGCCGGCATCGTCGGCGACGTCGGCGGCGTCAGCGACGGCGTCGGCGGCCGCGGCGCCGGAGCCGGAGCTGGAGCCGGAGCGCCGGGGTCGCACGCGCATGGACGATCTGACCGTCGAGCGCGTCCTGCGGACGGTCGAGGCGATCCCGCCGGGGCGCGTCGCCGCCTACGGGGAGATCGGCGCCGTCGTCGGCGTCGGCCCGCGGCTCGTCGGCCGCATCCTGCGCACCTGGGGCTCGACAATCCCGTGGTGGCGCGTGACCAGCGCGGACGGCGACCATCCGCTCATCGAGCGCGCCCGCGAGCACTGGCAGGCCGAGGGCATCGCCCTGAAGCCCAACGGCCGCGGCTGCCGCATGAGCGCGTACGGCGCCGATCTCGAGCGGCTGCGCGCGGACGTCGCCCCGGCGCTCGCGGAGCTGGACCGGGACGCGGACGGGCCCGACGACGGGCTCGACGATAGGCTCGCCGACGGCGACGATGACGGGACGGCCTCGCCGGACGGCGGCCCGGCCTAGTCGAGCGGCAGGTCGTCGAGGAAGTAGAAGGCCGGCACGCGCGCCGCATAGGCGTCGCCGTCGAGCTCCTGCCAGCCGACGGTCTCCGTCGAGCCCTCGCGGGGCTGGGCGTGCTGGGTGGCGAGGAACATCAGACCGATGACGCTCGCGAGGCCCTGCTCCGCCGGATGCTCGCGCAGCACATCGCCGATGGACGCCTGCCCGGTCCGTCCCCGGACGTCGTTGACCTGGCCCGTGAGGCCCACGATGTCGATGTCGTTGGTGCGCACGAGATCCTCGAGCACCTCGACGCTCAGCGCCGTGGCGTCGTGGACCTCGGCCTCCGCGGGGGCGCCGGGATCCGTCGGATCCTTCAGGCGATGCTGGGCGACGGAGCTCATCCGCACGCGCGAGAGGAAGGGCTCCCGCGGGAAGGGCGCCTTCGTCGCGACCTCGTCCTTCTGGGCGAGGGCGATGCCCTGGGCCTCCTGGAGCGCCTCCAGCAGCACCCGGTGCTGGCGGAAGTCCTGCGAGCGCACGAAGCGGGCCAGCGAGCGGTACAGCTCGGTCTTCACATCGAGGACCTCCTGCGCCGGCTCGTAGAGGTCCGAGAACACGTTCGCGAGGCGCTCCCGCTCCATGCGGTCGAGGGAGCGGGCGAAGTCGCGCTCGAGGAGCCGGTCGACGAGCTCCTGCGCGGTGCGGGTCTGCGCCGGGTCGTTGAGCATGCGGAAGAAGGCCGTGAAGGTGCGGCCCACCGTCGACTGGCCCAGCAGGTCGTCGCCCGCGAGCAGCTGCTCGAGGATCTCGCCGCGGGAGGACTCCGGGGAGAGGATCTGCTCGCGCAGATGCAGGTCGACGGCGCGCAGGTCCTCCCGGTACTGGAGGAAGTCGCTCGAGAGCTCCTGGGCGATCTGCAGGATGTCCCGCAGCCGGTCCACCGAGGCCTCGGTGCTCGGCAGCATCAGCTCGCCCTCGGAGAGCTCGCGGATCTCCGCCTCGATCCGCTCGCGCCGGCGCTGGAGATCCGCGAGCCGGATGTCGCGATCCGACTCGGTCTCCTGCACGAGGCGTTCGAACTGCTGGACGACGAGCGTCAGGCGCGACTGCGTGGTCGTCGGGCGATGCTCCTCGAGGGAGGCGATGAACTGGATCGCATCGATCGTCGCCGGGGAGGGCTCGAAGGTCGTCTCCGGATGCTGCGGGTCGTCCCGGCGGGTCAGATAGCCCTCGCGGACCCAGCCGTCGACGTACTCGGCGGCGCTGCGCCCGCTCCCCTCCTGATCCTCATCGCGCAGGAGATCCAGATGCGCGCCGACGCGGGCCACGAACTCGCTGCGCGGCAGACGCCGATCGCCGGGCGGCAGCACCGCCTGCAGGATCGACAGCACCGCAGGAGCCTTGTGCGCTGCGAGCAGGCGCCAGGTGCTCGCCCGGCGCAGCTGCTCATAGGACTCCTTGCGCGCCGCCACGGCGCTCTGGCGCCGGTCGGTCCATCGGTGAGTCGCAGGAGAGGTCACGAGCGGGGAGTCTACCGGCGAGCGCGGCGCCTATCGGCGCGCGGGCCGCTCGCCTCCCGCCGTCGGACGGCCGGGCGCGATCGGCGCGACGCCCGCCGAGCGCGCGGCGGCGAACAGCTCCCTGTCGTGCACGACCAGGAGATCCGCCTCGACCGATCGCGCGACGGCGAGGTGGATCGCATCGGCGCTCCGCAGGCCCCCGGACTCCCGCGCCGCCGCGACGAGATGCGAACGGTCCACATCGATCAGGCCGATCCCGGCCAGCACCATGTCGATCACGGCCGAGCCTCCCGTGCCGTCGGCGCCTCCGAGGCCGCGGCGAGCCGCCGCGCGATGGAGCTCGGTGAACAGCAGGAAGGAGGAGACGAGATCCGCGCCGTCGGCCTGCCAGGCCGCGAACGCCTCCCGCATCGCGGCGCTCTCCGGTTCCTCGATGATCAGCTTCAGCACGGCGGAGGTGTCGAGGTAGACGATCACCGGTCGCCCCGCAGATCGTCCAGGATCTCCTCCGAGGTCGCCCCGTCGGCGATCGTGACGAACGGGAGCGTCGCGATGTCGACGCGCGTCCTCGCCGTCACCCGACCGGCGTCGCGCAGCGCCTCCAGAGGAGACCGCGCATAGGGGATCAGCCGCGCCACCGCCCGGCCGTTGTTCGAGATGACGAAGGACTCCCCCGCCTCGACCCGGCGCAGGATCTCGGAGCTGCTGTTGCGGAGCTCGCGGTGCGGGACGGTGGTCATCGCTCCCCCTGGTGCCGTGCCTGTCGGCGGACCGGCGGTCGCCGGATCTGTAGCAAACGTAGCACGCAGAGCGGTCGCCGAACAGGGGCGCGGAGCGCACGGGACGGAGCAGCGGGAGCTGGGACGGGCGCGGGCCGCTCTGCGCCCCGCCCTCCCGCTCGCGCGGGCCGCCCGGTACGCTCATCTCGGGAACGTTCACGCAAGCATGCGCCGCACCAGGACGCCACTCAAGGAGGAGCCCCCCCCGATGACCATCCCCGCACCGTCCGACCCCGCCTCGTCGGCCTCGTCGGTCCCGCAGGCCGCCGAACCCGCCGCGCTCACCGCGCTCCCGATCGTCGAGGACCGTAATGACCGCTGGTGGGAGGAGCTCCCGGCCGGCCGCGGGCGCCTCCGCGGCCGCGCGCACCTGCACTCCGACGCCCCCGAGATCCGCCTCGACGGGACCTGGGACTTCCGCTTCGGCTCCCGCGCCGACGGCTCGGACCTCGCCGCGGCCGGCGAGATCGCGGTCCCCGGCCTGTGGCAGCTGCAGGGGCACGGCGCCCCGCAGTACACCAACATCGTCTACCCCATCCCGCGCGATGTGCCCCGCGTCCCTGACGAGAACCCCACCGGGCACTACTCCCGCTCGCTCGACGTGCCCGCCGACTGGGCCGCGCAGGTCGCCGACGGCGCGCGCGTGCTGCTGCGCTTCCAGGGCGTCGACTCCGCCGCGAAGGTCTGGATCGACGGCGCCGAGATCGGCGTGACCGCCGGCTCCCGCCTCACCCAGGAGTTCGACGTCACCGAGGCCCTCGCCGCCGCCGGGGAGCACCGGCTCGACGTGCGCGTCGTGCAGTGGTCCGTCAACACCTACGTCGAGGACCAGGACATGTGGTGGATGTCCGGGATCTTCCGCAGCGTGGACCTGCTGCTGCGTCCCGTCGGCGGCATCCACGACCTCGTGACCGTCGCCGACTTCGACCCCGCCACCGGCGAGGGCTTCCTCTCCGTCGACGCGCGGGACGCCGAGGGCGCCGAGGTCGAGGCCGTCGTCAGCGTCCCCGCGCTGGGCCTGCAGGACGTGCCCGTCGTCGCCGGGGAGGCGATCCCCGTCGGCACCGTGCGCCCCTGGTCCGCCGAGGACCCGTTCCTCCACGAGGCGAGCGTCAGCACCGGGACCGAGACCGTCGCCCTGAGGCTCGGCTTCCGCCGCATCGAGATCGACGGGGACATCTTCCGCGTCAACGGCGAGCGCGTCGTCTTCCGCGGCGTGAACCGCCACGAGGCGGACTCCGTCGTCGGCCGCACCCAGCATCCCGGCAACCAGGATCTCGACGCCGCCCTCATGAAGCGGCACAACCTCAACGCCGTGCGCACCTCCCACTATCCGCCGCACCAGCGCTTCCTCGAGGTCTGCGACCAGGTCGGCCTCTATGTCATCTGCGAGGGCGACTTCGAGGCCCACGGCTTCCACACCGACACCACCTGGGGCGAGGACCCCACCGGCGCCGCCGAGCGCCCCGCCGACGACGAGCGCTTCCGCGCCTCCCTCGTCGAGCGCAGCGACCGCTTCGTGCGCCGGGACCGCAACCACGCCTCGATCATCCTGTGGTCCATCGGCAACGAGGCCTCCACCGGTCGCGTCACCACGGCCATGATCGAGGCCGTCCGCGCCGCCGACCCGACCCGTCCGGTGATCTACGAGCAGGACTACCGCACCGACGACGTCGACGTCTTCTCCCTGATGTACCCGAGCGTCGACCAGACCGCGCAGATCGGCCGCAAGGAGCTCAGCCAGGAGTACCGCGACCAGCTGGTGGGCATGCTCCGCCATCTCGGCGTCGACGCGGCCGACGACGGCTTCGACGACGCCCCGGCGCTCACCAAGCCCTTCCTGTGGATCGAGTACGCCCACGCCATGGGCAACGGCGCCGGCTCGCTGAAGGAGTACATGGCCCTCACCGAGGAGCATCCCTCCCTCCACGGCGGCTTCATCTGGGAGTGGATCGACCACGGCCTCGTCACCACCGACGCCGAGGGCCACGAGATCTACGGCTACGGCGGCGACTTCGGCGAGCGCCTGCACGACTCGAACTTCGTCGCCGACGGCCTCGTGCTCCCCGACCGCACGCCCTCCCCGGCGCTGCTCGACGCCAAGCACCACTACTCGCCCGTCGGCCTCGAGGTGTCCCCCGGCTCCGTCCGCGTGCGCAACCGGTACTCCTTCCGCGACCTCTCCCACCTGCGCGCCGAGGTCTCCCGCGACGGGCGCCGCAGCTGGACCGAGGTCGCGCTCCCCCAGATCGCCCCCGGTCAGAGCGCCGAGGTCGCCCTGCCCGCCGATGGTCTCCCCGCCGATGGTCTCCCCGCCGGGGGTCTCCCCGCCGGGGGTCCCGCGACCGTCGTGCGCCTGGTGACCCGCGCGGCCGAGGGCCCCGTCCCCGCCGGCCACGAGATCGTCACCGCCGATCACGTCGACGCCGACGTCCTCGCCGCGGCCCTCCCCGTCCCCGGCCCCGCGGTCCCGCCGCTGCGGGCCGCCGACGGGACCTGGCAGCTGGGTCCCGCCCGGTTCGACGACCTCGGCCGGCTCGTCGGCCTCGGCGACCTCGACGTCGCCGACTCCTACGTCGACCTCTACCGCGCCCCCGTCGACAACGAGCGGGCCCGCACCCGCTACCCGCTCGAGGCCCGCTGGAAGCGCATCGGCCTGGACGTCGCCCGCCGCCGGCTCGTCGCGATCGAGGCCGACGGCGACGCGCTCGTCGTGCGCAGCCGCCTGGGCCTGGACGGATCGGCCCTCGGCGCCGACGTGCTCGAGCGCTGGACCGCCGACGACGCCTCCGCGGGCGTGACCGTCACGGTGACGCCGTCGGCCTTCTGGCCCGCCGACCTGCCGCTGCCGCGGATCGGCTGGACGCTGTCCCTGCCGGGCGGCCTCGACCGGGTCGACTACGAGGGCCAGGGCCCGCACGAGTCCTATCCCGACACCGGCGGCGGCACCACCTTCGGCGCCTGGTCCTCGAGCGTCGCCGACCTGCAGGTCCCCTACGTGTTCCCGCAGGAGAATGGGAACCGCGCCGGCGTCGTCCGCGCCGCGCTGAGCGCCTCCGCCGGCGGTCCCGGCCTCGAGCTGCGGGCCCCCGAGGGCCTCGGGCTCGCGGTGCGCCCCTGGTCGACCGCCGAGCTCGACCGGCGCGCCCACGACGGGGCCCTGCGCCCCGACGGCCGCACCTGGGTGACGCTCTCCTCCTCGCTCCAGGGCGTCGGATCGGCCGCCTGCGGACCGATCCCGCTGGACCAATACGTCCTGCCGGCGCGCGAGGAGACCTTCTCCTTCCGCCTCGCCGCGGCGCAGGACTGACGGGGGCCGGCAGGGGCGGGCAGGGGCTGAAGACCGACGGGGACGGTCGTCGGCCGACAGCGCTCGGCCGACGACCGCCCGGCGGCAGTCGATACCCTGTGGCGGGCGCGAGCGCGCCGCAGGACCTGACCGAGGAGAGACATGACGCAGTGGCATCCCGCCGAACCCGCCTCCGGAGCATGGGGCGGAGCGGTCCCGCCGAACGGATCGGTCCCGCCCGGCGGCGCCGCGCAGCCCGCCGACGGGACCGTCGCGAAGCTCGCGAAGTGGATGCTCATCGGCGCGATCGTCGTGGTCGTGCTGCGGACCCTGATGGGCCTCGGCCAGGTCGTGAGCGGCTTCGCCATCGGTGTCGCCGGCGGTGCCGGGAGCATCGACGGCGCGACCGCGACGGCCGCGATCAGCATGCTCCTGCTGCTCGCCCTGATGGGCCTGATCGCCCTGGTGTCGACCGCGGTGCTGGTCGTCGCGATCGTCCTCGCGGTGAAGTCCGCGGGGCGGCGCCGCACCGGCGCCGTGATCGTCGCCGCGACGATCCTGCTCTCCTTCGTCGTCTACTGGATCCTGCGGATCATCTCGGCCGTCGCCCTGGGCGGCGATATGACGTCGGCGACCGGCGCGGCGAGCATCATCCTGCTGGTCGTCGAGATCCTGCACTGGGCGCTCGCGACCGCCGGCCTGCTCGTCGGCGCCTTCCTCGCGCGCCGCTGAGCGGGCGGGCGGGCGCGCGGCTGCGCGGGCGCGCGGCTGCGCGGCTTAGCCGTGCGGAGCGCTCAGGCGCTCGGGGCGCCCACCAGCAGCGTCTCGTCGCCGACGGTGACGAGCGCCCTCCCGCCGCCGACGGGCACGAGGCCGTCGACCTCCCCGGTGACGCCGACGGCGAGCGCGACCTCGCCGGAGCGGACGTCGATCAGGCGCAGCACCCGCACGGATCGTCCGTCCAGCGGCTCGGTCCGCACCTGCGCGGTGATCACCGCGGCCGTGCCGTCCCCGACGGCGCCGATCAGGCTCGTCCCCGCGACGTCGTCGGGCACGGCCCCGGCGCCGTCGGCGTCGAGCACCAGCGGCAGGGTCCACAGGTTCTCCCCGGTCGCCGCGTCATAGGCCAGGAGCTGCCCGGAGGCGTTGGCGACGACCATCGCCTCGCCGTCGATGCCCGCGCGCGCGGTCAGCTCCGTCGCCTGCTCGAGCGCCCCGCCTCCGGGCGCCGTCCAGGCCGCCGTGCTCTCCGCGGCGATGATCTCGCCGCTCGCCTGCGCGCCCTCCTCGAACCCGGAGGCGAGCACGCGGCCCGCGTCCAGGCGCACGCTCCACTCCCCCGCCGGCGACGGTTCCGAGGCCCAGATCGGGAGGCCGTCCCGGAAGGCTGTCGCCGTGAGCGCGCCCTCGGCGTCGGCGCAGACGGTCAGCACGACCTCCACGGCGCCCGCATCGGCGAGCGCGCCCGACGTGCCGGATGCCGCGGCGGATGCCGTGCCGGTCGCCGCGGCGAGCGTCCGCCCGGCGACCGTGTCGGGGTCGACCGTGGTCGCAGCGATCCGGCAGGCGTCCTCCGGGCCCGCGAGCACGCGACCGACGGAGAACCCGGTCGCCGGATCGAGCTGGACCCAGCCCTGGACGGGGTCGTTCCGCAGCGGCGTCGACGGGAGGATCCCCGAGGCGTCGACGCCGTCGAGGAGGCCCTGCGCGCTGACGAAGTCCCCGCTGGCGGCCGCCGCATCGTCGGCCGCCGCGTCGTCGGACGACGGGAGGAGCGCGGGGACCTCGACGCCCGCAGCGTCGGCCCCGCGGACACCCGCGAGCGGATCCGTCCCCTCCCCGTCGTACAGGGTCCATGCCGCGGAGCCGGCGGCCTCGTCGGAGCCGGTACCGGAGCCGGCGGCGGCGAGGTCGATCCCGCTGATGCGGCAGCTCCCGTCGGCGCAGGAGCGCAGGACCAGCCGGTCGCCCGCGAGCGCGAGCGGGGCGCCGTCGAGGACGGCCTCCTCGGCCGGCGCCGCATCGGACGGCAGCGCGAGCACCGTCGTGGTCGTCGGGCCGTCGCCGCCGCCGACGACCACGTGCACGAGACGCGTGCCGTCGGCGGACAGGGCGAGGACGTCCCCGGTCTCGGCGGCGATCTCGTCGACCCGGCCGCCGCGGAGGAGCTGGGCGCTCCCGTCGGCCCGCCTCACCAGCACCGGTGAGGCGGGGTCCGCAGCGTCGTCGGCGCCCGCGGGGAGATCGGCACCCGCGGGGAGGGAGCTCACCCGGTCGCCGTCCTCGAGGGCGGCGATGCGGGTCAGGGCGTACTCGTCGAGGCCGGGGGTGCGATGGGTCCACAGCGCGGGGACGGTCAGCGCGAGCGAGGCCGCGAGCGCGATGCCGACCGCGATCGGCCGACGGGCCCGCACCGCCCGTCGCGGCCGACGCAGCGCGGTCATCGCCAGGAGCGCGGCGGCACCGGCGCCGAGGCCGGCGAGGACCCCCGCCGACAGCCGCAGCGCCCCCAGCAGGACGGCGTCCGCGACCAGCGCGAGCAGCCCCGCCCCGGCGAGGAGCACGACGGTCATCCCCATCAGCGTGGTCGGATCGTCCTCGGGGCGGTCGACCGCGGGCTGCGGCGCATCCGGGCCGTCCCCGTCGTGCGGCGCCCCCGCGCCCGTCCCCCAGCTCTCCGGGGCGCGGAAGGACGGGACCTCGACGAAGCCGTCGAGGGGGTCCGACGGCGGGATGTCCGCCGGGCCTGTCACCGCGGCGATCCGTAGTAGGCGCCGGTGGTCTCCTCCCGCAGGGCGTCGAAGGAGCCGTCCAGCAGGGAGGCGCGGATGCGGTCCACCAGGCGCACCACGAAGCGCTCGTTGTGGATCGTGCAGAGCGTCGAGGAGAGCATCTCCTTGGCGCGGAACAGGTGGTGCACGTAGGCGGCCGTGTAATGGGTGCAGGTGTAGCAGTCGCAGGTCTCGTCGATCGGCGCGAACTGCCGACGGTAGCGGGCGCCGGTGAGGTTGACGCGGCCGGTGCGCGTGTAGACGGCGCTGTTGCGGGCCACGCGGGACGGCGAGACGCAGTCGAAGGTGTCGGCCCCGGCGGCGATCGCCGTGAACAGGTCGTCGACCTCGCTGATGCCGAGCAGGTGACGGGGCTTCTCATCGGGCAGCTCGTCGGTCACCCAGCCCACGATCGTGCCGAGGTTCTCCTTCTCCAGCGCACCGCCGATGCCGAAGCCGTCGAAGGACCAGCCCTCGACGTCCATCGCACCCAGGTCGCGGGACGCCTGCCGCCGCAGGTCCTCGTACTGCGCGCCCTGGATGACGCCCCACAGCTGCTGGTACGGGCGGTGGGTGCGGTCCGCGCTGAGGCGCGCGTGCTCGGCCAGGCAGCGGATCGCCCAGAGGCGGGTGCGCTCGAGCGCCTTCTCCTGGTATCCGCGGGAGTTCATCAGCGTGGTCAGCTCGTCGAAGGCGAACATGACGTCCGCTCCCAGCCCGTGCTGGATCTGCATCGAGATCTCCGGGGTGAAGCGATGCTCGTCGCCGTTGATGAAGGAGCGGAAGGTGACGCCGTCGTCGTCGACGTGCGCGAGGCGCTCCTTGCCCTCGGCGACCGCGTCGTCCTCGCCGGAGGCGGTGCGGGCCTTCTCCCCGCCGGAGAACTCGGAGGAGAGGACCTTCTTGAAGCCGGCGCCGAGGCTCATCACCTGGAAGCCGCCGGAGTCGGTGTAGGTGGGCCCCTGCCAGTTCATGAAGGCGCCCAGACCGCCCGCCTCGTCGACCAGGTCATGGCCCGGCTGGAGGTACAGGTGGTAGGCGTTCGCCAGCAGCGCCTGCGCCCCGAGCTCGCCCATGGACTCCGGGAGCACGGCCTTGACCGTGGCCTTCGTGCCCACGGGGATGAACGCCGGCGTCGCGATCTCGCCGTGCGGGGTGGTGATCACGCCCGCGCGCGCCTTCTCGCCGTGCCGGGCGAGGACCTCGAAGCCGGTGCCGGTCCGGCCCGGGTGCACGTCCGGCGCGGGCACGTCCGGCCGCCGGGCCGACGACGGGGCCTGAACGGCCGACGAGGACGGGGCCGACTGGGCCGACGGGGCCGTCGACGGGGAGGCGGAGGCGAGCGGATCTGCGGGGCGAGAGGCGTGGGCGGTCACCGCCCCATGGTCCCACGCGGGCGCCTCCCGACCGCAGGCCCGGCGGACCGGGGCGGGGCCGACGTGCGCGCGCTCACCCCGGCCGCGGCCCGTGTGCACGCGGAGCTCCCGGGACGGCATACCATTCCAGGGACCGGAGACCCGCCCGGAATGAGGATCCCCCCTGCCATGAGCTCGCCTTCCGACCCGTCGACCCCGCCCAGCGGAGACCGGCGGCGGCGCCGCATGACGCCCGCGGAGCAGGAGCGTCGTCGTCGGCTCGAGCTGGTCCGCCAGGAGTCCGAGGCGCGGCGCGAGGAGCGGCGTCGGGAGCTCGAGCGCCGCGAGGAGCAGCGCCGCGAGCGCGAGCGGCAGCGGCTCGCCGAGGACCGGGCGCGCCGCGAGGCCGAGCAGGCCCGGCGCGAGAAGGAGCGTGCCCGCCGCGCCGAGCTCGCCGCCGACTGGCTCCAGGCCTCCGCCCCCGAGCCCGCGGCCCACGACGAGCTCGGCGACTGGACGCAGGAGCCCGCATCGACGCTCAGGATCTCCACGCCGTCGGTCGCCCCCGTCGCCGCCTCCGCCCTCGAGGACTGGCTGCAGGGACCGATCGAGAAGCGCGTCGAGCTCAACGCCGAGGACGCCTGGTCGACGGCCGACTCCGTCACCTCGCGGCGTCGGCGGCGCGCCGACGACGCGTCCGGCGACTCCTCCGGCGGCTCCGGGACCACCGCCGAGCAGCGCTCCCGCCCGGTGTTCCGCACCGAGCTGCACGGCCTGCGGGCCGTCGCCCTGGGCCTCGTCGCGGTCTACCACATCTGGCTCGGCCGGGTCTCCGGCGGCGTCGACGTCTTCCTGTTCCTCTCGGCGTTCTTCCTCACCGGCACCTTCGTGCGCCGCCTCGAGAGCGGCCGTGCCCTGCAGATCCCCCGCTACTGGCTCCACGTCTTCAAGCGCCTGCTGCCGCCCGCCGCGGTCACGATCCTGCTGACGCTCCTGGCGACCGGGCTGCTGCTGCCGTCCTCGCTGTGGCCGGCGATCATGCAGCAGGCCGTCGCCTCCGCCATGTACCTGCAGAACGCGCTGCTCGTGCTGCTGCAGGTCGACTACCAGGCCCGCGACTCCGCGACCCTCTCCCCGCTGCAGCACTTCTGGTCGCTCAGCGTGCAGGGCCAGGCCTTCGTCGTCTGGCCGCTGCTGTTCGCGCTCATGATCGGCCGCGCCCGCCGGGGCCGGGGCGTGCGCGCACCGCTGTTCGCGCTCATGTCCGTCATCGCCGCGGCCTCCCTCGCCTGGTCGATCCACTCCACGATCACCCAGCAGCAGATCGCCTACTTCGACACCGCCGCCCGCCTCTGGGAGTTCGCCGCCGGGTCCCTGCTGGCGCTCGCGCTGCCCGCGATCGACCGCATCACCCGCGCCCGCCGCCCCGAGGACGACGAGTCGCCGAGCCTGCGCGTGCCCCGCGCCCTCCTCGGCTGGGCCGGCATCGCCGCGCTCCTCGCCTGCGGCATCGTCCTGGACGTGTCCGGGGAGTTCCCCGGCTGGATCGCCATCTGGCCGCTCACCGCCGCCGGCGCGATCGTCGTCGCCGGCCATTCGGGCACCGCCTGGGGCGTGGACCGGCTGCTGTCGACGCGCCCCGCCGCATTCGTCGGCGACATCTCCTACGCCCTCTACCTCGTGCACTGGCCGATCCTCGCGATGTGGCTGCACGTGAGCGAGCAGTCGCGGGCGGGCATCCTCGACGGGCTCGTCGTGCTCAGCGGCTCCGTGCTGCTGGCCTGGCTCGTCACCCGCCTGGTCGATGCCCCCGTGCGCCGCTCGGCCTGGCTCGAGGCCCGCCCCTGGCGCTCCCTCACCGCGATCGCCGCGAGCTTCGCGCTGGTCGCCGCCGCCGCCGGCGGCTGGTGGACCGTCCTGCAGCGCACCGCCGACGACGGCTCCGGCACCGCCGTCGCGGCGGAGATCCCCACCGACGAGGTCGCCACCGAGGCGCCCGCCGTGATCCTCCCCTACGGCTGGCAGCTCGGCGACCAGTGGCCCGACCTGCCCGAGCGCTGCGCCGGCCCCTGGGCCCCCAGCACGACCTTCCCCCACGTCACCTGCCAGCAGCTGCTCGAGGAGGACGCCGAGGCCACCGGCGTGGTGGTCGTCGTCGGCAGCTCGCATGCCCGCCAGTACATCCCCGCGATCACCCCCTGGGCCGAGGCCCGCGGCCTCCAGATCGTCAACCTCTCCATGGACGGCTGCGACTTCCTGCCCGGGACCGACCGCGACGCCTACTGCAACGGCTACGACGAGTACGTCCTCGCCCAGCTCGACGTGATCCAGCCCGACTACGTACTGACCACCGTCACCTCGACGACGGCCACCGCCGCCGGCGAGTCCGGGGACTCCGGTGACTCCGATGGCTCCGGGGATTCCGGGGACTCCGCTGGCGAGGTCACCCGGGAGGGCTCCGTCCAGGCCGTCGAGGAGCTCGTCTCCCGCGGGATCGGCGTGATCGCCGCCCGCGACACCCCGCGCTGGGAGGAGGACATGTACCAGTGCCCCGAGGCCGTCATCGCCGGCGGCGGCACCCCGCTCGATGCCGACGCCGCCTGCGGCGCCGACGCCTCCGACAAGCTCGCCGCCGACAGCCCGGCCGCCGACCTCGTCGACCTCGCGACCGACGAGGCCCCCGTCATGCTCCTGGACCTCTCCGAGCAGATCTGCCCCGACGGCCGCTGCTCCCCGATCCTCGGCGACACCTACGTCTACCTCGACGCGAACCACCTCACCCGCCGCTTCGTCGAGCAGACCCTGGCCCCCGCGGCCACGCCGCTGCTCGAGGAGGCGTTCCCGGGCTGAGGGCCGCCGGTGGCCGCCGCCACCCTCCCGGCGAACGGGGCACGACGCACTGATGAACGACTGGTGTGGCCGATCGCGCAGTATCGCGCGACGGCGAGGCGACGGTCCGGATCGCGCGGGAGCACTGGCTAGGATGTGCCCGATCCGAGACATGTCCGACCCCGGGAGCAGGTGCCATAGGTGGAGCCGTGGAGCTGGAGCGCGGCGGGGTCCGTCGCGCTCGCCGTCGTCGCCGCCCTCGCGGTCCTCGGACTGCCGGGACTCCCCGCCGTCCTCGCGCTGAGGCTGAGGCCCCTGACGGCCTGCGCCGTCATCGCCCCGATCTCGCTGGCGATGATCGCGATCTCCGCCGAGCTCGGTCGTGCCCTCTCGATCCCCTGGAGCATCCTCCTCGCCCTCGTCCTGGGCCTAGCCCTGGGCGCCGTCGTCCTGCTGGTGCGGCTCTCGGCGCGCGGCCTGTCCCGCCGGCGGAGCCCCGCGGCGAGGGCCACGACGACCGCATCGCCGCACGCGCCGACGGAGGACGAGCGCTCGTCGGACGAGCGTTCGTCGGACGAGCGTTCGTCGGAGCCGCCGTCGGCGGATGATGCCGACTCGCGCGGACGCACGCGCCTCGCCGTGATCGCCGGGCTCGTCCTCGGAGGCATCACGATCCTCGTGCGGCAGCTGCTGATCATGGGCTCGGTCGACGCGGTCTCGCAGACCTACGACAACGTGTGGCACCTCAGCGCCATCCGCCGGATCCTGAACTTCGAGGACGGCTCGGCGTGGCTCGTCGGCGGGATGACCTCCCTGCCAGGAAACGAGAGCTACTACCCGGCGCTCTGGCACCAGGCGGGGAGCCTGGTCGTGCAGCTGTCCGGGCAGGAGATCGTGCTCTCCTCGAACGTGCTGATGCTGGTCGTCGGCGCGGTGCTGTGGCCGGTGGGCCTGGTCGCGCTCGTGCGCAGCTGCACCTCGGCGGGACCGCTCGGCCTGTTCCTCGCCGGCGCCCTCTCCGGCATCAGCGCCGCCTTCCCCCTGGGCCTCATGTCCTGGGGGATCGTGCTGCCGTACTTCCTGTCGATGGCGATGATGCCGGTGCTGCTGCTGTGCCTCGCGCAGCTGCTGCGCCTGACGCCGGCCGGACGCGAACGGCTGCACCCCGGGCAGCTCGCCCTGCTGATCCCCGTGCTCTGCCTCGCGATCGTCGCCGCGCACTCGTCGGCCGTGTTCGTCGCCCTCGTGCTCGCGCTGCCGGTCCTGGTCTGGGCCGTGCTGATCCGCATCCGCACCCTGCTGGACGTCGACCCGGTCGCGCGCCCCGCCGCCCTGGGGGCGCTCGGGGCGACCGTCCTGCTCGTCCTCGGAGCCGGGGTCGTCACCACGCTGACGTGGACGCGGTTCAGTCCCCCGCAGACCTCCGCCGTGTGGGAGCCGAACGCCTCCCTGAAGGAGGCTGTCGGCCAGGTCGCCTCCCTCGCGGGGAACGGCGCCCCGACCTGGGTGCCGCTCGGCCTCGTGATGGGGGTCGCGGTCGCGGCCGCCCTGCTGTGGAGCCGGGAGCGCTGGCTCGTCGCCGCCTGGGCCGGCGGGGCCGCCATCTCCGTCGCCGCCCGCTGCCTCCCCGTCGGAGACCTGCGCTACCTCATCACCGGCAACTGGTACAGCGACACCTGGCGGCTGGTGGCGATCCCCATGGTCGCCGCCGTCCCGGTGCTCGCCGTGGGGATCGACGCGCTCGTCGGCCGCATCCTGCACGGACGGGCCGCCGCAGCGAGCGGGCGCCGCCGCGCGCACGTCGGCCGACGACGCACCGGGACCTGGGCGCTGGTGCTCTCCCCGGTCCTGGCGGCCGTGCTCATCGCCGTCTCGCTGGTCGGGCCCAGCGCCCGCGCCTCCACCGCGCTCGCCCTCGAGGGCTGGGCGTACCCGTACCTGCTCAGCGACGACGAGCGCGCCCTGCTCGAGCAGCTGCCCGAGGTCGTCCCCGAGGACGCCGTGATCGCCACCAACGCCTGGAACGGCAGCTCCCTCGCCTACGCGATCTCCGACCGGCAGGTGCTGAACATCTACATGGGCTTCGCGGCGGAACCGCCCGTGCACCTGCTCAACGCGAAGCTCGACGACGCGAACACCGATCCCGAGGTGTGCGACGCGATGGTCGACCTCCACGTCGACTACGCCCTCGACTTCGGCCCCGACGAGCTGTTCGGCCGCCAGGCGACCTACACCGGCCTCAACGAGATCTCCGAGACCGGAGCCGCCGAGGAGGTGCTGCGGGTCGGCGACGCCTCCCTGTGGCGCATGCTCCCGTGCCGCGGCACCGATGGTTCAATGAAGGAATGACCTCGCCGAGCCTGCCCGCCCGATCCACCTCCACCGCACCCGGCGCCGACGACCGTCCCTCGGCCGAGGCCCGGGACGCCGCCCTCGACCTGGGCGCCTTCGTCGCCGCCTCCCCCTCGAGCTACCACGCCGCGGCCGAGGCCGCCCGCCGCCTGAGCGAGGCCGGCTTCCGCGAGCTCGCCGAGGCCGAGGACTGGAGCGAGCAGGACGTCCGCGGGGACCGCTACACGATCCGCGACGGCTCGATCATCGCCTGGTCGACGCCCGCCGGTGCGAGCGCGGCGACGCCGTGGCGGATCGTCGGCTCCCACACCGACTCCCCCGGTCTGAAGCTCAAGCCGAACCCGCAGCTCGGCGCCGAGGGCTTCGCCCAGGCCGGCGTCGAGATCTACGGCGGACCGCTGCTGAACTCCTGGCTGGATCGCGAGCTCCGCCTCGCCGGACGCCTCGCCCTCGCCGACGGACGCGTCGTGCTCGTCGCGACCGGCCCGCTGCTGCGGGTCCCGCAGCTCGCCGTGCACCTCGACCGCGGCGTCACCAAGGACGGGCTCGTGCTCGACCCGCAGCGGCACATGCAGCCGATCCTCGGCCTCGGATCCGTCGACGTCCTCGCCGCCCTCGCCTCCGCCGCCGGCGTGGAGCGCGACGAGGTCGTCGGATTCGACGTCATCACCGTCGATGCGCAGCCGCCCGCCCTGTTCGGCGCCCGCGAGGAGTTCCTCGCCTCGGCCCGCCTGGACAACCTCACCTCCGTGCACGCCGAGGTCCAGGCCCTGATCGACGTCGCCCGCGGCGACGCGTCGGACGCCATCGGTTCGGCGGCCCGCGCGGCGGACGCCCCGATCGCGCTGATGGTCGCCAACGACCACGAGGAGGTCGGCTCCGCGACCCGCTCGGGCGCCGCCGGCCCGTTCCTCGAGGACGTGCTCGTGCGCATGCACGCCGCCCTCGGCGGGGACGACGCCACCCGGCGCCGCGCCTTCGCCTCCTCGACCGTGGTCTCGGCCGACGCCGGCCACGCCGTCCACCCCAACTACCCCGAGCGCCACGACCCCGTCACGCGCCCCCGCCTCGGCGACGGTCCGATGCTGAAGATCAACGCGCAGCAGCGCTACGCGACCGACGCCGTCGGCATCGCCGCCTTCGTCGCCGCCTGCGAGGCCGCCGAGGTCCCCCACCAGCACTTCGTCTCCCACAACGCCATGCCCTGCGGCTCCACCATCGGCCCCATCACGGCGACCCGCCTCGGGATGACGACCGTCGACGTCGGCATCACCCTGCTGTCGATGCACTCCGCCCGCGAGATGTGCGCGACCGAGGACCCGCTGCTGCTGCGGCGCGCCTGCGCGGCGTTCCTCCGCGGCTGATCCGGCCCGCGCCCCGGCCGCCGCCGAGGCGCGGGCGCGTTCCCGCGGCCGGGCGCGAGCCCGTCCCCGCGGCTAGGCGCCGAGCTCGCGGCGCCGGTGCATGCGGCCGTCGCGATCGAGCTCGAGGATCGTGTCGATCCCGATCCGCTCGAGGAACGCCGCGTCATGGCTGACGATCAGGAGCGCCCCTCGGTAGGCGTCCAGCGCCTCCGCGAGCTGCTCGACGCTCGCGATGTCGAGGTTGTTCGTCGGCTCGTCGAGCACCAGCAGCTGGGCCGGCGGCTCGGCCAGGAGCAGCCGCGCGAGCGAGACCCGGAACCGCTCGCCGCCGGAGAGGGTCCGCACGGGCCGGTCTGCGCTCGCCCCGCGCGGCAGCAGCCGGGCGAGCTGGTTCCGGATCGTCCCGGCAGGCGTCTCCAGCGCCACGGCCTGCACGTTCTCGATCGCGCTCGCGTCCTCGTCGAGGCCGTCGAGCCGCTGCGGGAGGAACCCGACCCGCTGCGTGATCAGCTGGCCGGCGGGCCGCCCGGGGACGGGATCGCTCCCCCGGACCAGCTGGTGGAGCAGCGTCGACTTCCCCGTCCCGTTCGCGCCGACGAGCGCGACCCGCTCGGGCCCCTGGATCACGACCGTCCGGTCCCCGTCCTGCAGCTCGGCCAGGCGCCGGCCGCGCGGGACGTCGGGATCGGGCAGGACCAGGTGGATGTGCTCCTCGTCGCGGACCCGGGCATCGGCCGCGTCGACCGCGGCCTGCGCCGCCTCGACCTTGGCGTCGAGGGTCGTGCGCATCGATCCGGCCGAGGCCTGCGCCCTGCTGGCCCGGTTCCCCGCGAGGATCTTCGGGATCCCGCCGTCCTTCTGCGTCCGCTTCCCGGTGCGCTCGCGACGGGCGAGCTTCGTCTCCGCCTCGACGCGCTGGCGCTTCTCGACCTTCAGCGCCTGCTGCGCGGTGCGCGCGGTCTGGACCGCGGCGGCCTGAGCCTGCTCCTGGTGCTCCTTCCACGCGCTGTAGGGGCCGCCGAAGGAGGTGAGGGTCCCGGCGTGCAGCTCGGCGGTGACGTCCATGCGCTCGAGCAGCTCGAGGTCGTGGCTGACGACGACGAGCGTCCCGGGCCACTGGTCCACGAGCTGCGCGAGCCGGGCGCGCGTGGGCCGGTCGAGGTTGTTGGTGGGCTCGTCGAGCAGGGTGATCGCGGTGCGGCGGATCCGCAGGCCGGTGATCGCGATGAGCATGGCCTCGCCGCCGGAGACCTCGGCGACGCGGCGGTCGAGGTCGGCCGCGGAGAAGCCGATCCGGGTGAGGGCCTCGTCGGCGCGGGACTCGATGTCCCAGTCCTCGCCGATCGCGTCGAAGTGGTGCTGGTCGACGGCGCCGGCCTCGATCGCGGCCATGGCGTCGAGGATCGGCCGGATGCCGAGCAGCTCCGCGATCGTCGTGTCGTGGCGCAGGGTGAGGGTCTGCGGCAGATAGCCGACGTCGCCGCCGGTGTCGATGCGCCCGGAGGTCGGGCTCAGCTCGCCCGCGATGAGGCGCAGCAGGGTGGACTTGCCGGCGCCGTTGCGGCCGACGAGCCCGGTGCGACCGGCACCGAAGGTGCCGTCGAGATGCTCGAGCGCGACGGTGCCGTCCGGCCAGACGAGGCCGAGGTCGCGCAGGGTGATGGCGGCGGTGATGGACATGGAGGACTCTCTTCTGCCCGGCCTTCCGCCGAAGGGTGGGGCGGGGCGGGGCGTCGCTGCGGGTGAGGGAGGCGCGGACCGACCACGGGTCCTCGGCGGAGCATGCGCGGGACCGCGCCGGGAATCCGCAGGGGGCCTCGCAACCGGCGTCGGAGGACGGGGGGCGGGACCGGCGGACCGGGACGGCATCGGCAGGCGCGCGGGACCGGGATCGGTGCGCGGCGGACGGGCCGGGGCGAGGTGAGCCGCATCGAGGCGCGAGGGCATCGACATCCCTGGTGGAGGGACGGATGCGGGGCGCGTCGAGATGCGGTCAGCCGCCGGTGCGGGGCATGCCGCACGGGCGGGGGCCACCGGTCATCCGGTGGCTAGACGCCGTCCACCTCGATCATCTCCATGCGGCGGACCCTACCAGCTGGTGCGGGCTGCACCCGTCGCAGCGAGCCGCGCATCACGCCGGCACCCGCACGCTGCGACCGTAGGATGTGCGGGATCGCGCGCCCGCCGTCGTCCCGCTGCCCCTCTGCCCCTCTGCCCCTCTGCCCCTCTGCCCCTCTGCCCCTCTGCCCCTCTGCCCCTCTGCCCCTCTGCCCCTCTGCCCCTCTGCTGAGAGCGTCCGAGTCCTCCTCCATGCATCCCTCTCCCGCCTCCCCGACCGCCATGAGGTCCTCGGCCGCCGGCCGCTACCGCCCCGAGCTGCACGGGCTGCGTGGCCTGGCGATCGGCCTCGTCGTCATCTACCACGTCTGGGTGGGCCGGGTCTCCGGCGGCGTCGACGTCTTCCTGTTCATCTCCGCGTTCCTGCTGACGGGAACCTTCTGGCGGCGGATGGACCGCGCCGAGCCCACCCGGCCGATCGCCTACTGGGCGCGCACGTTCAAGCGCCTGCTGCCGCCCACCGCCGTCGTCGTGCTCGCGACCCTCGCCGGGGTCCGGCTGCTGCTGCCCGCCGAGCGCTGGATGGACGCGCTGACCGACGCGATCGGATCGATGCTGCAGGTCGAGAACTGGGTCCTGGCGCTGCGCGGCGTCGACTACTACGCGCAGGACGACGCCGGGGCGAGCCCCTTCCAGCACTTCTGGTCGCTGTCGATCCAGGGGCAGGTCTTCCTGCTGTGGCCGCTGCTGATGGCGCTCGGCGGCCTCATCGCCCGCCGCACCGGCCGGTCGCCGCGCGGCATCCTCGCGATCCTCTTCGCGCTCGTCGCGATCCCCTCGTTCCTCTGGTCCGTGCACCTGACCGCCGTGCAGCAGGAGGTCGCCTACTTCGACACCCGCACCCGGCTGTGGGAGTTCGCCGCCGGCAGCCTGCTCGCGCTCGCCCTGCCCTCCCTCGAGCGACGGCGCGAGTCCCCGGTCGGCGCGCACCGCGCCGGCGGCGCCCGGATCCGTCGGCCCCTGCTCCGCGTCCTCGCCGGATGGATCGGCATCGCCGGACTCGTCTCCTGCGGCCTCGTGCTCGACGTCCAGGGCGCCTTCCCGGGCTGGATCGCGCTGTGGCCGCTGGCCGCGGCGGCGCTCGTGCTCGCCGCCGGCACCACCGGCCACCGGCTCGGAGTCGACCGGATCCTCGCGAGCGGACCCGCGGGCCTCCTCGGCGACATCTCCTACTCGCTCTACCTCGTGCACTGGCCGCTGCTGGTGCTCTTCCTCGCCCACCGCGGCGAGGAGCGCGCGAGCATCCTCGAGGGCGCGGTGCTGGTCGCCGCGTCCCTGCTGCTGGCCTGGCTGCTGACGCGCCTGCTGGACGCGCCGATCCGCCGCTGGCGGTGGGCCTCCGAGCAGGCCTGGCGGGCCGGTGCCGTCGCCGTGGTCGCCCTCGCGGTGGGTCTCGCCCCCGCCGTCGTCGCCCGCCAGGCGCTCATCGCCCAGGAGGAGGCCGCGGCGCTCCGCGCCGTCTCCGACAACCCGGGAGCCCGCGTCCTGGACCCCGACTTCACGCCCTCCCCCGACGCCGACGCCGACGCCGAGGTGCTGCCGACCGCCGCGCTCGTCGGCCGCGACTGGATCGCCGGCGACAGCCGCTGCACCGGAGAGCTCGCGCCCCGCGGCGCTGAGGAGTCCCTCGCGGCCAGCTGCCGCCTCGTCGGCGGCGACCCCGACGCCCCGGTCCTCGTCAGCGTGGGCAACTCGCGCATGGAGCAGTTCTCCGGCGCCCTCATCCCGCTCGCCGAGAAGCACGGCTGGACCTTCGTCGCGCTCTGGGCGGGCGGCTGCGTCTACGCGCCCGACGGCGACCAGACCGGAGACTGCCTCGCATACTCCCAGGCCGTGGACGCCTACCTCGAGCGCGTCGCCCCCGACGCCGTCGCCCTGGAGACCACCTTCCTCGACCACGACGGCTCGGAGACGACGATCGCCGGCATGGAGGCGACCCTGCCGCGCCTGCTCGGCGCCGGATCCGACGTCATCGCCCTGCGGGACCTCCCGCGCCTCGCGGTCGAGCCCGGCTCCTGCCTCGAGGAGCACGGCGCCGACGACCCGGCCTGCGCCCCCGCAATCCCCGCGGCGCTCGCGCAGGAGCGGCCCGACCGCGGCCTCCTGGACTCCCTCGGCGACGACGCGGGAGCGGGCGGCGATGGGGGCGGTCTGCTGGTGCCGATCGAGGTCAACGACCTCATCTGCCCCGACGGGATCTGCACCCCGATCATCGGGACGGTGCGCGTCTCCATCGACCGCGACCACATCACCGGCACCTACGCCGCCTCGATGCAGGACGCGGTCGGGACCCGCCTCGAGGAGGCCGGATTCGCCTGGTGATCCGAGGCCGCCGCGGCTGAGCGGCGCCGACCGTGCGCAGCCGCACTCAGGCCGCGGGACCCTCGCCGTCGTCAGCGCCGGAGGCGTCGCGCGCGAGCTGCTCGCGCGCCAGGTCCTCGATCTCGGCGACGGCTGCGCGCGCCCGGTCGACGCCCGGGCCCTCGGCGCCGTGCTCGCGCTGGACGTCCTTGAGGAGCTCATCGCCCTGGTAGAAGGCATCCTCGAGATGCCCGGCGGCCGCGGTCGCGATCGCCAGCTCGGCGCGGGCATCGACGGCCTCCGCGCTCAGCGCCTCCCCGTCGACCAGGAGGTCCAGCAGACGACGGGTGGCCTCGTGGACGCGCTGCGACGGGGTGCTCATGCGGGGACTCCTGCGGGGATGGGGCGGGATGGGATGAGGTCTGGACGATGACAGGACGGAGATGGACCGTGATGGCGACCCGTTGCCGGGCGCCGTCCCAGGATCCCATGCCTCGCGGCGGCCCGTATTCTGGGACGGCCATGGAGATCAATCCGTATGCCGCCCGGCTGCGCATGCTGCAGCAGATGGACGGCGTCCAGCAGCAGCGCGAGGCCGCGCCCGACGACGAGACGGCCGGATGCCCCGGCTGCCCCTACTTCTGGACCTGCCCGGTGCCGCACAAGGGCGTCGAGGTGACCGCGCCCCCGGAGATCGAGCTCGACGAGGTGCGCGATCAGCTGGGCGGGGGGCGCGAGTACCGTCCGCGCGACGAGTCCGACATCGGCTGGAGCGACGTCTGGTACGAGGACGACGAGATCGCGGAGGACGGCGACGACGCCTCGGAGGCGGAAGAGGATGCGCAGGAGGACGCGGAGGAGCCGGAGAGCTCCGCTGACGACGGGACCCCCGAGGAGCCCGCGTCACCGCGTCGGCGCTGGTTCTCAGGCCGAGGTCGACGCCGCCGCTGAGACCGTCGACCGGGAGGCCGCCGCAGGCTCGAGCTCGCGCGCGAGCGCGTCCGACGCACCAGCCGCACCGGACGCACCGCCCGCATCGGTCCCGCCCATCGGGCAGCCGGCGGGGGCCGTGTCGTCCTGCAGGGCGAGATGGGCGAGCTCGGCGATCGAGCGGGTCGGGACCGTCTGGTCCACGCGCATCCATCCGCGCTGGGCCTCGGGCTCCTCTGCGCCGTGCACGGCGCGCTGATCGGTCGCGTCGCCGCCGGAGATGTCGATCCCGAAGATCGTGTGGAAGGCGTCGACGTAGGCGTCGGCATAGCCGTCCTGGGCGAGGCGACGGGCGCGCTCGGCGGGCGAGTGCATGACCTTGGCGAGGATCCGGCGGATGCTGCGCTCGAGCTGCTCGGCGATCTCCGGGTCGGTCTCGCGACGCATCCGGTCGATCTCGGCGTCGGCGGTGTCGGCGACCTCGCGGCGCAGGGCGGCCATCGCCGGGTCGATGCGGCGGACCTCCTGCTGCACGCGGAACGCCTCGACGCTGTCCTCGACGATCCGCCGTGCGAGGACGAGCGAGGGGTCGGCCGCGTCGGCGGCGACCTGCAGGTCCGTGAGGTCGAGGACCGTGATGCCCTTGAGGTGCCGCACGAGAGGGTGGAGGTCGGAGTGCAGCGCGAGGTCCAGCACGACGGTGCGGCCGGCGGTGAGGAACTGCTCGGGGAACAGGCTGGTCCCGCGCCCGGAGCAGGCGACGACGAGGTCCGCGTCGGCGAGCGCGGCGTCGAGCTCCTCCGGAGCGACGGCCTCGAGGCCGTGGCGCTGGGCGAAGCCGAGCGCGCGGCCGGACGGGGAGTGCACGCGGATGGGGCCGGCGCCGCGGCGCAGCAGCTCGGCGACGCTGAGCCGCGCGTAGGCGCCGGTGCCGACGACGAGGGCGCTGCGGCCCTCGAACCCGCCGAGGACGGTGCCGGCCCGGTCGAGGGCGACGGCGGCGCCGGAGCGCCCGGCGGCGCCGACGGGCGCCTGGGTGGCGACCTGCTTGGCGCAGCGGAAGGCGTGCTGGAAGAGGTCGTGGAGGAGGGAGGTCGTCCAGCCCCCGCGGCGGGCGCTCTCGTAGAGGGCGCGCATCTGCCCGGCGATCTCGGCCTCGCCGAGGACGATGGAGCGCAGACCGGAGGTCACCTCGTCGAGGTGGCGGGCGACGGGGGCGTCCATCGCGGCGTCGAAGCAGAGGGAGACGAGGTCGCGGTCGCGTCCGCTCGTGCGGACGACGGCGTCGATCACGAGCTCGACGCCGTCGTGGAAGCGATGGGCGTCGAGGTAGATCTCGAGACGATTGCAGGTGCTGACGACGACCCAGCCGGCCAGCGGCGGCTGATCGTGCGAGGTGGGGCGGGAGTTGAGCTCCCCGATGACCGCGGGAAGCTCGTCCGCACCGCGGGTCAGGGCGTCGAGCACCTCGAGATCGAGGTGCTCGTGGGAGGCGCGGACGGCAGCGAGCATGGCTCCGAGTCTAGGCCGGGGTCCCCGCGGGCGGGCCGCTGGGACATTCCTGGACCCGAATGTCACAAACCTGTGCACAATGGGGGCGTTATGGAACAGAACAGCACGTCAGAGGACGTTTTTCGCGACAGCCCGTCAGATCCCTCGGTGGTTCCGGAGGGTTCCCAGGTGGGACCCGTTTCGGGCTCCCCGGAGATCGACGCCCTGCTCGCTCTGCCCGCCGACCATCCCGCCCGGCGCTCGACCTCCGAGGGCGGCGCGGGTGACGCGCCTCTCCTGCGTCGGCTCCGCGGGGAGGTGACCTCCGCCGCTCCCAGCGTGTGGTTCATGCGACAGGCGGGGCGGTCGCTGCCCGAGTACCGGGAGGTGCGCGGCGACATCCCGATGCTCGACTCGTGCCTCACGCCGGAGCTCGCGGCCGAGATCACCGTGCAGCCCGTGCGCCGGCATCGCGTCGACGCCGGCATCTTCTTCTCCGACATCGTCGTGCCCGTCCGGATCGCCGGTCTGGGCGTCGAAATCGTGCCGGGCCGCGGGCCGGTCTTCGACCGGCCGATCCGCACCGAGGCCGACATCGATGCGCTGCCCGCCCTCGGCGAGGAGGACGGAGGCTTCGAGGAGGCCCTCGAACCGATCCGCGAGGCCGTCCGCCGGACCGTCGCCGAGCTCGGCACCACGCCGCTGATCGGCTTCGCGGGCGCCCCCTTCACCGTCGCCAGCTACATGGTCGAGGGCGGTCCCAGCCGCGACCACCTGCGCACCCGCGCACTCATGCGCGACCGGCCCGAGCTGTGGGATCGCCTCGCCTCGTGGGTCGCCGAGCTCTCCGGCCGCTTCCTGCGCGCCCAGGTGCTCGCGGGCGCCTCCGCGGTCCAGCTGTTCGACTCCTGGGTCGGCTCCCTCGGCGAGGACGTATACCGCGCGCACGTCCAGCCGCATTCGGCGGAGGTGCTCGCGCGAGTCGCGGACCTGCCGGTCCCGCGCATCCACTTCGGCGTCGGCGCCTCCCATCTGCTCGTGCCGATGCTCGAGGCCGGCGCCGACGTGATCGGCGTAGACCACCGCCTCCGCCTCGACCGCGCGCTCGCGGCGCTCCCCGCGGGCACCCCGATCCAGGGCAACATCGATCCGGCCGTGCTGTTCACCTCCGAGGAGGTGCGCTTCGCCGAGGCCGGCGCCGTGCTCGCGGCCGGCGCGGGCGCGAGCGGCCATGTCGTGAACCTCGGCCACGGGGTCCCGCCCGAGACGGATCCGCAGGTCCTCACCGACCTCGTGTCCTACCTGCACGAGCAGCGCGTCCCCGCGGCGGCCGACGCCTCATGACCCCGCGCACCCTGGTGGTCGGGGGCGGGCTCGCGGGCCTGCTCGCCGCCCGCCGTCGGCTCGCCGCCGGCGACGACGTCCTCGTCCTCGAGGGCGAGGACGTCGTCGGCGGGGCGATCGCCGAGGCCGAGGTGCTCCCGGGCCTGCCGATCAACGCGGGCGCCGAGGCGTACTCGCTCGGCTCCGGCGCCGTCGACGCGCTGATCGCCGACCTCGGTACGACAAGCATCGCCGAGACGGCCGTGGTCTCCCCCCGGTCCGGCCTCGGCAGCCGGATCGTCTCCGCGGGCGGCGTCCACCGGGCGCCCGCCGACGCCCTGCTGGGCGTGCCCGCGCATCCGCTGGCCGCCGACGTGCGCGCCGTCCTGGGCGTGCCCGGCGCGCTGCGGGCCGCGCTCGAGCGGTTCCTGCCGGCGCGCGTCGGCGATCGCCCCGGCGCGACCGTCGCGGAGCTCGTGACCGCGCGCTGCGGACGCCGCGTCACCGACCGGCTCGTCGCCCCGATCGTCGGCGGCGTCCACTCCTCCGATCCCGCGACCCTCGAGTTCGCCGCCGCCTCCCCCGCCCTGCTCTCCGGGCTGCGCGAGCACGGCTCCCTCACGGCGGCCGTCCGCGCCGTCCGGGGGCGCTCCACGAGGAGCGCCGGCACCCGGGTGCACGCCCTGGACCCGACGATGGCCGAGCTCCCCCGTGCCCTCGCCGCCGGGATCCGCGCGGCGGGCGGGGAGATCCGCACCGGGACGCGGGCCGTCGCCGTCGAGCGCGAGACCGGCACGATCCGCATGACCGGCGCGGCCCGCACGCCCGCCTGGACCGTCACGACGGCGGCCGGGGAGACCCTCGGCGGCGACCGTCTGATCCTCGCCTGCCCGCCCGATCTCGCGCGCGACCTGCTGGAGGGTCCCGCCCCGGACATCGCTCGCGCGATCCCGGAGGCGCCCTCGTCGACGGTGCGCCTGGTCGCCCTCGTCCTGGACGCGCCCGCCCTGGACGCCCTCCCCAGCGGCACCGGCGCGCTCGTCGCCCCCGGCACCCCGGGGATCACCGCCAAGGCGCTCACCCATGCCTCCGCGAAGTGGGAGCACGTCGAGCGCCTCGCCCGGACCGCCCTGCCGGAGGCGCGCTCCCCGCACGTCGTGCGCCTGTCCTACGGTCGTCCCGGCCAGGAGCTGCCCGCGCGCGAGGACATCGTGGACCTCGCCCTCGCCGACGCCTCCCTCGTGCTCGGCGCCCCGCTGGGCCGCGAGCAGCTGCTCGCCTCCCGCATCGTCGACTGGGACCGGGCCATGCGCCAGGCCCTGCCCGGCCACCGCGCGGCCCTCGCCGCCCTCGAAGACCTGCTCGCCGCAGAGCCCGACCTGGAGCTCGTGGGCTCCTGGCGGGCCGGCACCGGCATCGACGCGATCGTCCGCGCCGATGCCGCGGCGAGCACCGCAGCACCCCGCACCTCACCCCTCCCGGAAGGAACAGGATCATGAGCGACGACATCGACCTCGCCCAGACCACCCGCTACACCAGCTACACCGTCTACCGCCGCACCTCCGGGCTGACCGACGACGGCGAGATCGGCGCCGAGCAGATCGGCACCGCGCTCGAGGAGACCGTCGCCCTGCTCGAAGGCGCCCACGAGGTCGAGATCCTCGGCTTCTACGACGTCTCCGGCTTCCGCGCCGAGGCCGACCTGATGATCTGGCTCGCCGCCGACAAGCCGGAGTCCCTCCAGACCGCGCTGCGCGAGTTCGAGAACTCCCTCGCCGGCACCTGGCTGACCCGCGAGTGGTCCGCCGTGGGCGTGCACCGCATGGCCGAGTTCGCCAAGGGCCACGTCCCCTCGTTCATGGTCCCCGAGTTCGAGCGCAAGCAGTGGATCACCGTGTACCCGTTCGTGCGCAGCTACGACTGGTACCTGCTGCCCGACGACGAGCGCAACCGCATGCTCCGCGAGCACGGCATGCTCGGCCGCGACTACCCGCAGTGCAACGCCAACACCGTCGCCGCCTTCGCCCTCGGCGACTACGAGTGGCTGCTGTCCTTCGAGGCCGACGATCTCCACGACCTCGTCGACATGATGCGCCACCTGCGCTACTCCGATGCGCGCCTGCACGTGCGCGATGAGCTCCCTTTCCACGCCGGACGCCGCCTCGATTCCCTCGAGGACGTCGCCGCGATGCTGGCCTGATACCGAACCCACATTTCGAGGAACACCCATGACCGACATCGTCACTCCAACGGACCACGACTCCGCGGGTGCCCCCCGCCGGGTCGACCCCGCCTCCCCCACCCACACCCGGCGCGGCGAGCCCAAGCCCTTCGACGCGATCCTGTTCTCGTCCTTCGGCGGGCCTGACGGCCAGGAGGACGTGATCCCGTTCCTGCGCAATGTCACCCGAGGGCGCGGCATCCCCGATGAGCGCCTCGAGGAGGTCGCGGGTCACTACCGCGCTCTGGGCGGTCGCAGCCCGATCACCGCGCAGAACGAGGCGATGATCGCCGCACTGGAGAAGGAGCTCGCCGGGCGCGGCATCGACCTGCCGATCTACTTCGGGAACCGCAACTGGGCGCCGTACAACTCCGATGCGGTCCGTGCACTTCATGCGGA
This sequence comes from Brachybacterium netajii (SeqCode), assembly GCF_054114245.1. Classification (NCBI taxonomy): domain Bacteria; kingdom Bacillati; phylum Actinomycetota; class Actinomycetes; order Micrococcales; family Dermabacteraceae; genus Brachybacterium; species Brachybacterium netajii (SeqCode). The sequence continues at coordinate 149,835 of NZ_JBSYXB010000004.1, read as the reverse complement.
CGGCCGACGTCACGCGCTGGGTCTGGTGACCAGCGCCTACTCGTCCTACTCCTCGTGCCGGCAGTACCGTGAGGACTTCGGCATGGTGCTCGAGGAGACCGGACTGGTGGGCGAGATCAGCATCGACAAGGTCCGCGTCTACTTCAACCATCCCGGCTTCCTCGAACCCGTGGTCGACGGCGTGAGCCGCGCACTGGCGGGCCTCGCAGTGGAGGGACACGACGCGGATCGGGTCGCCGTGCTGTTCTCCACCCACTCGGTACCGAACTCGATGGCCGAGGCCTCCGGCCCCGAGGAGACTCGCATCCAGGGGTCCGGGGGGTGGTACGTCGAGCAGCACCTTGCGGCCTGCCGCTGGGTGATGGATCAGCTGCACGACGACGAGCCCTCGCTGCCGGAGTGGCAGCTGGTCTACCAGTCCCGTTCGGGTGCGCCGCACATCCCCTGGCTCGAGCCGGACGTCAACGACGTCATCGAGCAGCTCGCCGCTGACGACGCTGCCGACGCCGTCGTCGTGGTCCCGATCGGGTTCGTCACCGACCACGTGGAGGTGGTGTGGGACCTGGACACCGAGGCGAAGGAGACCGCCGAGGAGAACGGCCTCGCCTTCCGCCGTGTCGCGACCTCGGGCGAGGATCCACGCTTCATCGCGGCGCTCGCGGATCTGATCCAGGAGCGGCTGGATCACTCGTTCCCGCGCCGGGTCGTCACCGATTTCGGCGGCACCCCGGACGTGTGCGGTGCGAACTGCTGCGTGGGCCGCGTGTGCCGTCCCACGACCAGCGCCGTGGACTCGGCGGAGGACGTCGAGCGGGCCCGCGCCGAGGCCGCCACGCGCGGCGAGGCCGACTCTGCGGGAGCCTCGGCGTGACGCTCGGCGCGAGCGCTCCCATCGTGTCCTCGAACGATCCTGACTCTCCGCTGCGCATCGGGACCCGCGCTTCGGATCTCGCGCTCACCCAGTCCGGGCACGTCGGAGAGGCCGTCGTGGCCGGGACCGGGCGCGAGGTCGAGCTCGTGCATGTCTCCACCCACGGGGACCGCGACCTCACCAGCCCCCTCTCCCGGATCGGCGGGACCGGCGTGTTCGTCACCGCCGTGCGCCAGGCGCTGCTGGATGGTGAGGTGGATGTGATCGTCCACTCGTGGAAGGACCTGCCCACCGCGCCGCTGGAGGAGATCGCCCTCGCCTGCACGCCCGTGCGCGAGGACCCGCGCGATGCCCTCTGCGCCCGCGACGGGATGGGGCTCGCGGACCTGCCGCTCGGCGCGAAGGTGGGCACCGGCTCGCCGCGCCGGGGCGCGCAGCTGCTGCGCAACCGGCCCGATCTCGAGGTCGTGGGGATCCGCGGCAACGTCCAGACCCGCCTGAACCGCGCCCTCGGGCCGGAGGCGGACCTCGACGCCGTCGTGCTCGCCGCCTCCGGACTGCGCCGCGTGGGCCTCGAGTCCGTGATCAGCGAGGTCCTGCCGGTGGACGTCATGCTGCCGGCCCCCGCCCAGGGCGCCCTCGCGGTCGAGGCGACCACCGCCGCGCTCGCTGAGCAGCCTTGGTTCGACGAGCGCCTCGCCGCGGTCGATGACCCGGCGACCCGCGCCGCCGTCACCGCCGAGCGGTCGCTGCTGCGCACCCTCGAGGCCGGCTGCTCCGCTCCCGTCGCGGCCTACGCCGAGTTCGAGGAGCCGACGGAGGGTGAGCAGTCGGAGAATGTGCGCGTGCTGCGTCTGCGCGCGCTCGCGATCCGGCTCGACGGCCGCCACGTGGTCGAGGGCGAGGCGCGCATGGCGCTGGACCTCGCCGCGGACCCGCTCTCGGGCCCGGACTCGGTGCCGGCCGCGCTCGGCGCGGAGCTCGCCGCGGACCTGCTCTCCCGCGGCGCCGGCGACATCCTCGCGGAGGCCCGCGCCTGATGTCCCCCGTCGTGCCCGGCGCTGTGCCCGTCCCGTCCCCGGCCCTGGCCCGTCCCGTGCTCGTCGCACGGCCGGCCGGGCGCGGGGCGAGCCTGCTGCAGCTGCTGGCCGCGGCGGGCCTCGCCGCGGTGCATGAGCCGCTGGTCCATCTCGCGCCCGCGACGAGCGAGGAACTGACGGCGGCGCGCGAGCGTCTCGCCGCGGGCGCGTACACCCACCTCGTGGTCACCTCCCGCACCGCCGCCGAGTGCCTCGGCGCGGTCACGGTGCCGGCAGGCACGGTGGTGGTCGCCGTCGGCGGCGGGACCGCGCAATCCCTCGCCCAGCTGGGGATCGCCTCCACCCTCGTCGCGGACGGCTCCGGCGCGGCGCTCGTCGACCAGATGCCTGCGGCCGACGATGGCGCGACCGTGCTCTTCCCCGCCTCCTCCGCCGCCTCCCGCACGGTGCCGGAGGGGCTGCGGGCCAAAGGCTACCGGGTCCATGAGGTCACCGCCTACAAGCCCCGCCGCCTGGATCCCCCGCCCGCGGTCGCGGTGGGCATGGCGAACGGCGCGTACGCCGCGCTCGTGCTCACGAGCCCGATGATCGCGCGGCAGGCCGCGGCCGTGGGGGTGCATCCCTCGACCGCTGTCGTGACGATCGGGGAGCCCACCTCCCGCGCCGTCCGCGCGGCGGGCCTCCCCCTCGCGGCGCAGGCCGCGGCACCGACCGATGTGGCGCTCGTCGCGGCGGTCCGCGAGGTGCTCGCCCGCCCGCACCCCGGCCCACCCTCACCTCCGACCTTCCCGAAGGAGCTCCGATGACTCTCCCCACCGTCCCCGGCCCGATCGACCGGCCCCGCCGCCTGCGCACCACCCCCGCGATGCGCGCCCTGGTGCGGGAGCACACCCTGCGCCCCGCCGATCTCGTGCTGCCGATGTTCGTGCGCGAGGGCGCGAGCGAGAACCGCCCCGTCTCCTCGATGCCCGGCGTCGAGCAGCACACGATGGACTCCCTGGTCCGCGCCGCGACCGAGGCGGTCGAGCGCGGCGTGGGCGGCGTGATGCTCTTCGGCGTGCCCGAGACCAAGGACGCGATCGGCTCCGGCGCCACCGACCCGGAGGGGATCCTCAACCGCGCCCTCGCGCGCCTCCGCTCCGAGCTCGGCGACGCGACCGTGCTCATGGCGGACCTGTGCCTGGACGAGTTCACCGACCACGGCCACTGCGGCGTCCTCGACGCCGACGGCCGCGTCGACAACGACGCCACCCTGCTGCGCTACCGCGACATGGCCCTCGTCCAGGCCGAGGCGGGCGCGCACCTGCTGGGCCCCTCGGGGATGATGGACGGCCAGATCGCCGCGATCCGCGACGCCCTCGACACGGCAGGCCGCTCCGACGTGGCCCTGTACGCGTACACCGCGAAGTACGCCTCGGCCTTCTACGGCCCCTTTCGGGAGGCCGTCGACTCCTCCCTGCAGGGCGACCGCCGCACCTACCAGCAGGATCCCGCGAACGTCCAGGAGTCGCTGCGCGAGCTCGAGCTCGACGTCGCCGAGGGCGCGGACCTCGTCATGGTCAAGCCCGGCCTGCCCTATCTCGACATCCTCCGGCAGATCGCCGACATCTCCCCCGTCCCCGTCGGCGCCTACCAGGTCTCCGGCGAGTACGCCATGATCGAGGCGGCCGCCGCGAACGGCTGGATCGACCGCGACCGCACGATCCTCGAGTCCCTGCTGGCGTTCCGTCGCGCAGGCGCCTCGACCGTGCTCACCTACCATGCGAGCGAGGTCGCCGGCTGGTTCGCCGACGGCCTCCCCCCGCACCTGCGCGAGTTCCTCTGACCGCGCCCGCCGCACCACAGCCACGCCGCTCCGCCGCCCTGCCACCCCTGACACCCCTGACACCCCTGACACCCCTGACACCCCGACTGTCCTCGCCCCAGGAGATCCGCATGACCGCTCCCTCCCCCGACGCTCCCGCCGGCTCCGCCGCCCTCTTCGACCGCGCCAGGACCGTGATCCCCTCGGGGGTGAACTCCCCGGTGCGGGCCTTCGGCTCGGTCGGCGGCACCCCGCCGTTCATCGTGTCGGCCTCCGGTGCGCTCCTGCACGATGCCGACGGCCGCGAGTATGTGGACCTCGTGGGGTCCTGGGGCCCGATGATCCTCGGGCATGCGAACCCGCAGGTCGTCGAGGCCGTCCGGGAGGCCGCAGGCCGGGGGCTCTCCTTCGGCGCCCCTCAGCCCGGCGAGGTGACCCTCGCCGAGGAGGTCGTCTCCCGGATCGCCCCCGTCGAGCAGGTCCGCCTGGTCAACTCCGGCACCGAGGCCACGATGAGCGCCCTGCGCGTCGCCCGCGCGGCCACGGAGCGCGACGTGATCGTGAAGTTCGCAGGCTGCTACCACGGGCACGTGGACGCGCTGCTCGCCGAGGCCGGCAGCGGGGTCGCCACCTTCGCCATGCCGGGCTCCGCCGGGGTCACGGCCGCGACCGCCCGCGACACGGTGGTCCTCCCCTACGGGGATCGCGACGCGGTGACCGCGCTGTTCGCCGAGCGGGGCACCGAGATCGCCGCGATCATCACCGAGGCCGCCCCCTGCAACATGGGCGTGGTGACGCCCGTCGACGGCTTCAACCGCTTCCTCGCGGAGACGGCGCACGCCGCGGGCTCCCTGCTGATCAGCGACGAGGTCCTCACGGGCTTCCGGGCGAGCCGCGCCGGGCACTACGGCATCGACGGCGAGGGCTGGGCCCCGGACCTCATGACCTTCGGCAAGGTCATCGGCGGCGGCCTCCCGGTCGGCGCCTTCGGCGGCCGCTCCGACCTGATGGGTCTGCTGGCCCCGGCCGGCCCCGTCTACCAGGCGGGGACGCTGTCGGGGAACCCGCTGGCGACCGCCGCGGGATTGGCGACCCTCGCAGGCCTGGACGACGCCGCCTACGCCGCGCTCGACGCCGCGAGCACGCGCCTGCAGCAGCTGGTGGGCGACGCCCTCACGACAGCCGGCGTCCCCCACACGATCCAGACCGCGGGCTCCCTGTTCTCGGTGTTCTTCCGCGAGGACCCGGTGCGCGACTACACGGACGCCAAGGACCAGGACACCGAGGCGTTCCGTCGCTTCTTCCACGCGATGCTGGAGGCGGGCGTGAGCCTGCCGCCCTCGGCCTTCGAGGCATGGTTCGTCTCGACCGCGCACGACGAGGCGATCCTCGATCGCATCGCGGAGGCGCTCCCCGCCGCCGCGCAGGCGGCCGCCGCGGCCTGATCCGCCTCAGCGGCCTCAGCGCCGCTCCCACGACGACGGGCCGGTCGTCCGAGCGCTCTGCTCGGACGACCGGCCCGTCCTCATGCCAGGGGTGGTCCCGTGCGCCGGTCCCGGGATCGCCCCGGCCCCGGCCCCGGGACGTCCGGACTGCTCTCAGACCCGCGCGCCAGCGAAGGCGGTGAGGTGGCGGGAGATGTGCGGGACCAGGACATCCGCGTAGGCGCCGTGGTTCTCGCGCAGGACCGCGTCGAAGCGGTCGACCAGCGGGCTGCCGTCGGCGAGGGAGGCGATGAGGGAGTCGCCGTAGCCGACGTGGAGGATCTGACGGGCATCGGCCTGGGCGATGAGCTCGGCGAGGTCGACGCCGTCCAGGGCGATCGGGGTCGAGTCGGCCTGGGCGGAGACCTGGTAGGAGGCGCTCGCGCGGGCGTAGGCGTCGCGGGAGATCCCCCAGATCGTCCCGAACAGCTCGGGGTCCTGGGCGGCGATGACCTCGAGGGCGCACAGGTAGCTGGTGCCGGAGGTCTTGAGGTGGACGAGGCCCTCGGTGGCCTCGACGGCGAGCGGGTAGATCGAGTACTTGTCGGAGCCGGAGTGCAGGGAGATCTTGTAGCCGCCGAAGGTCTCGCCGATGGCGTGGTGGACCTCGAGGTTGTGCCGGAGCTCGTCGACGTCGCCGCTGAACTCGAGGCCCTTCTCGAAGCCGTCGACGTAGCGGGGGGCGAAGGAGAACCACTCGAGGCCGAGGCGCTTGAGCTCGGTGGCGAGGTAGTAGTGCTCGAAGAAGGTGGTCAGCCACGCGGTCTCGTCGACGGCGATCTCGGTCTCCACCGGGTGCTGGGCGTTGTCGTGCAGGTGGCGGTAGAGCCGTGCGGTCTCGGCGACGGCGCCGGCGTACTTCACGGCGGCGGTGACGATCTCGTCCTCGGTGGGGGCGATGGTCTCGCCGGCGAGCTCGATGCGGGTGTCGGCGTAGCGGGTGAGGGTCCCCTCGAGGGTGTCCTCGAGGGCGTCCCAGGGCAGGGCCTCGGCCTGGGCGCGGCTGGCGCCGGCGGTGACGTCCTGGACGTAGTCGCCCGGGTCGAGGGTGAACATGGTGAAGCCAGCGGCGAGGCCGCGGTCGATGCCCTCGGTGGTCTTGATGTGGTCGCAGTCGGCGCCGAAGCCGCGATCCCAGCCGGCCTCGACGAGACCGAAGACGGAGTCGGTCATGACGGACTCGGCGCTGCGGTGGAGGCGGTCCATCTCGCGGATGGACTGCTGGGCGAGCACGGGGAAGATGTCGCCGCCGGCCTGCGCGAACGCCGCGGCCTGGCCGGCCGTGGCCAGGCCGATCCGGTCGCCGGTGCCGACGGAGGTGCGGTGGGCGCCGACGAACTGCGGGCGCAGCGCGGGGAAGACGTCCTGCAGGGCGCGGGCGTTGCGGCTGGAGGTGGGGCCCTCGAGCACGTAGCCGTCGCCGGCCGGGGAGGACGTGCCCTCGAAGGGGGCGAGGAGGGCGGAGTCGGCGACCTCGAGGCGCAGCGTGCTGCCGGAGCGCTCGCGGCGGACGTCGGCGGAGTGGGTGTCGTTGCGAAGGGCCATGGGGTTCTCCTGGAGGGCGTGCGGGCGGATGCCGGAGGGATGCGACGGTGGACGGCGACGACGTCGTCGATGCCCTGACACGGCCGCGGCGGCGTGATTCATCTGCAAACGGTTCCATCGTAGGACATGGGGCCGCTTCCGCGGAACCCCTGACATGAAACGTCGCATTCACCGAGGGCATGCGCTTGCCCGCCTCGAGCGCGATCACTCGCGATCAGAGACGTGCAATCGTTTGCCTCGCGGCTCGAACCCGCTCCGCCCGGCCCAGCCCAGGCCGGCCCGGCCCGGCTCAGTCCGGGACCGGCGGCCCGATCGCCGGCGGCGCGCTCACCCGGGTGACGCCCGAGCGCCCCGTCCAGGCGACGGCGTGCACCGGTCCCTCCCGGCGCTCCACCCTCACCCCCTGCCGCTCCTTGCCGTTGCAGTGGACGCAGGTGCCCTGTCCGTTGCCGAGCGTGGTGGGACCGCCGCCGGCATGCGGGGCGATGTGGTCGTGCTGGCGGATGCGGGCGTCGCAGAAGGGGCCCCGGCAGAAGGTGTCGCGGGCGCCGAGGTACCGGGCCATGCCGCGCGGGAAGGCGCGCGAGCGGGAGTCCGCGGCCACCAGCTCCCCGGTGGTCGGGTGCGTGTAGAGCCGCCGGAAGAGCACGCGCAGCGCCGGCCCGTCGGACCCGGCGGGATCCCCCTGGCCCGGGGCGGGGGCGAGCAGCGCCGCCCGCACCTGCTCGCGCACGGCGCTCGCGGGGACGGCCCCGTAGCCCTCGATGTGCGCGGCCTCCCCGGTGTCCGGGGCGAACAGTGCGCGGTCGGTGATGACGATGCCGATGTCGATGCTCGTGCCCCCGGCGGCGACCCGGTCCTCCTCGCGGATCCCCTGGGCCCCGGCCGACTCGGCCTCCTCGCCGAGGAGGGTGGCCGCGAGCAGGTCGGCCATCACGGGCCCGTGCGCGCGCTGGCGGTCGTCGCTCGCGGCGACCTTCTGCGCGGCGGCGACGGAGAGTCTCTTGACGATGGCTGCGGCCTGCGAGGCGGGGAGCATCGCGTAGAGCATCGCCATCCCGTGGGGCTTGCGCACGCTGCCGACGCAGCGCTTCTCGGCGGCGCGCCGGGCGCGCTCGGCGGAGCCCTCGGGATCGACCTTCTCGACGGCGGTCTGCGCCTCGCCCTGCCAGCGGCGGTTGCCGGCGGCGTCGAGCGCGTCCAGGTCCTGGGCGAGCAGCGCGGAGACCTCTCGGCGCTGGTCGTCGTCGAGCACGGCGGTGTGCTCGGAGATGGCCTGCACCGCGGTGGGCGAGATCCGCGAGGCGGCGAGCCCCGCATGGATCTCGGGCAGGGTCTCCTGGATCCGACGGGCGGATTCGAGCGCCTTCGACGCATGGGCGGCGGATCGGCGCTGGATGAGGGAGGCGTCGCGGGCGGTGATCTCGTCGGCGGCTCGATGCACCGCCTCTTCCGCGGGGGGTCTCCCGCCGGGGCCGGCGTCCTCCTGGGCACGCCGCATCTCCTGCTCGCGGGTGGCGTCGCCGAGGGCGACCAGGGCGCGTATGTCGAGGGCCTCGAGAGCGCAGCGCAGGTCCTGGAGGGCGATGAGCAGGTCGGCATGCTCCTGCCGCTCCCCGACTGGCCCGGTCGCCGCCCGCAGCGCCGGGGTGAGCTCCTCGATCAGGGCGCGCAGAGCGGTCGACCGGGGTGCGGTGCCGTGCTCCCCGTCGTCCGTCGCCTGTCGTCGTCGCTCGTCCATGGCGTCCACGGTGGCACCGCCCGATCCCGCCCGCACCCGCCCGCTCCCGGATGTGGACGACTGCCCGCTGGGGAGGAGCACTCCCCACAGCCTCCCCCGCAGCATCCCCACAGCCTCCCCGCACCGCCCCGCATGACCCCCGATGTCGGACCGTGACGAGATGCTGGCCAGCGCCCCGCGGCACCGGTCAGGATGTACGGACGCTCCGTAGCTCAGCCCGGCAGAGCAGCTCCCTCATAAGGAGTGCGTCGCAGGTTCGAATCCTGCCGGAGCGTCCATCCGGGCCCACCGGTCAGGCCGGTCTGCGAGGATCCGGCGGAGAGCCGACGACGCCCCTCGGCCGCCCGCCGACAGATCCGAGGACCCCTCATGCCCCGCCGCCCCGCCGCGACCCGCGCCCCCGTGCTGGCTCCCCTGGTCCTGCCGCCCCTCGACGACCTCGACGCCGCCGCCCTGGATGCCCAAGCCTCGATCGACCTGGCCCGCATCACCGGGGACATGTCGGAGCGGGACCTCACGGGCCTCGCGCTGGCCGAGTGCTCGCTGGAGGGGGTGCGCGCGGAGCGCACGGTGCTGCGCTCGGCGCGGCTGGTGGAGACGCGGATCGAGCGGATGGATGCCCCGGTGCTGGACCTCGCGCGCTCGTCCTTGCGCGATGTCGAGATCACGGGCACGCGCTGCGGCGCGCTGGACCTCTATGACGCGGAGCTGCGCTCGGTGCGCTTCGCTGGATGCAAGATCGACTGGCTGAACCTGCGTTCGTCGCAGCTGGAGGACGTGCTGTTCGAGGACTGCGTGCTCGAGGAGCTGGACCTGGGCGGGGCGAACGCGACGCGGGTCGCCTTCCGGGGCTCCCGCACGGGGGCGCTGAGCATCGACGGCGCGCGCCTGGCGGACGCCGACCTGCGGGGTCTGCGGATGTCCTCGATCAGCGATCCGGGTGCGCTGCGCGGCGCCACGGTGGACGCCGCGCAGCTGATGGAGCTGGCCCCGTTGCTGGCGGGGCACCTGGGGATCCGCGTCGACGGCTGAGGGGAGGCGCCGCCGCGCACGTCACAGACCGGGCGCCCGCCGTCCCGTCCGCAGGTCTCGGCCCTCGAGGTGCTCGCGCAGCAGGTGCGGCCAGTCGGTCTGGATCGCGGTCGCCCCGCTGCGCACCAGCGGGCCCCACCCCGCCTCGGGCCCCTCGAGCAGCGCCGTCTCGTCGTCGTGGCCGAGGTACAGCCGCGCTCCGTTCTCGAGGTTCAGGGCATTGACCTGCACCAGCGGGAACTCCGCGGCGATCGCGGCGATCGCGGCGGGGTCCGCGTACGGGTCCTCGGGGGTGGCCGCGAGCACCTCGGCCCCGATGAGGTTCAGCCCGGGGATCGCGCGGACCTCCGCGAACTGCTCGGGGGTCGTGATGATCGGGTAGTAGAGGAACGGGGTGGGATGCGCGGCCAGCGCGGCCAGGAGCTCGGGCTCCGGCGGGGACTTCAGCAGCACCCGACGGGCGGCGCCCGCCTCGGCGAGCACGTCCAGCAGCTCCGGCCAGTAGAACCAGGAGCGGTCCACGTTCAGCCATGCGTCGGGCAGCGCCTCCAGCAGGTCCAGCAGCCGGGTGGGACGGACCGTGCCCCGCTCCCCCTGCCAGCGGAAGCTGAGCTCGTCGATGGCGGCGGAGGGGAGGGTGCGCAGATCCTCGGCGCCGGCGAAGTGCTTGTCCTCGTAGCCGTCGTGGAAGAGGTAGTACTCGCCGTCGGTCGAGCGGATCACGTCCACCTCGACGATGTCGGTGCCGCTGCGCAGCGCCGCGACCGCAGCCCGCACGGTGTTGTCGGGGAAGCTGCCGAGCGTGGTCCCGCGGTGGGCGATCACGAGCGGGGTGCCCACTCTGTCGATGAGCGCGTCGAGCTCGGCGCGGAGCTCGCCCGCGGTGGGAGCGTCGACAGGGGGCGCTGCGGGGGCCGCGGCGGATTCGGTCACGGGGGAACCTCCTGGCAGCTGACAGCCGGGGTCGACCGGCCTGGTCGGCGGGATCGAGCGGGAGGGGCTGAGCGGAAGGGCGGATCCGCAGCGCCGATGCGCTCGGCGCGACCGAGGGCCGACGGAGCGGTCCCGCCCGCCCCGTCAGCCCTCGTGCTTCGCGATCGCCCTCTCGTAGTACCGCAGCAGGTCGTCGGAGGCGGCCTCCCACGAGTACTTCTCGGCCTCGGCGCGGGCGGCCCCGCGGATGCCCTCGCGCACTGCGGGATCCCCGAGGCGCGAGAGCGCCGCGTCGAGCGATCCCTCGCTCCCGGAGTCGTAGAGCAGGCCGTCGACGCCGTCGGTGATCTGCTCGCAGGTGGGGCCGGAGCGGGCGGCGACGACGGGGAGGCCGGAGGCCATGCCCTCGGTGATCACGAGGCCGAGGGTCTCGGTGACGGAGGGGAAGATGAAGCCGTCGGCGCTCGCGAAGGCGCTCGCGAGCTCCTCGCCCTCCATGAACCCGGGGAAGAGCGTGGAGGTGCCGGCGAACAGCGTCTCCAGCTCGTGCCGGTAGGGCCCGTCGCCGACGATCGCGAGGGCGATGTCGTCGCGGCGGCTCATCATGGGGCGCAGCCGCTGGATCTCCTTCTCGGCGGCGAGGCGGCCGACGAACACCAGCAGCGTCTTCTCGGGGTGCCCCTGGGTGAGGCGCTCCCGCATCGCCGCGGAGGCGAAGCGCGGATGGAAGGCGACGGTGTCGACGCCGCGGCGCAGCACGTGGAGGTTCTCGATGCCCTGGGCCTCGAGCTCGTCGCGCATGGTCTGCGAGGTGGCGAGGTTGATGTCGGCCAGGGCGTGGTTGCGCCGGATCTGCCACCACACGGCGGGCTTGCCCCACTTCCACGCCCGGTAGAGGTCGAGGTAGCGGGGGATGTGGGTGTGGTAGCTGGCGACCAGCGGGATCCGCTGCCGGTGGGCGGCGTAGGCCCCGGAGGAGGCCAGCAGCAGCGGCTGGGCGGCGTGGACGACGTCGGGGTGGAAGCCCCGGATGATGCCGTCGACGGTGGGGTGGGGCAGGGTGAAGCGCCGATGCTTGTAGAACGGCAGCGTCACCGGCCGGATGCCCACCACCCTCGCCCCGTGGTGCTCGGTGACGCCGAGCTCGGGGGCGATGACCATGACCTCGTGGCCGAGGTCCTGGAACCGCTCGACGGCGTGGCGCAGGCGCGTCACCACGCCGTCGACGGAGGGCAGGAAGGTCTCCGTGACGATCGTGATCTTCACGGGCCCGGGATCACTTCCAGGTGACGGTGGGCAGGACGAGGTCGCGCTCGACGCGGTCGGCGTTGGCCCGTGCGACCGTGAGGATCTCGGCGATCACGTCGGTGGTCAGCAGGTGCGGCTCGAGGCCGAGGCCGAGCAGGCCCGAGTTGACCGCGCTGTAGTAGTGGTCGTACTTCTCCACGCGCGGGTTCTCGATGTGGTCGATCGTGACGTCGAGGTCGATCTTCGCGGCGGCCTCGGCGACGAGCTCGGCCAGCTGCTGGACCGAGAACTCCTCGGTGAACTGGTTGAACACGCGGAACTCGCCGCGGTCGGCCGGGTTCTCGCAGGCGATCTCGATGCAGCGCACGGTGTCCTGGATGTTCAGGTACCCGCGGGTCTGCGAGCCGTTGCCGTAGACCGTGAGGTCGTGGCCGATGGCGGACTGGATGATGAACCGGTTCAGGGCCGTGCCGAAGACCGCGTCGTAGTCGAAGCGGTTGACGAGGCGCGGGTCCAGACGGGTCTCGTCGGTCTCGAGGCCGTAGACGACGCCCTGGTTGAGGTCCGTGGCGCGGATGCCCCAGGTGCGGCAGGCGAACATGATGTTGTCGCTGTCGTGCACCTTGGTGAGGTGGTAGAAGGAGCCGGGGGTCTTCGGGAACGGCAGGCGGTCCTTGCGGCCCTTGTGCTCGATCTCGATCCAGCCCTCCTCGATCTCGATGTTCGGCTGGCCGTACTCGCCCATGGTGCCGAGCTTGACGAGATGGCAGTCGGGCGCGAAGTCCTTGATCGCCCACAGGACGTTGAGGGTGCCCTCGACGTTGTTGCGGTGGTTCTCGATCGCATGCTCGCGGTCGATCATCGAGTACGGCGCGCTGCGGTGCTCGGCGAAGTGCACGAACGCCTCGGGCTGGAGATCGCGGAAGATCCCGGACACGTCCTCGTAGTCCGTGAGGTCGCCGATGACGACGGAGATGTCCTTCCCGGTGACCTCCTTCCACGCGGCGACCCTGTCCTCGAGGGAGACGATCGGGGTCATCGAGTTCGACCCCAGCTCCACGTCGATCTCGCGACGCACCAGGTTGTCGATGATGGTGACCTCGTGCCCCTTCTGCGAGAGGTACAGGGCAGTGGGCCAGCCGCAGAATCCGTCTCCGCCGGCGACGACGATCTTCATCGAGAGTCCTCCAAAAGAAATGCTGTTGCGGCACATATGTGACCATGTATGCCGGGTCGTGGAACGACGTGTCCGCACCCAACGTAGTGCAGGTCGGCGACCCTCGCGGACGCTTCCGACGACGACGTGAACGGTCGTGGAACAGGTGCGGCACAGACGATGTCGAGCGGTTCCCGCACGTCCCGCCGACGGCTCCGCCGCCGCGTCCCGGGCGCGTTCCGCCCGGTCCGGTTCGGTCCCTCTCGATCCCGTCCTGCCTCATCCACCGTATCGGCCCCTGCTGGAGTGATGATGAACGCCGCCCCGCTGCACCCCCGCCCGCTCCCCGACCTGCGCGAGCGCACCGCCGTCATGGCGATCGTGAACCGCACGCTGGACTCGTTCTTCGACGAGGGGCGCACCTTCTCGCTGGAGGCGGCGGTCGCGGCGGGCGTCGCGGCGGCGGAGGCCGGCGCGGACATCATCGACATCGGCGGCGTGAAGTTCGCGCCCGGCGAGCCGCTGCCGGTCGCGGAGGAGATCGACCGGGTGGTCCCGGTCGTCGGGCGGCTGCGGGAGGAGGCGCCGACGGCGCTGCTCAGCGTGGACACCTTCCATGCGGAGGTCGCGGAGGCGGCGATCGCGGCCGGCGCCGACATCATCAACGACACGACGGCGCTGAGCGACCCCCGGCTGGCGTCGACGGCGGCGCGCACGGGTGCGGCCCTCGTCCTGACCCATTCGCTCGCGGAGCCGCGCCGGGAGTACCCGAGCCCGCAGTACGACGACGTCGTCGCGGAGGTGCGGCAGGTGCTCGAGGACCGTGTCGCGCGCGCCCTCGGCGCGGGGGTCCGGCGCTCGCAGATCATCGTCGACCCGGGTCCGGACCTGAACAAGTCGACGGTGCAGACGCTGGAGCTCCTGCGGGGCTGGCGGGAGGCCACGGATCTGGGGTATCCGGTCCTCGCGGCGCTCTCGCGCAAGGACGTCGTCGGCGAGACCCTGGGTCTGCCGAAGGAGGAGCGCCTCGAGGGGTCCCTCGCGGCCGCCGCCTGGGCGATCGCGCAGGGGGCGCGGATCCTGCGGGTGCACGACGTCGCCGAGACGGTGCGCTTCGTGCGGATGCTCGAGGCGATCCGGGGCGTGCGCGAGCCCGCGGGCCCCCTCGTCCACAACGTCTGAGGCGGCCGCGCCCGACGGGCAGTCGCGCCCGTCGGAGGACCGGCGCCGGCCGACGCACGCCCGTCGGCCGACGAGCACCGGCCGACGGCCCGGCGTCAGCGCGCGGAGCGCACCCCGAGGCGGCCGCTGCGGCGCAGCCACATCTCGAGCGGGACGGTCACGAGCGGCGGGACGGCGGCGGCGAGCGCGAGGAGCGCGACCCACCAGCTCCAGCGCTGCTTCCAGGCGGTCAGGAGCGAGACGGCGACGTAGATCAGGAACATGCCGCCGTGGAGCCGCCCGAAGATGACCACGCCGAGCTCGGTCGTGCCGGTCCCGTACTTCAGGAGCATGCCGATCAGCAGTCCGGCCCAGGTGATGGCCTCGAGGACGGCGGCGATCGCGAAGGCGCGCCCGATGCGGGAGAGCCCGGCATCGGAGGTCGATGCCCCGGCGGCAGGCGCCTCGGCGGGAGGGGCTGCGTCGGTCGACGTCGCGTCGGCGGGAAGCAGGGTCTCGTCGGCGGGCGCGGTGCTCATGAGGGGGCTCCAGGGGTCGTGGTGGGGCCGGCGGGGGCCGGTCGCCCCTCAGCGTCGCAGAGTCCGCCGCCCGGTCGCCATGACGAGGTGACCGGAGCCACCCGCCTGCACTCCCCCGCCGCTCAGCGGCTCGTCCCGTCGGCCCGTCGGCCCGTCGGCCCGTCGGCCCGTCAGCCCGTCAGCCCCAGTCCTCCAGGACCGCGTCGGCCAGGCGCGGCATGATCTCGCGATGCGCGTCGCAGAAGTCGAGATCCGTGCCGACGACGAGAGCGAGGTCCGCGACGGGGTCGACCCAGAAGGCGTTCCCGCGCATGCCGAAGTGCCCGACGGTCGCCGGGGAGTTGCGCGTCCCCGTCCAGTGCGGGCTCTTGTCCCCGCGGATCTCGAGGCCGAGGCCGAAGGGGTTGGGCGACTGCTTGCCGAAGCCGGGCATGATGCCGACGAGCTCGGGCAGCTGGGGCCGCGTCATCTCCGCGTGCCAGCGCTCGTCGAGCAGCGTGGGGCGCAGGATCTCGGCGGCGAACAGGGCGAGGTCGCCGACGGGCCCGTGCGCGTCGACGGCCGCCGAGCCCTCCCAGAGCGTCCGCGTCATCCCCAGCGGATCCAGGACGCGCTCGCGGACCCAGTCGTCGAACGGTCGCCCCAGGGCGTGCTCGACGTGGCGGGCGGCCTCCTCGATCCCGCGGTTCGAGTAGTGGCGGCGCAGGCCGGGCGCCTGCAGCACGCGGTCGGACTCGTAGAAGAGCCCGGAGGCGTGGCACAGCAGGTGGCGCAGCGTGGAGCCGGGCGGACCGGCCGGGTCGTCGAGCGCGACCGCGCCGGTCTGGAGGGCGAGGGCGCAGGCGAGGCCGGTGAGCGTCTTGGTCACCGAGCGCCAGGGTCGGATGCGGTCGACGTCGCCGCGGCGGGCCCGTTCGCCCTCGGGGCCGAGGACGATCGCGGCGGCGTCGACGCCGAAGCCGTCGAGCAGATCGAGGGCTCCGGCGCCGGTCCCTCTCATCCGCGGGGACCGCCCGCACCGTCAGCGCTGTCCGCCCCGCCGACGCCGTCCGCCCCGCCGACGCCGTCCGCCCCGCTCGCGCCGTACGCCCGCAGAAGCGCGTCGGTCAGCCCGGGCCAGGCGGCGACGTGCGCGGGACCGAAGGGCTCGGTGCCGAGGAAGGCGCCGGCGAGGCCGGCGTCGGGGTCGACCCAGAGGAAGGAGCCGGACTGGCCGAAGTGCCCGACCGTGCGGGGGCTGCTGTGCGAGCCGGTCCAGTGCGGGGACTTGCCGTCGCGGATCTCGAGCCCGAGCCCCCAGTCGTTGGGCCGCTGACGGCCGTACCCGGGGAGGATCCCCGGGAGGCCGGGGAACTGCACGCTCGTGGCCTCGCGATGGAGGTCCTCGGAGATCAGGGTCGGGGCGAGCAGCTCGCGGCCGACGGCGAGCAGGTCGCGGATGCTGGCGCGGTAGCCGGCCGCGGGCGAGCCGTCGACCTCGATGTCGACGAGGCCCAGGGGGCCGACGACGGTCTGCTCGATCCAGTCCGGGAGGTCAGCGCCGACGGCGGCGGCGACGTGCTCGCCGAGCACCTCGAAGCCGGTGTTGGAGTAGTTGCGGCGGGCGCCGGGCTCGGCGAGCACCTCGGGGCCGTCGAAGCCGTAGCCCGCGGTGTGCGCGAGCAGGTGGCGCACGGTCGCGCCCTCGGGGCCGCGCGGGGCGACGGACTCATCGAGGTCGACGAGTCCGCGCTCGACGGCGACGAGGACGCCGAGCGCGGCGATCGGCTTGGACACGCTCGCGAGCGGGAGGACGCGGGCGCCGTCGCCGTGGACGCCGAGCGTCCCGCGCGCGTCGGTCACGCCGACGACATGCTCGAAGGGGAGGTCGGGGAGGAGCCCGGGGTCGATCTGCGCTGCGGTG
This sequence comes from Brachybacterium netajii (SeqCode), assembly GCF_054114245.1. NCBI lineage: Bacteria > Bacillati > Actinomycetota > Actinomycetes > Micrococcales > Dermabacteraceae > Brachybacterium > Brachybacterium netajii (SeqCode). Next base: position 133,378 of record NZ_JBSYXB010000004.1, on the reverse strand, counting down.
GTCACCGCGCCAGGATCCCACAGCGCCGTCCGCGCCCTCCGGCGGGCATCCGATGAGCGCGCGATGGTGCTCCGGCTGCCGTCCCCGCGCCCGCGACACGCCGATGCAGCAGGTTTCCGTCCGGGAACATACGAATCCGTCCGGAACGTCCAGATCCGGGCCGACCTGCAGTGATTCCGGACTACGGTACAGAAAGCGCACGACCAGCTAGTTTTTACCTCTTGTTGACCTAGATGAGGGCTGTGCATGATGATCTTGACCGCGTCGGCGCGGGCCTCCGACCCCGGACGCCCGCCCGCACGGACCCGCCGCCGCCGATCGGCACGGCGACACACCATCCCGGGGGAGACCGCCATGACCAGGTACCTGTCCAGACCCACCGCCGCGCCGACGGATCCGATCGCCGCGTCCGAGCCGGTGGCATCCCGGCGCTCGCTCCTGCTGCTGGGCGTGGGGACCCTCGGCGCGGGGCTCGCGCTCGGCGCACCGGCCGCCGAGGCCGCCACCACGCTGCGCAAGGGCGACCGCGGATCCGCGGTCAAGAAGCTCCAGCAGGACCTGTGGGCGCACAAGTACTGGTGCGGCACGGCCGACGGCGTCTTCGGCCACCTCACCCAGCAGGCCGTGTGGGCGCTGCAGAAGTCGGCGGGCCTCTACCGCGATGCGGTCGTCGGCCCGAAGACGCGGGCGGCCCTGTCCGCGGGCAAGAAGCCCGCGCGCCAGATCACCAGCGGGACGGCCTTCGAGGTCGACCTGTCCCTGCAGGTCATCATCGCGACCAGCCAGGGGAAGCTGTCGTACATCCTGAACACGTCCACCGGCAGCGGCCAGCGGTACTACTCGGGCGGCCGCTGGAAGACGGCGACGACCCCGAAGGGCGACTTCTCGATGTACAGCCTGTACTCGAGCGGCTGGCAGTCCGGCCCGCTGGGCAACCTCTACCGCCCCGGCTACTACGACCGCGGATGGGCCATCCACGGATCGAACTCGATCCCGTCCTACCCGGCCTCGCACGGCTGCTGCCGCATCTCGGTCGCCGCCTCGGACATGCTGTGGTCCCGCACCTGGTTCATCAAGGGCCGCCGCGTGCTCGTCCACGCCTGAGTCCACGCCTGAGTCCGCGACCGCCCGACGGCCGGCACCGCGCCGCCGCGCCGCCGCCTCATCGTCATCGCGCCCGCCCCCGGATCCGTCCGGGAGCGGGCGCGATGCGCGTTCCCGGCGCGTTCCCACCGGCGCATTCCCGACGCATCGCAGCGCATCACAGCGCATTCCCGAGACCGGGCTGAGCACCGCCTTCACGACCCCTGCACGAATCTCACGCCCTCCTCCCTCGAACCGTCGCCTCCCCGTGACCTGCTCGCGCGCTACGATCGGGAGGGCGAACAGCCCCGTCGCCGACCGGGGCGGAGGACGGCAGGACAGCGAGGGATCACCGTGGGGATCTTGGACCGGATCGAGCGCGGGCTCGACCGCGGAGTGACGAGCATGTTCTCGCCGGGTCGCGGCCAGCTGAAGCCGCTCGACCTCGCGCAGGGCCTGAAGCGGGAGTGCGACGACCAGATCCAGGTGCTGGATCGCGTGCGCACGCTCGCCCCGAACGTCTACACCGTCTACCTGCACTCGCAGGACTACGACCGCTTCGCGTCGTGGCAGGACACGCTCGTGGACGAGCTCCAGCGCGTGCTCATGGAGCATGCCGAGAAGCAGCGCTACATGTTCGTGGGCGCGGTGAGCGTGGATCTCGCCTGCGACGACGAGGTCAAGCCCGGCCGCTTCGAGACGGAGTCGCGCACGGAGCGCGGCAGCGTGGCGCCCGCGACGGGCCCCGGCCGCTCGGGCACGGCGGGCCATCCGATCGTCGAGATCGACGGGCAGCAGTACCTGCTGACCGGCCCCGTCACCGTGATCGGCCGCGGCGGCGACGCCGACATCATCCTCGAGGACACGGGCGTGTCCCGGCACCACCTGGAGCTGCGGGCCGAGGCCGACGGCACCCTCGTCGCCACGGACCTCGGCTCGACCAACGGCACCTTCGTGGACGGGGAGCGGATCCGCACGCCCGTGGTGCTGCAGGATCGCTCGCTGGTGAAGATCGGCCGGACGCGCCTGACCGTGGTGCTGCCCGCCGCCGATCCGGCCACCTGGTGAGCGCCCGATGAGCGAACTGACGATCGTCGCCCTGCGTCTGGGCTTCGTCCTGGCGCTGTGGGTGTTCGTGATCGCCGTCGTGCTCGTCCTGCGCAGCGACCTGTTCGGCACGACCGTCGTGACGCGGTCGAGCAAGGATCCGCGCCGCGAGCAGCGGGCGCCGGCGAGCCCTCCCCCGCCCGGGGCGCCGCAGGGCGCACCGGCCGGGCGGCCGGCGCCCCCGCCGACCGCGACCTCCCTGGTGGTGACCGCGGGTCCGCTGCGCGGCACCTCGCTGACCCTGGGCTCGACGCCGATCCTCATCGGCCGCGCGCCCGAATGCACCCTGGTGCTCGATGACGACTACGCATCGAACCGCCATGCGCGCGTCTTCCGGCGCGAGGACGAATGGATGGTGGAGGATCTGGGCTCGACCAACGGCACCCTCGTGTCCGGACGTCGCATCGAGGGTGCCGTGCCGTTCCGGCCGGGCGCCCAGGTGCGCATCGGTCGCACCGAGATCGAACTGAGACGAGGACCGCGATGAGCTACGCCCTGCGGTACGCCGCCCGCTCCGACGTCGGACTCGTCCGCTCGAACAATCAGGACTCCGGCTATGCCGGCAGCCACCTGCTGGTCGTCGCCGACGGCATGGGCGGCCATGCCGGGGGCGACGTCGCCTCCTCGGTCGCGATCGGCCATCTGGCGCGCCTGGACCAGGACACCCCCGCCGCGGACATCGTCGCGACGCTGGAGGAGTCCGTCCTGCAGGCGAACCAGGAGATCCTGCGCCGCGCCCGGGACGAGCCCCAGCTGTCTGGCCTGGGCACGACCATCACCGCGCTGCTGCGGGCGGAGGGGAAGTTCGCCCTCGCCCATATCGGCGACTCCCGCGCCTACCTGCTGCGCGACGGGGAGACCACGCAGATCACGAAGGATCACACCTTCGTCCAGCGGCTGCTCGACGAGGGCCGTCTGACCGAGGAGGAGGCCGAGCGGCATCCGCAGCGCTCCGTGCTGATGCGCGTGCTCGGCGACGTCGACGCGGAGCCCGAGCTCGACCTGTCGCTGCGGCCGGCGCATGCGGGCGACCGCTGGATGCTGTGCTCCGACGGCCTCTCGGGCCTGGTCTCCCTCGACACGATCGATGCGACCCTGCGCGGGATCGAGGATCCCGGCGAGTGCGCGGAGGCCCTCATCCAGCTCGCCCTGAAGGGCGGCGGTCCCGACAACATCACCTGCATCATCGCCGACGTCGTCGACCTCGACCGGCTGCCGCGGCGCGAGGAGGCGCCGTCGACGACGCCGCAGATCGTGGGCTCGGCGGCGCGCAACCGCCATCAGCCGACGTCGGCGTCGGGTCCCGCGGCGAAGGCCGCCGCCCTGACCCGCGACGACCACGAGCCCCCGTACCGCGACGAGGACTTCTCCGAGGAGGAGCCGCCGCGTCGCAGCCCGTGGCCGGCGCTCGTCGCCGTGGGCCTGCTGGTGGTGCTGCTCGGCGGCGTGCTGTGGGCGGGATACGCCTGGTCGCAGCGCCAGTACTTCGTGGGGACCGACGGCACGAGCGTCGTGGTCTACCAGGGCCTCTCGCAGGATCTGGGGCCGATCTCGCTGTCCACGCCCGTCGAGGTCACGAGCATCGGCATGGACCAGCTGCCCGAGGTGACCCGCCAGCAGGTCGAGGCGACCATCTCAGCCTCGAGCCGCGAGGGCGCCGACGCGATCGTCGAGCGCCTCGAGGCGACCGCCGCGCGCTCGATCCCGGTGGAGACCTCCACCGGCTCCTCCGCGTCCGACGCCGGAGGCGACGAGTCCACGGCCTCCGATGCGGGCGGGGCCGCGGCCGATCCCTCCGACGCGGGAGGTGCCGACGGCGGGACCGACGGCGCGCAGGGCGAGGGCGAGTAGCCCGTGGCCACGATCGTCTCGTACACCGCTCGTCCGCGGCGCCTGACCCAGGCCCTGCTGCTGGCCTTCGCGGTGGTCATCGGCGTGACCGCCTATGCCCTCGTGGGGCTGGGGCGGAGCGACGAGCTGCCCGCCGACCTGGTGACCGTCGCCGTGGGCGCGGCCGTGCTCGCGCTCGCGCTGCAGATCGCGGTCATGTGGCGCGCGCCGTACGCGGATCCGGTCATCCTGCCGACGGTCGTGCTGCTGAACCTGCTGGGCATCGCCGTGATCGCGAGCGTCGACGCCGCGAACGTGCGCTACTGGGGCCGGACGGGGGGCGCCGCCGACCGTCAGCAGCTGTGGGCCGTGATCGGCGTGATGCTGTGCCTGGGGCTGCTGATCATGCTGCGCGATCACCGCTGGCTGCGGCGCTACACGTGGATCTTCGCCGTCACCGGTGCGGTGCTGCTGCTGCTGCCGCTGGTCCCGGGCCTGGGCTCCGAGCGGTACGGGTCGAAGATCTGGATCTCCATCGGCTCGAACTCCTTCCAGCCCGCGGAGCTCGCGAAGATCGCCTTCGCGATCTTCTTCGCCGGCTATCTGGTCTCGCGGCGGGACACCCTCGCGCTCGCGGGACCGAAGGTGCTGGGCATCCATCTGCCCCGCTGGGCGGACTTCGGCCCGATCCTCGTGGCCTGGGCGTTCGCGATGGCCGTGCTGGTCTTCGAGACGGACCTCGGCACCTCGCTGCTGTTCTTCGGCCTGTTCGTGGCGATGCTGTACGTCGCGACGGACCGGCTGAGCTGGCTGATCATCGGCGCGGTCATGTTCCTGCCGCCGGCGGTGTTCGCCGCGACCCAGCTCTCGCACGTCCAGACCCGCATCAAGTGCTGGCTGGATCCGCTGGCGAGCGCGAACTTCGACCGCTGCGGGCAGATCAACGCGGGCCTGTACGGCCTGGCCAACGGCGGCATCACGGGGGCGGGCCTGGGCTCGGGCCGGCCCGATGTGGTCCCCTTCGCGGACTCCGACTTCATCTACTCCTCGCTCGCGGAGGAGCTCGGCCTGGTGGGCGCCTTCGCGGTGCTGCTGCTGTACCTGCTGCTCGTCGAGCGGGCGGTGCGCGCGGCGGTGGGGATCTCCGACGGCTTCGGCACGCTGCTCGCCGCGGGCCTCGGCTTCGTCCTCGCGCTGCAGGTGTTCGTCGTCGTCGGCGGCGTCACGCGCGTCATCCCGCTGACCGGCCTGACCCTGCCGTTCATGGCCGCGGGCGGCAGCTCCCTGGTGTGCAACTGGATCGTCGTGGGGATCCTCGTGCGCCTGTCGGACGCCGCCCGTCGGCCCGCCGCCCGGCAGGTCCCGAGCGCGGCGCGCCCGTCCGGTCCCGGCGGTCCGTCCGGTTCCGGATCCCCCTCGGGCCCCGGCCGCGCCGAGGAGGTGCCCGCGTGAACAAGCCCCTGCGCCATGTCTGGCTCGTCGTGAGCGTCCTGTTCCTGCTGCTGTTCACCTCGACCACCTACTTCCAGGTGGTCGCGCAGGAGCGGTTGAACGCCGACGGCCGCAACGTCCGCACGATCTACAACGAGTGGGGCCGTCATCGCGGCTCGATCGTCGTGGACGGCGAGGCGATCGCGTACTCGACCCGCACCGATGACACCTACGGCTACCAGCGCACCTACGAGCCCGGCGACATGTACGCGTCGATCACCGGCTACTACTCGGTGGTCTACGGCTTCTCGGGGCTCGAGCGGTCGATGAACGACACCCTCTCCGGCGACGCCGACGCCCTGTTCTACCAGCGCATCTCCGACATCCTCTCGGGCCGGCAGGGCCAGGGCGCGACGGTCGAGCTGACCATCGACAGCGCCGCCCAGCAGGCCGCCTGGGACGCCCTCGACGGCCGCCGCGGCGCCGTCGTCGCCCTCGATCCCGAGACCGGCGCGATCCTCGCGATGGTCTCCTCCCCCAGCTACGACCCCAACGACCTGGCCTCGCACGACCGCTCCGCGGTCTCCGAGGCCTGGGCATCGCTGAACGACGACGCGGAGCGCCCGATGACGAACCGCGCGATCGCGGGCGACCTGTACCCGCCGGGATCGGCCTTCAAGCTCGTCGTGGCGGCCGCGGCGCTCGAATCGGGCGACTACGAGCCCGACACCGTCATCCCCGGCCCCGGCACGTTCACGCTGCCGAACTCGTCGGCGGTCATGAACAACTTCTCCTCCGGGAACCAGAACGCCTGCGGGCCCGACGACCAGTCGACGCTGCAGGAGGCGCTGCGCCAGTCGTGCAACACCTCCTTCGCCGAGCTCGGCATCGCCCTCGGCGAGGATGCGATCGCCGAGACGGCCGAGGACTTCGGCTTCGGGCAGAGGCTGTCGATCCCGCTGTCGGTGACGCCGTCGACGATCGGCACGGATCTCGACGACGCCCAGCTGGCGACCACGTCCATCGGCCAGTACGAGGACCGGGTGACGCCGCTGCAGATGGCGATGGTCGCCGGGGCGATGGCCAACGACGGCGTCGTCATGCAGCCGGAGCTCGTGCAGACGGTGAGGACGACCGACCTCTCGGTCGTCTCCGAGCTGACGCCGACGGAGCTGGGCCAGCCGCTCAGCGCCTCGAACGCCTCGCTGATGCGCCAGATGATGGTCGACGTCGTCGAGAACGGCACCGGCACCGCGGCGCAGATCGACGGCGTCGAGGTCGGCGGCAAGACGGGCACGGCGGAGTGGGGCGAGGGGCGCACGGCGCACTCGTGGTTCGTGGGATACGCGCAGACGGACTCGCAGAAGGTGGCGGTGGCCGTGGTGATCGAGGAAGGCGGGTACGGGTCGACGGCAGCGGCGCCCGTGGCCCAGGACGTGATGGAGGCGGTGGTCAGCCGATGAGGACCGAACCCGGGCTCGTGCTCGAAGGACGCTACGAGCTGACATCCCTGATCGCCACCGGCGGCATGGGGCAGGTCTGGAAGGGGCTCGACCGCGAGCTCGATCGGGACGTGGCCGTGAAGGTGCTGCGCGAGGAGTACGCCTTCGACGAGGGCTTCCTCAAGCGCTTCCGCGCCGAGGCCCGGCACACCGCCGCGCTCTCGCACGAGTCGATCGCCGCGCTCTACGACTACGGAGAGCTCGACGGGCGCGCCTTCATCGTGATGGAGCTGTGCCCCGGCCGTCCGCTGTCGGACATCATCGAGGAGAACCCCGCGGGCATCCCCGAGCGGCGCGTGGTCTCCGTGCTCATCGATCTCGCCCGCGCGCTGGACGCCGCCCACTCCAAGGGGGTCGTGCATCGTGATGTGAAGCCCGAGAACGTCCTGGTCGACGAGGCCGACGACTGGTCCATGAAGATCACCGACTTCGGCATCGCCCGCAGCAGCGACCAGGCGCGGCTGACGAAGACGGGCCTGGTCATGGGCACCGCCCAGTACCTCTCCCCCGAGCAGGCGATGGGCAAGCAGGCCACCTCTCTCTCGGACATCTACGCGCTCGGGATCGTCGCCTACGAGATGCTCGTGGGGCATCGCCCCTTCACGGGCTCCACGCAGGTAGAGATCGCGATGGCGCAGGTCAAGCAGCAGCCGCCGGCACTCCCGGAGGAGATCAACCCCGACCTGCGGCAGCTGGTGACGATGGCGCTCGCGAAGGCGCCCGCGAACCGGCCCCGCTCGGCGGCGGGCGTCGCCCGGATCCTCGAGGCCATCCAGCGCGGCGTCGAGCCCCGCTTCACGACCGGCGCGATCCCCGTGACCCGCGTCGAGGACCACGACTGGACGGGCGAGAACCGCATCCGCCCGCGCAGCGGGTCCGCCTCCGGCGCCGACGGCTCCGGTCCGGGCTCCGCGGGGTCCTCGGGCTCGCCGTCCGGCGCTGCAGGCTCCGGCAGGGCCGGTGCGGGTGCAGCCGGTGCGGGCTCCGACGCCGGTGGGGCCGACGCCGGCTCCGGGGCGACCGGCTCCGGGGCAGTGGCAGGGGCCGACGGGCGCCCCCGCCATTCGCCGACGGGCACCCGGACCGCCGCCATGCCGCTGCCGCTCTCGGGCCGTCGCGGGATCCGCCATCGCTCGGCCGCCAGCGCGGCCTCGGGCCTGTCGGCGCATTCGGCGCGCTCGGCGGCGTCCGCCGCCTCCGCGCTGTCGGCTCACTCAGCGAACCCTGCGAACCCAGCGAACCCTGCGCACTCCGGGCGCTCCGAGCGCTCTGGGCGCTCCGAGCGCTCTGGGCGCTCTGGGCGCTCTGCCAACCCTGGGCGCTCTGCGTCGTCGGCGCCGTCGGCCCTGTCCGCCGCATCGGCCTCGGAGGCGGACGGCGCCGCAGGCACCGGCGGTGCGACGGGCGGCGCCGGCGGGCGCGGTCCCGCGGTGCCCTCGCCGCTGCGGCTGTCCTCGGCGCTGTCGGCGTCGTCGGCCTCGGAGGCGCCCGCGGCCTCGCGCCCGGCGAGCGTGGCGCCGCCGCTGGACGGCGTGGACACCCGGAACTCGGCGCGCACGGTGCGCGGCACCACGACCGGCCGGACCGTCCTCGGACCGTTCAGCCTGCCCGGGCTGATCCTGCTGATCATCGTCGTCATCGCGGTGCTCGCCGCGATCGCCGGCGGCATGGGGTGGCTGCCGATGTCGGCCCCGGTCACGGGGGATATCGCCCGCTCCGTGGACATCTCTCCCGCGGAATCGGGCGTGGGCGCGACAGCAACTACGATGGTCGGACTGGTCGGGGACGGCCTCGGCACGAGGAACGGTGTGGAGTGAGCGAAGAGAACGTGGTCCTGGGGGGCCGCTACTCCCTGGGGCGGATCCTCGGGCATGGCGGCATGGCCGAGGTGTACCTCGCGCAGGACAGGCGGCTGCACCGCACGGTCGCGGTGAAGGTGCTGCGCTCGGACCTCGCGCGCGACGACAACTTCCAGGAGCGCTTCCGCCGCGAGGCGCAGAGCGCCGCCGCGCTGAACCATCCCTCGATCGTCGCCGTCTACGACACCGGCGAGGAGCACATCGTCAACGCGACGGGTGCCGAGATGACGATCCCGTACATCGTCATGGAGTACGTGCACGGCACCACCCTGCGCGAGCACATCATCCCCGGCGATCCCATGCCCGCGCAGCGCGCCGGCGAGATCATGGCGGCGCTGCTGAGCGCCCTCGAGTACTCGCACCGCTCCGGCATCGTCCACCGCGACATCAAGCCCGGCAACGTCATGATCAACGACGCCGGCCAGGTCAAGGTCATGGACTTCGGCATCGCCCGCGCGGTCGCCGATGCGGCGAGCGCCATGACCGCCACGCAGGCCGTCATGGGCACCGCCCAGTACCTCTCCCCCGAGCAGGCGCGCGGCCAGCTGGTCGACGCCCGCTCCGACATCTACTCCGCGGCGTGCGTCATGTACGAGCTGCTCACGGGGCGCCCGCCGTTCGTCGGCGACACTCCCGTGTCCATCGCCTACCAGCATGTCCGCGAGGAGCCGGTGGTCCCCTCGGTCTACAACCCGGCGGTCACGCCGGCGCTGGACGCCGTGATCCTCACGGGCCTCGCGAAGGACCGCGAGGCCCGCTACCCGAGCGCGGTCGCGTTCTCCCGCGACATCGCCCTCGCGGTCGCCGGGCGCGAGCCGAAGCTCGTCGACGGCGCCGTGCCCCTCGGCTCCGACGCCGAGGCGACGACCGTCCTCGGCGCCGCGGGCGACACCACCGAGGCGCTGCCGGTGATGACCGCGGCGACCCAGGCGATCGGCGCGACGACGCAGGCCATGCCGGGCGGGACCTCACCGTCCTCCGCGGCCGGCGGCATCTCGCCGCGCTCCCCGCACGAGGCGGCGGCGGAGGAGGAGCCCGAGCACAGGAAGCCGGTCTGGCTGTTCGTGCTGGTGGCCCTCGCCGCCCTCGGCGTCGTCGCCGCGCTCCTGTGGTGGCTGGACCCGCTGGGCTGGCGCGGTCCCGACACCGCCGACGTCCCCGCGGTCGTCGGCCTCACGCAGGAGGATGCGGACGCCGCGCTGGAGGAGGTCGGCCTCGTCGGCTCCTACGAGCAGGTGGAGTCCTCCGATGTCGAGAAGGGCCTGGTCATCGAGACGGACCCGGTCGCGGGCACCGAGCTGATCGTCGGCCGGACGGTCACCGTCACGGTCTCCGCCGGGCCCACGCCCGTCACCGTCCCGAAGATCGTAGGCATGAGCAAGGACGATGCCGAGGCCGAGCTCGCGAAGGTCGACCTGACCCTCGAGGTCACCGCCGAGGAGGACAAGGCGAACACCGAGGCCGACATCATCACGAAGTCGTCCCCGAACGCCGAGGAGACGGCCTCCCCCGGCGACACGGTCTCCGTGACCGTCGCGACCGGCGAGTACACGGTCCCCAACGTCCAGGGCCAGCAGGTCGACGCCGCGACGAAGACCCTCGAGGACCTCGGCTTCGTTGTCGACACCACCACGAGCGCCACCTCCGACCAGGAGCCCGGCACCGTCATCAGCCAGGACAAGAGCGCGAACTCGAAGCTCGAGATCGGCTCGACGATCACGCTGTCGGTCGCCGAGCAGGCCACCGTCACGGTCCCCAACGTCACCGGCCGCAGCCGGGAGGACGCCGAGGGCACCCTCCAGGACCAGGGCTTCGGCACCAATGCCCAGTCCGAGGCCTCGGACACCGTCGAGGAGGGCTTCGTGATCCGCACGGATCCCGAGGCGAACGCGAAGGTCGATCCCGGCACGACCGTGACGATCTACGTCTCCTCGGGCCCCGCCACGCCGACCGAGGACCCTACGACGGCTCCTACGGATACGGCGACGCCGACGACGGAGGAGCCGAGCGCTACCGAGACGACGAGTGGGGAGAGTGGGGATGGCCCTGGGGGTGACGACTCCGGGGACGACGACTCCGGGCAGGGCACCGGCATCGGTACCGGCGACGACGATCAGGACTGAGACGAGCAGGACCGATATGACCTCTTCCTCCCCCGCCCCGCATCACGCCCCGCATCACGCGCCGAGCCCTGCGGCCGACGCAGGATCCGCTGCGCCCACCGCGCGGATCCTGGTGATCGACAACTACGACAGCTTCGTCTTCACGATCGTCGGCTATCTCCAGCAGATGGGCGCCGACTGCACCGTCGTGCGCAACGACGAGGTCCCGCAGACCGAGGACGGCGCGATCGACCTCGCCGGCTATGACGGCGTGCTGGTCTCCCCCGGTCCCGGCAACCCGCAGACCGCGGGCCGCTCCCTGGAGGTCATCGGCCGCTGCGCCGAGCAGCAGCTGCCGATGCTCGGGGTGTGCCTGGGCCATCAGGCCCTCGGCGAGTACTTCGGAGCGACGGTCACGCACGCCCCGCAGCTCATGCACGGGCGCACGAGCGAGCTCGCGCACGATGGAGGGAGCGTCTTCGCCGGCGTCCCCAACCCGGTCACCGCGACCCGCTACCACTCGCTGACGGTGGTCCCCGAGACCGTGCCGGAGGAGCTGCGGGTCACCGCCTGGACCGCCGACGGCGTGGTCATGGGTCTCGCGCATCGCACGCTTCCGCTGCACGGCGTGCAGTTCCATCCGGAGTCGGTGCTCACGGAGTCCGGGCACCTGATGCTCGCACGCTTCCTCGAGCTGTGCGACGGCGTCGACGCCGTCGAGCGCTCCCGCGGCCTCGCGCCGCTCCTCGCGCCCTCCTGAACCGGGCGCTCCCGTCTCGCGGGCTCCGGGGCCCCGAAGCCTCGGAGCCCCGCCCGACGACTTCGCGCCGTCCCCGCCTGAGCGGGGACGGCGCGATCTCGTCGGTGGGCGATGCCGCGGGCTAGGAGCCGCTCGCGCGGGCGCCGACGAGCCCGTCGTTGAAGGGCATGTAGGGCGCGATCCAGGGGAAGACCCACTGGAACAGCACGACGACGACCGCGGCCAGCAGGATGATCGTGAAGATCACCCGCAGCCAGACGGGGCCGGGCAGATGGCGGAACATCCAGGCGTACATCGCTCAGGCTCCTTCGACGTCGGCGAGGGCCTCGGGGATGCCGTCCTCGCGCAGGGTCCAGTAGGAGAACTCCGCGTGCACGATGTAGCGCTCGCGCGCGGAGTACATGGGGTGGCAGGCCGTCAGCGTCAGCATGCGGCGGGTCGGCTCGGCGTCCGGGTCGTCGGGGTCGGCGGCGATCACGGAGACCTCCGAGGGGTCCACGACCAGCGAGGAGGTCACCTCGTAGACGTAGAAGGCGTCGGCGGTCTCGATGACGACCGGATCGCCGGTCTGCAGGCGCGCGATGTCCTCGAAGGGGCGGCCGTAGGTGTTGCGGTGGCCGGCGAAGGAGGTGTTGCCGATCTGGCCGGGCAGCGCGGTCTCGGGATAGTGGCCGACGCCCTTGACGTTCAGCACGGTCTCAAGGTCGACGCCCTCGGCGACCGGGGTGCGCACGCGGTCGAAGGCGGGCACGTGGATGGCGCCCCAGACCTGGCCCTCGGCGCCGATCGTCGGGACCGGGGGCTCGCCGTCCTGCGGCTCGGCGATGGTCTCGGTGTCGACCGCGCCCCATTCGTCATCGAGCGAGTCGACGATGTCCTCGTGCTCACGGTCGGCGACGACGTCGGTCCACCACAGCTGCCAGACCACGAACAGCAGCAGGAGGCCGCCGAGGGTCAGCAGCAGCTCGCCGAGCGCGCCCACCAGGGCGGCGAGGAAGGAACGGCGGGGAACAGCACGGTGTCCTCGTCGGGCGGCCATCATCCTGCTTTCGCGATGTCTACGGTGAGGGAGCCCTCGAAGGCGGGGAGGGTCGTCTCGTCCAGCGTCACGACCTTCTCCCCGAGGCCGACGTAGTCCACCCATTCGCGGTAGATCCTCACGCCGCTCGCCTCGTCGAGCGACGCCATCATCTCATCCGTCGGGCCCACCGCGGTGATCGTGAACGGGGGCGAGTACACCCGTCCCTCGAGCAGGAGCGTGTTGCCCGCGCAGCGGAAGGCGCTGCCGTTGACCACCCGCTGATCCTGCAGCATCATCGCCTCCGCCCCGCCGGCCCAGAGCGCGTTGATGTACGCCTCCATGTCCTGCTGGTGGACGACGAGATCGTCGGGCTCGATGCCGTCCTTGGAGCCGAGCGCGCTGGTCGGGGCGTCGGTGAGGGTGATCTGGAGGGCGGGGCCGGTGACCTCGGTGAGGCCGACGACGTCGGCGACCTGGGCGAGCCGCTCCTCGGTCGCGTCGTCGGATCCCTCGGCGGTGAGCTCGTCGATCTCGGCGCGCGTGCGCGCGGCCTCCTCGTTGAGCTGCTCGATGCTCGTGGCGCGCTCCTGGAGGGCGGTGGCGACGTCGCCGGAGTCGTTGCGCAGGGAGGCGCCGCCCGCGAGCCGCGCGGTCGTCACGAACAGCACGCCGCACAGCACCATGATCACGCCGACGCCGAGGCCGCCCGTCAGCCGACTCCGCAGCGGCGGGTCGCCGGGCGTCTCGTCCGCGGCCGCGTCGACGTCGGCCGCGTCGACGTCGGCCGCGTCGGCCTTATCCCCCGCGTCGCCCGCGTCGGCCGTCTCCTCCGCGTCGCCCGCGTCGACGGCGTCGGCCGAGGCATCGGCCGCCGCGTCGGGCCCGGGATGCTGCTCGTCGTCCATCAGTCCTCCTCCGCCCCTGCTGACGGCCGCGGCCGCACCCTCGGGGCTGCGCGCGGGGCGCGGCGCCGTGGGCATCGGCTCGCACGCTCAGGTCACGGCCATTACCCTAGGCCACGGTCCGTGTTCGCGGACCCGCGCGCCGCATGCGCGCGTCACTGCGTCGAGGAGCACCGTCACATGGCGAGGAGCAAGAGGAAGCGGACCGCCGCGGCCGGGTCGTCGGCGAAGGCCGCCGCCCCCGCATCGGAGGACCTCGAGGAGCTCACCGCCGACGAAGCGGCCGTCGAGGCCGACGACGCCGCTGAGACCGACGCGGCCGATGCCGGCGAGGAGTCCGAGAAGGCCGAGAAGTCCGAGGAGTCCGAGGGAGCGTCGACGTCCGGGAAGCGCAGCTCTGCGAAGAGCCGCAAGCGCGGCTCGGGCGAGCCCTCCAAGAAGTTCCGCCAGCTCGACGAGGAGGTCGCCGAGAAGGCCAAGGACGCCTCCCGGAAGTCCTCGCCCAAGCGCTCCGCCGCGGCCGAGAGCGCACGCACCGGCCGTCGTCGGTCCGCGGCCATCGCGCCGAACCCGCAGTGGCTCGCGCCGACGGCGGTCGTGCTGCTGATCCTCGGCCTGCTGTACCTGGTCACGTATTACCTGTCCGCTGGCACGCTCCCGCTGCCGATCGGAGACTGGAACCTCGCGGTCGGCTTCGGCATCATGCTCGCCGGCGGCGGCATGCTCATGTTCTGGAAGTAGTCCCGGGGCGAGCGCCGGGCCCGCGGGCCCGGCGCTCCCGTGTCCCGGATGTCCGGCATGGGGAGTTCTCCCCATGCCGGAGAACGCACTCCGGCGGATAGGGTGTTCGACGTCGGCGGCCGTTCCTGGCGTCGGCGCACATCCGATTCACGGGGGCCATTGTGGACACCACCATCTCTCGCCGACGGCGCCTGGCGGCAGCGATCCTGCTGCCCGTCGTCCTGCTTCTCGCCGGCTGCGGCCGGCTCACCGCGGACTTCGAGATCAAGGACGTCGACACGTTCACGATCGCGATGGACATCGGTGTCGATGAGACCTATCTGAGCATGATGGGCAGCACCTACGCGGACGCCGACGAGCTCTGCGACGAGATGATGGCGGAGGACGACTTCAGCACCTGGGGCTCCGCCGACGTCGAGTCCTATGAGGAGGACGGCATCTGGGGCTGCCGCATCTCCGGCAGCGTCGTCCGCGCCGACTTCGGCGACGGCCTGGAGCTGACCGAGAGCGACGGCGAGATGCACCTCGTCATGGACATGGGCGACGGGTACTCCATCACCGAGGACGACCTCAGCTACCTCGGCTCCTACGAGTTCCGCGTGTCCTTCACCTTCCCCGGCAAGGTCCTGAGCTCCGCCGGCGGCACGATCGACGGCAAGACCGTCACCTACGACGACCCGCTCGACTTCATGAACGGCGTGGACATCACGGCCGAGGCCGGCGGCGGCATCCCCACCTGGCTGATCATCACGATCGTGGCCGTGGTCCTGCTCTTCTTCCTGCTCATCGTGATCGCGGTGGTCGTCTTCCTGATCGTGCGCTCGCGCCGCAAGAAGAAGGCGCTCGGCGGCCCCGGCGGCACGTCGGGCATGCCCGTCGCCTACGGCGCTGCGGGAGCCTACGGTGCCGCGGGAGCGTCCGGCGCTCCGGCATCCTTCGGCGCCTCCGCCCCGTCGGCCGCCCCGGCCGCTCCGTCGACTCCGGCGGCTCCATCGGCTCCGGCGGCATCGCCCGCGCAGGGAGCTCCCGGCTCCCCCTCCGCCCCGCAGTGGGGGCAGTCCTCGCCCGCGGCGCCCCAGTGGGGCCAGTCGGCACCCTCCGCGCCGCAGCCGCCCCAGCAGGCGCCCGCTCCGCAGCAGCCGGCAGACCCGCAGCAGCCGCAGTGGGGTCAGGAGCCCGGCCAGCAGCAGGGGCAGCAGCCTCCGAACCAGCAGCAGTGGGGCCAGCAGCCGAGTGCTCCGAGCGCTCCGAGCGCTCCGGCGCAGCAGCCGTGGGATCAGCTGCAGCAGGATCAGCAGCAGCCCTGGAGCCAGCCCCAGCCGGGCCAGCAGCCGGATCCGCAGCAGCCGGGCGGCGACCAGGGTCAGCAGAACCCGTGGGGCCAGGACCCGCAGCAGCGCGGGTGGTGACCTCGCCGCGTCGGCGGCACGCGCTCGCAGGAGCGGCCGACGACGCGGTGCGAGCGCAGCTCCCCATCCGAGGCCCGGGCGGCGATCCGAGAGGATCCCGCCCGGGCCTCGGCCCGTTCTCGGGCGGTGTGGGCAGGGTCACCGGCTCTGAGTTGGCGCTGACCTCGCGCTTCCCCTATAGTTATTCAAGTCAGCGAGAGCAGACAAGCGCCCGTAGCTTAACGGATAGAGCATCTGACTACGGATCAGAAGGTTGGGGGTTCGAATCCCTCCGGGCGCACAGAGGAAGCCCCGGTCAGAAGATATTCTGACCGGGGCTTCAGTCATATCGGCCCGTCGGCAGGATGCGGCAGGACCACCGCCGCCGTCGTCGGCGCCCAGGCCGCCATCCGGCCCTCACGGGCCCGCAGGAAGGACCGCGCGACATGAGGATCTCCGCCAAGGCCGACTATGCCGTGCGGGCGGCCGTGCAGCTCGCCGCGGCCGAGGCGGGCGGCGAGGATGCCCCGCTGTCCACGGAGACCCTCGCCACGGAGCAGGACATCCCCTCCCGCTTCCTCGAGGGCATCCTCGGCGACCTGCGTCGGCAGGGGCTCGTCATCAGCCGGCGCGGAGCCCGCGGCGGCTACCTCCTGGGCCGGCCCGCCTCCGAGATCACCGTCGCCGACGTCGTCCGCGCCATCGAGGGGCCGCTCGTCTACGTCCGCGGCGAGCGCCCTTCGCACCTCGAGTACCACGGTCCCGCCTCGGAGCTGCCCGACGTCTGGGTGGCGCTGCGGGCGAACGTCCGCGCGGTCCTCGAGGAGGTCACCCTCGAGCATCTCGCCGGCCATGCCCTGCCCGAGCACATCGCCGCGATCACGCGGGACGAGGAAGCCTGGCACAACCGCTGACGGCACCGCCTCGCGGGGACCCCCTCCCCTGCCCCACGCTTATGGCACATCCAAGCAACGATTGTGACGCCGTGCGTCCAGGGGCTTGATCCCGACCAGTTCGGTCGGATAAACATTCTTCCTGTGGAGATTCCACGCTTCTCTCCGGAAGGACATGACCGATGAGACGACTCGTCCTGCTCGCCCTCGTGGGCCTCGGCGCTCAGCTGGTGGACGGCAGCCTCGGCATGGCCTACGGCGTCACGTCGACCACGCTCCTGCTCGCGATCGGCACCAACCCCGCCTCGGCCTCCGCCACCGTGCACCTCGCCGAGATCGGGACGACGCTCGCCTCGGGCCTGTCCCACTGGAAGTTCGGCAACGTCGACTGGAAGGTCGTGCGCCGGATCGCGATCCCCGGCGCGATCGGCTCCTTCGCCGGCGCGACCTTCCTCGCCTCGATCTCCACCGAGCTGGCCAAGCCGCTCATGTCCGGGATCCTGCTGGCGCTGGGCGTGTACGTCCTCTCCCGCTTCACGTTCAAGGGCATCGACCGCACCCGCGAGGGGCAGCCGCTGCGCCGCCGCTTCCTGACTCCGCTGGGCCTCATCGCCGGATTCATGGATGCCACGGGCGGCGGCGGCTGGGGCCCCGTCGGCACGCCGGCGCTGCTGGCGAGCGGCCGGATCGCCCCGCGCAAGGTCGTCGGCTCGATCGACACGAGCGAATTCATCGTCGCGATCGCCGCGTCCCTCGGCTTCCTGGTGGGCCTCGGCACCGCCGGCATCGACATCGGCCTGGTGCTCGCCCTGCTCGTCGGCGGCCTGATCGCCGCCCCGATCGCCGCCTTCCTGGTGCGGCTGTTCCCGGCGCGGGTGCTCGGCTCGCTCGTCGGCGGCATCATCGTCCTGACCAACGTGCGCACGCTGCTCGGCTCGGACTTCGTCCCCCAGGTCGACGGGCTGGCCCCGATCGTCTTCGCCGTCATCGCGGTGATCTGGATCGCCGCGGTCGCCTACTCGGTGCGCGAGCACCGTCGCGAGGTCAGGACCGAGGCCCTGGCCGCCGAGGCCGCCGCCGACGTCGAGGAGGGCGCCTCCGCGCCGACGACCTCCGCGCCGACGGCCGCCGACGACGAGCCCGTCCTCGCCGGGGAGCGCTGAGACCGGCCGCCGGATCCTTCCGACCTCTCGCACGCGGAACGGCGCGGTCCCGGGGCTCATGCCCCGAGACCGCGCCGTTCCTCTGCGTCGGATCAGATCGCCCCCGCCGGTCAGCGGGCGGTGAGCACCTCGCGGACGGAGGACCAGGAGGCCATCCGGTCGCGGGCCTCGGGATCCGTCTCCGCCTGGATCGCCTCGGTCCGGGCCTGCTCGAGCAGCTCGTCGACCTCGACCCGCTCGCCGCGGTCGACGGAGGCGACGGCCGCCTCGACCATCGCGAAGCTCAGCAGGTTCTCGTGGATCTCGCACATCGGGGTGCGTCCCTCGCGCAGGGCGGAGACGAACTCGATGAGCGAGGCCGCGATCTGGTCGGGCTCGGGGGAGCCCGCCTCGGCCGATGCCGCGGCGGCCGCCTCCTCGGCGGCGACCTCGGCGGTCAGGCGCGCGGTCTCCTCCTCGTCGGCCGTGCCGAGGACCGGCGCACCGGTGCCGTCCCAGAGAGCGGTGCCGTCCTGGGCGCCGATGCGCCACTCGCCGTTCCAGTAGGTCGGCAGGCCGCGGGCGTTCCAGGTGCCGTTGTAGACGAACAGCGATCCGTCGGACATCTCGAAGGTGGCCGTGACGGACGCGTCGTGCGTGTAGACGCTCCACTCGGGGCGGGCGCCGCGGGCGGTGACCGCCACCGGGTCGGCGCCGGTGATGTAGCGGGCGGCGTCGAAGGCGTGGATGCCCATGTCCCGCAGCAGCGGGTGCAGCTGCGTGCGGCGGTAGCCGTCGTGCTCCTCGAACAGCGAGAAGAAGGCGGAGGTCAGGACCGTCGGCCCGTGCCCGGCGACGAAGGAGCGCAGGCGGCGCACCTGCCGGAAGAACCTCCGCGACTGCGACACCATGAAGGGCGTGCCCGTGATCTCGGCGTGCGCGAGCAGGCTGATGGCCTCCGGCAGCGTCTCGGTGACGGGCTTCTCCCCCAGCACCGGGATGCCGGCATGGAGGGCCTTCACGGTCACCGGATGGTGGGCGACGGGGACGGTCGGGTTGATGAGGATGTCGGCCCCGACCTCGAGGGCGAGGTCGACGCCGTCGGTGCCGACGCCGATCGCCGACGGGTCCGGTGCACCGGACCGGGCGATGACGCGCTCGGGAGCGCCCTCGACGAGGTCGGCGATGCCGACGAGCTCGGCCACGCCGCTCGCGACGATCTCCTCGGCCCACCAGCTGCCCATCCCGCCGGCGCCGACGACGACGGCGCGGGCCTTGCGGTCCGCGGGCAGCGGCAGGGTGACGGGACGGACTGCGGCGGAGCCGGCGGACGCGGCGGCGGATGCGGCGTCGGCCGCGGGGGCGGCGGCGTCGATGCGGGGATCAGATGACACGGTCGACCGCCTCGGGGGTCTCGTCGCGGAACCAGTCGCGCTGCGCGTTGGCGATCTTCACCGGTGCGGCGGGGCGCTCCTCGGGGCGCGCCCACACGACGGCGTTGGCCAGCACCCGCTGGATCTCGGCCTGGTGGTAGACGGGGTACTCCTGGTCGCCGGGGCTGAAGTAGAAGACCTTGCCCTTGCCGCGGCGGAACACGCTGCCCGAGCGGAAGACCTCGCCGCCGGCGAAGGAGGAGACGAAGACGAGCTCGTCGGGCGCGGGGATGTCGAACATCTCGCCGTACATCTCCTGGGCGGGGATGACGATCGGGTGCGGGACGCCGCGGGTGATCGGATGGGAGCCGTTGACGGTCCACACCCGCTCCTCCTCGCCCTCGTTGCGCCACAGCAGGTTGCAGGTGGTGCCCATGAGGAGCTTGAAGGGCTTGGAGTAGTGCGCCGAGTGCAGCGGGATCAGGCCCATGCCCTCGTGCACGCGGCGGACGACGCGCTCGGCGATCTCGTCGGGCACGTCCTCGTGGGCCATGTGGCCCCACCAGGTGAGCACATCGGTCTGGGCGAGCGCCTCCTCCGAGAGCGACTCCTCGATGTCGTCGAGTAGGGCGATCCTGACCTCGGCGTCGACGCCGTCGGCCGCGAGGGTGGCGCGCAGCCCCTCCGCGATGACGGTGTGCATGCCGTCGGGATAGATCGCCTGGACGCTGGGATCGACCTTCTCGTGCCGGTTCTCGCCGAAGACGGCGATGCGCAGTGCCATGGTGCGTACCTTCATTCATCAGAGGTGGAGGTGGGTGCGGAGCGGTCCGACGACGGCTCCGCACGGACGGCCGGGCGGGATCTCCCGCGGCGGCCGCGACCGCCCGGAGCACGGCGGCTCCGGCGCGGTCGGACCATCGTAGGAGCGTCCGACGGCCGCCGGAACCACTTTCCCCCGGCGATTCGTGAACGCTCTCGGAACAGGCCGGATCCGCGCCCCGGAGCATTGCAAGAAACCCCGGGCGCACCGCCCCTCCCGGACCCATGAGAGCGCCCGACGACGGCTCCGCGCCGCCGCGCCCCGCGGCCGTCCCGCGGCCTCGATCTTGCAGGATCCCGTCGATCGCTCCCGATGCGCGAGCGACCGGGGAGGTCACAGGGACGCGCTCCGGAGCTCCTCTGCAAGATCCGCCCTGCTCGGCGCGTCCGTCGGCCGCGCGCTCGCGGGCCGGGCATCGGCCGAGAACCCGCCCGGACGGACTGCCATCGTTGCAAGAACCGTGACCATCGTGTGATCGGATTCTCACTGGATCTGGATTATGGTCATGCAGAGGTTCCTTCAATGGCGAGGGAACCTCTTCTCCTTTCCGGGAGCGGCACCCCGGTGTCGGCTGCCCGGTCCCCCGGCGCCGGTTGCCCGGACGGGCGCCGGGGGGGCGGCCCCTCCGCGACGGCGTCAGCGGATCCGTCGCACCTCGAGGTCGCGGCCCAGCCGCTGCTCGATCAGGGCCGCGGTCGCCTCATGCCGGCGCACCGCCGTCGCCCGGCCGACGACCCCGCCGAGGGATCCCCCGGCCCGGCCGCCCCAGCGATGGACGAGCTCGGTGCGCGAGGCATCGGCGCCGGAGCCGGGGCGGAGGGTGATCGTCGCCGTCAGGTGGAAGGCGCGGCCCGCGAGGGCTCCGAGCAGGACGGTGCGGCGCAGGCTCCCACGCTCGATCCGGAGGGTCAGGGCGCGCGGGGGGTCGACCGCGTCGTCCGTCGCCCGGTCGCCCTGGTCACCTCGGCCGCCCTGGTCGCCCCGGTCGTCGGGCTGCTCCTCCGCGATGCGCCAGCCGTCCTCCTGCAGCACGGCCATCAGGGCGGTGCGGACCGCCTCGGGCGCGGCGCCGACGAGGAGCACCGCCTCGGTCGGCGGCAGTGCGGAGCCGCGGGACACCGGGCTGCGGGAGCTCGGGCCGTGGGAGGTCGGGCCGCGGAACGCCGGGCCGCGGGACGCGGAACCGCGGGAGGCCGAGCTGCGGGACACCGGGCCGCCTGGCGTGCTCATCACGGCGCCAGTGTCCCGGGCCCGACGGGGCGCAGCTCGGCGTTGCCCAGATGGGGGACGGAGCGGTGGTCGTGCGGGTCGAGCCCGCTCCCCAGCGCGAGGGCGATCTGCAGGACGTCGCCGTGGGCGACGAGCACGACCGCCGGCGGCGTGCCCGCCTCGCCCGTCGGCCCGGCCTCGCCCGTCGGCCCGGCCTCGCCCGTCGGCCCGGCCGCCTGCCGTGCCTGGGCCTCGCGGAGGACCTCGTCGACGCGGCGGGCGACGTGGAGAACGGTCTCGACGCCGTCGCCGGGGTCGCGGCGGGCGCGGTCGGCCTCCCAGACGGTGTCGTAGGCGGTCGCGGGCCCTTCGTCGTGGGCGCCGAAGGAGCGCTCCCGCAGGCGCACGTCGATCGTCGGCTCGTCGGCGCCGAGGACGCGCGCGAACTCCTGCGCGGTCTCTCTGGCGCGGGCGAAGTCGCTCGTGATCACGAGCGTGCCGGGGCCGAGGCCGAGGCTCCGGGCCCGCTCCCCCGCCGCCCGGGCCTGCTCACGGCCGCGGGCGGTGAGACCGACCTCGGTGAGCGCGCGGGGTCCGGGGACGGAGACGATCCGGCCCTCGACGTTGGCGGTGGACTCGCCGTGGCGCAGGACCAGCACGCCCGTCGACACCGGGGCGTCGTCGGCCGAGGGGGCGGGGCGGTGCTCAGGCACGGGTGCCGCTCCGGTGTCGCCGCGGACGCCGCTCAGGCGTCGACGACCTTGTGCGGGTTCAGGTTGCGACCCGGGTCGTTGTCGGCGAAGAGGCCCTTGACCATGCGCACGCCGACCTCGCCGATGTCATCGACGATCCAGGGGCGGTGCTCGGTGCCCACGGCGTGGTGGTGGGAGACCGTGGAGCCGAGGTCGACGAAGGCCTGCTGCACGGCGGACTTCGCGTTGGTGTACTCGGCGAGGGCGGTCTCCTCGCTCGTATACTCGAAGGCGAAGGTGAAGTAGAGGCAGGCGCCCGAGTGGTAGCTGTGCGACATGTGGCAGAACATGAAGCCCCGCAGGCCCAGCTCCTCCTGCGCCGCGAAGAACGCCTCGTAGACCTTCGCGTGGACCTCGTTGATGTTCGACCAGGTGGCGCCCGTGTCGCACACGTCGCCGAAGACCTGGTAGTTCAGCAGGAAGTCGCGCAGGTACGGGGTGTCGAACTTCTTCTGGTCGTAGATCGCGCCGGGGCCCGCGCCGAGCGTGATGCCGCCGTTGGCCTTGACGATCCTCTTGACGATCGACTTCTGCTGCTCGACGGAGCTCTTGGTGCCCTCGAAGCAGACGTAGGAGATGCACATCTCGTCGCTCGTGTCCCAGCCCTGCGAGCGCAGGTAGGCGAACAGGCCGTCCTGCACCTTCGCGGCGACCTTGCCCTTGGTGGAGCTGGGCTCCTTGACCATGGAGAGGCTGAAGGCGGTCTCCGGGCCGTCGGAGAGGCGCGTGAAGGTCGGGGTGACGTCGGTGGAGCGGGCGATAGCGTGCATGCCGCGGATGCCGTGCTCCCAGTCGGGGTACATGTAGGCGATGACCTGGCGGACCGGGGCGATCCGGTGCACCTGCACCGTGACCTCGGTGATGATGCCGAGGCGGCCCTCGCTGCCGAGCAGCATCTCGTGGACCGACGGGCCGGAGTCGCGACCCGGGATCGCCTTGGTGACGACGACGCCGTCGGGGTGGACCACGCGCATGCCGCGGACGATGTCCTCGATGTCGCCGTACTTGTCCGACTGCATGCCCGAGGAGCGGGTCGCCGCCCAGCCGCCGAGGGTGGAGTACGTGAACGAGTCGGGGAAGTGCCCCATCGTCCAGCCGTCGGCCTGGAGCTGGTCCTCGAGGTCGGGGCCGTAGACGCCGGCCTGGACGCGGGCGAGGCCCGAGGTGTCGTCAATCGCGACGACGCTGCGCAGGCGCCCCAGGTTCATGGTGAGGACCTGGCGCTCCTCGTCCCGCTCGGGGGTGACGGAGCCGGAGATGCAGGAGCCGCCGCCGTAGGGGATCAGCACGAGGTCCTCGGCGAGCACGATCCGCAGGATCGCGGCGACCTCGTCCTCGTCCGCGGGGTAGACCACGGCGTCGACGGGACGGCCGAAGTCGCCCGTGCGCACGCGGAACAGGTCCGTCAGGGAGCGGCCGAAGGAGTGCACGAGACGGATCTCGTCGTCGTCCAGGAGGTTGTCCTCGCCGACGACGCCGACGAGCTGCGCGCGCACGCCCGCCTCGAGGCGGCTCGCGGGCACCTCGTGGTCCTCCAGCCGCGGCTCGTCCACCGGGCCGCGGGAGGCCAGGTCCACGCCGATCTTGCTCTTCGCGAAGGGCGCGAAGAGCGGCTTGTTGTCGAAGCGGAAGGCGACGTCGTCCAGGCCCCACCCCCACCACTTGTGGCGCTTGACCTCGCGGGCGCTCGGCGTAGAGCTCATGCGGACTCCTCCTCTCCCGGGCGCGCGGCGCCCAGGACCTCGTCGTGATGCTCGTCGTACAGGGACTGCACGCGCTCGCGGATGCGGGCGCTGAACTCCACCGCCGGCTCGCCCTCGTGAGCCAGCATCGGCTCCCCGAAGACGACGCGGACCGGCGGACGTCCCTTCTTGGGCCAGCTGCGGCCCTTGGGCATGGCCTCGTAGCCGCCGACGATCGCGGCCGGGATGACCGGGATGCCGACGCCGATGGCGAGCGCCGCGGCGCCCGGCTTGAACTCGCCGATGCGTCCCGTCGTCTGCCGCGTCCCCTCGGGGAAGACCAGGATCGGGACGCCCGAGCGCAGCAGACGACGCGAGAAGCCGGCGAACCGTCGGTCGCCCCCGCGGCTGATCGGGAAGGCGTTGAACATGAGCCGCACGAACAGGCGGCGGTACCAGATGGTGAAGAAGTAGTCGGCGGCGACGCCCGTGGAGAGGTAGCGCGCCTGCGACCAGGGCAGGCCCTGCGCGAGCATCGGCGCGTCGACGTGGCTGGTGTGGTTCGCGACCAGCACGTACGGGCCGCGGACCGTCTTCACCCGGCGGTTCACGACCGACGACGCGGTCAGCTGCGTGCGCACGATGCCGCGGAAGAACACCCGCTGGACCACGAAGCGCAGCGCCGCGCGCGGCCGCGAGCGGTACTTCTTCAGCTCGGGGGCGAGCTCGTCCCAGCCCTCGCCGCGCGAGCGCGCCGAGAGCGACGCCAGCATCGCGGAGGGCTCCTCCGGGGATTCCTCCCCGTCGGTCGTCCTGCGGTCGTCGCTCGGGCTCATCGCCTCAGCGCTCCTTGCTCCGACGGTGGCTCAGCAGGGCGCTCAGCCGCGCGACCACGCCGCGCGGGGTGGTGCGGAGCACCGCGGAGATGATCTTCCAGCGCAGGCTCGGGATGCTGACGGGGCGGCCCTTGGCCACATCCCGCAGGCACTCCTCGACGAGCTTGTCGGCGTCGAGCCAGAGCACCCCGGGGATCGAGGACCCCTTGATGCCGGCGCGCGAGTGGAACTCGGTGCGCACCCAGCCCGGCATGAGCGCCGTGACGTTCACGCCCGTGCCCGCGAGCTGCACGCCGAGGGACTCCGAGTAGTTGGCGACCCACGCCTTGATGGCCGAGTAGTTGTTCTGTGTGACGAGCGAGCTGACGGACGCGACGTTGACGATCCAGCCGCGCCCACGGGAGGCGAAGCCGCGTCCGGCCGCCCCGCCGAGCTTGAGGACCGCGCGGATCATGACCTCGAAGCCGAGGTCATGCTGCGTCAGGTCCTCGTCGAGCAGGCTCGCCCGCACCGAGAACCCGGCATTGTTGATGAAGACGTCGACGGGGTCGACGTCGGCCTCCAGCCGGTCGGCGACGCGCTGCTGCGCGGCACGATCGGAGAGGTCCGCGACGACGGTCTCGACCTCGACGCCGTAGCTGCGGCGGAGGTCCTCGGCGGTCGCGGTCAGACGCTCCTCGTCGCGCGCGACGAGGACGAGCGCCGTGCCGCGCGAGGCGAATGCTCGTGCGAAGGCGGCCCCGATGCCCGCGGTGCCGCCAGTGATCAGGGCCCTATGCATGGCGGCTACGATACACTAGCGCCGCCCTGCCCAGCGCACGCATGACCTGCGTCGATACCTGCGACGACAGCCCGCGTCGATGTGGCCGGCGACACCCCGCCGCCCTTTCCGCCGCTGCCCGCCGCTGCACCGAACAACCGAGGGAATCCATGACCAGCACCTCGTCCTCCTCCCCTTCCGCAGGCGCCTCCGCGAGCACCCCCTCGCAGGCCGCCGCGGATGTCGCCGACGCCGTCGCCCAGGCCTACGCCGGGTCCGCGGCCGCCGGCTCGGCCGCGCCCCGGGGCGCGCAGACGCGGAGGATCCTGCTGACGGGCGTCACCGGCTTCCTCGGCCAGGCTGTCCTGCGCTCCCTGCTCGAGACCGACGAGACCGTCCGCGTCACCGCCGTCGTGCGCCCCAAGGGCTCGGTCACGGGCCGCAAGCGCCTCGAGGGCCTGCTGCGCAAGCCCGTCTTCGCCAGCTGGGCCGACGAGATCGACAAGGCCTCGGCCGAGAGCGCCGCCGACGGCGCACGGGTCAGCGGCAAGGAGCGCGTCCAGGAGATCTTCGACGCCCGCGTCGACGTCCTCGAGGGCGACCTCACCGACATGCCCGCGATCACCGAGCCCCTCGACGTGGTCATCCACTCGGCGTCGTCGGTCTCCTTCGACCCGCCGATCGACGAGGCCTTCCGCACCAACGTCGGCGGCGCCCGGAACCTGTACCAGGCGCTCCTGGACTCCGGGCAGGACCCGCACGTCATCCACGTCTCCACCGCCTATGTCGGCGGCATCTCCAAGGGCCTGCGCCGCGAGGGCTCCCTCGAGGCCCAGGTCGATTGGGAGGCCGAGTACCGGGCCGCGCAGGACGCCCGCGTCCGCGTCGAGGCGGAGTCCCGTCGGCCGGAGACCCTGCGCACGCAGATCCGCGCCGCGAAGGTGCGCCACGGCCGGATGGGCCCGAAGGCCGTCGCCGCGGCCGCCGAGGAGGCCCGCCGCGCCTGGGTCGACGAGCGCCTGATCGACTTCGGCCGCACCCGCGCCCAGTCCGTCGGCTGGACCGACATCTACACCTTCACCAAGGCGATGGCCGAGCAGGTCGCCGAGCAGATGTGGGCGGGCAACGGCCACCGCGTCTCCTTCGTGCGCCCCTCGATCATCGAGTCCGCGATGGTCACGCCGTATCCGGGCTGGATCGACGGCTACAAGGTCGCCGACCCGCTGATCATGGCCTACGGCCGCGGCGCGCTGCCGGAGTTCCCGGGCCTGGCCGATTCGATCCTCGACGTGATCCCCGTGGACTACGTCGTCAACGTGATCGTCGCCCTCGCCACGCAGGAGGTCTCCCGCCGCGGCGAGGACGCCTACTTCCAGGTGGTCTCCGGCGCGTCGAACCCGCTGCCGCTGCACGAGATGTTCTCCGCGGTCCACGACTACTTCGTCGAGCATCCGCTCGAGGACGACAAGGGCCGGCCGATCCGCGTGCCCGAGTGGACCTTCCCGGCCGTCGAGATGGTCGAGCAGCGGTTCCGCGTCAAGGAGCTCTCGGCCAAGCTGGGCTCCTCCGCGGTCGCCTACCTGCCGGCCACGCGCCGCACCCGCGAGTGGACCTCGAGCCTGCACAAGGCCACCTCCGGGCTGACCCTGCTGCGCAAGTACATCGAGCTGTACCGCCAGTACACGAAGACCGAGATGGTCTTCGACGACGCCAACACCCGCGCCCTGCGCGAGGAGCTGCCGGCGGAGTTCCTCGCCGGCCACGACTTCGACGTCACCAGCATCGACTGGCGCGAGTACTTCCAGGAGCAGCACCTCCCGGCGGTCACCGACCTCACCAAGGCGTACTCGCGGGCGAAGTCGGCGCAGAAGCGCCGCACCTCGCGTCCCGCCCCGGAGCTCAAGGCCGCCGAGGGCGCGCTCGCGATCTTCGACCTCGACGGCACGGTCATCGCGACCAACATCGTCCAGCAGTACTTCGCGGTCGTCCGCGCGACCCGCCCGCGCCGCACCTGGCCCCGCGAGATCGGCGGCCTGCTGGCCTCCGTCCCCGGCTACCTGCGCGCCGACCAGCGCGACCGCTCCGAACTGATCCGCCTGGTCAACCGCCGGTACAAGGGCTTCCGGGCCGACGAGCTGCGCACGCTCATGAACGCCCGCGACGGCGAGCTCGGCCGGCGCATCCGCGCCTCCATCCGCCCCGAGGCCCTCGAGGTCATCGAGCGCCACCGCGCCGCGGGCCACCGCACCGTCCTGGTCACGGGCGCCCTCGACGTCCTCGTCGAGCCGCTCGCCGATCTCTTCGACGACGTCGTGGCGACGCAGATGGACACCGGCGCCGACGGCGTCCTGTCCGGCTACCTCGCCACTCCGCCGGTCGTCGACGAGGCCCGCGCGAACTGGCTCGCCAAGTACGCGGCCTCCCACGGCGCCGACCTCGCGGCCTCCTACGGCTACGGCGACTCCCACGCCGATGCCGCCTGGCTCGACCTCGTCGGCCACGCGACCGCGATCTCCCCCGACCTCGGCCTGTACGCGGTCGCCAAGAAGAAGCGCTGGCAGATCGCCGAGTGGTGAGCCACGGCGGGCACTCGCACGCCGGCCACTCCCACGAGGGAGGCACGGCGGACGATCTGACCCGTCGGGGCCGCATCGCGCTGTTTGCGCTCGTCGGCGCGCTCCTCCTCGCGACGATCGCCGGGATCCTCCTGCTGCTCCCGGGCGCGGAGCGGAGCGTCGAGCGCACCGCCTTCCTCGCGCCCGGGGTCGAGATCGTCCCCGTGACCGTGACCGTCGTCGACCTCGACGGCCGGCCCACCGAGCAGGTCGCGATCGAGGGCGAGGCGCGCTCGGGCGATCTCGAGGGCCGCACCGTCCAGGTCGAGGTGCCGCCCGAGGTCGCCGCCGACGGGATCCAGGTCGGCGACCGGATCCGCGCCCTGTCGGTCGCCGTGCCGACGGACGCCGGCGCCGACGGCTCGGACTGGACGGACGAGGAGGGCGCGCTCGAGGCCGACGGCACCACCTCCGACGAGACCGCCTCCGACGAGACCTCCGCCGACGGCTTCTCCGTCGACCCCTCCGCGCCGCTGTACTACTTCGACCATGACCGCGGGCTCCCCCTGGGCCTGCTCGCCATCGCCTATCTGCTGCTGGTCGCGCTGGTCGCCCGGGGCCGCGGCCTGCGGGCGATGGTGGGGCTCGCCGCGGGCGTCGCGATCGTCCTGTGGTTCATGCTGCCGGCGATCCTCGCGGGCGAGAGCCCGATCCTGGTCGCGCTGGTCTCCGCCGCCGCGATGATCTTCCCCAGCGTCTACCTCGCCCACGGGGTGTCGGTGCGCACGAGCACGGCGGTGCTGGGCACCGTCGCCGGCATCGCCGTGACGGTGCTGGTGGCGCTCCTCTGGGCCGGTCCCTCGGGCATGACGGGCTCCCAGGGCGACGCCCCGCTCATGCTCTACGGCGCCCACCCCGAGATGTCCCTCGGCGCGGTGTTCCTCGCGGGCGTGATCATCTCGGGCCTCGGCGCGCTCAACGACGTGACGATCACGCAGGCGTCCTCGGTGTGGGAGCTGCGGCGCGCGATGCCCGGGGCCTCCCGGCTGCGGGTCTTCACCTCCGCGATGCGCATCGGCAGCGACCACATCGCCTCGACGGTCTACACCCTCGCGTACGCGTACATCGGCTCGGCGCTGCCGCTGCTGATGTACGCCTCCACCCTGGACCGCTCGATCCTGGACAGCCTGATCTCCGGCGAGATCGCCGAGGAGGTCTTCCGCACCCTCGTCGCCTCGATGGGCCTCGTCCTCGCGATCCCGCTGACCACGGCGATCGCCGCGGCGCTCGCGTCGCCGCACGCGGCGGCCGCGGGCGCTCCGTCGGCCGGGCCCATGGGCGCTCCGGCGGGCGCGGCCGGCGCGGGGGCGACGGGTGCGGCCGGCGCGGGGGCGACGGGTGCGCCGACGCACGGCGCGTGGATCGGGCCGACCGGGGTGCCGTCGGGCGGGACGGCGGGCTCGTCCTCGGGCGAGAAGCCGGGCGCATCGTCGGCCGAGTCGACGAGCGCCGACGGCGCGGCCGGAACCGGCGCCGGAGCAGTCGCAGAAGGCGACGCCGGATCCGACGGTGCGGCCGGGGCCGAGGAGCCCCGCCCGGTGCGGCACAGCACGCGGCGCGAGCGTCGCGCGCAACGGCAGGCCGAGATCATCGAGCGCCTCTCGCGCTACTGACCGATCGCGCAGCCGACCGCGCCGACGGCGGGCTGGCCGTCTGCGGGCTCGCCGACCGCAGGGTCAGATGACCGAGGCGAGGAACGAGGCCAGGCGCTCGGAGCGGGGATGGTCGATGACGTCCTCGGGGGTGCCCTGCTCGACGATCCGGCCGTCGTCCATGAAGACGACGCGGTCGGCGACCTCGCGCGCGAAGCCCATCTCGTGGGTGACCACGACCATCGTCATGCCGCCCTCGGCGAGCTCCTTCAGCACGGCGAGGACCTCGGCGACGAGCTCGGGGTCGAGCGCGGACGTCGGCTCGTCGAAGAGCATCAGCTCGGGCTCCATGGCGAGGGCGCGGGCGATCGCGACCCGCTGCTGCTGGCCGCCGGAGAGCTCGGACGGGTAATGGTCGGCGCGGTCGGCGAGGCCCACCCGCTCGAGCAGCTCGCGGGCGCTCGCCTCGGCCTCGCGGGCGGAGCGCCCGAGGACCTGCTGCGGCGCCTCCATGACGTTCTGCAGCGCCGTCATGTGCGGGAACAGGTGGAAGCGCTGGAAGACCATGCCGATCCGCGCCCGCTGCGCCGCGATCTGCTTCGGCGAGAGGCGCTGCCAGCGGCCGTCGGGCAGGGGCTCCTCGAGATAGCCCTGGGTGACGCCGTCGACGCGGACGCGCCCGGCCGTCGGATCCTCGAGCTGGTTGATGCAGCGCAGCAGCGTGGACTTGCCGGAGCCCGAGGGGCCGATCAGCACGCACACCTCGCCGTCGGCGACCTCGAGGTCGCAGCCCTTGAGCACATGCAGGTCGCCGAAGGCCTTGTGCACGCCCTCGATCCGGATCCGTGCGCTGCCGGGAGCTCCAGCGGACGCGGCGGCGTCGGACGCGGCGTCGGGCGCGGTCGTCGCAGCGGTCTCGTCGGTCATCATCACAGCTCCACCTCCGGGAGGGAGTCCTTGGGGGTCGTGCCGGCGCGGTTCACGGCGGCCTGGCGGGTGCGGCGCGCGGAGGCGCCGCCGCGGGCGGTGCGCCCGCCCGTCGGACGATCGTCGAAGCCGCGGCCGAAGTAGCGCTCGAGGTAGTGCTGGCCCACCATCAGCACGCTCGTGATCGCGAGGTACCAGAAGGCGGCGACGATCAGCAGCGGGATCGGCGCGTACAGCTTGTTGGCGATCGCGTTGGAGGCGAAGGTGAGGTCGAGCGTGAACGGCACCGCGAGGACCAGCGAGGTCGTCTTCAGCATGCCGATGGTCTCGTTGCCCAGCGGCGGCACGATCACGCGCATGGCCTGCGGGATGATGATGCGCCGCAGGATCTTCCCGTTGCTCATGCCGAGGGCCTTGGACGCCTCGGTCTGCCCCTTGTCCACGGAGTTCAGGCCCGAGCGGATGATCTCGGCGAGGTAGGCGCCCTCGTTGAGCCCGAGGCCGACGACGGCCGCCCAGAAGGCCGGGAAGTAGTCGCGGGTCTCGAAGGCCAGCAGCTCGGGACCGAAGGGGACGCCGATCGCGATCTTCGGGACGATCACCGTGAACAGGCCCCAGAACACCAGCTGCGTGTACACCGGGGTGCCGCGGAAGACGAAGATGTACGCCCAGCTCACGCCCCGCAGGACGGGGTTGTCGCTGCGTCGGGTGATGGCGGCGGCGAGCGCGACGGCCGTGCCGAGCACCATCGACAGCACGGTGATCAGCAGCGTCCAGCCGACGCCCTGGACGACCTTCACGTCGAGGATGTAGGTCGCGACCGTGGCCCAGTCGAAGACCTCGTTAGAGACCAGGAAGTTGGCCAGGCCCAGCACCAGCAGCACGACGATCACGGCGCTGATCCAGGTGCCCGGGCGCGGGCTGCCCTTCGCGCGGATCCGGCCGGGGATGCGGTCGACGCCGTCGGCGGCCGACGAGGCGGGGCCCGACGGGGCGGGGGCGGGAGTCTGTGCGTTCACTGCTGCGGGTCCACTTCCGAGGTCTCGATCATGCCGTTGTCGTTGCCCCAGGCGCCGAGGATCTCGGCCATGGCACCGGTGTCGATGAGGTGCTGCACCGCCTGGCGGATCGCCTCCGCGAGCTCGGGCTGGTCCTTGGCGACGACGATGCCGTTGAGGGCGGAGTCCTCGATCTCGCCGACCTGCTCGAGGGTCCCGCGGGACTGCGCGACCGCATAGGCGACGACCGGGGAGTCCCCGATGAGGACGTCGGCCTTGCCGCCCGCGACGGCGGTCGCGGCGTCGGCGTTGCCGGTGTAGGGCTGGTCGACGATGCCGCTGCCGCCCGCGTCCCGGCATGCCTGGTCGCGCTCGACGACGACGTCGTCCATGTAGGTGCCCACCTGGTGGGCGACGGACGTCCCGCACAGGTCCGGCGGGACGATCCCGTAGGGATTGCCGGTGCGCACCGCGTAGGACATGCCGGCGGAGAAGTAGGAGACCATCGAGACCTGCTCGAGGCGCTCGGGGCTGATGGTGAAGCTCGAGATCCCGACGTCGTACTTCGTGCCGATCGAGGGGATGATCTGCGCGAACACGGCGGACTCGGTGCGGGTGGAGAGCCCCAGCACCTTGCCGATGCCGGCGAGCACGTCCATGTCGAAGCCGACGGCCTCGCCGTCGGAGCCGACGAACTCGCCGGGCGCGTAGTTCAGGGCGGCGCCGTTGACGAGCTCGCCGCGCTCGCGGATCGCGGTGGGCACGAGGGCCGCGATGTCCTCCTGCAGAGTGATGCCGGAGAAGTCGACCTCGGGGATCGCATCACTCTCGGCGTCGAGCCGCTC
Source organism: Brachybacterium netajii (SeqCode) (assembly GCF_054114245.1). NCBI lineage: Bacteria > Bacillati > Actinomycetota > Actinomycetes > Micrococcales > Dermabacteraceae > Brachybacterium > Brachybacterium netajii (SeqCode). The sequence goes on along the minus strand of NZ_JBSYXB010000004.1, from coordinate 101,205 downwards.
GGACGCATGCGTGCAGGCGCCGAGCAGCGGGGCCGCGACGGCGGCGCCGAGCACGAGCGGCACGCCGCGGAGCAGGGTGCGGCGACGGGGCTGGAAGACGGTCACCATGGAATGTTATGCATTGTTACGCATGATGACAACCTGGTGTGGTGCAGCTCCTCGACGCCGACGGGCCGGGCCGACCGGCCGGGCCGCCGGGCCGGGCCGGGGTCACATGCCGAGCATCATCCCGCCGGTGGCGGTCGGAACCTCGCCCTCGGGGGCGGCGTCGTCGGGCTGGTCGTCGGCGTCGGGATCGGCTCCCTCGAACTGGGCGCGGTACAGGCGGGCGTAGGCGCCGCCGGCGGCGACCAGCTCGTCGTGGGTGCCCTGCTCGACGATGTCGCCGGCCTCCATCACCAGGATCAGGTCCGCGTCGCGGATGGTGGAGAGACGGTGGGCGATCACGAAGGAGGTGCGGCCCTCGCGCAGACGGTTCATCGCCTGCTGCACGAGCACCTCGGTGCGGGTGTCGACGCTCGAGGTGGCCTCGTCGAGGATCAGCAGGCTGGGCCTTGCGAGGAACGCGCGCGCGATCGTGAGCAGCTGCTTCTCGCCGGCGGACACGTTCGAGGCCTCGGCGTCGAGCACGGTCTCGTAGCCCTCGGGGAGGTGCCGGACGAAGTCGTCGACGTGGGTGGCCTTCGCCGCGGCGATGACCTCCTCGTCGGTCGCGTCGAGGCGGCCGTAGCGGATGTTCTCCATGATCGTCCCGGTGAACAGCCACGTGTCCTGCAGGACCATGCCGGTGCGGGCGCGCAGCTGGGTGCGGGAGAGCTCGCGGATGTCGACGCCGTCGATGGTGATGCGGCCGCCGTCGATCTCGTAGAAGCGCATCACGAGGTTCACGAGGGTCGTCTTGCCGGCGCCCGTCGGCCCGACGATCGCGACCGTGTGGCCCGGGTCCGCGACCAGGGACAGGTCGCGGATGAGCTCGCGGTCGGGGCTGTAGGAGAAGCGCACGTGCTCGAACTGGACGCGGCCCTTGCGGATCGCGTCGGCCGCGCCCGCCCGCTCCGTCTCCGGCTCCTGCTCCTCGGCGTCCAGCAGCTCGAAGACGCGCTCGGCGCTCGCCACGCCCGACTGCAGCATCGTCGCCATCGAGGCGACCTGGCTGAGGGGCTGCGTGAACTGGCGCGAGTACTGGATGAACGCCTGCACGGCGCCCAGCGTCATCGAGCCCGAGACCACCTGCAGTCCGCCGACGATCGCGATCGCCACGTACGACAGGTTCCCGGCGAACATCATCAGCGGCATGATCAGCGAGGACACGAACTGGGCGCCGAAGGACGCCTTGTACATCTCGTCGTTGCGCCGTTCGAAGCTGCGGGAGATCTCCCGGCGGCGCCCGAACACGTTGACCAGCTCGTGGCCCGAGAAGGCCTCCTCGACCTCGGCGTTGACCTTGCCGGTCGCATCCCACTGCGCCTGGAACAGCTTCTGCGAGCGCGAGCCGACGAGGCCCGTGATCAGCAGCGCCAGCGGGATCACGGCGAGCGCGATCAGCGTCAGCTTCCACGACAGCGTGACCATCATGATGACCACGCCGATGATCGTGAGTATCGCGTTGACCAGGCCCGTCAGCGTGTTGATGAGGGTGTTCTGGATGTTGTCGATGTCGTTGGTGACGCGCGAGAGGATCTCGCCGCGGCGCTGGCCGTCGAAGTACCGCAGCGGCAGCCGGTGCAGCTTCTCCTCGACCTCCCGGCGCAGGCGGTACACCATCTTGAAGATGATGACGTTGAGCAGATAGCCCTGCAGCCACTGGAAGAACGACGCCACGATGTAGAGGCCGACGACCATCAGCAGCACCTCGTGGAGGGCCGTGAAGTCGATGCCCTCGCCGGGCGTGAAGTCCATGCCCGAGAGCATGTCGGCGAAGGTGTCCTCGCCCTGCGCGCGCAGCCCGTCGATGACCTCCTGCGGGTCCGCCCCGGCGGGGAGCCCCTTCGAGATCAGCCCCGAGAAGATGATGTCGGTCGCGCGGCCGAGGATCTTCGGTCCGACGACGCTCAGCGCCACCCCGATGATGCCGACCAGGATGCCGAGGATCGCGTACCAGCGGTCGGGCCCGATCTGGCCGAGGAGCCGCTTGGCCGAGGGCCAGAAGGTCTTCGCGCTCTGCCCCGGGCGCAGTCCGCGCTCGGCGTCCTTCTGGGCTGCGATCTCCGCGGCCTCGCCCGCCTCGTCGCCCGCCATCGCGGGCTTCGTGCTCCGGTCGTCCGCGGGGCTGCCGTCCGTGCGGCGGTCGTCCGCGGGGCTGCCGTCCGTGCGGCGGTCGTTCGCGGGGCTGCCGTCCGTGCGGCGGTCGTTCGTGCTCCGGTCGTTCACGCCGGCACCTCCTCAGCGCCCTGCGAGCGGACGATCTCCCGATAGGTCTCGCTGGTCTCCAACAGCTCCGTGTGGGTGCCCGAGCCGACGACGCGGCCATGGTCCAGCACGAGGATCAGATCCGCAGCGGTGATGGTCGAGACGCGCTGCGCGACGATCAGCACGAGCGCATCCCGGGTCTCGGGGGCCAGCGCCGCCCGCAGTTTCGCGTCGGTCGTCAGGTCCAGCGCGCTGAACGAGTCGTCGAAGAGGTAGATCTCCGGACGCGCGACCAGGGCGCGCGCGATGCACAGGCGCTGCCGCTGACCGCCCGAGACGTTCGTTCCGCCCTGCGCGATCGCCGAGTCCAGCCCGTCGGGCATCGCCGCGACGAAGTCGCGGCCCTGGGCGACCGTCAGCGCATGCCAGAGCTCCTCGTCGGTCGCGTCGGGACGGCCGAAGCGGAGGTTCGAGGCGACGGTCCCCGAGAACAGGTACGGCTTCTGCGGCACCAGGCCGATGCGGTCCCACAGCAGCTGCGGGTCCAGCTCGCGCACGTCGACCCCGTCGATCACGACCCGTCCCTCGGTCGCATCGATGAGCCGCGGTACCAGGTTCAGCAGGGTCGTCTTGCCCGAGCCCGTGCCGCCGATGATCGCGACGGTCTGGCCCGCGGTGGCGGTGAAGGAGACGCCGTCGAGCACCGGCGTCTCCGCGCCCGGATAGGTGAAGGTGACGCCCTCGACCCGCAGGTCCCCGCGCCCGACGACCTCCGTGACCCCGTGCTCCGGGACCTCGACCGACGTCGTCGTCGTGAGCACCTCGTCGATGCGCTCGGCCGAGACCATCGCGCGCGGGATCATCATCGTCATGAACGTCGCCATCATGACGGCGATCAGGATCTGGATCAGATACGCGATGAACGCGGTGATCGACCCGACCTCCATGCGCCCGTCGTCGACCATCGGCGCCGCGAACCACAGCACCAGCACGCTCGACGCCTGCAGCAGCAGCATCACGATCGGGTTGATCAGGATCATGATCAGGCCGACGCGCCGGTTCGTGTCCGTCAGCCGCTCGTTGGCGACCTCGTAGCGGGCCCGCTCATGCTCCTCGCGGGTGAAGGCCCGCAGCACCCGGATGCCCGTGATCTGCTCGCGCAGCACCAGGTTGATCGCATCGATGCGCTCCTGCATGACCCGGAACTGCGGCGCCGCCTTCGCGATCAGCAGACCCACCGCCACCAGCATCAGCGGCACCATCACCGCGATCAGCCACGCCAGCCCGGCCTCCTGCCGCAGCGCCAGCACGATGCCGCCGATGCCCGTGATCGGCGCCTGCACCAGGAACTGCATGCCGAAGAAGCCCAGCATCTGCACCTGCTGCACGTCGTTCGTCGACCGCGTGATCAGCGACGGCGTGCCGATCTCGTTCATCTCCCGCGCCGAATACGTCGCCACCTGGTCGAACACGCGGCTGCGCAGGTCACGGCCCATGCCCATCGCGAACCGGGCCGCTGCATAGTTCGCGATGATGACGGCGACGATGTTCCCCAGCGACACCGCGAGCATCCACGCCCCGAGCCGCCAGATGGTGTCGACGTCGCCGACCGCGACGCCGTCGTCGATGATCGACGCGTTCAGCGTCGGCAGGTACAGCGCGGCGAGCACGCCGACCAGCTGGAACACGACGACCACGAGGATCGACGCCCAGTACGGCCTGGCCGATGCGGACAGGAGTCGCAGCAGAGTCACGAGGTTCCTTCGGTCTAGTGCGGGCGGAGCGGGAGTGAGGGGGGCGGGGCGGGAGTGAGGGGGGCGGAGCGGGAGTGAGGGGGGCGGGATATCGGAGCAGGCGCTATCGGAGCGGGCGCTCGGAGCGAGCGCCCGCTGTTGCCGGCTGCGCAGCAGGACGGGGCGGCGAGCGGGCGAGTTGTCGAGCTGCGCGAGTTGGCGAGCTGTGCGAGTTGGCGAGCTGTGCAAGTTGGCGAGCTGCACGACAGGACGGGGCTGCGGCAGCGTGACGAGACGGATCGGCGGCGGTGGCGGGAGTGGTCCGGGCGAGGACGTGTGAATGCCCGGCACGGAAGATTAACCCCGCAAGTCTGCATGTGTCCCGGGACTTCTGCATCCGACGAAGGGCGGACCTTCCATGAGCCCGTCGTCACATGCCCGTCGGGTGTCGAGCGGAGCGCGGGCCCGTCGGGCATCGGGCGTCGGGCGTCGGGCGTCGGGCGTCGGGCGTCGGGCGGAGCGAGCATCCCCCTGCCGCAGAGCGAGGCGGGGCCCGTCGGGCGCCGCCCAGGCGCTCCCTCTACCCTGGGGCCCGTGAGCAGACGCACCCAGCAGATCATCATCGCCATCGTCGCGGCCGCGCTCGTGATCCCCTTCGGCGCGCTCGGCATCGCACAGCTGCTCGGGAACGACGACCAGACGCAGACCGAGTCCGCCGACGGCCGCGCCTCCGTCGACCCCGCCGACCAGCCCGCACGCCCGTCGGTCGCCCTGGCCGACGCACCCGCCGAGATGACCGACCAGTCCGCCGAGGGCGCCGAGTCCCTCGTCGCCTACATGCTCACGACGTACACCTACATGATGACGACCGGCGACACCTCGGTGTGGGAGGCCGGGTCCGACGACAACTGCTCGGTCTGCCAGACCTTCATCTCCAACGCGCAGATCCTCAACGACCAGGGCGGCTACCTCGTCGACGGCGCCTTCACGATCCACTCGACGAGCTTCAGCGGCGCCGGCGACCCGCCCTCGTCCGGCACCGTCACCATCGAGTTCACCGAGGAGCCGGGCATCCTCGTCGACGATCCCACCCTCACCCCTTACGAGCTCGAGGAGATCAACGGCACCATCGAGGCCACCGTCGCCTGGGACGGCACCGCCTGGAAGGTCGGCGACATGACCCTCCTCGACTCCGACTACACCGGCCAGGACTCCACCGCCTCCGACGCCGGCGGCGCGAGCGACGCGGGGCAGTGACGCGGGGGCGTGAGAACGCTCTGCAAGGTGACACGAGGCGCTGAGGGCGCCGTATCCGCGTACTGAGAGCGCCGCGACCTCGAGCTGAGAGCGCCGCATCCGCGTGCTGAGGACGCCGCTTCCTCGAGCAGTGGGCCTCAGCTACCCCTATAGCGCTTCATTTCCGTTGAGGAATGGACACTGCTCCGCTGTGTCGCCTCCTCCGGCTCCGGTAGACACCTCCCCGCGCCGCTGTGCGCACTTGCGGCCCGTCTCCCCTTCGCGAAGCTCGTGAACTGTCCCCCAGCAGTAGCTGAAGCGCTCCACTTCCGGGTGCTCCTGCCCAGTGCTCCGCTCCTGCCAGGGGCTGAGCAGGAGCACGGGCCCGGACCTCGGGCGTGGGCACGGGCACGAGCTCGGGCACGAGCTCGGGCAAGGACTCGGAGTACTCCTCCCCACTGGCTTCCGAGAGGTATGAGCAGGTGGAAGGGGGGCGGACAACGGACGGAAGCGGGGCAGCGCGGACCGGCGTTGTGGATGAGCGGCAGGGTGGCCCGGACGAGTGGGAGAGGCTGTGGCGATGGCCCGTCCTCCCGCCCCGCTGCCCCTCCCGATCAAGCACCGCGTCTTCACGCGCCATGAGGCGCGAGCGCTCGGAGTCAGCGATGCGCGTCTGACGCGGCAGGACGTGGAGCGATGGGGCCCGGGCCTCTACCGACGGGCCGGGAGCACGATCCGCGAGGCGGATGTCGCCTCGGCCATGTCCCGACGGAATCCCGAGGTCACCGTCGTCGGCCTGTCCGCGGCCCGGCTGTACGGGATGCCGCTGCCCGGCCGGCTCGACCAGTGGGGACCGGGCACGGAAGTGCACCTCTCCTGGACGGCGGTGCAGCGCCGCAACCGTCACCGGGATCGGGGGCGGGGAGAGTGGCGACGTGAAGGGGCCGACAGGGCATCCGGCAGCACCCCGGGACGCGCGGCGCTGAGCTGGCGGCGTCTGAGCCTCGGCGATGGCGAGCGTCGGCCGATGCTGATCCTGATCCCCGAGAAGCCCACGTCGCCGGAGCGCGCGCAGATCATCACCGACGCCTCCGGTCCCGGCTGCACCTTCTCCCGGGCCGCGCGCGCGGCATCGCTCGAGGTCACCCTCACGACCCGGGCTCGCACGTGGCGGGATCTCGCCGGTCATCTCGACGAGGAGCAGCTGGTCGCCGTGGCCGACCACCTGCTGCGTCATCCCCGTCCGGAGCTCGAGGACGGACGGATGGAGCCGCACTGCACGCGCGCGGAGCTCGCCGCGCAGTGCACCGGCAGGCACGCTTCGATGCTCAGGTCGGCTCTCGCCCGGGCGCGCGTCGGCGCCGACTCCCCGAAGGAGACCGAGCTGCGCCTGGCGTTCGTCGCCGCTGGCCTGCCCGAGCCGCTGATCAACCGGCCGCTCGTCGGACTCGACGGAGATCTCTTCCACGAGACCGACTTCCAATGGCCGGACCAGCGGATCTGCGCGGAGTACGACGGCCTCGTGCACGAGCGGACGAGCCAGGTGCAGCGGGACATCCAGCGGGAGCGTCGGGCACGTGCCGCGGGCTTCCTGCAGGTGCGGCTGTCGAACCGGGACACCCGCGACGGCTGTCACGCGGCGGTCGAGCAGGTGCGGCGCGTGCTCCTCGGGAGGGGGTGGGTGCCGCCGGAGGGCGGGCATTCGGCGCGGGCGGAGCGGGCCGCCGCGTGACGGTGGGGCGTCGTGTGACGGCGGGATGCCGCGTGACGGCGGGGCGCCGCGTGTCTGCCGGCGCGCGGCCCGCGATCAGCCGGCCCGGAACAGGAAGAGGTCCGTCCGGTAGGGCAGTCCGACGACATCCCCCGGCGCGTGCCCGAGGTGCTCATGGAGATACCAGTCGAGGTTGCCCAGCACCTTCGCACGCGTCGCCTCGCTGGCCGTGATGACATAGCTGCGGGTGCGGGCCAGATCGATGAGGTCCTGCGTCGGCATCGGATCCTCCCAGCGCACCACGATCCGCTCGACCAGCTCGAAGCCCGCGGCGACCGGCGGAGCGAAATCATCCTTCTGCACGTCGCCCGCGTGCATGATCCGCGAGAAGCGGTGCACCCACGGGATCTGCACGTCCATCGTGTTCCATACGAGCGCGAGCACTCCCCCGGGCTTCAGCAGCCGACGCGCCTCCGCGCTCGCGGCCTCGGTGTCGAACCAATGCCATGCCTGCGCCGACGCCACCGCCTCGGCGCACCCGTCCGCGAGCCCCGTCGCCTCCGCGGTCCCGACCACGGTGCGGACGGAACCGCGAGCGCCGCCGGGAACCCCGTCAGGGACAGCGGAATCTCCGAGCACCCGCAGCATCGATTCCGACGGATCCACCGCGATCACCTCGGTGCCCCGCGATGCGAGCGCGAGGGACAGCTTCCCGGTCCCTGCGCCGAGGTCGACGACGACTCGTGAGCCCGCAGCGCGGTCCGCCGACGCACGGTCGCTGTCCGGGAGCGCCGCCACGATCGCCTCGACCACCTCGTCCGGGTACTCGGGACGCAGGCGGTCGTAGTCAGCACCGGTCTCAGCGAACGCATCGGCCAGCTCATCACGCCGCTCCCGACTCGCGAACCGGGGCTGCGACGCACGGGACACGGGCGGGATCGCCGACGAGACGGGCGAGGTCGCTGGCGAATCAGCGGGAGTCATCGAAGGCGCCGGCGCGGAATCCGAGACGGAGGGTTCATCAAGCACGGCTGCGATCCTAGACCGCCCCTGCCACGCAGCTCGCTCCCCTTCGGCGTCGGCTCGTCTAGCCTCGCCCGTCCTGCCCTGTCCTGGGGCGCCCCGCTCAACCCCGCCCTGCCCTGCCCTGCCCCGTCCTGCTCTACCCCGTCCTGCGCCGTCCTGCGCCGTCCTGCCCCGTCCTCCCCGTCCTGCCCCGATTCCCTCCATGGGCGATGACGCTGTGGCTCAGCGGAGAGGCAGTGGCCGGAAACCCTCGGATATTGAGCGCTTCAGCTACTGCCCATGGACACTCGAGCGGCCAAATCCCCATGAGACCCGCCTTCCCGGTTGGACGAGAAGTCGCCCGCCGGGGCAGTGGCCGGAAACCCCCGGATATTGAGCGCTTCAGCTACTGCCCATGGACACTGGCCCGGGACGAGGCGGCCTGAGGAGGGAGGACCCCGGCCCGCCCCCGCGTCAGCCGCGGGCCCCGCGTCAGTCGCGGGATTCGCGGTGGGCGACCCATGAGCGGTGGAGGCCGGCGTAGATGCCGTCCTCGAGGTCGACGAGCTCGGCGTGGGTGCCGTGCTCGACGAGGTCGCCGTCGGCGAGGACGAGGATGCTGTCGGCGCGCTCGGCGGTGGAGAGGCGGTGGGCGATGGTGATGGTGGTGCGTCCGCGGGAGAGGCCGTCGATGGCCTGCTGGAGACGGACGTCGGCGGCGGGGTCGACGGCGCTGGTGGCCTCGTCGAGGACGATGATGTCGGGGTCGGCGAGGTAGGCGCGGGCGAGGGCGACGAGCTGCCGCTCCCCGGCGCTGAGGGATTCGCCGCGCTGGCCGACGGGGGTGTCGAGGCCGTCGGGGAGGCCGTCGATCCAGGCGCTGAGGCCGAGCTCGTCGAGGGCCTGGCGCATGTCGTCGGCGGTGGCGTCGGGGCGGCCGTAGCGGAGGTTGCCGGCGACGCTGGTGTCGAAGAGGAAGCCCTCCTGCGGCACCATGATCACGCGCGAGCGCAGGGATGCGTAGGGCACGAGCGGCAGCGGGATGCCGCCGATGCGGATGGTGCCGGAGTCGGGATCCATCATGCGCGTGAGCAGCTTCGCGAAGGTAGTCTTCCCGCTGCCGGTCTCGCCGACGATCGCGACGTGGGAGCGAGCGGGCAGGCTCACGCTGATCCCGTGCAGGACCTCCGGACCGATGCCCGAGGCCGCGGCACCCTCCGCGTCCACGGCACCCTCCGCGTCCACGGCACCCTTCGCGTCTGCGCCACCCTCCCGGCCCGCCGCGACGCCCTTCTGCCCTGCGGCGTCGTCGGAGTCCTCGACCAGGGGGTAGGAGAAGCGGAGGGCGTCGACCTCGATGTCGAGGGGGCCGTCGGGGAGGGGGCGGGCGCCGTCGACGGCGGGGAGGCGGGTGCCGGTGTGGGGGTCCATGCCGCCGGCGGGGTCGGCGACGTCGGCCGGGGTGTCGAGGACGCCGAGGACGCGGCGCCAGCCGGCGACGGCGTTCTGGGCCTCGGAGAGCATCTCGATGCCCATGCGGACGGGCTGGCTGAACAGCGACACGAGGAACACGAAGGCGACGACGCCGCCGGCGGTGAGGTGCGCGCCGGGGAGGTCGATGCCGAGCATGCCGGTGCCGAGGAGCACGCCGACGACGACCACGACGGCGGTGGCGAGGCCGTCGGCCGCCTCGGAGAGGAAGAAGGAGGCGGACTGGGGCTTGAGGACGCCGAACTGGGCCTCGCGGACAGCGCGGATCCGCTCGACCTGGCCGCGACGGGTGCGGTCCTCGATGCCGTAGGCGCGGACGGTCGCGGAGCCGACGAGCGATTCGGAGACGGAGCCGAGCATGCGGCCGACGGCGGCGCGGACCTTCTGGAAGCGTCGGCGGATGAGCTTCTGCAGGCTGCCCATCAGCAGAAGGATCGGCAGGTAGCAGATCCACACGACGACCGCGAGGGGCCACGAGTACACGGCCATCACGCCGGTGGCGAGGACGAGCTGGAAGCTCATGACGACGAGCATGATGCCGCCGAAGCTCATGAACTGGCTGACGGTGTCGACGTCGCTGGTCACGCGCGAGACGAGAGCGCCGCGCTGCTCGGTGCCCTGGGTGAGCAGGGACAGGTCGTGGATGTGCCGGAAGGCGCGCTTGCGGAGCGTGGCGAGAGAGGTCTCGGCGAGCCGGAACAGGCGCCGGTTCATCAGCACGTTGCAGGCGGCGGTCGCGAGGAGGACGAGGGCGGCGAGGCCCGCGGCGCCGGCGACGAAGCGCAGGTCGGGCTCATCGGGCGCGATGATCCCGCGGTCGAGGATCGTCTGCACGGCGATCGGCACGACGATCTTCCCGGCGGTCGCGATCACGGCCAGCGCGAGGGTGATGCCGATGCCGCGCAGGGCCCCGGGGGTGAGGGCGAGGCCGCGGCGGATGGTGGTCAGCGCGGACTCGTCGGTCCGCATCTCCCCGCCGAGCGAGGAGGAGCGCCGCGAAGCATCGCGATCAGGGCGGGCGGCATCGCGATCAGGGCGCGAGGCGGCGCGATCAGAGGCGGCGGCATCCTTCGGGATGGCGGTCATCGTTCGTCCTCCTCTCCGTCGCGGACAGAGCGGCGCAGGTCGCGGCGGGTCTCGTGCTGGCGCTCGGCGGCGGCCTCGCCGCGGCGGCGGGCGTCGGGGACGGCGCGCGCGGGGTCGGGGCCGTCGCTGGGATGGGGGGCGTCGGCCTCGAGGAGCTCGTGGGCGATCGCGGCCTCGTCGTAGGCGTCGACGAGGGCCCGGTAGCCGGCGCTCTCGGCGCGCAGGCGGGCGTGCGGGCCCTGGGCGGCGACGCGGCCGCGGTCGAGGAAGACGACCTGGTCGGCGAGGGAGATCGTGGACTTGCGGTAGGCGATAAGCAGGAGCGTGGAGCCGGTCATCTCGCGGCGGATGCCGTCGAGGATGGCGAGCTCGACGCTGGGGTCGCAGGCGCTGGTGGCGTCGTCGAGGATGAGCAGGCGGGGCCGTCGGGCGAGGGCGCGCGCGAGGGCGATGCGCTGGCGCTGGCCGCCGGAGAGGGAGCCGCCGCGCTCCCCCAGCGGGGCGTCGAGGCCCCCGGGGAGGGCGTCGACGAAGGCCTCGGCCTGGGCGGTGCGCAGGGCCCAGCGGATGGTCTCCTCGTCGATGTCCTCGCCGAGGGTGATGTTCTCGCGGACGGTGTCGTCGAAGACGAAGGCCTGCTGGAGCACGAGCGCGACGTCGGCCGTGAGGGCGTCGGCGGTGAGGGTGCGCAGGTCGGCGCCGTCGAGGCTCACGGTGCCGGAGGTCGGGTCCATGAGGCGGGCGGCGAGCAGGGCGAGGGTCGACTTGCCGGAGCCGGTGGCGCCGACGATCGCGAGCACGCGGGTCCCGTCGCGCGGGTCGGCGTGCAGGCTGACGCCGTCGAGCGCGCGGCTCTCGCGGATGGTCGCGCCGTCGGCCGGAGCGCCGTCGGCCGCGGTCCCGCCAGCGCCGCCGGACCCGCCAGCGCCGCCGGACCCGGCCCCGCGGCCGAGGATGACCTCGGCGGGATCGTCGCGGTAGACGTGGGTGACGTCCTCGAGGCGGAGGGCGCCGGGGCCCGCGGGCAGCGGGTCGGGGCCGTAGCTGCGCTCGTCGGGGACGTCGAGGATCTGCTGGACGCGTCCGCCGCCGACGACGGTGCGCGAGAGGTCGCCGAGCACCCAGCCGAAGGAGCGGATCGGCAGGGACATGAGCGTGAACAGGTAGGACACCTCGACGAGCTGGCCGGTGGTGAGGTGGCCGTCGCCGATCCGCCAGGCGCCGAGCACGGCGACGGCGAGGATGCCGAGGTTGGGGAGCGCGTCGAGCGCGGGGTCGAACCAGCCGCGGACGTAGCCGAAGCGGATGCCGGCGGTGCGCAGGTCGTCGGCGGCGCGGGAGAAGCGCTGCTCCTCCATGTCCTCGCGGCCGAGGGACTTCACGACGTTGGCGCCGTCGAAGGATTCGTGGGCGATCTCGGCGACCTCGGCGCGCAGCTGCTGGGAGCGCACGGCGATGGGAGTCGCGAAGCGCTGCAGCAGCACGTTCAGGATGATCAGCAGCACGATGAGGGCGACCATGACCAGCAGGATCACGGGGTCGATGCGGGCGACGACGATCGTCGCGTACACCAGCATGACGATCGTGGCGAGGGCGAAGGGGAACGGCGCCATCGCGTAGAAGGTCGCCTCGACGTCGGAGTACATCGAGCTCAGCAGCGTGCCGGTGGACTGGCGGCGGTGCCACAGCAGCGGGACCCGCGCGTACACGGCGGCGAGGCGCTCGCGGTACAGGCGGAACAGGTCGAACTGCGAGGCGGCAGCGAACACGCGGCGGGCGACGACGGTGACCGCGCGCGCCACGGCGATGCCGAGGATCGCGAGCCCGCCGGCGACGACGGTCGCGAGCGGGAGGTCGCCGTCGGCGAAGGCGGGGATGACGACGTCCTCGGTGACGGTGCCGATCACGGACGACGTCGCGATCTGCAGCAGCGCGAACACGATCGCGCCGGCGACGGCGAGGACGAACCAGCGGCGCATCTCCCAGGAGCCGCGCAGCAGGCGCTTCAGCCCGGGGACCAGCACCGACGGGTGGGGCGCGGCCAGGTTCGCAGCGTTCGACGACGCCGCCGCCGACGCCGACGACGCTGCGGTCGCGCTCTGGGCCGACGACGATCCCGGGGCCGACGACGGAGCTGCCGAGGCGGAGGGATCGGGAGAGGAGGACGGGCGGGACGGTGCGGGAGAGGTCATGCGGAGACGAAATGGACGACGACGGCGATCGCGAACGCGATCGTGGACAGCATGGCGAGAGAGAACTCGATGGCGATGCCGATCCCGAGGGCCTTGATCGCGACGACGGCGTTGTCCAGGCCCTTCTTCCAGTCCTTCAGGCGCAGGGCCTCGGAGACGTAGAGGCCGACGAGGAAGCCGATGGGCAGGCCGACGAACGGGATGACGAAGATGCCGACGATGCCGGCGGCGAGGCCCACGAGCACCGGCCACATGGGCACCTCGGCCTGCTTGAGCTTCCGCCCGGTGAGGACGTAGCTGCTGGTCATGCCGATGGCGCCGAGCACGAGGACGACCGCGAAGGCGATCCAGGCGGGCCAACCGCCGACGACGATCGCCCACACGAGGGTCGCGATGACGATGGTGATGGTGCCCGGCAGGACGGGCACGATGATGCCCGTCAGGCCGACGACGTAGGCGAGCCCGGCGAGCACCGTGATGATGATCTGGACGGTCAGGCTGTCGACCATGGGATGTCCTCCAGGAGTGCGGGGCGGCGGTCTCGGGTGTCGGTCGCGGGCGACCCGGTCGCGGTCGACCCGTCCACCCGCCCCCGCGTGATCGTTCACGGAGAGTGCGCGGGTGCGGCTCCGTCGGCGACCGAGAAGAGGGGGTGGCGGTCCCGCGACGGGACCGCCACCATCCTAACGGGCGCCCGTCGCGCGCGGTCGGCTTCCCGCGGCGGGTGCCCTCAGACGTCCACCCGATATCCGAGGGCCAGGTCCTCGGCGTTGCTGCCTCGGATCCCCCAGTTCACGCGCGGCGTCTCCGTGAGGGTGATCTCGACGCTGTGCGGCGGCGTCCCGGCATCCCGCTCGATGCGAGCGAACAGCTCGGCGATCAGCGCCCGCTTGGCCGCGTCGGACCGGCCCTCGAACAGGGAGATCTCGATGATCGTGTAGTCCGGACCGCGGTCCTCGGGATGGATGAAGTCCTCCTCGGACAGCGCGATGAAGCGCTGGAACCGCTTCTCGGGCGGGTAGTCGAGGGCCTTCATGACGGCGTCATGGATGGCCTGCGACAGGGCGGCCCTGCGCCGGTCGATCGACTCCCGGTGTCCGTACACGATGATCTGCGCCATGCGACCCCACTATGCAGGACGTCGCGCCGAGCGCGACATCCTGCTCGGCGCGGCAGCGCGCTCAGGGCAGGCGCACGACCTGGCCGGCCCAGGAGAAGCCGCCGCCGAAGCCGAGGAGCAGCGCGGTCGCCCCGGAGGGGATCCGGCCTGCCTCGCGCATCCGCGAGATCGCCAGCGGGATCGTCGCGGCGGAGGTGTTGCCGGAGGTGATGATGTCGTCGGCGACGACGGCGTCCTCGCGCAGGCCGAGGGAGGCGGCGAGGGGCTCGATCATCCGCAGGTTCGCCTGGTGCGGGACGAACACGTCGATGTCCTCCATGGTCAGGCCTGCGGTCTCGACGACGCTCCGTGCGATCCCGGGGGCCTCCCGCAGCGCCCAGCCGAGGATCTGCCGACCCTGCTGCGAGAAGACGGGACGGTCGCCGGCGATGGTGACGGCGTCGGCGAGCTCGGGGACGGTCCCCCACACGACGGGGGCGACGCCCGGCTCCTCGCTCGGGACCAGCACCATCGCTCCCGCGCCGTCGGCGGTGAGGATGCAGGTGGTGCGGTCGGTGTAGTCGGTGACCGCGGAGAGCTTCTCGGCGCCGATCACGAGGGTCGCGCTCGAGGCGCCGGAGCGGATCGACATGTCGGCGACGGCGAGCGCGTGCTCGAAGCCCGAGCAGGCGGCGCCGACGTCGAAGGAGGCTGGGCCGTCGAGGCCGAGGAGCTGGGCGACGCGGCCGGCGGCGCTCGGGGAGCGCTCCTGCGTGGAGCAGGTCGCGACGATGACCTGGGTGATGTCGCCGGGCTCGAGGCCGGCGTCGGCGATGGCCCGACGGCCGGCCTCGGCGGCGAGGTCGGCGACGTCCTGGTCGTCGGCGGCGATGCGGCGCTCGACGATGCCGGTGCGCTGGCGGATCCACTCGTCGCTGGTCTCGACGAGCTTCTCGAGATCGTGGTTGGTCATCACGCGCTCGGGGCGGTGGTGGCCGGTGCCGATGATCCGCGCTCCCGCGGCCGGGACGGGGAGGGCGAAGGGGCGCGGTGCGGCGCCGGTGGGGGTGCTCATGGGAGTGCTCCTGGTCCGAGGGGCGAGGCGGGCGGACCCATCGATCGTAGAGCCTCGGCCCGCGAGGGTCCGGCCGACGGCGGTCCGGCGGTGCTCCGGCCGACGGCGGGGCGCTGTGTGGAGGTCGTCCGTCGGACGGGCGAAGATCGTGTGATGCGGGCGGTGGGGCGTGGCGCGGCGGAGGCCGCGGATCGTACGGTGCGGGAGTGAGCGAGATCCTGCGGCTGCTGGTGGTCGGGATGGTGGGCGGCCTGGGGCTGTTCGCCATCATCCTGCTGCCCGCGATCTGGCTGCAGCGGCGCCGCTTCGGCCGGGTGCATCCGTGGCGCCTGCTGGGGGTCGCGATCATCTGCGTGTACACGATGGGGCTCGCGGGGCTGACCATCGCTCCCGCCTATGACGTGGCGGTGACCTGCGCGAACCGGGTCGGCGGCGTGCTGCGCGCGGATCCCTTCGCGGCGGTCCGGGAGATCCTCGCGGTCCATGCCGCGGGGACGACGGGCTGGGGGCTCCTGACCAGCTGGGCGTTCCTGCAGCTGGCCTCGAACATCGCCCTGTTCGTCCCGCTGGGGGCGATCCTGCGCGGGGTGTTCCGCCTGGATGCGACCACTACCCTCGCGATCGGGCTGTCGCTGTCGGTGCTGATCGAGGCGACGCAGTACACGGGCGCGTGGGGCCTATATCCGTGCGGCGTGCGGATCGCCGACATCGACGACGTCTTCGCCAATGCGTTCGGCGCCTGGATCGGCGCGCTCGTCGCGCCGCTGCTGATCCGCTGGCGGGTGCCGCTGTTCGTGCGGCACGACGAGGCGGACGGGTCTCGCGCGGTCGAGGAGCTGGCCGAGGAGGACTCGACCGACGACGCGATCTCGCGGTGACCGAGAGGAGAGGACCGATGACAGCGCTGAGGAACGGCGGAGGAGCCGATCCCGTGACGCGGCGCGGAGCTCTCCGTCGGGTGCTGCTCGCGGGGCCCGCGCTCCTCGGTGCGAGCGCCTGCACGAGGCGCGGGTCCGACCGACGCGTCGCTTCGAGCGATGACCCCATCGCCTCTCCCTCCGGCGACTTCACCGCACAGGTCATGACGGCCACGGCCGATGACGGCTCCGCGGTGCTGCACCCCACCATCTCGGACGTCGACGGCACCGTCGTGTGGACCGACGACCTCGACCACGTCGAGCGCTTCGCCCCGGGTCTGGTGTGGGAGTCGGAGGCCGATGTGCTGTGGGTCCTCTCCTCGGATCACGGCACGGCGAGCGTCCGCCGGTCCGGTGACGGCGCCTGGGTCAAGACCATGGGGACCGACGGGATGCCGGAGGACGTCGCCGAGCTCGCCGGCTGATCCGCCGCGCGGCCGCCGGCTGATCCGCCGCGCGGCCGCCGGCTGATCCGCCGCGCGGTCGCCGGCCGACGACGCGATCACGCGGTGACGGTCAGCGTGGAGCTGCCGTCGGCCTGACGGCGCACGTGGATCTGCTCGGAGATCTGCTGCTTGAGCTCTCCGACGTGGCTGACCAGGCCGATGGTGCGGCCGTGCTGGGCGAGCTGTCCGATCTCCCCGACGACGCGGTCGAGGGATTCGGGGTCGAGGGATCCGAAGCCCTCGTCGATGAACAGGGTCTCGAGCTGCACTCCCCCGGCCTCGCCGGTGACGATGTCGGCGAGACCCAGCGCGAGGGCGAGGGAGACGACGAAGGTCTCTCCGCCGGAGAGGGTCTCGGGGACGCGGCTGGCGTCGGTGCGATGGTCGAGGACCTGCAGGTCGAGCCCGGTCTTGCGGGCGCCGCGGGCGGCAGTGTCGCGGCGCAGCTCGAGGTCGGAGCTGGAGAACAGGGCGAGCCGCGCGTTGGCGGCGACGATGACGTCCTCGAACCGCTTCATGAGCACGAAGGTCGACAGCGGGATGCGGTCGCCGTCGCTGCTGCGGCCGGTGGCGAGGTCGGCGACGCGCAGGACGACCCCGGCCTGCTCGCTGACGCCCTCGACCTCGGCCCTGCGCCGGGCGAGGGCGCTCTGGGCGGCGGTGCCGCGCTCGAGGGTCCCGGCGGTGCGGGCGGCGACGCCGGCGGCCTCGCGGGCGGCGGCCTGGGCGGCGGCGAGGCTCTCGGTGCGCTCGCGCAGGAGCGCCTCGGCGGCCTCGCGGGCCTCCTCGGAGGCGTCGACCTCGGCGATGCCCTCCTCGGCGAGGCCGTCGGCGAGCCGGGACTCGTCGATCGCGCGATCGCGGACGCGGCGGGCGAGGACGCTGCGCCGGTCGTCGGCGAGGACCGCGGCCTGCACGTCGGCGTCGTCGGCGAGCCCAGGATCGACGGGGTCCGCAGGATCGACGGCGTCCGCAGGATCGGTCGCGATCCCGAGCTCGGCGAGGCGGGCCATGAGCCGGGCCATGGCGCTCTCGCGGACCTGGAGGACCTCGTCGGCGCGCTCGGAGGCACCGCGGGCGGCGTCCCGGGCGGTCCGCAGCGCGTCCCGCAGGGTCGCGGCGGCGCGGGCCCGGACACGATGGCCCTGGCGGCGCTCGTCGACGCTGCCGGCGTCCCCGCGGGCGGTGCTCACGCGCTCGCGGTCGGCGGCGAGGGCTGTGTCGGCCTCGGCGAGGGCGGCGGACTCGCCGCGCTGGGCGAGGGCCTGGGCCTCGCGGCGGGCCTGCAGCGTCCGATCCTCCTCGTCGTGGGCGGTGATCCGCTGCTCGAGGGCCGAGGCCCGCTTCCCCGCCTCGCTGGCGGTGAGGACGGCGGCATCGGCCTGCTTGAGGGTCGCGGTCGCGGCGGCGACGTCGAGGTCGCCGGCGGCCTCGCGGAGGGTCGTGAGCTCCTGCTCGGCGAGCGCATGCGTCCGCTGGGCGGCGGCGAGGCGCGCATCGGCGGTCTGCCGGGCGGCCTCGGCGGCTTCGACCTGCTCGGCGTCGACCGCGCCGTCGGTGGGGGTCGCGGGCGCGGGATGCTCGACGGATCCGCAGACGGGACAGGGCTGCTGCTCCTCGAGGGCGCCGGCGAGCTCGGCGGCGATCCCGGCGTAGCGGCGCCGGCGCAGCTCGGCCTCGGTCTCCGCGGCCGTGCGGGCGGCGGTGACGGCGCTCTGGACCGAGGCCTCGGCCTTCTCCACGACGGTCGCCTGGCGGGCGGCTCCCTGCGCGGCCTGGAGCCGGGCGGTCGCGCCCTGCTGGGCGAGGCGCGCATCGGCGAGGGCGGCCGCCGACGCGGCGGCCGCGTCGCGGGCCTCGACGAGCGCGGTGCGCTGCGCGGGGCGCTCGGCGATCTGCTCGGCGAGGCGGGTGAGCGCGGCCTGGGCCTCGGCGAGGGCGGTGCGGCGGCGCTCGAGCTCCTCGGCCCGGGAGGGGATGTTCGCCTCGAGGGCGACGAGATCGTTGAGGGCGCCGGCCGCGGCGGTGGACTCCTCGACGGCGTCGGCGAGCGCGGCGTCGGACGCGTCGGGGTCTCCGGCATCGGCACCAGCGGGGTCCTCGGCCTCGAGCAGCCGGGCGAGGTCGGGGTGCGGGTCGCGGGCGGCCTCGAGGGCCTCGGCGAGGGCGCCGGCGGCGGTGGTCTCGGCGCGGCGGGCGGCGGCGAGGCGGGCGATGGCGGCGGCGAGAGTTCGGGCGGCCTCGTCCCGGGCGAGGGCTTCCTCCGCGGCGCGATGCGCGGGGGCCTCGGCGGCGAGGCGCGCGGCGAGGGCGTCGAGCTCGCGGCGGCGGTCGATGCGGGTGCGGGCGACGCGGGCGGCGTCGACGGACTCCCGGGCGGCGGTCTCGGCAGCGGTCGCGGTGCTCGCGCGTCCGGCGGCGTCGTCGGCCGCGGTGCGCACCTGGACGATCCGCTCCTCGACGGCGGCGGCGAGGTCCTCGAGGCGGAGGGCCTGCGCGTGCTCCTCGAGGAGGGCGCGCCGTTCGTCGTCGACCTCGGCGGCCTCGGCGAATCGGGCGAGGGAGGTGGCGAGGGCGCCGTGGGCGGCGTCGATCTCGCGCTTGGCCTGCTTGCGCATCTCCTCGAGCTGCTTCTCGACGTCCTCGTAGAGCTGGGTGCCGAAGACGCGCTGGAGGACCGCCTGGCGCTCGGTGGTGCCGGCGCGCAGGAAGCGGGCGAACTCGTTCTGCGGGAGCAGCACGGTCTGGGTGAACTGCTCGCGGCTGAGCCCGATGGCGCGCTGGATCTCGCGGCCGACCTCGTCGAGGCGGGTGGCGATCGGTTCGATCCCGCCGCCCTCCCCGGCCGCGTCGGCGATCGCCAGGGGGATCGCCTCGGGCGAGGTGACCCGCCACAGCAGCGCCTTGGCCTGCTGCCGCGTGGTCTTCACGGTGCCGTCGGCGGAGCGCCGACGGGAAGGGCGGTCGAAGGCGGGCTCGCGACGGATCCGGAAGATCCCGGCGCCGGTCTCGAAGACGAGGTCGACGACGCTGGGCTCCATGACGGGGGCGAACTGGGAGCGGATGCGGTCGTCGTGGGAGGCGGAGCCGGCGACCTTGCCGTAGAGGGCGAAGACGATCGCGTCGAGGATCGTGGACTTGCCGGATCCGGTCGGCCCCTCGAGCAGGAACATGCCGCTCGCGCCGAGGCTCGCGAGGTCGATGTCGGCCTCGCCGCCGAAGGGGCCGATGCCGCGCAGGCGCAGGTGATGGAGCTTCACATGGCCTCCTGGCGGCGGCTGCGGACGGTCGTGTAGGCGTCGTCGAGGACCGCGTGCTCGGCCTCGGTGGGGTCGGCCCCGGTGACGAAGGCGAGGAACTCGTCCATCACCTCGAGCGGGTCGGACTCGCGGCGGACGACCGGGGTCAGCTCGGCGCGCTCGCGGCCCTCGGGACGGTACTCGGTCAGCAGGAGGTGCGGGTAGCCGGCGCGGAGGCGCTCCTGCAGGTGGGGCGGGCGCGCGGGATCGGTGATGGTCGCCTTCAGCCAGTCCTCGCCATGCTCCGCGGTCCGCGCGAGCAGCTCGTCGAGGGTGCCGCGGAGCTCGGTGAGGCGCCGTGGCACGGGGGCGTCGATCCGTTCGACGCTCACGTCTCCCGGGGCGGCGAGGTCGACCAGCAGCACGCCCTTACGCTGGTTCCGCTCGGAGAAGGAGAAGGCGAGCGGCGACCCGGAGTACCAGGCGGGGGCGCCGACCGCGGTGCTGAGGTCCTGGCATCCGTGCAGGTGGCCGAGGGCGAGGTAGTCGATCCCGCCGAGCACCCCCGCGGGCACGGAGTCCACACCGCCGACGGAGAGGTCGCGCTCGGAGTCGCTGGACTCGCCGCCGGTGACGAAGGTGTGGGCGAGGACGACGGTCCGCGCCCCCGGATGCTCTGCGGCGCGGCGCCGCACCCGGTCCAGGGCGGCAGCGGTGACCGCCTCGTGGCTGCGCGCGAGCGGGCGGGATGCGTCGGCGTCGGCAGCATCGGCGCTGGTGGCGGCATCGGCCGATCCGGCGGCGCTCTCCTCCCCGACGACGTCGCGCAGGACGGCGGAGTGCCGGGCGATGTCGGGCTCGAGGTACGGGAGGCCGAAGAAGAGGACCTCGCCGTGCTCGTCCTCGACGGCGACGGGGTGGTCGATGCCGGCGAGGTCCGTCATCAGATGCACGCCGGCGCGCATGAGCTCGCGGCCGAAGCCGAGCCGGGTCGCCGAGTCGTGGTTGCCGGGGGTGAGGACCACCGTGGAATGATCCGCGAGGCGCGTGAGGGTGCGGCCGAGGAGCTCGACCGAGGCCGTCGGCGGCACCGCCCGGTCGTACACGTCCCCGGGGACGACGACGACGTCGACGCCGCGCTCGCGCACGAGATCCACCAGCCAGTCGTGGAACGCCGCCTGATGCTCGTGCAGGTCCTCGCCGTGCAGGGTGCGACCCAGGTGCCAGTCCGAGGTGTGCAGGATCTTCATGCCTCGAGCCTATGCACGCGCTCCGACGTCCGGCGCCCTCCCGCGCCCGATGGGGACGGACGCGTCCTGGGGAGGAGCACTCCGGGACGCGCGACGCCCCCGCGACCCGGAGGTCGCGGGGGCGTCGTCCGCTGCGGTCGGCCGACGGCCGGTCAGCAGGGGGTCATCGGCTCGCGCCGACGCCCTCGCCGATCAGTCGCAGCCGATCAGTCGCGGCCGAGGCGGCGACCGGTGCCGAGCGCGCAGGCGCCGGCGCCGAACAGGGCCGCCACGCCGGCGACCATGAAGCCGACCGGGACACCGGTGCGGGCGAGGTCGCCGCGGACCGGGGTGGTCGAGCCGCCGGAGGTGGAGCCGCCGGTCGAGGTGCCGGTCGAGCCGCCGGTGGTCGAGCCGCCGGTGGCCTGGTCGTCCGAGCCGCCCGCGTCGGAGGCGGCGGAGTCGTCGTCGGTGCCCTGGGCGTCGTCATCCGTGCCCTGAGCGTCGTCATCCGACCCCTGGGCGTCGTCATCCGACCCCTGGGCGTCGTCGTCGGAGCCCTGCGAGCCGTCGTCGGAGCCGTCATCGTCGGAGCCGTCGTCGACGGGGACGGTGCAGGCCTCGGGCGCGCCGCCCTCGGTCCAGGTGAAGGACGGCAGGTCGATGGTGATGGCCGTGCCGGTGTCGGGGACGGCCGTGACGGTGATCGGGACCTCGGTGCCCTCGGGCACGCAGAGCCAGTCCTCGAGGGTGACGTCGGCGGAGTACTCGCCGGTCTCGGCGTTCTGCGTGTAGTCGGCGCTGAAGGTGCCGTACTCGCCGGCGTCGACGGTCACGGAGGTGATCTCCGGGGCGCCGAGGCTCAGGGAGTCGAGGTTGCTGAGGCGCAGCACCGGGTCGGTGTCGACGCCGGCGGCCTCGTCGTACTCGCCGGACTCGACGACCTCGAGGCCGAGCTGGCGCTGCGAGTAGTCGGGGGCGAGGTCGGCGTTCTCCTCGGCCTGGAAGTAGCCGGAGAGGGCGTCGCGGTCGAGCACGCCGGTGTCCTGCACGTTCGTGGCCTGGGCGAGGGTGTGCATGTTGTCGCCGCCCTCGAAGAGGAAGCTCGCGGTGACGATCGTGTAGGTGGCGTCGGGGTCGACGGGCTCGCCGTCGATCTGCACGTCGATGATGTGCTGATCCAGCTCGGCGCTCGGATCGTAGGTGTAGGTGACGTTGTCGGAGACGCCGAAGGCGTAGAACTCGCTGGTGGCGACACCGGAGGCGTCGCGCTGCCACTGCTCCTCGAGCATCTGGACGAACTGCGCGCCGGTGACCTCGCCGGTGTTCAGCGTGTTGCCGAAGCGGACCACGTTGTTGGCCTCGCCGTAGGTGACGACGCCGTCGCCCTCGCCCGCGTCCTGCGCGTACCAGAACTCGGAGCGGATGCCGCCGGGGTTCATCCAGCCGATGACCTGCTGGTCCTCGTAGCCGCCGCGGTCCTCGAGGAACCAGGCCATGGAGTCGGCGAGCATGTTGCCGGCCGTGGAGAAGCTCGAGCGGTCGTCGCCCTTGATGTCGGCGCCGCCGGTCGCGCCGGTCGCGGTGCGCACGCCGTCGACGTACTGGGCCTTCTCGTCGTCCCAGGCGGTGGTGATGTCCGCGGAGACGGTGCCGACGGGGTTGTTCGCCTCGACGGCGGCCTCGGCGATCGCGTCGGTCGCGATGGTGCTGGCCTCGACGAAGGTCGCGTCGTCGGCGCAGGCGGCGAGGTCGGCGGACTCCGTCTCGATCAGCTGCGTGCCGTCGGCGACGACGTCCCAGTCGCCGTCGGTGCCGAGCTCGAGGGTGACCGAGCCGAGGTACTCGCCGCTGGAGCCGGTCTGGACGATCGGGCGGACCTCGCCGTCCTGGCCGGGGACCGGGGCGTCGTAGGCGTAGAGCTGGTGGGAGTCGCCGTTGAAGATCGCGTCGGCCTCGGCCGAGGTCTCGGTGACGATCTTCTCGAAGATCGGGTCGGTGTTCGCCGGCGCCTCGCCGACGGCCGCCGCGTCCCCGCTCGCGCCCTCGTGGTAGGAGACGACGAGCACGTCGTAGGCCTCGCCGGAGGCGTCGAGCTCGGCGATCGCCTCGTTCACGGAGTCGACCGGGTCGCGGAACTCGAGGCCCTCGATCGCGGCGGGGCTGACCTTGCCGACGGTCTTGGTGGTGACGGCGCCGACGACGGCGACCTTCACGTCGCCCGCGTCGACGACGGTGTAGGGCGTGTGGGCCCGCTCGCCCGTGGCGGTGACGTAGACGTTCGCCGCGAGGTAGGGGAAGTCGGCGCTGGACTCGATGCGACCGGTGAGGTCGTCGGCGCCCTGGTCGTACTCGTGGTTGCCGATCGCCGAGGCGGAGACGCCGAGGGCGTTGAGGTAGTCGAGGGTGGGCTCGTCGTTCAGCAGCGAGGAGGAGAACTCCGACCCGCCGACGCTGTCGCCGCCGCTGAGCAGCACCGTGTTCGGGTTCGCGGCCTCGGCCGTGACGACCGTGCAGGCGAAGCCGTCGGCCGCGCTGAGCGCTCCGTGGAAGTCGTTGAAGGTCAGCAGCTGGACCTGGTCGCCCGTCTCGGCCGCTTCGGCGGCGAAGGGCAGGAGGGCCGCGGAGCCCAGGGCGAGGACCGCGGCGCCGAGTCCGACGACGGTGCGCCGGGCCGCGACGCGGCAGGTGGAGCGGGCGGGGAGGAGGGGCATTGCGTCTCCTGGGACGGGGAGGAGCGGGGGAACGGGCTGCGCCCCGGCCGGGCGGGAGCCCGGTGCGGGAGCGGGGGTCGGACGTCGGTCGCGCACGGAAGGGAGGAGGGTGCGGCGACGCCCCGTCCATTCCATCGCAGACCGCTGCGGCCTGCGAGGGATCACCCCCGACCGTCCGCAGTCCGTCACCGACTATTCACCGGGAGCGTCCTCGTGCGCATGAGATTCGACCATCTCCGCGCCGCATCGTGACCTGTTCTTGACCTGCGGACCGGTCGCGTCCGTCGGCCGGCTCTCCACCAGCACCCCGGCCAGCAGCACCTCGGTGCACAGCGCGCGGTCGGCGCCGTCGCCGATCCGGATCGCGTGCTCGATGCCGCAGACGAGCCGCTGCAGCGTCGCCGCCGTGAGGTCGGGGCGCACCGCACCGGCCGCGCGCGCCCTCTCGAGGACGGCCTCGGCCTCGGCGAGCGCCTCGGCGCGGAGCGCGGCGAGCTCGGGGGCGAGAGGGTCGTCGGCCAGCAGTGCGGTCTGCAGTCCGGCGTCGTCGAGCTGGAGGGCGAGCGCCTCCCTCAGCAGCTGCTCGACGGCACGGCCCGGGTCGGGCTCGGCGAGCGCGGCGGCGGTCGCCTCGCGCAGCCGGCGCAGCGCCCCTTCGGCGAGCGCGGCGACGAGCGCCTCGACGGTCGGGAAGCGGCGGTAGACCGTGCCGACGCCGACGCCGGCGCGGCGCGCGACGTCGTTGAGGCGGAGGTCGGCGAGATCCAGGCCGCGGGCGGCCTCGAGGATGCGGGCACGGCTGCGGGCGGCGTCGGAGCGGAGCACGGTCATGCCCCCGACCCTACCCGAACCGGATGACTGATCCGCTTCGTGCTAGCGTAGAAACGGATAGCAAATCCGCTTGACGCGAGGAGCCCCCATGACCCGCACGACCGGCACGACCCGCCGCCCTCCGTCCCCCTGGACCCTGTCCGATGTCCCCGACCAGTCCGGCCGGACCCACGTGATCACCGGCGCGACCGCCGGCATCGGCTACTTCGCCGCCGAGCAGCTCGCCGCGGCCGGGGCGCGGGTGGTCCTCGCCGGCCGCTCCCCCGCTCGCCTGGAGACCGCCGCCGCGGCGATCCGCTCACGGGTGCTGGGGGCCGTGCTGGACTCCGTCGTCGTCGACCTGGCCTCGCGGGAGTCGGTCGCGCGCGCGACCGAGGAGCTCGCCGATCCCGAGCGCTTCGAGCGGATCGACGGCCTGCTGCTGAACGGCGGTGCGATGGCGGGCTGGACCGCTCGCAGCGCCGACGGCCTCCCGCTCACCCTCGCCACGCACGTGGTCGCGAGCGTCGGGCTCATCGCGCGCCTGCTGCCGGTGCTCGCCGCCGCCGGCACACCCGAGCGTCCGAGCCGGATCGTGCACACCTCCACGGGCTTCGTCGATCGCGCCCCGGGTCTCGCCCGACGGGACCCGCTGCGCCCGCCGCGGCTCGGCGTCGCCGCGTACACGCAGGCCAAGGCGATCACCGAGGTCCTCGCCCTGGAGCTGGACCGTCGGCTGCGGGCGGCCGACGCGCCGGTTGTCTCGATCCTGGACCGCCCCGGCATCGGAGTCGACGCGCGCACGCCCGAGCGCCCGGGCGTGCACGACGCGAGCACGCCGCACCGTCGCAATCCGTTCTCCCTCTGGGCCCAGGGGAAGGATGCGGCCGCCTGGCCGGCGGTGCGCGCGCTCACGGATCCGTCGGCGCGCGGCGGCGAGCTGTTCGCGCCGGCGAACGGGATCGCGGGAGCGCCGGTGCGCATCGCGCCGCCCGCGCGCACCGCCGCGCCGGGCGCCGGGGCGGCGGAGGAGCTGTGGTCGCGCCTGGCCGCGCTGGCCGGGGTGGAGAGCCCGCTCTCCGCGCTCCCGTCCGGCGCTCCGTCCGACTTTCCGTCGGGACCTTCGTCTGGTCCCTCACGGACTCGCCCGCAGTGATGACAGCGGGCCCCTGCGTCCGGCTACGATCGTCCACGACTCCCGACGAGACCGCCCGCGCGAGCACAGCACGGACGGCCGCGCCTCCGACAGACCTCTCCCCACCCGACGACGGGCCCCGCCCGACTCGGCGACCCCGGGTCGACCCCCGGCGTCCTCCCGAAGGAGCTCTCCATGGTGATGCCGTTCATCGCCCGCCGCCCCACCGTCCCTGCGAAAGACGGGGCGAGCTGGCCCCACGTGGTCATCGTCGGCGGCGGCTTCGCCGGGGCGAACGCCGTGCTCGGCCTGCGCGACACCCGGGTGCGCGTGACGCTGATCGACCGCAACGTCTACAAGACCTTCCAGCCGCTGCTGTACCAGGTGGCGACCGCGGGGCTGAACCCGGGCGACGTCACGATGTTCCTGCGGGGCCTGTCGCTGAAGGTCCCCAACATGCGCTACCGCCAGGGCGAGGTCGTCGGCGTCGATCCCGAGCGCAAGGTCATCACCCTCGACGAGGGGCAGATCGGCAACCAGGAGCTCGCCTACGACTACCTGGTGCTCGCCAACGGCGCGACCACCACCTACTTCGGCACCCCGGGCGCCGAGGAGCATGCGATGCCGATGTACACGCGCTCGCAGGCCCTCGCGATCCGCGACCGCGTCTTCTCGGAGCTCGAGCGCGCGAGCCGCGCCGAGGACCGGAGCGATCGTCTGCACGTCTCGATCGTCGGCGGCGGGCCGACGGGCGTGGAGATCGCCGGTGCGCTCGCGGACTTCCGCGAGCAGGAGCTGGACATCCTCTACCCGGAGATGGACCCGGGCACCCTGCAGATCACCCTCGTGCAGCGCGGCAAGGAGCTCATCAAGGAGTTCCGCGAGGAGTTCCGCGAGTACGCGGCCTCCGAGCTCGAGGACCGCGGCGTCTCGCTGTGCCTGGGGCACGGCGTGAAGTCGGTGGGCTACGACCATGTCGTGCTCGATGACGAGTCCGTCCTCGAATCGGACATCACGATCTGGGCGGCGGGCGTCGGCATCGCCGATGTCGTCAAGGAGTGGGGCCTTCCGCAGACGAAGCGCGGCCGCATCGCCGTCGAGCCCGACCTGCAGGTCAAGGGCTTCCCGGGCGTCTACGCCGCGGGCGACATCGCCGCGCAGGACGATGAGCTCCCCCAGCTTGCGCAGCCCGCGATCCAGGGCGGCCAGGCGGTCGCCCGCGCGATCGACGCGGACGTGCGCGGGAAGTCCGTCAAGCCGTTCCGCTACAAGAACCTGGGCACCATGGCGACGATCGGCCGCCGCGCCGCGATCGCCGAGCTGCCGGATCTGCCGGTGACAGGCTCGATCGGCCTCAACGGCACCGTCGGCTGGTTCGCGTGGCTCGGCGTGCACGTCGCCAAGCTCCTGGGCCACCGCAACCAGCGTGCGGTCTCGATGAACCTGCTGACGCTGTACACGGGCACCCGCGCCACGCATCAGCCGAACCCGGTGGTCGGCGAGGTCGACTCGCTGAAGGCCGCACGGATCTTCGAGCAGCAGGCTCCGCATCGCCGCTTCGGCCGCAACCACGGGGTCTGACCGGCACCCGAGAGAGCGCGCTCCGGACGACGATGGGCAGGGCTGCGGCCCTGCCCATCGTCGTGTCCGTGCGCAGAGGAGCTCAGAGGACCTGCGGGATCCCGCGCAGCACCACGAGCGCGCACATCGCGCCGATGACGAGGACAGCGGCGGTCGCGAGGAGGACGGGCATGCCGTCCCGCCCGAGCCGGCCCTCGGCGTGGAGGCTGTGGGTCGCCCTGCTGTATCCGATCGCCGTGAGGGCGTAGGAGAGGACCGCGAGCCCGGCGCCGATCACGCCGATCACCACGGCGATCACGCCGAGGGATTCGAGGGCGAAGCGCATGCCGACGACGGACGCCACCCCGAAGGACAGGCAGGTGCGGCGCCACGCGAGCAGCGTCCGCTCGGGCTGGAGCCCGGGGTCGAAGACGGCCGGCTCGGCGCCCGCCTCCCCCGCGCGCGGATCCTCGTCGCTCACACCGAGACTCCGATGGTCACCAGCGCCGCGGCGAGCACGACGCCGATGACGATGATCGCGCCGACGGCGGGCCCGGGCAGCGGGGTGCCGCGGCGCAGCGAGCGCTCGGTGGCCATCCACCCGGTCCAGGCCTGCACGGCGCACAGGGTGCCGAGCACGAGGAACACGATCGCCGAGGCCATGCGCCAGCCCTCGGCGACGGGCAGGGCGAGCGCCTCGAGGGCGAAGGCGCCTGCGTACATCGCGAGCGCGGTGCGCAGCCAGGCGAGGAAGGTGCGCTCGTTGGCGAGGCTGAAGCGGGGGTCGGGCTCGTCGCCGTCGCGGTAGACGGAGGCGGGGAATCGGCGTCGCGGAGTCACCGAGCAATCATGACATCCCGCGCGCTCCTGCGCGCGGCACGGCGATACCGCGCAGAATCGAGCAGTCCGGTCGGGATTGCCGGGGCGATGGGAGTTCCCACCGCCCCGGCCGCCCGGTCCGACGGGCGGCCCGATGGTCCGGCCCGGCCCGACGGGCCGCCCGGGTCAGAACCCGATGCGGGCGCGCAGGCCGTCGTTCGCGCCGGAGATGCCGCGCACGGCCTTGACCGTCGCGATGGCGGCCTCGACGGCCTCGGCGCCCTTGTCCTCGACGGAGCCCTCGAGCCCCGCCCGGTCGAGCGCCTGCTGCTCGGTGTCGCAGGTGAGCAGGCCGAAGCCGACGGGCTTGCCGGTGCGCAGGGAGACGTCCAAGAGGCCCTGGGTCGCCGCCTGGCAGACGTAGTCGAAGTGCGGGGTTCCGCCGCGGATGACGCAGCCGAGCGCGACGACCGCGTCGGCCTTCTCCGCGGCGTGGAGGGCGCCGACGGGCAGCTCGAACGATCCGGGCACGCGCACGAGGTCGACGCGGGTGACGCCAGCGGCGTCGAGGGCGTGACGGGCGCCGGCGATCAGGCCGTCCATGACGACGTCGTGCCAGCTGGCGGCGACGACGGCGACGCGCAGATCGCTGCCGTCGGTCTTCAGGGTGGGGGCTCCGGCTCCGCTCATGACGGTGTCCTCTCGGTAGGGGGCGCCGCAGGCGCGGCAGGTGTGGAATCGTCGGCGGGGTCGCCGACGGAGTCGCTGGCAGGGTCCTCGGCAGGTTCGCCGACGGGGGCGGCGTCCTCGAGCGCGTCGGCGGGGATCAGATGCCCCATCGAGCGCGCCTTCGTGCGCAGGTAGTCGAGGTTCTCGGGGGTGCGACCGACGACGAGGCCGACGCGCTCGACGATCTCGATCCCGTGCGCGGCGAGCGCCTCGGCCTTGTCCGGATTGTTCGTCATCAGGGCGACGCGGTCCAGTCCGAGATCCTGGAGGATCGCGGCAGCGGCCCCGTACTCCCGCAGATCACCGGGCCACCCGAGGTCGAGGTTCGCCTCGAGGGTGTCGCGCCCGCGGTCCTGGAGGTCGTAGGCGGCGAGCTTCTCGAGCAGGCCGATCCCGCGCCCTTCGTGGCCGCGGAGGTAGACGACCGCTCCCCCGTCCCGGGCGACGCGCGCGAGCGCGGCGTCCAGCTGGGGCCCGCATTCGCAGCGCGCCGAGCCGAAGGCCTCGCCGGTCAGGCACTCGGAGTGGATCCGCACGAGCGCCGCATCGCCGGACCCGGCAGGCGCGGCGGACGCGGCGGGGCCGCCGTCGGCCGGGGTCGCGGCGGGGCCGTCGGCCGGGGCCGCGGCGGGCCGCGGGGCGACGAGCGCCACGTGGTCGGCGCCGGTGCGGCGGTCGCGATAGCCGTGGATGGTGAACTCGCCGTGCCGCGTGGGCATGCGCGCGCTCACCAGGTGCTCAACCCGGTCCGCGGCCGACGGGCGCGCGCCCGCCGACGTGCCGGTCCCCGCCGTCGTGCCGGTCCCGGCCGTCGGATCGGCTTCGGCCGACGACCGCTCGTCGGCCGGCGCCTGCGCGCCCCGCTCCCGCAGCCAGTCGCGCAGCTCGGCGATGGTGATCAGCACGAGGTCCTCGGCAGCGGCGAGCTCGAGCGCCTCGGGCAGGCGCATGACCTCGCCGTCGTCGCGGACGAGCTCGCCGATCATCCCCACGGGCGCGAGGCCCGCCGCCCGGCACAGGTCGACGGCGGCCTCGGTGTGCCCGGGGCGCTCGAGGACCCCGCCGGGGACGGCCCGCAGCGGGATCACGTGCCCGGGACGGATGAGGTCGCCGGCGTCGGAGGACGGGTCGGCGAGGACCCGCAGGGTGCGGGCGCGGTCGGTCGCCGAGATGCCGGTGGTGACGCCCTCGGCGGCGTCGACGCTGATCGTGTAGGCGGTGCGGAGGTCGTCCTGGGTGCGGGGCACCATGAGCGGCAGGTCGAGGTGGTCGGCGCGCTCGTCGGGCATGGGCGCGCACAGGTAGCCGGAGCTGCGGCGCACGGACCAGCCGACCCAGCGGGGGCTCGCGAGCTCGGCGGCGAGGATCGCGTCGACCTCGTCCTCGCGGTCGTGGTCGTCGGCGACGAGGACGGGCCGTCCCGCGCGCAGCGCCGCGAGCGCCGCTTCGATCCGCGTCGCGGCAGGGCCGTCGAGCGCGGGGCCGTCGGCCGCGGGACCGTCGAGGGCGGTCACCGCTCCTCCCCGTCGGCCGACGCGGCGTCCGATGCCGCTGTTGCCGGGAAGGCCTGCAGGCGGGCGACGTAGCGGGCGAGGACGTCGACCTCGAGGTTGACCTCGTCGCCGACGCCGAGGGCGCCGAGCGTCGTGGCCTCGAGGGTCGCGGGGATGAGGGAGAGGCCGAAGGCGTCGTCGGCGACCTCGGTGACGGTCAGCGACACCCCGGAGACGGTGATCGCGCCCTTCTCGGCGATCAGCGGCGCGAGGCGGCCGTCGTGCGCGATCACGAGGTCCTCCCAGCGGCCGGAGCCGGTGCGGGAGCGGAGGGTGCCGACGCCGTCGACGTGGCCCTGGACGATGTGGCCGCCGAGGCGGGCGTCGGCCCGCAGGGCGCGCTCGAGGTTGACGCGCGAGCCGGCCTCGCGGCGGCCGAGGGCGGTGCGGCGGAGGGTCTCGGGGACGGCGTCGACGGCGAAGGTGCCGTCGCCGGGCAGGTCGACGACGGTCAGGCAGACCCCGTCGACGGCGATGGAGTCGCCGAGGCGGGCGTCGGAGGCGGCGAGCGGCCCGCGCACGAGCAGGCGCGCCTCCCCCGTGGGCTGCGGCGTGATGGACTCGAGGGTTCCGATCTCCTCGACGATGCCGGTGAACATGGCGGTCTCCTTCCGGGAGGGGCGGGTGGTCAGCGGGGCTCGTCGGCCGCGGGCGCGACGGGCTCGGGCACGACGGGCTCGGGCGCGGCCGAGGCGGCGGCCGGTCGGCGGCGGGCGATGAGCAGGACGTCCTCGCCGAGCTGCTCGACGCGCTCGGTGCGGAAGCGGCGGGCGTCCTCGAGGGTGGTGATGCCGAGGTCGCCGACGGCGCCGCGCCCGGCCCCGAGCAGGACGGGGGCGATGTAGGCGTGGATCTCGTCGACGACGTCGGCGCGCAGGAAGGCGGAGGCGAGGACGGGCCCGCCCTCGAGCACCGCGTGGTGGATGCCGCGGGCGGCGAGCGCCGCCAGCACGTCCGTCGGATCAAGGCTCTCGACCTGCAGGAACCGTCCGTCGGTCCCGCGGATCGCCGCGTCCTCGGGGAGGAGCCGGCGCCCGACGGCGACCCGCAGCGGCTGCACGATCGGCTCGTCGGCCGACGAGTCGTCCGCCGGACCGGCCGACGGGTCCGCTGCCGGACCGGCCGACGGGTCGGCCGCGGGGCGGTCGGGGCGGGCGGTGAGCGCGGGGTCGTCGGCCTCGACGGTCCCGGTGCCGACGATGATCGCGCCGGTGCGGGCACGGACCTCGTGGGCGTGGGCACGGGCGGCGGGCCCGGTGATCCAGCGGCTGGTGCCGTCGGCGGCGGCGATGCGGCCGTCGAGGGTGCTCGCGGTCTTGAGGATCAGGTGGACGTTCTCGGCGGCGACCCGCCGGTACCAGGGGCCGATCAGCGCCATCGCCTCGGGCGCGAGCACGCCGCCGACGACGTCGACGCCGGCCGCGGCGAGGCGCGCGGCACCGCCGTGGGAGGCGCGGCCCGGGTCCGGCAGCGCGTAGACGACGCGCGCGACGCCGGCCTCGAGCAGCGCGAGGCTGCAGGGGCCGGTGCGGCCCGTGTGGTCGCAGGGCTCGAGGGAGACGACGGCGGTCGCGCCGCGCAGCAGGTCCGCGGCATCCGCGACGGCGGGTGCGGGGGCGGCATCCGTCTCAGCGGCGGCCTCGGCAGCTGCTTCGGCGGCGGCCTCGGCGACGCGGCGGTGGGCGTCGGCGATCGCCTCGACCTCGGCGTGCGGGGTGCCGGCCCCGCGATGATGGCCCTTGCCCAGGACGGTGCCGTCGGGCGCGAGGAGGACGCAGCCGACCTGCGGGTTCGCGTCGTCGACGGGGCCGAGGACGGCGAGGTCGAGGGCGCGGCGCATGGCGGCGAGCTCGACGGCGGAGACCGCGGCGGTGCCGTGGCCGGAGGGGGTGGCGGACGCGGACGTCCGGTGCGCTGGCACGAGGGTCCTCCCGGGATAGACCTGTCCCGGGGCGATGCGCGTAGCGCGGACGCCGACCGCGCCGCGGCATCAGGCGCGCACAGGCGTCGCCGACGCCGACGAGGTCGACGTCGCATCTCCTCCCATCCGGACTTTCACCGTCGGTCCTGGAGTTCCACCAGGTCAACCGGCTCTCGAAGGAGCCGGGTCGCGGACTGTCACCGCCGGCTCAGATTTTCACTGACCCCGGAGAATGCGATTCATTCGAGCGTGAGCGTAGCACCGGCCGCCGTGCGGCGGTCGAGCGGATGTCACCGGATCGACATCCGCGCCCCGTCGCGCTCGCGGCTCGAGCTCGCCGCGCGCCGGTCCCCCGCCGCTGCCGCGCGCGGCGCACGTTCACCGCGCGCCGCGCACGATCACCGCGCGCGGCGGATGAGGCGCAGCAGCACGTCGGTCTCGGCCTGGAGCGGCATCGTGATGGTGTCGCGGGCGATCCGCTCGGCCTCCGCCCCGTCCGCCCCACCGTCGTCCGCCCCGCTGTCCGTCCGACGGGCGGCGCGCTCCTCGGCGACCCAGGTGGGCACGGCGTAGCGGGCGGCGGCGCAGGCGGAGCCGATGAGCGCCGCGGCGAGCCGATGCTCGTCGCCGACCTCGACGCCGTGCTCCTCGAACTCGTCGAGGAGCGCGGTGAGGGCCTGCGTGGGCGGCAGCGCGTCGGAGAGCACGGGGTCGACGACGGGGCGGCCCCACAGCCCGGTCCAGCCGAGCATCGCCACGGCCCGGTGGCGTCCGTGCAGCTCGGCGCGGATCTCGGACCAGGCGAGCAGGCCCGCCCGGCGCCGCACCTCCTCCGCGCTCGGCCCCGCGCCCCCGCCGGGCCCGCCCCCGGACCCGCCGCTTCCGCCGTCGGCCCCGCCGGCCCAGCCGGTCAGGGCGTCCCAGCGGGCCTGGCGGGCGAGGTCCCGGCGTCGGCGCAGGACGATGACGGCCACGGCGAGCGCCGCCACCGCGAGCACGGCCAGGGCGATGAGGCCGAGGATCCCGCGGAGGGCGTCGGAGGCGGCCTCGCCGGCGTCGAGGCCGGTGGTGCCGCCCTGGTCGGAGGCGTCGGAGGCGGCCGTCTCCGTCGTGTCGGCGGCATCGGTCGGCTCGTCCGCCGCGGTGGTCTCCTCGGCGGGGGCCGTGGTCGCGACCGTGTCCTCGGAGGTGGCGGTGTCCTCGGTCCCGGTCTCGCGGTCGGGGGCGGAGACGCCGTTGCCGGCGGCGGCCGGGGTCGGCTCGAAGCGGACCCAGCCGTAGTCGGGGCCGAAGTAGACCTCGGGCCAGGCGTGGGCGTTCGAGGTCGAGACCACGTGCTCCCCGTCGGCGGTGGTGGTGCCGGGGGTGAAGCCGGTGACGACGCGCGTCGAGTAGCCCTGCGAGTTCATCATCAGCGCGAACGTCGAGGCGAACTGCTCGCAGTAGCCGATGCGGTCGGCGAGGAAGGACTCCAGCGGGTCCTGGCCGCGGGGCGTCGCGACCGTGAGGGAGTAGTCGAAGGAGGTGCGGAAGTAGTCCTGGAAGGCGATGGCCGTGTCGTAGGCGGTGGTGGCGCCGGTGCTCTCGACGAGCTGGTCGGCGAGCTCGCGGGCGGCGTCGGGGACCTCGGAGGCCTGCAGGTAGCCGATCTCGAGGGGGCTGCCGACGGTGCTCGCGGGGACGGCCCGCAGCTGCGCGGCGGTCGCCGGGCTCTCCTCGGCGGTGACGGTGTAGGCGAGCTTCTGGCCGGTGCTGCTGCTGGAGCCGGGGAAGCCGTCGCCGTTGGCGAGCGCCGGGTACTCGCTGAGGGCGACCTGTCCGGAGACATCGTCGATCGTGATCGCCTCGGAGACCGCGTCGAGGGTCGAGCTGACCGCGCGGACGTTCGCGGGGACGGGCAGGCGCAGACTGAGCACCTCGGTGAGGGTCATGTCGTAGTCGGTGAGCAGGCTGGTGTCGCCGCTGACGGCGAGGCCGTCCTCGCGGGCGTCGGAGAAGCTGACCTCGGGCAGCACGGTGACGTCGTTCTCGCCGGGCGCGGAGAAGGTCTCGCCGTCGAAGCGGGTCAGGACCAGCATCCGCAGGTACGAAGAAGAGGACGCCACGGAGGAGGACGAGGCGTCGGTCGTGTAGCGCAGCACCTCGACGGGGTCCTCCTGCAGGAGGCTGCGGCGGACCGAGGCGTCCTCGGCGATGCCGATGGAGCCGAGCTGCTGGCCCTCGTTGTTGCGCCAGGCGTTGACGACGTCGATGTCGAGGGCGACCTGCGTGGGGGCGACCTGCGGCAGCAGGGCGGCGACGGGCAGGGCGAGGCCCGCGACGAGCAGCACCGCGCTGACGGCGGCGCCGATGGTCACCAGCGGTCTCGGGAGCGGTCCGGCCTGCGGCCGCGTGTCGCCGACGACGTTCGCCGGGTCCGCGTGGACCGCGCGGATCGCCAGCACCATCATGCCGCCGAGGATCGGACCGACGGCGGTCCACCAGGCGCCGCCGTCGGGCGCCTGCAGGGACGGCAGCAGCACGAAGCCCATGAGCAGGAGGCCGACGGGCGTGTGCCAGCCCATCTCCACCAGCAGCAGGTCCAGGACGAGGGCGACGAGCGCCGCGATGAGCACGACGAGCACGCTGCCGCGGGCCCCGACCGTCAGCGGCGCGAGACCGGCGCCGATCTCCCCGACGGCGGCCGTGAGGATCCCGGCCTGTGCGCCGATCAGGCCGACGGGCTCGCCGAGGGACACGAGCCCGTGGCCGACCTCGGTCGCGATCACGACGATCACCACGACGAGCAGCTCGGCGACGGCGACCAGCACCGGCCGCAACCCCGCCAGGCGCAGCAGCGCGGCGAGTGCGAGGACCGGGACGGCGCCCGTCGCGACGAGCTCGAACCAGCTGGCCCCGGCGAGGATCAGCGACAGCGGGGTCGAGGCGAGCAGCAGCGCGACCAGCAGCACGAGGCCGCGGCGGGCGGCCTGCGCCCGCGGCAGCGCGGGGCGTCCGAGCAGCGGCACGACGGGACCCCGGCTCATCGCGCCGCCTGCTGACCGGCGGGCTGGCCGACGGACGGGCCGACGTGCGGACCGGCGGGCTGGCCGGCGTGCGGGCCGGTGGGCTGGCCGGCGAGCGCGAGGAGGTCCTCGAGCTCGTCGGCGGCGGTGCCCTGCACGAGCGTCCAGGCGCCGATGCGGCCGACGACGGGGGCCGGCCGCTCCCCCGCGCCCGCCGCCCCGGCGCCCGGTCCTGCGCCCGGCGCCGCGTCGGCGCGCAGGGCGATGGCGGTGCGGTGGAGGGCGCGGCCGGCGAAGCGGTCGAGCTCGATGCCGTGGAAGGGGTCGCCGTCGTCGATGCCGAGCGCGATCGCGAGGGCGGTGTCGCCGGAGGCGTGGTCGGGGCCGACGACGCGCTCGGGGATCTCGTCGTCGAAGTCGACCTCGGCGAGGGCGAGGAGGGAGCCGCGCAGGCCTGCGGCGTCGGCCTCGCGGCCCACCGGGGAGCGGCCGTCCTGGGAGCGGCGGCGCGGGGCGCGGGTGATCTCGTCGCCGGAGGCGTCGAGCACGCGCACGGTCCAGCCGTGGGTGCCGAGGCTCTCGAGCACGGAGGCCGCATGCGCGACCAGGCGGTCCTCGAGGGCGCGGCGCTCCTCGCGGGCCCGGCGCTCCTCGCGCTCGGCGGCGCGCCGCCGGGGCGGGGCGGGGGCGCCGCCGCCGCGGCCGGTGTCCAGGACGATCACGGCACTCTGGCCGGCGACGGGCTCGTCCTCGCGGGTCATGAGGCGGCCGGTGCGGGCGCTCGCCCGCCAGTGGACGCGACGGATCTCGTCGCCCGCGACGTACGGGCGCGCGATCGGGCCGATCTCCCCGAGGCCGCCGGCGAGCGCCCCGGCGCCCTCGCGCCGGGAGATCCCGGCGGCGCGGACCGCGGGGGCGGCCAGCGGGGTCACGGGCGGGAGACCGGTGACGCGGAGGCCGTCGTCGGCGGTCCATCGCAGGTGGAACATGCCCAGCACGTCCTGCACGACCAGCGAGTAGGGGCCGAGGGGGTGGGCTCCGCGGCGCTGGATGCGCAGCACGTGCGGCATGCTCGCGCGCAGCGGCAGGTCGCCGGTGCCGCCGAGGTCCGCGGGCAGGTGCTCGCGCAGGACGCCGCGGCCCAGCGGGATCCGCGCGAAGACGCTGCGGGGCCCGAGCGCGGCGTGCACGCGGGCGGTGCCGCCGACGGGCACCGCGTCGTCCTCGAGGCGCCTGGTCCCCTGCAGGCCGATCGCGGCGAGCAGGATGCAGGCGGCGCCGACGGCGAGCGCGATCAGCAGCGCGGCGGCGAGCACGCGCGGCGGGACGAGCGCGGTGGAGTCCGCGAGCACCCACAGCAGCACGGCGAGCACGGCGGCGAGGCCTCCGCGGAGGGTGGGGCGCAGCACCCGGCGCCGCCGCGGCGCCGGGAGGCCCGGGGACCTGGTCATGACAGGCCCGTGGAGTCCAGCACCTGCTCGATGATCTCGCCGGAGCCGGCGCCGCGGGACAGCGACTGCGGCGTCAGGTGCAGGCGGTGCCGCCACACGGGCATGCTCACGGCGCGGATGTCGTCGGGGGTCACGTGGGGTCTGCCCTCGAGGACGGCGTGCGCCTTCGCGGCCCGCACCAGGTGCACGGCGGCGCGCGGGGAGGCGCCGAGGGCGACCTGCGGGTGGGTGCGGGTCGCGGTCGCCAGGCGCACGACGTAGTCCAGCAGCTCGGGCGCCGCGTAGACGCGGCGGACGTCGCGCACCTGCGCGGCGATCTCCTCGGGCGTGGTGCGTGCGCGCAGGGCGCCGAGGACGTCGCGGTCGCCGTCGGGCACCGGCCCGGACTGCGCGGCGAGCATCCGCGATTCGGCGCTGGGGACGGGATAGCCCATGGAGGTCTGGGCGAGGAAGCGGTCGCGCTGCGCCTCGGGGAGGCGGTAGGTGCCCTCCATCTCCACGGGGTTCGAGGTCGCGACCACCATGAACGGCTCGTCGAGCGCATAGGTGGTGCCGTCGACGCTGACCTGCCTCTCCTCCATCGCCTCGAGGAGCGCCGACTGGGTCTTCGGGGAAGCCCGGTTGATCTCGTCGGCGAGCAGGATCTGCGTGAAGACGGCGCCCTCGCGGAACTCGAACTGCCCGGTCGCCTGGTTGTAGATGCTCGCGCCGGTGACATCGCCGGGCAGCAGGTCCGGGGTGAACTGGATGCGGTGGCGGGTCGCGCCGAGGGCCGCGGCGAGGGACTTCGCGAGCATCGTCTTGCCGACGCCGGGGATGTCCTCGATGAGGAGGTGGCCGCCGGAGAGCAGCACCATCAGCGCCAGCCTCACGACCGGCTGCTTGCCCTCGACGACGGTGCCGATCTCGGCGCCGACGGCCTCGACGGTCCTCGCGATCTCCTCGGCCCGCGCCTCGTCGAGGGAGGCCAGGGCCGCTTTCCGGGTCTCCTGCCGGATGTCGGGGGCGTCCCGGTCGTCGGTCTCGGGGAGCGCCCGTCGGCGGCCGGGCCCTGCGTCCTGCTGCTGCGTCATGTCCCTGCTCCTCGTCCGCCGGCATCGCGGGACGTCATGCGACGTTCATCCTCGATGTGACCTGAGCGGCGGACAGCGTCGACCGCCGGTACATAGAGTATGGCGGAGCATCGTCGACCCGAGGAGTATCCGTGGACCATCCGCGCCGCTCGATCCTCGCGCGCCTCGGCGCGGGCGCGCTGCTCGCGACCGCCGCCGTGGGCCTGCCGGCCCTCGCGCTGAACA
The DNA here is from genome assembly GCF_054114245.1 of Brachybacterium netajii (SeqCode). Lineage (NCBI taxonomy): Bacteria > Bacillati > Actinomycetota > Actinomycetes > Micrococcales > Dermabacteraceae > Brachybacterium > Brachybacterium netajii (SeqCode). Next base: position 63,402 of record NZ_JBSYXB010000004.1, on the reverse strand, counting down.
GCGCGACGGATCCGCTGCTGCCCGCCGCGATCGCGGCCGACGACGTCTGCGTGGCCCCGCGCCTGTCCGCCTCCCCCGCGACGATCGCGCCCGGGGAGACGACGCGGATCTCGGGCAGCTGCTTCGGGACCGACGAGCGCGCCCAGGTGACCGTCCTCGTCGACGGCGCCCCGGTCGGCCAGGCCCAGACCAGCCCCGACGGCGGCTTCAGCCTCGTCTACACCGCCTCCGGCCTGTCCGAGGGCTCCCATACGGTCACGGCCACCATCGGCGGCGCATCGGTGAACGGCGCCAGCACCGACCTCGTCGTCACCGCCCCCGCCGAGCAGCCCACGGAGGAGCCGACCGAGGATCCGACGGAGGATCCGACGGAATCGCCCACCGAGGAGCCGACGGAGCAGCCGACCGAGGACCCGACCGAGTCGCCCACCGAGGATCCGACGGAATCGCCCACGGAGTCGCCGTCGGAGTCGCCCACCACGACGCCGACGGAGGATCCCTCCACCGCGCCGACGGAGGAGCCGACCGAGGATCCCACGGAGAGCCCGACGACGGAGCCGTCGGCGACGCCGACAGACGATCCGACGACGACGCCCACCGAGGATCCGACGACGGCTCCGACCGAGGATCCGACGCAGAGCCCGACCATCGCGCCGACCACGGACCCGTCGACCGCACCGACGACGGAGCCCACCGGCTCCCCCTCGACCGGCACGCCCTCGACCGCCGCCCCGACGACGCCGACGGACGGCGCGTCCACAGCGCCCGCCGGGTCGGATGATCCCACCGGCGCGGCGGGCACCCCGTCGACGGAGCCTGCCGACGGCGCGGCGACGTCCGACAGCCCCACCGGCGGCAGCTCGACCGACGGTGCCTCGTCCGGCGGCAGCTCGTCCGGCGGCAGCTCGTCCAGCGACGGTTCGGCCGTGAGCAGTTCGACGAGCGATTCCGTGCGCACGGCCGGCAGCCTGCTCGCCGCGATCACCGGCCAGAGGCTCTCGAACGTCGGGGAGCCGGCGGATGGCGCGTCCGACGATGCCCTCGCGGCGACGGGCGCGGAGATCGCCGTCGGCGCGATCGCGGCCGTGGTGCTCATCGGGGCCGGGGTCGGCCTCGTCATGGTCACACGGCGCCGCGGGAAGGGCCCTCAGGACTGACCTGCGGGGGAGCTGGCCTGCGGGCGGATCGTCCGCGTCCGCGAGCGCCGCGGGGCGTCAGGCCTTCTCGATCTCCTCGAGGACCCGGCGGATGATCTCGTCGTACACGTCCTGCGTGTAGTGGAAGGGCGCGAGGCCCCAGCGATGCTCGGGGTCGGCGAGGACCCCGAGGGGCTGCAGCTCGAGGAGCCGGAAGCCGAGCTCGCGCAGCAGCTCGAAGTAGCGGCGGTACGCCTCGTTGGCCTGCACGGCGGTGGTGCCCATGCTGACGGGGGTCTCCCGCCCGTCGGACGTGACCAGGGCCCACGGCACCTGCAGCACGACGGTCGAGGCGAACAGGCCGAGCTCCACGAGCTCGTCGCGCAGGGCGGTCGCGCGCGGGGCCCACAGCGCGAAGTGCTCGTCGGACCCGAAGGCGATGTGCCGGGCGCCGTCGACGACCTCGACGGCCTCGGGCACGGCGAGCAGGTCGATGCTGCGGGTGACGACGGTGCCGTCGTCGAAGACGTGCACGCCGTGGCGCTCATCGGTGAGGTCCCACAGCAGCAGGTCGGTGCGGTAGGCGACGGCGGAGAGGCGCTCGGTGAGGTCCCCGGCGAAGTCGGACTCCATCATCCGCTGCTGGAAGCGGTGGGCGATCTGGGCGCCCGCGGGGAACCGCTCGGAGGCGTCGGTGTCGGCGGAGATCAGCGACTGGCGGGCGATGTAGTCGGTGACCACGAGGCGGTCCCGGCCGGCCAGGTCGACGGCGTCACGGGCGACGCAGCTGCCGTACACGGCGACGCGCAGCCGATCATCGCTGCTTCCCGAAGCGCTCACGAACATCCTTCTGGTCTGCGGCTCGAGGGGCTCCGGACGTGCGGCGACCGCAGTGCAGGGGTCCACCCGAGGTCCGGCCTCCAGGGTGCGGACGCCGCAAGATTACCCGCGCCCCCGCCCGTCGGCATCGATCGCAGTGCTGTCTGGGCAGGACGTCACATCGGGACGGACCGGTTCCCGAGCGCCGCGCGGATGCTCCGCCGGATAAGGTCAGGACGCTCTGCGTCGAGCAATGGCGTCGAGCAGCGGCATCGAGCAGCGACTTCGAGCACGGTGGAGGACGGACGGCGATGGCACACTTCCGGCAGAGCGGGCTGCCCGCTCCTCTGAGCCCCCTCTCCGTCCGACGCCCTGCGCCCGTCCCGGCGCACGCCTCGGCACCGGTGCTCACCCGCAGGATCGTCGACGGCGTGCCCGGCGAACCGCTGCACGACGAGCCCTTCGACGCCACGCTCGCGTTCTGCGCGGAGGCTCCCGACCGGATGGCGCTGACCATCGTCCCGGAGCCGCATCCCGAGACGATCGCGGCCCTGGCCACGTCGTGGGCCCTGCACCCGCTGCTCGTCGAGGACCTGCAGGAGGCCTCCCAGCGCCCCAAGCTGGAGCGCTATGACGACACGCTCTTCGTCGTGGCCCGCTCGGCCCGCTATCTCGACGCGAAGGAGGAGGTCGAGTTCAGCGAGTTCCATCTGCTGATGCGCCCCGATGCCCTCGCGGTGATCTGCCAGGACGGCCGTCTGCCCGACGGTGCAGTCCTGCCGCGGGGCCACCGCTCGTCGGGCGCGGCGGCAGGTGAGCCGTCGGGAGCGGCGGCGGAGGCCTCGGTCATCGATGCGAGCACGCCGCTCCTGCGCAGCCCGGAGCTGCTGCGGCTGGGCCCCGAGGCGATGCTCTACCAGCTGCTCGACACGATCGTCGACGGCTATCTGCCGGTTCTCGACGGGCTCCATGTCGACCGCGAGCAGATCGAGCGCCAGGTGTTCAGCGGGGACGCCGCCGCGACCGAGCGCATCTACCACCTGAGCCAGGAGGTGATCGACCTGCTGCATGCGTCGACCGCCCTCTCGCGGGTGCTGCTGGGGCTCGAGCGGGGCGCCGAGAAGTACGGCATCGACGAGCAGATGCAGGCCTACCTCCTCGACGTCGCCGACCACCTCAGCCAGGTCATCGGCGATGCGAAGGAGCTGCGCGACGCGCTCTCCCAGATCCTGCAGGTCAACGCGACGCTCGTGGCGCAGCGGCAGAACGACGACATGAAGAAGATCTCCGGCTGGGCGGCGATCCTCTTCGCCCCCACGCTCATCGGCGCGATCTACGGCATGAACTTCGATGCGATGCCGGAGCTGCACTGGACCTACGGGTATCCGCTGGCCGTCGGCGCCATGGTCGGGCTCGGCGCAGCGCTCTACGGCGTCTTCCGCTGGAAGAAGTGGATGTAGCGGCGGATCCCCGACGCGAGCCGCGGAGCCAGCGGGCGGACGCAGGGCCGACGGGCGGACGCAGGGCCGACGGGCGGACGCAGGGCCGACGGGCGGACGAAGGAGAGCCCGGCTGCATCGGTGCAGCCGGGCTCTCCCGGTGATGATCGACCGTCCGCCGAGGTCGATCACGATGCGTGCCGCTCAGACTCGGCGGCTCCGCACGACCATGAGGACCGCTCCTCCGACGAGGAGCAGACCCGCTGCGATGCTCAGCGGCACCGCAACGTTCGTACCGGTCTTCGCGAGCTCCTCGCCGGAGTCCGCCGAGGTGGCCTCGGAGGACTCGGCCGGCGCCTCGCTGCCGGTGGAGTGGGTGGTGGGTGCAGGCGTCGTGGACTCCGACGCGGCAGGCTGCTCGTCGCCGACGGTGAGCTCGACGACCGCGCCCTCGCCGGTGACCTCGACCGAGGTGCCGCCCTCGGTCTCCGGCGTCACCGTCTCTTCGGTCCCGTCGACCTCGGGCTCGTCGACCTCGGTCCCCTCGGTCGGGGCCTCGTCGCTCGGCTGCTCTCCCTCGTCACCGTCTCCAGCCTCCTCGCCGGACTCCTGCTCCGTATCCGCCACCGGGGTCTCCTCGGTGCGGTCCTGCTCGTCGGTCACCGGGGTCTCGTCCTCGGTCACCGGGGTCTCCTCGGCGGGAGTCTCCTCAGCCGGGGTCTCCTCCGCCGGAGTCTCCTCCGCCGGAGTCTCCTCCGCCGGAGTCTCCTCCGCCGGAGTCTCCTCCGCCGGAGTCTCGTCGGCCGGGGTCTCCTCCGCCGGGGTCTCATCCTCCGTCACCGGGGTCTCGTCCTCGGTCACCGGAGCCTCCTCGGCAGGAGTCTCCTCAGCCGGGGTCTCCTCGGCCGGGGTCTCATCCTCCGCCACCGGGGTCTCCGGCTCGTCCTCGCCGAAGAAGTCCTCGAGGTGATCGCAGAAGTCGCGATCGAAGCCCGTCGGCGGGGTCACGACGGTGTCCTCGGCCGGAGTCTCCTCTGCCGGAATCTCCTCCGCGGGGGTCTCCTCCGCGGGAGCCTCCTCGACCGGGGTCTCGATCTCGGTCTCGGTCTCCGGGGTCTCCTCCTCGACCTCGTCGCGCGAGTGCTTGCCGTCCTTGCCGCCCTTCGAGCCGGTGTCGGTCGAGCAGGGCAGCTTGCCCTCGAAGTCGCGGTGCTTGAGCTTGCCGGAGCCCTTCTCGCTCGTGAACGAGGAGGAGTAGGTCTGGCCGGAGCTCTCGCCGCTGCCCGAGTAGGTGACGTCCGCGTCGGGAGCCCACACGGAGCCCTTGACGGGGCAGTCGAAGTCGACGGAGCCCGAGACCTCGGAGAGGTCGAACAGGACGTAGCCGGAGTAGCTGTCACCGTCGGTGGAGCCGCTGCGCTTGCTGGACGTGCCGTGCTTGCCGCTGCGCGTCGAGCTGCTCTTCTCCGAGGAGGAGGCGAGGGCGTCCAGGTCGATCTCCTCGACGACCTCGATGTCCTCGGACACGTGGATGATCAGGGGCGCCTCGGAGGAGGGGACGTAGCCGCCGGCCTGCGAGAAGTCGAGCTCCGCACCGACGATGTCCTCGTACTCGATGACGTTGGGGCGGTCCGTCGCGAAGCCGGAGAGGACCTTGGTGTCGCCGGAGTCCTTGACCTTCACGCGGTTGCACAGGTCCGAGTCGGCGTACAGCGCCTGGAGCTGCGCGGTGGTCTCGTCGACCTGTGCATCGAGGTCGCTGTAGATGATCTCGGCGTTCTGCAGACCGGTCGCGTCGGCGCCGTCCTCGGTGCCCGCGGACTCCGAAGACGTCGGACCGTTGGTGCGCGAGGTGCCGCGCGTGCTCGTCGACGTCCAGCCGCTCAGATCGAGCTCGCCGCTCGTGACGACGCTGTAGCCGTGGTTCGTGTCGAACGGATTGAACGTCTCCTGGCCGGCTTCAGCGCTGGCGCTTCCCGCGACGATCACGCCGGAGGCGAGGGCGACAGCGCCCAGCCCCGACAGTCCGTTCCTCCAGATGCGGCGCCCGCACAGCGCCTGCTCCTTGTTGCTCACTGAATGCCCTTCGTTATGGGGGAGGGATGACGAGAGTCCCCGGGCATGACGATGCGTGCCACCCACCACCGGGCACGCTCGCGCCTAGCACGGAATCCGCTGCGGAATCCGCACTTGACCTGCCGTAACACTCGTCGGACGGAGACTAGCCCAGAATTTTGCCGTCTCATGACAATCCACCGTCCGGCGTGCTCCCCACAGAAAGCCAACAGATCGGGCACGCCGCCGCACGCGAGCCGACTCCGCCGCTGAACGCGTGAGAAGACCCAGGTCAACGGACACTTCGGGCATTGTGAACGCGTATGACATCGGCGGGGGTTCTGGCGACTCAAGCCCTTTTTGTGGGGTCGCACACATTTGGCGCGTATGGACAGATCGCGCGCGCCGAGCCCGCGTCAGGACCTCGCGGACCTCCGGTCCAGGACCTCGACCTCGACGCCGTAGATCTGTGAGAGCGCTTCGACCTGGGACGATCCGACCGCGTCGTCGGCGATCAGGATCCGGATCCGGTCGGCGCGAGCGGCGATCGCGGCGCGTCGGACCATGAGCGGGAGGTCCCGCCAGGGCCCTCGAGCGGCGATGACGAACCGCGCGACCGGCGCAGAATCCCGCTCCTCGCCCGCGAGGAGCGCGGATCCGGCGGCGAGGAGGTCCGCGCGGAGGCCCTCCGCGCGGGGCACGACCGCCACATCGACCCGGGTATCGGCGGTGTCGATGCGAGGGTCCGCGGCGTCGGATCGACGGTCTGATGGACGACCCCGATCCCCCTCCGGGGCGACCTCCTCCGAGGCGTAGAGCACCTCGGTCCACGGCCGGTTCGCCGCGCCGAGCAGCGCGTAGGGCGTCGGCTCCGCCGCATCGCAGACCAGCGTCGCGGGCGCGGGAGGCGCCGACGGAGACGGCAGGACCTCCGATGTCTGGGGGCTCTCGGCGGCGCTCGCGTCCTCGACGAGGCGACACTCCGGCAGCGCTCCGGCGAGCATCCGGGCCTCGCCGTCGAAGGCGACGATCCGGGTGAGGGCCGCCGCCGGATGCAGCGCAGGATCCAGCCGCTGCGCCGGCCCGGTCGACCAGCGCGACACGGCATCGTCGGCCGACGGCGGATCGTCGGCCGCGAGCGGATCGGGCTCGCGCGTGAGGAGCTGGCGGAAGCGGGTGCCGCCGAGGTCGCCCTCGAGGTAGACGTTCGCGGTCGCGGGCAGGCCGCCCGGCAGGTCGGGGGCCGCGAGCTCCACGGTGAACGAGACGCCGTCGGCGCCGACGCTCGCCCTCAGGTCGGCGCACGTCAGCGTCCGCGGAGCCCGCTCCTCGGCCCGGCCGGTCGCGGCCGCCGCACCTGCCCGCGGCACCGCGACCGCCGCGTCGGCCACGTCGGCCGCTGGCACGTCGGCCGCCGTCGGCGCGTCCTCCCCCGCGGCGAAGGCGCGCAGGATCGACAGGACGGTGGGCAGGGACTTCTTGGCGACCGCGGCGTGATTGCCGTCGACGCGATGCTTGGTCAGACCGGGGGCGTCGCGGGCGAACTCGATCAGCGAGCAGTTCGAGTCCTGGTCGCTGTCGGTGTAGAACCAGTCGATGCGTCGGCCCTCGGCGAGGGCGCGGGGCAGCAGCTCCCCCGGCTGCTCGGCCTCCCACAGGTGCCGGTCGCGGTAGAGGCCGTGGCGCAGGACGGGCTTGGCCGCGTAGTACGGCAGGCTCATCTGCGGCACCACCAGCACCTGCCGGGCGCCGGGGAGGTCCCGGGCGGTGCGGGCCGCGATCGAGGCGCCCTTGGAAGAGCCGAACAGGAGCACGTCCTCCTCGGCGATCCCGTGGCGGCGTCGGACGGCGGAGATCGCCGCGGCGATCCGGTCGTGCAGGGGCCGACCGGCGTTGTCGGCGAGCATGTAGGTGCCGGCGACGCCGTAGCGGTCCTGGAAGCAGATCATCATCGTGTCGGCGAGCTGGGCGTCGGTGAGCGCCTTGAGGTAGCTGACCGCATAGGAGACGCGCCCGTTCCTCGGCGGGAAGCCCGGGAAGGTGACGATCAGGCGGGACGGATCCCGCGTGTTCCCGCGCACCGCATAGTGCAGGTCGCCGTGCCGTTCCACGTGGTAGCGACGGTCGTAGGAGTCCTGCTCGGGCGTCGTGAACGCCCCGGGTCCGATGGCGAGCTTGTGCTTCGCACGGATGTCCAGGGTGAAGTCGGCGGGGTCGTCGGAGCCGACGATGATGTTCCGGTACTCCAGCGGCGTCCCCTCGGGCGGCGCGGCGATCCGGTTGCCGTAGACGACCTCCCCGTTCTGCAGCAGGCGGAAGTCCCGGCCGATGAGCTTGCGCCAGCCCGTGATCGTCAGCCGCAGATAGTGCTGGCCGCGCGGCAGCGCCGGCGAGGCGACGCGCCGGAGCAGGTCGCCGTGGCCGCGCTCCTCGATCGCGCGGCGCGCTCCCGCGAGCGCTCCCCCGCTCTCGACGGCCCGGGCGAGCGCGCGACTGGGCCGGCTGTAGAGGGCGTCGCGGGCGGCGGTGCGCGCGGCAGCGCGGAGCGGGGAGAGACGGGACACCGGGGGTTCCTTCCGACGGGCTGGGCCACAGTAGTCCCGTCGGCGGCGGTGATCCTTCCTAGCTCCGCATCGGTGCAGGTCGGCACGGGGTGGCGCGGCAAGGGAGCGGTGCGGCGGCTGATGGACGCCCCGTCAGGGCTCCTCCGTCCGCTCCACGATCTCCCGCATCGCGGCCGACGCCGCCGTCTCCTCGCCCGCCAGGATCGCGTCGACGGTCTGCCGGTGCAGGGCGAGGTCGTGCGGGTCGGGCGGGAGGTCGGCGCGCTCGCGGAGGGCGCGGGAGCGCAGGCCCTCGTCGATCACGGCGCCGAGGCGCGCGAACAGGGCGTTCCCGGAGAGGCCGAGGATCGCCGCGTGCAGGGCGCGGTCGACGTCGAGGAAGGTCTCGGCCTCGGTCCCGGGCGGCAGGGCGGCGAGGGCGCGCGCGGCGGACTCCAGCGCGGCGAACTCCTCCGCGGGCGTCCGCCCCTCGCGGACCGCCCGTGCCGCGGCGGCGGCCGCCGCCGGCTCCACGGCGTGACGGAGCGCCCGCAGCTCGTCCCCCGCGGCCGCGGCATCCGCGGCGGGACCGGCCATGCGCCAGCGGATCAGGTGCGGATCCAGCACCTCCCAGTCCTCGCGCGGCAGGATCCGCAGGCCGACGCGCCGCCCCGCCCGCAGCATCCCCAGCATCCCCAGCACCCGCGTCACCTCGCGCACCACGCTGCGCGAGGCGCCCGTCCGCTCGACGAACCCCTCGACGGTGTCGATGTGCCCGGCCGGCAGGTCGCCGTCGACGATCGCCTGGCCGAGCTGCTCGAGGGCGCGCGCGAACGCCGTCGCTCCGGCGCCCGCCCGCCCGGCCGACGCCGGCCCGACGGCGGCGCGCTCGTCGGCGGCGCGTCCGACGGCGGCGCGCTCGTCGGCGGCCTGCTCGTCGGCGCTCATGCCTGCGCGACGGGCGAGATGACGAGCTCGTCGATGCGCACGTGCGGCGGGGAGTCGAGCACGAACGCGACCGCGCGGCCGACGTCGGCCGGATCGAGCATGACCGCGCGGGCCTCGGCGTCCGGCACCTCGGGCCGCTGGTCGAGGAAGTCGGTGGCGACGTCCCCCGGGCACAGGTGGCAGGCCCGCACGCCGTGGCCCGCCTCCTGCTGGTTGAGGGTGCGCAGGAGCGAGCCGACGGCGGTCTTGCTCGCCGAGTAGGCGACCCCGGCGCCCGGCTGGAACGACCAGCCCGCATAGGAGGAGATCGCGACGACGACCCCGCCGCGGCGGCGCAGGTGCGGGAGCGCCGCGTCCACGGCGACGGCGATCGCCGTGAGGTTGGTGGCGATGATGGCCTCGACCTCGTCGAGGTCCTGGTCGTCCCAGCGCCGACGGGGCGCGTTCAGCCCCGCGGAGAGCACCGCGGCGTCGAGTCCGCCGCATCGCTCGACGATCTGCGCGACGGCGTCCGCGACGGCCGTCCGGTCGCGCGCGTCCAGGGGGATCGCCAGGGCGCGTCCGCCGTCGGCCTCGATCGCGGCGACGACCTCCTCGAGCGCGGCCCTGCGCCGCCCGCTGACGACGACGGTCCAGCCGGCCCGCGCCGCCGCGAGCGCGCTCGCCCGGCCCATGCCGCTGCCGCCGCCGGTGACCCAGAGCGTCCGCGCGCGGGCGGGCGCTGGATCCGACGGCTCCGTCACGGGGACGGGGGCAGGCGCAGGGAGGGGCGCCGAGGCGGGCCCGGATACGGCGGCGGTGGCAGGGGTGGCGGCCGCTGCGGCGGCGACGGCGGTGGCAGGGGTGGCGGCGGTGGCAGGAGCGGCAGCGGCGGCGGTGCTTGCTGCGGCGGGCGGGCGCGGGGCCCGGGGATGGTCGACATCGTCCATGAGCCCAATAGTATGCTTTTTGAGGACGGTGGTCGACGGCGATCCCGCGGACGAGGAGAGAACGCGATGGAGCTGGATCTGAGGGAGAAGGTCGTCCTGGTCACGGGCGCCGGACAGGGCATCGGCGCGGTCATCGCCCGCCGCTTCCAGGCCGAGGGAGCGCGCGTCGTCGCCCTCGACCTCGCCTTCCCCGACCGCGCACCGGTCGACGCCGCAGCGTCGGCCGACGCCTCCCCCGCAGCGCCGAGCGACGACCGCGCGGCGGGCCCGGCCGACGCCGCCCCCGCGCATCCGATCGACGAGCTGGTCTGCTCGGTCACCGATCCCGAGGCGGTGCGCGCCGCGGTCGACGAGGTCGTGCGCCGTCACGGGACGATCGACGTCCTGATCAACAACGCCGGCATCAACGTCGTCGGGCAGGTCGAGGAGCTCGACTGGGAGCGGTGGCGGGCCTGCTTCGACGTGAACGTCGGCGGGGTGTTCCTCCTCAGCCGCGCCGTCGCCCCGATCATGAAGGCGGCCGGCCGCGGCCGGATCCTCAACGCCGCCTCGTTCGCGGCGATCGTCCCGAGCGTCGGCAGCGCCGCCTATGCGGCCTCGAAGTCCGGCGTCGTGCAGCTCACCCGCGTGCTCGCCTCCGAGCTCGGCCCCTGGAACGTGACCGTCAACGCCTACGCCCCCGGCATGGTCCCCACCGCCATGAACGGCTTCGCCGACATGCCGCAGGACGACCAGGACCGCCTCCTGGACACGCTCTCGCTGCGCCGCTGGGAGACGCCCGACGACGTCGCCGACCTCCTGATCTTCCTCGCCTCCGACGCCGCCGCCTACATCACCGGCACCCTCATCGACGTCTCCGGCGGCAAGCTCGCCACCCAGATCCCCTCCCGCGCCCACGGCCGCTGACCAGGGGATATGCGCCCGCGCAAGAGCGTGCGCCTGCGCAACTAGGATGGCCGGGTCCCCCTGACCCGCTCCCCGGAGGTCCCCATGCCCTCGTCGCCCTCCCCGTCGGCCTCGCCGAAGCCCGCGCAGTCCTCGCGGACCTCGGTCGTCAAGGAGCTGCGCACGGCGCTGTGGCATCTGCGCAAGGGCGGGGTCTCCCAGCTGCGCACGTGGCGTCGCCGGCAGAAGCTGGACGGGTACGGCGTGGGCGACGGCCTCGGAAGCCGGGACGCGGACGGCCGGCTGTCCTTCCCGCCGGCGAAGCTGCCGAGCACCGCGCCCCGTACCGCGGGCACGACCCCTGCCGCAGGCACGACGACAGCCGCAGGCGCAGGAGCAGCCCCGGCGCTGCCGCATCTGCCGGGGCTGCGGGCCGCGGTGATCCTCGACGACTTCTCGATGCTGGCCTGGTCGTACGAGATGGAGACGGTGGCGGTGACGCCGTCGGGGTGGCGGGAGCAGCTGGCGGAGGCGCCGGTGGATCTGCTGCTGGTGGAGTCCGCCTGGCACGGCAACAAGGATGCGTGGCAGTACCAGCTGACGGGCTCGAAGGCGCCGACGGAGCCGCTGCGGGAGCTGGTCGCGCACTGCCGGGAGCAGGGGATCCCGACGGTCTTCTGGAACAAGGAGGATCCGCCGCACTTCGAGGATTTCCTGCCGACGGCGCGACTGTTCGACCAGGTCTTCACCACCGACGTGACGCTGCTGGACCGGTACCGGGAGGAGCTGGGGCACGACCGGGTCGCGGTGCTGCCGTTCGCGGCGCAGTCGGCGGTGCACAATCCGATCCGTCCGCGGCACGGGCATCAGGAGCGGGACGTGGCCTTCGCGGGGATGTACTTCGCGCACAAGTTCCCCGAGCGTCGCGAGCAGATGGACATGCTGCTGGGCGGGGCGATGGATGCGACGCCGGCGATGGAGAAGGCGGGCGGCACGGGCCTGGAGATCTTCTCCCGCTTCCTCGGCGACGACGAGCGCTACCAGTTCCCCGGCCGTCTCGCGGACCGGGTCGTCGGCTCGCTCTCGTACGACCGCATGCTCACCGCGTACAAGGCGTACAAGGTGTTCCTCAACGTGAACTCGGTGGTCACGAGCCCGTCGATGTGCGCGAGGCGGATCTTCGAGATCTCGGCGTCGGGCACGCCGGTGGTCTCGGCGCCGTCGCCGGCGATCGGCGACTTCTTCTCCGACGACGAGGTGCCGGTGGCGACCTCCCGCGAGGACGCCGCACATCTGGTGCGGGCGCTGGTGCGCTCCCCCGAGCTGCGCGATCGCACGGTGCACCGCGCGCAGCGGCGGATCTGGCATGAGCACACGTACACGCATCGGGCGCGGCAGGTGCTGGACGCCGTCGGCCTCGGCGAGCACGCCGCGGAGGTCGCGGGCCGACGGGGCCTGGTGGGCGGTGCGGGCCTGCCGACGGTGAGCGTGCTCGCGGCGACGAACCGTCCCGGCCAGCTCGACCATCTGGTCGAGCAGGTGGGTCGGCAGAAGGGCGTCGAGCGGCAGCTGCTGCTGGTCACGCACGGGTTCGAGGCCGACGAGCGGATCGGCGAAAAAGCCCGGGCGCTGGGGATCGCGAACGTGGTGGTGATGGCGGCGCCGTCGGACTGGACGCTGGGGGCGTGCCTGAACGCGGCGCGCGAGCGGGCCGACGGCGAGGTCTGCTCGAAGATGGACGACGACGACCTGTACGGCGAGCTGTACCTGCACGATCTGCTGCGGGCGCGCGAGTTCTCCGGCGCCGACGTCGTCGGCAAGCATGCGCACTACATGCATCTGGCCGGCGCCGAGGCGACGCTGCTGCGCTTCCCGTGGATGGAGCATCGCTTCACCGACCGCGTCATGGGGCCGACGCTCACGGCCGCCCGCGAGGTCTTCGCGGCGCACCCCTTCGCCGACGTCTCCCGCGGCGAGGACACGGGCTTCCTCGAGTCCGTCGTCGCGGGCGGCGGCCGCATCTATTCCGCCGACCGTTTCAACTTCACCCAGATGCGCCATGGCGAGGCCGGCGGGCACGCCTGGTCCGTCGGCGATCGGGAGCTCCTGGCGAGCGCCGACGTCGCATGGTTCGGCCGCAACGACGCGCACGTCATGATCTGACGGGCACGCCCGGCGGCGCGTGCGGCGCGCCCGTCGGCTCGCGCGGCGCCCGGCCTCATCCACAGCTGATGAACCCTGGGCGTCGACGGGGCGCGCACCTTCCCCCTCGACCACCGCGTTGCTAGGGTGAAGGAGCAGGCCGTCCGGGCTCCCCGACGGTCGGTCGGCGGCCCGTCCCGTGCCCCCGCGGATCGGGTCCTCCTCGCGCCCCACAGATCGGCGGTCCCCATGTCCGAGTCCCTATTCGCGAAGTCCGCGACGAACGCCATCCGCATCGCCCTCGGCATCGGCGGCGTCGCCGCGCTGATCGTCGGCATCCTCATCCTCGTGTGGCCCGGGAAGACCGCGATGCTCGTCGCCGGCATCATCGCCGTGTACGCGATCGTCACCGGTCTGGTCTACGCGGCCTCGGGGATCTTCTCGAAGTACAAGGGCGGCTGGTCGCGCGTCGGCCACATCGTCCTCGGCGCGATCTTCGTGATCGCCGGCATCGTCGCCTTCTCCAACCTGGGCCTGACCGCTGCGACGCTCGGCGTGCTCCTCGGGTTCCTCGTGGGCGTCATGTGGATCGTCGAGGGCATCACTGCCCTGACCACGGTCAAGGACTACACCTCGAAGACCCTGCCGATCGTCTTCGCGATCCTCAGCATCCTCGCCGGCCTGGTCCTGCTGTTCTCGCCGCTGTTCGCGGTGCTCGTGCTGTTCTGGATCCTCGGCATCACGCTGATCATCCAGGGCATCGTGAACATCGTCCGCGCCTTCGCCTTCGGCGCCGAGCGCACGCCGGAGGCCGCACCCGAGACCGTCGTCGCCTGAGCCGGTCCCCCGCGAGCCGGCTCCGCGCCGGCTCCGCGCCGGATCCCTCGCCGACGAGCCCGCCGGGTCCGACGGGTCGCCCGACCCGCCGGATCTCGCGGGCCCGTCGTCGTAGGCTGGACGGCGCCCGACGCCGACGGGTCCGCCCGTCGGCCCGTCACCGGACCGCCGCCCGACCGCCCGACCACCAGACCGCCCGAGGAGCTCGCCATGGCCGCATCGACCGCATCCTCACCCCCGACCCCGATCACCGCGACCTCCGAGGTCGTCCGCGTGGGCGAGCGCCTGATCGTCCCGCTGCCGGCGGAGGCGTCCGCGCAGCTGCCCTCCCGCGGGCAGGTCGCCGCCGAGGCGGTGCTGAACGGGCACGAGCTCGCCCTCGTGGTCGAGCCCGACGGCCGCAAGGGCCACTGGCTGAACCTCGACGACGCGCTCCGCTCGGCCCTCGCCCTCTCCCCCGGCGACGCCGTCGAGATCTCCCTGACGCCGACGAAGGCCTGGCCCGAGCCGGAGGTCCCCGCGGACCTCGGCGCCGCGCTGGACGCCGCCCCGGACATCCGGGCGACCTGGGCGGACATCACGCCGATGGCCCGCTGGGAGTGGGTCCGCTGGGTCGGCGCGACCCGCAGCGAGGCCACCCGCGCGAAGCGGGTCGAGGTGTCGATCGACAAGATGCGCCACGGCAAGCGCCGCCCCTGCTGCTTCGACCTGTCCTCGTGCACGGATCCGGAGCTCGCCCGCAGCGGGAAGCTCATCGGGCTCGAGTGAGCTCCGACCGCAGCCCTCGGCCCCGACCGTCGGCCGCGTCGATCGCGGCATCGGCGGCGCTCGTCGTGCTGCTGCTGTTCATGGCGGGCACGGCCAGCGGGTTCCCGCCGGCGCTGTTCGGCGAGGGCGGGTTCTTCCGCGGGGGCGACGGGTCCTCCGGGTCCGCGGGCTCGTCGGGCTCCGACGGCGGTTCCGATGCGGGGGCCGACGGGGCGTCAGCCCCGGATCCGTGGACGCTCACGGACCTGCCCGGCTATGACGCCGATCCGGGGCCGCTCGTGCTCGCGCCGCTCGCGGAGGCCGACGGCGAGACCGTGACCGCGGCCTTCGCCCTCGAGGCGGGGGCGGCGCCGATCGGCGGCACCATCGGGCTGAGCTTCGACGCGACGGAGCTGGCCTCGCCGCTGTGGGACGCGGAGCATTCGAACCTGACGCTGATGCTCGCGGAGCTGGGGTCGCCGGCGCTGCGCTTCGGCGGCAACGGGGTGGATCGTCGGATGTGGTGGACCTCGTCCGACGAGCCGGCGCCGGCGTGGGCGGAGGTCGTCGTCACCCCGGAGGATCTCGAGCGCGTCGCCGCGGTCGCCGACGACGTCGACGCCCTGGTCACGATCGATCTGGACCTCGGCCACGACGATCCTGCGCGCGCCGCCGACATGGCCGCCCATGCGCGCGAGATCTTCGGGGAGCGTCTGCTCGCCGTCGCGATCGGCAACGAGCCCAACGGCTTCTTCCACGAGAACCAGATGCAGCTCGCCGTGCGCGACGAGTCCTGGGGCACCGAGGCCTATCAGGCGTCGCTCGCGGAGTATGCGACGGCGCTCGAGGAGTCCTCCCCCGGCATCCCGATCGCCGGCCCCGGCGCCTACGACGCCGCATGGATGCGCGCCTTCCTCGCCGCCGATCTGCCGACGACGACCGCGCTGACGATGCATTGGTATCCGCTGTGGGACTGCGACGGCCCGGACTCGTCGATCGCGAACCCGACGGTCGAGGACCTCACCTCCCCAGCGCTGCGCGAGCGCGCCCGCGAGATCATCGGCATGGCCGACGGGATCGCCTCCGAGGCCGATCTGCCGCTGTGGATGGAGGAGACCGGGCCGACGTCCTGCCCGGGCACCAACGCCACATCCCGCACGCATGCGCAGGCCCTCTGGACCAGCGACTACACCCTCACCGCGGCGGAGTCCGGGGCCGAGCGCATCGCCTTCCACTCGACGCTGCAGGCCTGCCGCGGCGGCGCCCCGATGAGCCCGATCTGCGCGACCGGCCCCCTCGAGAACCCGGGCCTGATCACCGAGGGCCGCACCAGCTATCTCTCCCTCATGCAGCTGGGCACGTTGCCCGACGGGCAGGTCCTCACGCCCGAGGTCTCCGGCGACGGCACGGTCATGGTCCACGGCGTCTACGGCGACGACGGCTCGTTCACCGCGGTCATCGTCGACCTCCGCGATCCGGCGAGCACCGACGCAGCGATCGCCGTCGACCTCTCCGCGCCCACCGGTCTGCCCGACGACGCCCCGGAGAGCTGGACCCTCGCCGAGGGCTCCCGGCTCGCGGGCGATGCCCTCGACACGGAGGCCTCGACGCTGACGGCGCCGGCCGCGCTGGCCGGCGAGTACGCCGACGCCCCGCTCTCGTCCGCGCAGTCGCTCGCCGTGACGAGCGATCCGGGCACGGTCACCGTCCTCCGCTTCGCGGCGGTGGGGTGAGGCCTGAGGCTGACAGCGGCCAGCCGTTCTGCCTGCGTAAACACGGTGCTCTCTCTCGTTTTCGACTCCTTGTTCGAGGGTGTGGAGATTCTTCTGGACCCCGGGGAAGAGATGAGAAGCTGAGCGACATGACGTCGCCCGACCCGCATCAGATCCGCAGCGCGCTCCTCGACGCCTTCTCCGGCGACCTCACCGACGGTCGAGCTCGGTCGACGGACCTCTTCGCCCCGCAGCCGCACCATCGTGCGCTGCGACTCGACGCCGCTCTCGTGGTCGGCGGGCGCGGGACCGGGAAGACCTTCTGGACCTCGGCTCTGCGCGATGTGCAGGTCCGCCGCAGGCTCGGCACGGTGAACCGGGACCTGAATGCCACCGAGGTCCTCGTCGGGCACAGCGAGCTGCAGGACATCGCCGCCTATCCCGATCGACGAACCTTCGCACAGCTGCTGGAGCAGGGATACAACGCCGAAGATGTCTGGCGCACCGTCGTCCATGGCCTGCTCGCCGGCGCAGAATCCCCTCTCCGCATCGATGCGGCGGACTCATGGTCGTCACGCGTCGAGAAGGTCGCGTCAGCGCCCGAGAGCGTCGCCCGAGACATGGCAGCTGCTCAGCGACGCTTCTCCGATGCCGGCACCCACGCTCTCATCGTCTTCGACGCGCTCGATCGCATCTCCGCCGACTGGGATGCCGCTGATCAGATCGCCCGCGAGCTGCTCATGACAGCCCTGTGGATCAAACCGTTCAACAATCTCCACATCAAGGTGTTCCTCCGCGAGGACCAGTACGCGCGGACGATTCACGATTTCCCGGACGCTTCGAAGCTGAAGGCGACGGAAGCACGTCTCTCCTGGCGTCGCGAGGACCTGCACGGGATGCTCTGGAAGCGACTCATCAACACTCCCGGTGACAGCGGCGCACTGCTGCGGGACCTGGGTACCAACATCCCTGGAGGGTCTCCGTTCGTCGAGAACGACGGCATCTGGGAGGTCAGCCGCCCGACGGAGGCCACTCTGCGGGACCTGTTCGGCGCACTCGCCGGGCCGAGGATGGGCACCGGCTACCGCCGGGGCGTTCCCTATGTCTGGACGATCAGCCGCCTGGCGGATGGTCAGGGCGCGGCATCGCCGCGCTCCCTGCTGAAGGCGATGGAGTTCGCCGCGCAGGACTCCTCCACTCGCTACGAGGACAATCCGTTCCCGTTCGCGCTCCACTACGAGAGCATCAAGCGAGGCATCGGTGCAGCCTCCCAAAGCCGGGTGGCAGAGCTCAGCGAGGACTTTCCGTGGGTGAGTCCGATCGTCGAGACCCTCGGCGGCAGCGTGGTGCCGCTCGAAGAGGACGCGGTCATCCGCACCTTCTCCGAAGCCCATCTGGGAGGTCCCCTCGACGCGGTCGCAGCATCCGCCTCGCAATCGCTTCCCCCGGCGCACGCCGGCGACGGCTGGCCCGGCGTCATCGACGACCTCGAGAGCATCGGTGTTCTCACCCGCCGGACCGACGGCCGCATCGACATGCCGGACATCTATCGGATCGGGTACAACGTGCGCCGCAAGGGCGGTGTCGCTCCGCAGCGGTGAGCGGTCCGCAGCGGTGAGCGGTCCGCTTCAGGGACCAGCGATCGCTTCGCATCGGCAATGGGTTCCACAGCCGTGAGCATCCCCGCTGCTCGCTCTACGCTGACCCCATGGTTCATGACCTGCCTCGCCCCAGCCTCGAGGCCGATGACGCCGCACATCGGCACGACCCCGCGAGGATGGCGGCACCGCAGACCATCGAGGAGATCCCGTGACCCGCAAGCGCGCCACCGTCTACGACGTCGCCGAGCGCGCCGGCGTCTCCATCGCGACGGTGTCCTTCGCGTTCCGGAAGCCGGAGAAGGTGCGCCCCGCGACCATCGAGGCCGTGCGCGCGGCCGCCGCCGAGCTCGGCTACGTCCCCTCGGCGAGCGCCCGCGGTCTCGCGAAGGGCCGCACGGGCGCGATCGGCCTGTATGCGTTCGAGTACCTGATGGATGACGACGAGGATGCCTCGTCCGCTGCCGCGGAGGCCGGTCGTCCCACGGGGGCGGTAGCGGGTTATCCCGCGGGGACGGGGCTTCCTGCAGCCGCCGATAGCCGAACGCTGACCGGTCCGCCGCCAGTCGTGACCGCCGCCCGGCTGTTCCCGCTCTACGCCGATGAGGTCCAGCGCGGCATCGAGCTCGAGTGCAGGCGCCGGGGTCTCGCCCTCATGATCGGCACGGGCCGCCGCTCGACCGCCGATGCCGGCGGCGGAACCGGCGCAGGCCATGCCGGATCCGGTGCAGAGGCCGATCTCGGGTTCTCCCCGGTGGTCGATGTCGCCGGACGGGTCGACGCCCTCATCGCCTTCGCCCAGGTCATGCCCGATTCCGGCATCGATCACGTGCTCTCGCGGATGCCGGTGGTGGAGTTCGGCGGCGAGGTCGCGACGCCCGGGCTGAACACGGTCTCGGTGGACAACGCGGGAGCGATGACCGAGCTCGTCGAGCACCTGCTGGACGTCCACGGCGTCCGGCGCTTCGCCTATCTCGGGCCTTCGGGCTCTCCCGAGCAGAACGCTCGACTCAGCGCCTTCTCCGCCGTGCTCCGCTCCCGCGGTCTCGAGGTTCCGGTCCCGCTCGAGAGCAGTCCCGGGCTCGAGGACCTGACCCGCGCCTCGGTCGCCAGACTGCTCTCCGGCGACTCGTCCGCCGGGGCCGCCGGGGCCACCGGGGCCACCGGGGCCGATTCTCTGCCGGAGGCGATCGTGTGCGCGACCGATCAGGAGGCCCTGGTCGTCCTCGAGGAGCTGGCCGCCGCCGGGGTCCGCGTCCCTGAGGACGTGCTGGTCACCGGCTTCGACGGCATCCTCGCCGGGCGCCTCTCCTCCCCCACGGTGACGACGATGCGCCAGCCCATGGAGGAGATCGGCCGGGCCGCGGTGCAAATGGTCGCCGCCCGCATCGAGGACCCCTCCCTCGAGGTCGAGCACCGCACCTTCCCGGCAACCCTCCTCCTCGGCGCGAGCTGCGGCTGCAGGGCCTGACCGGCTATACCGGCTCGACCAGGCCGACCAGGTCAACCGGCTCGATCTGCTCGACCTCACCCACTCGCCTGACCTGTCGACCTGGCTGACTCACCTGACCCGGCCGACCCACCTGACCCGGCTGACCCTGCCGATGCCTCCCTCCGCGTGCCCCGCAGCCTCTCCTCTCGCCGATGGCCTGCGAGCCTGTCCACGAACGGGATGTGAGGAGCATCTGCCCTGCTATATGCAAGGCGCGTGCCGCTGAGCGCCCGTTCGCTGCCACCCGTCCCCACCGCCACCCCCAGATCCGCCCGATCTGCCGGACCTCGTCGCCCCGAGGGGTGGCCAAACGAGAATCTATGCGCTTAAATCAGTGCCGTCAGCGCCTCAGCGCCCCACCCTCCGCCCACCCCGTACCCCGTACCCCGTACCCCGCACCCCGCACCCCGCACCCCGCACCCCGCACCCCGAATCGAGCCGAGCCCCCATGCCCCTGGCCTCCACCGCTCCCACCGCTCCCGCCCCCGCCGAGCACTCCCCCGAGGTCTCCTCCGCCGAGCATCCCGTCATCCCCGGCTTCCATCCGGATCCGTCGATCTGCCGCGCGGGCGAGGAGTTCTTCCTGGCCGCGTCGTCCTTCGAGTACCACCCGGGGGTGCCGCTGTTCCGCAGCACCGACCTGACGCACTGGGAGCTCGCCGGTCATGCGCTGACCGATGACCCGGCATTCCCGGCGGGCCGGGCCGGGGCGAACGGCGGCGTGTACGCCCCGACGCTGCGCCACCACGACGGCCTGTTCTGGATGATCACGACGGACGTCTCGGGCGGCGGCGGGCAGCTCGTGACCTCGGCGCCCTCGATCGAGGGGCCGTGGGGTCCGGCGCGTGTGATCCCGGGGATCATCGGCATCGATCCGGATCTCTTCTGGGATGAGGACGACACCTGCTACGTCACCTACAGCTCCAATGATCCTGCGGCGCCGGACATCGCACAGGTCCGCGTGGATCTCGAGGCGGGGACGATCATCGGCGAGCCCGCGACGATCTGCCACGGCACGGGGATGGCCTACCCGGAGGGTCCGCACATCCTCCGCCGCGGCGACTGGTTCTACCTGCTGTACTCCGAGGGCGGGACCGAGCGCGGGCACTGCGTGTCGATCGCCCGCGCACCCCGGCCCGATGGCCCGTTCACGCTGCTCGAGCAGAACCCGATCCTGACCCGCCGCAGCACGGTCTTCCCCGTCCAGAACACGGGCCATGCCGACATGGTCGAGCTCGCCGACGGCTCCTGGGCCATGGTCTACCTGGCGGTTCGCGCCCGCGGCGGCACCCCGATGTTTCACGTGAACGGCCGTGAAACCTTCGTCGCCGGCATCGAGTGGTCGGACGACGCCTGGCCGACGGTCGTCCCCGACGCCTTCTCCTTCGTCCCGACTCCGACGGCGTTCGCCCTCGATGCCACCGGCCCCACGCTCCCCCTCCGCTTCACCTCGCCGGGCGCCGCGCTCGCGGACTTCACGCGCATCGTCCCGGGCGAAGGCGTCGAGATCTCGCCGGCGGAGACGGCGAACCGGGCCCCGTCCATGCTGGCCCTGCGCGCCACCGATCTCGCCTGGCGCTACGAAGCCGATCTCGCTGCCGCGTCGGAGGGTGCCGCCGTCCGCCTCCGGATGGACGAGTCCCACTATGCCGAGCTGCGCGTCGAGGACGGCCGCGCCCTCCTCCACGTCCAGATCGGTCCGGCCTCGCTGCGCACTCTTGACGAGGTCCCCCTCGGCGCTGCTCCGACGTTCCGCATCGAGGCCGTCGAGGCGACGCATGGCGGACCCGATGACCTGATCTTCACCGTCATCGACACCCCCGGCACCGGCACCAGCACCAGCACCGATCACACCGCCGGCGCCTTCGACGACCCCGCCTCCGATCCCGGCCGCACCGCCCGCGAGCTCGGTCGCATCGACGGCCGCTACCTCTCGACCGAGGTCGCCGGCGGCTTCCTCGGCCGCACGATCGGCGTGCGGGCGGTGAACGAGCCGGTCATGGTCACGGCGATCCGCTACACCCCGATCGCCGGACAGAACACGAACGCCGACGGCCTGATCGACTCCTCCCTCTGACAGCCCGCCGGTCCGGCGTCCCGCTCCAGATGCCGGACCGCCGGACCTCCGAACCACCGACCCGCCGGGCCCTGCCTCGCCCGCCTCGCCCCCTGATTCCCACCGATCCCCGGAGAGCCCGTCCACGAACGGGACGTGAGGAGCACGTGCCCTGCCATATGCAGGGCACGTGCCGCTGAGATCCCTTTCGCAGACGCCCACCACCCCGCCACCCCGCCAGCTCACCCCACCCCGCCACCCCGGCCCAGCCCAGCCCGGGTGCGACACTGGCCCGGTCGTCACCCCGCCCCCGGAAGGACCCGCCGCATGACCGCCGAGCCCACCGACCCCGCTGACTCCGCCACCCCCACCGCCCCCACCGTCGACGTGCTGGTCGTGGGCAGCGTGAACATGGATCTCGCGGTCCGGGTCGCGCGGATCCCGGCGCCGGGCGAGACGGTCCTGGCGCGCGGGGCGAGCCGCTCCCCCGGCGGGAAGGGCGGCAATCAGGCGGTCGCGGCGGCGCGGGCGGGCGGGGCGGCGGTCGGGTTCGTCGGTGCGGTCGGGGAGGACGCCGACGGGCGGGCGCTGCGGGAGGCGCTCGCGGCCGACGGGATCGACGTGTCGGGGACGGAGACCGTCGCGGGCAGCAGCGGTCTGGCGCTGATCAGCGTCGACGATGCGTCGGAGAACGCGATCGTCGTGGTCCCGGGCGCGAACGCGGCGGCGAGCACGCGCTCCCCGCGGGCGCTCGCGCAGCTGGCGGGGGCGCGCGTGGTCCTCGCGCAGCTGGAGATCCCGCTGGCGACGGTGCTGCATGCGGCGACGGCGCGCTCCGCAGGCAGCCTGTTCGTGCTGAACGCGGCACCGGCGCTGGATCCGGGTCCGGAGCTGCTCGCGGCGACGGATGTGCTCGTGGTCAACGAGCACGAGGCCCGCGCGCTCGGCGGCGGCGACGATCTCGACGCGGCGGTGCGCGCGCTCCTGGAGCGGGTCCCGACGCTCGTCGTCACGGTCGGGAGCGAGGGGGCGGTGCTGCATCGGCGGGGGCGTCCGCCGCATCGTCAGCCGGCGTTCGCGGTGGCGGCGGTGGATTCGACCTCGGCAGGGGATGCGTTCTGCGGGGTGCTGGCGGCGCGGCTCGCGCGGGGCGGGGGCATCGAGGAGGCGCTGCGAGAGGCGTCCGCGGCGGCGGCGCTGACGGTGATGCGACCCGGCGCGCAGGATGCGATCCCGTCGGCCGCGGAGGTGCGCGCCTTCGTCGCGGAGCCCCCGGCCGGTCCGGTCAGCGCTCCTCGATGATGACGGCGCCCCGTCGGCCGAGGTCGACGGGCGAGTAGCGCACGGTGACGGGCCGTCCGACGGAGAGGTTGCCCAGGAGGGTCTCCCGGTGGTAGCGGGTCTGGCCGTCGCCGTCGGTGAAGCGCACGGTCACGCGGGTGACCGCCACCTCGTTGCGCGTGTAGCTCTTGGCGCGGGTGACGGTCCCGCGGGCGGTCACGCCCTGCTTCTTCGTCCGGGCGCTCGCGTGGGCGGTGGCGGCGCTGCGGGCGCGGACCCGTTCCATCACGATGATCGCGACGACGCCGCCGACGCAGAAGACCACCGCCATGATGTACATCGTGACCTGTCCGCCGCCGTAGGCCGACGGGCTCAGCGCGGTGAGGATCGCGCCGGTCAGCTGGCCGAGCCCGGAGGCGATGAAGTAGCCCGGCAGCGACCAGCGCAGCAGCACCGGCTGCGGACCGTCGCCGTCGACGAGGAATCCGTGCAGCAGCGTGCCGCCGACGACCAGCGGGATCGACACGAACAGTCCGACGAGCCCGAGGATCCCGACGGCGCGGACGATGGTCTCCCCGAGATGCCCGAGGCCGAGGTCCCCGATCCCGAGCGACTGCCACTGCCCGAGCATCGTCGCGTTGCCGAGATAGGCGAGCGCGACGCCGATGATCGCCATCGTCTGCGCGAGCATGCTGCGCACCAGGTTGGACCGCCACCAGCGGGAATCGGGATCGACGAGCGACATCGGCGCCTCCTTCAGGATCGGGGAGATCCTAGCGGGGGCACCACGGACGCCGGCCGCGGCCGACGGGCGGCATCGCGCGCCCGCCCGGGTACGATCGCGCGCCCGTCCGGGTCCCGCCCGGGTACGGTTGTCGGGTCCGGCGGGAGCGCCCGCCGGTGCTTGCCGCGCCCGAGGAGCCAGGATGCCGTCGATGCCCGCCACCGCGATCGCCACGCCGCGGGGAGTCGCCCGATGAGCCCCGACGGCTCCCGCCGCAGCACCGCACCGGGCGCTGCCCGCAGGATCCCCGGGATGGGTCGCGTGCGCCGCGCCCTCGGCCTCGCCGCCCCGTCCCGCAACGCCGGCGCTCCAGGTGCCGGCGCTTCAGGCCCCGGCACCCCGGGCTCCGGCGCGCCCGGCAAGGGCCGCCCGGTCGCGCCCGAGGAGGCGGCGCGGCTCGCGCTCCTCGAGGAGGCGCGGCGGGTCGCGAAGGAGGCGCCGACGCATGAGCGCGCCCTCGCGGGCCTGCGGGATGTGGTCGCCCGGTCGGGCTTCGAGGTCACGGTGATGCTCGAGTACGCGCGCTATCTGGTGCGTCGTTCGGCGGGCGGCACGGCGGAGGAGGTGCTCGCGCTGTCGCTCGCGAAGGACGGCGCGCAGCCCGATGCCCTCGAGCTGTACCTGGATCTGGTCCGCGAGCTGGATCATCCGGATTCGCGCCGGGACTGGGCGCTCGAGCGTCTGGCCGCGGACATCGCCGGGGCGCCGGCGCAGCAGCGGGCGGCGCTGGACTTCGCCCTCCCCTTCCGCCTCACGAAGGCTCTCGCGGCGATCGGCGCGGGCACGGACCGGGTGAACCGGGCCGTCGTCGCGATCGACGCCGCCTACGAGGCCGACGCCTTCACGCCGCAGACCCTCGAGGACGTCCGCGACGGCCTCGGCGACAACGATGTGCGGCGCGCGCATCTGACGGTCGCCCTCGGTCGCGGGGATGCCGAGCTCGCCCTCGGTCTGCTCGAGGACGCGGAGGCGAAGGCGGTGCCGATGAACGCGCTGCGTCGGGCGATCCGCCGCGGACGCTCGACGATGCCGCGGGCGACGATGGTCGGCTATCTCGAGGCCTACCAGCGGCTGGTCCCGGGCGACGGCTGGGCCGCGTCCCTGATCGACGAGTACGAGCACAACCTGTTCTCGAACGTCGAGCTCGCCGCCTCCGGGTTCCCGTTCCCGCCGAAGGCCGCGGAGCCCGTCTACGCGCCGCGCACGGACCATGTGCTGTATCTGCTGCACAACTCGCTGCCGCACCATTCGGCGGGCTATGCGACGCGCACGCACGGGCTGCTGTCGGAGCTGAACCGGATCGGTTGGGACGTCGACGGGGTCACGCGCCTGGGCTACCCGTACGACATGCCCGGCAAGGCGGACATGCCGTCGGTGCCGCTGCACGAGGTCGTCGGCGAGGTCGACTACCGGCGCCTGCTCGCGGGCCGCGAGATCGAGAAGAAGAACCCGCTGTTCTACTACACGGAGCGCTACGCCGAGCATCTGAAGGAGCTCGCACTGGTCGAGCGTCCGGCGATCCTGCATGCGGCCTCGAACCATTGGAACGGCCTGACCGCCGTGAAGGTCGCCAACGAGCTCGGGATCCCCTCGGTCTACGAGGTCCGCGGGCTGTGGGAGATCACCCGCGCCTCCCGCGAGCCCGACTGGGCCGACAGCGAGAAGTTCCGCTATCTCGCCCGCATGGAGGCCGACGCCGCCCGCGGCGCCACCAAGGTCGTCGCGATCACGGAGGCGCTGCGCGAGGTCATGATCGAGCGGGGCGTCGACGCGGAGAAGATCGCCGTGGTCCCCAACGGCGTCGACTCCGAGCGCTTCACCCCGATCCCGCGCGACGAGGAGCTCGCCGCCGAGCTCGGCGTCACCGGGAAGACGGTCATCGGGTACGTCGGCTCCGTGCTCGACTACGAGGGCATCACGCTGCTGATGGAGGCCGCGCAGATCCTCGCCCGCACCCGCGAGGACTTCCACGTGCTGATCGTCGGCGACGGCGCCGCCCTCGAGCAGCAGAAGCTGTTCGTCCAGGAGACGGGCCTGAGCCGGGTCGTCACCTTCACGGGACGGGTCCCCCACGAGGACGTCGAGCGGTACTACTCGCTCGTGGACATCACCCCGTTCCCGCGCCTGCCGCTGCCGGTCTGCGAGATCGTCTCCCCGTTGAAGCCCTTCGAGGCGATGGCGATGGGCAAGGCGGTCCTCGCCTCCGACGTCGCGGCCCTCGCCGAGATCGTCTCGCCGGACCTGAACGGGCTCCTGCACGAGAAGGGCAGCGTCGACTCCCTCGTCGAGCAGCTCGCCCGCCTGCTCGACGACGCCTCCCTGCGCGAGCGGCTCGGCCGTCAGGCGCGCGACTGGGTCGTCGAGCACCGCGACTGGAAGCGGCTGGCCCGGCTGATCGCCGACGAGTACGCCGAGCTCACGCGCTGACGACGCGCCCGCCCCGATGAGCCTCGATCTCCGCGCCGCCCGGCGCCAGACTCTCGCCGTCGGCTTCCGCGCCCAGGACGTGGCGCTGCTGAAGGCCGGCCGACTGCGGATGTCCCCGCATCCGGAGTGGCGCCTCCCGCAGGATCCGACCTGGCAGGAGGATCCCTTCGCGGACCGCAACTGGTGCTTCCAGTTCCACATGCTGCGCTGGCTGGATCCGCTGCGTCGGGCCGCCGCCCAGGGCGACGACGCCGCCTATGCGCTGTGGCTGCGCTGGATCCAGGACTGGGCGGCGAAGAACCCGCATGACGCCCCGGCCTCGCCGTGGGCGTGGACGGACATGTCCGACGGGATCCGCGCGCAGCAGCTGTGCCTGGCCGCGCCGATGGTCGCCGAGCGCTCCCCCGAGCTGCTGGACCGGCTCGAGGACCTGATCCGCGTGCATGCCGAGCATCTGGCGGATCCGGTGCACATGGGCCGCGCGAACCATGCCCTGCACCAGCAGGAGTCGCTGTTCGTGTGCGGGCGGGTGCTCGGCGAGGAGCGCCTGTGGGAGCTCGCGCTCGAGCGGATGGGCGCGCTGCTGCGCGAGCAGTACGACGAGCAGGGCATGAACGCCGAGGGCGCGACCGCGTATCACGTGAACAACGTGCTGTGGTGGGAGAAGGCGCTCTCGCGGATCGACCGCGAGGGCCTGCCCCGCCCGGAGGGCGCGGAACGCCACCTGTCCGCTCCCGAGGGCATCGCGCATGCGACGCGGCCCGACGGGACGCTCGTCGCGATCGGCGACACCGACACGGTCTCCCCGACGACGGTCGACGCCCCCGCCACCCGCCACGCGACCACCGACGGGGCCGACGGCACGGCGCCGACGGAGACGACGCGCGTCTTCGACGCCGGCTACGTCTTCGCCCGCAGCGGCTGGGGCGATGCCGAGCGCCCGTTCTCCGCGCAGACGTTCTTCTCCCTCCGCTTCGGGCCCGCGCAGCGCGTGCACGGCCATCCGGACGGCGGCTCGCTCACCTATTCGGCCGACGGCGTGAACTGGCTGGTCGACCTCGGGAAGTTCCAGTACGGCAGCGGCCTCGAGCGGAACCATGTCGCCTCCCGCGCCGCCCATTCGCTGGTCTCGATCGCCGGTCGCACGCCCCGCAAGGACGCCGTGGTCGAGCTCATCGCCCACCGCGCGACCGCGACCCATGAGGAGTTCGTGCTGCGCGACGACTCCTTCACGGGCGTCGAGCTCACGCGCCGGGTGATCTGGTCGCGGGCCGGCGAGCATCTCGTGGTCATCGACGACGTCCGCGCCGACGAGGAGGTCCGCGCCCTCCAGCGCTGGCAGCTCGGGCCCGACGTCGAGGTCGAGGGTGACCCCGGCGAGCGCGC
Source organism: Brachybacterium netajii (SeqCode) (assembly GCF_054114245.1). Taxonomy (NCBI): domain Bacteria; kingdom Bacillati; phylum Actinomycetota; class Actinomycetes; order Micrococcales; family Dermabacteraceae; genus Brachybacterium; species Brachybacterium netajii (SeqCode). Next base: position 36,186 of record NZ_JBSYXB010000004.1, on the reverse strand, counting down.
GGGCAGTCTGCGTCCGGTCCGGCTCTCGTCCGGTGGCCGACGGGCGCTGCTCGCCCTCGGCGGCGACGTGCAGGAGGTCGAGCAGGTCCGGGGCCGGCAGGATTCGTTCGACGGCTGGGTCTCCGTCGCCTGGAAGAAGGTCGTCCCCGCGACCGCGGTGACCGCCTCGGCCCGTGGCACCTCCCTTCGCTTCGTCGCCGTGATCGCGGCCGGGCACGGGGCCGAGCCGGAAGCACGGGTGCTGGAGGAGCACGGTCCGGAGTCGCTCGTCCCGGACGCTCCGGCGGAGCCGCCGAGACCGCAGGTCTCGAGGTGGCGACGCCTGCTGAACGCTCTGCTGACCCCGGCCGGCGCGGAGACCATCGAGGAAGTGGAGCCGCAGCCTCGGGAGCTGCGGCTCGACATCACCTCGGGGCGCGCCACCGAGCGGGTATCGATCACCGAGGACGAGGTCACCGCGCTTCGCACCTGACGCCGGCGCAGCACCCGTTCCGGCCGACGATGCTCCCGTCCGACCTCGTCAGCGGTCGACGTTGTCAGCGGTCGACGTCGCTCTCGGTGATGACCATCGAGGAGTTCGCCTGGTGCACCAGCAGCGCTGCGGGGCCCCGGTTCACGATGACCGTCGCGTACCGGATCTGGCGCCCGCACAGGTCGTCCGGGATCGTCAGCCCGGTCTCCATGGAGAGGGTCTGATGATGCCGGTAGGTGTTGAGGGAGATCGTGCGCTCGTTGACGCCGAGCGTCTGGCAGACCGTGCCGTCGAGTGCGAGAACGTCCATACGGGTCTCGACGTCGAAATCGCTGCCCTGGATGTCGATCCCGTCCTCGGTGCACCAGGTGGTGCCGTTCTCCGTGGATCCCCCTTCATCGGAACAGGTGGTGACGTTCAGCGTCGTCATGATGTGCACCCGGTTCGAGGTCAAGGAGTCGATGGAGACGGCTTTGCCGAAGGCGAGCGCCTGCGACCCGGTCGCGACGACCATCGGCAGGCGATCGCTGGCGGGCACCTGAAATGCGTAGCCCTCGACCTGGCTGACGCCCCACTGCACGTCGATGTCGAACGACGTGCCTTTGGACGCCCCGTTATCGTTCGGCGCATTCAGGTAGACCGAGCAAGTGAAGGTCGCATCCTCTTCCGGTGAGAGCAGGATCTGGTTGGAGAAGCGGACCGGTACACCGGTCAGCAGGTTCTCGGCGCCTCCGGCGGTGTAGGTTCCGCCTTCCGTCCCGTCGCTGCAGGTCACACGCGCGCCGAAGAAGATGTTCACTCCAAGGCTGTCAGCAGGCTTCACGGTCGACACGTCCAACGTGACGACATAGTTCCCGCCGCCGGCGAGGTCGAAGGACTGCTCGGCGGTGTCGGCGTCCTGCGGCACCGTGAGCGTCGCGCTGTCGCTGACGGTGAGCGGGAGGGAGTGAACGTCGTCGGCCTCGGCGGGCTCGGTACTCTCGACGGGCGTGGTCGGATCGGCGACCGGGGCTGTGGTGGTCCAGCGTCCGGCTCCGGCGCTCTCGCCGGGGAAGGCGATGCGTCCGGTGGCCAGCATGATGACGAGGACGAGCAGCGCCGCCGCGAATGCAGCGGCCATCACCGTCCACCACGAGGGCTGTCGCGGTGCCCGTTCCCTGGTCCTTGACATGCGTCTCCTTCGCCTCGACCCGAGCGTCGACTCTAGCCGGAGTGCAGGATGCCCTTCGCACCGCAGGGCGGCGGAACGCCGGCATGGAGCCGAGGTGAACCCGGGGTGGCGAGCAGGAGTCGGGGCACGGGACTTTTTCCAGGCAGGTGTCCGACGACTGTTGTATGGGTGACAGGAGATGTCCTGAGCGTTCCCCAGGTAATCCTCAGCCGCTACGGTGGCAGGCGGCGCGGTCCTCCCCGCGCCCATCCTCACCCCCGATCGCCAGGAGATCCGATGAGTCCGAACGTCCCCCTCGACACCGTCAGCGTGATCGGGCTCGGCTACATCGGCCTGCCGACCGCCGCAGTGCTGGCCCAGGCCGGCAAGACCGTCATCGGCGTGGACGTCAAGCAGGCCAACGTCGACGCGATCAACGCGGGCAAGGTCCCCTTCGTCGAGGAGGGTCTGGAGACCGTCGTCGCCGGCTGCGTCGCACAGGGCAAGCTGTCCGCGCAGACCGAGACCCCCGAGGCCGACGCCTACATCGTCTCCGTGCCGACCCCCTTCAAGGGCGACCACGACGCGGACCTGTCCTACATCGAGGCCGCCGCCCGCGGCATCGCCCCGAAGCTCTCCGGCGGCGAGCTCGTCGTCCTCGAGTCGACCTCCCCGCCCGGAGCCACCGAGCACATGGCCGACGTGATCCTCGAGCTGCGCCCGGAGTTCACCACGGAGCCGAACCTCCCGAACTCGCTGTACTTCTCGCACGCCCCCGAGCGCGTGCTGCCCGGCCGCATCATGATCGAGATGGTCGACAACGACCGCATCATCGGCGGCCTCAGCACCGAGGCCGCGGAGCTGAATCGCGACCTCTACGCGAGCTTCTGCAAGGGCGAGCTGCTGCTGACCGACGCTCGCACCGCAGAGATGGCGAAGCTGACCGAGAACGCCTTCCGCGACGTGAACATCGCCTTCGCGAACGAACTCTCGATGATCGCAGACCGCCAGGGCATCGACGTGTGGGAGCTCATCGAGCTCGCCAACCACCACCCGCGCGTGAACATCCTCCAGCCCGGTCCGGGCGTCGGCGGCCACTGCATCGCCGTGGACCCGTGGTTCATCGTCTCCGCCGAGCGCGAGACCGCGAAGCTCATCGCGACCGCCCGCAACGTCAACGACTCCAAGCCGCAGCTGGTGGTCGACAAGGCCCTCGCGCACGCGGACCGCTTCAAGTCCCCGACGATCGCCGCCCTCGGCATCGCGTTCAAGGCGAACATCGACGACCTGCGCGAGTCCCCCAGCCGCAACATCGCCAACGATCTCGCCGAGCGCCTCCCCGAGGGCACCGTCCTCGTCGTGGAGCCGAACGTCGAGAAGCTCCCGAAGGATCTCGCCGAGCGCAGCAACGTGGAGCTCGCCGAGCTCGACGACGCCATCGCCCGCGCCGACATCGTCCTGGTCCTGGTCGACCATGACCCCTTCAAGGGCTACGACCAGGAGAAGCTCCAGGAGAAGGTCGTCATCGACACCAAGGGCCTCTGGCGCTGAGTGCGCCGCGGGCCGGTCCGTCACAGGCGGACCGGCCCGCCGCACGCGGCGTCGCCCCGTCTCAGGGGCGGCGTCCTCCGCTGTCGCCAGCGAGCTCTCGCATGCGAGAGTGCTCCAGGGCGAGCCCTCGCGACAGCTCACCATCGCCAGGACGACCAGCACCTTCGCTGACAGGGAACGGGACATGAAGCACGACGACGAACACCGCTCTGACGCCGAGATCGAGGCTCTCATCCGTGAGGAGGCCGTCAGCGATCCCTACGCGTTGTACGCCGCTGTCGAGGACCTGAATCGCGAGCTGGATGCGGTCCGTGCCGAGCTGGCTCAGACTCGCTCGGATCTCGCCGCCGCCGAGAAGGCCACCCGCTGGCAGAAGGCGAAGCGGAAGGAGAACGGCGAAGCGCTGCAGGCCGCGACGAAGGAGCAGAAGGCTCTCACGTCGAAGCTGGGCGAGACGCATGCCAAGCTCGAGGCGTACCGCAAGGAATCCCGTCGACTGCGGGAAGACCTCGAGCGCGTCCGAGGCTCACGGACCTTCAAGGTGGGCAAGGCGGTCCTGAGCCCCACGAGACTCTTCCGCGGCGGGGGCTCCACCGGAGCCGCAGCGGTGGCCGAGCTGCCGGCAGGGAGCGGCTCCGCGGAGCAGACCTCGAGCGCTCCGGCGGAGCGGACCGCAACGGTCGACACGACGGCAGCTGAGTCTGCCCCGGCAGACGATGGCGCTCCGTCGACGCCCTACCAGAAGCCTTCGTTCGAGGGAGAGTCGACCCTCCCAGTCTCCCTGCGCGACCTCGACACGCTCCACCACGAGTTCGAGATCCACCCGACGTCGGAGACCCTCTATCGAGCCGTGAACCGCAGCTGGCATGGCCACGGGATGATCGAGGCACCCGCCGCCTTCCTCCGAGAGAATCCTGCTCTCGTCGCCCAGCTCGATGACCGCAAGCGCCTCATCGCTGAGCGGGTACTCGGCGACCAGCGACTCCAGGAGTCCGGCATCCCCGTACCGCCTCGTGCAGAAGGTTCCGTGTTCCTGCCGGAGCCCGATCGGGTGATGTACTGCGTCCATTCGACTCCGGTGTTCAACTCCAACGGCTACTCGACGCGCACCCGGGGCGTCGCCAAGGGGTTCCAGGCCGCCGGCGCCGATATCAAGGTCGTGGCCCGGGCGGGCTACCCCTGGGATCACCGCACCGATGGGACCAAGCCCGCCGTCGAGCGCACCGTCCGCGAGCTCGACGACGTCCAGTACATCCACCTGCCGGGTTCAGGCCTCGGCAAAGTGCCCATGGATCATTATCTGATCGAGGCTGCGGATGCCTTCACCCGTGAGGCGCTGGTCCAGCGCCCGGAGATCATCCAGTCGGCCTCGAACTATCGCACCGCGCTGCCCGCGCTGATCGCTGCACGGCGCGTCGGCGTCCCCTTCGTCTACGAGGTGCGCGGCTTCTGGGAGCTCTCCCAAGCCGCGGCGACATCCGGGTGGGAAAGCAGCGAGCAGTACCGCACCATCCATGACCTAGAGACCCTGGTTGCCCAGGAAGCTGACGCAGTCCTCGCGATCACGCGCCAGGTCAAGGATGACCTCATCGGCCGCGGAGTTCCCGGAGACAAGATCCGCGTTGCCCCGAACGCCGTAGACACATTGGAATTCGCTCCCCTGCCGAAGGACTCGCGCTATGCGGAGAGACGCAAGATCCGCACCGATGTCCCCGTCATCGGGTTCGCCGGAAGCATGGTCGGCTACGAGGGTCTCGACCTGCTATTGGAGGCGAGCGGGCGACTGACAGAACGAGGCGTCGATCATCAGATCGTGATCGCCGGCTCCGGAGCCGAAGAGAAGAACCTCAGGGAGCTACGAGACCATATCCGCGGTTGCCGCGCGCTGTTCCTCGGCCGCCTCCCGATGGAGGAGATGCCCCGTCTGCTGAGCACCTTCGACATCGTCCCGCTCCCCCGTCTCCCCTTGGCCGTGACGGAGATGGTCTCGCCGCTGAAGCCGCTCGAGGCCTTCGCGTCGCAGAAGGCGGTGCTGATGTCCGACGTCGCACCGCATCGTGACCTCGCCGGGGAGAACGAGGAGCGCGCGCTCCTGTTCCGCGCCGGAGACGTCGAGTCCCTCGCCGACCAGCTCGAGACGTTGATCGCCGACGAGGACCTCCGCCGGGACCTGGGCCGCACCGCCCGCCTGTGGACTCTCGACGAGCGCACCTGGACCTCCGTCGCCACATCCATGCGCGCCTCGCACAGCGCGCTCCTGGCGCCTTCGGGCGGCATCACCCAGACGAGCACCGCGGAGCACCGAGCGATCGGCTCCATCACCATCGGTCTGATCGCCGATGAGTTCACGACGAAGACCATCTCCGCGTCCATGCCCGTGGTGCCCCTGGACCGAGCGCACTGGCGCGAGCAGCTCGACGAGTCCGGGCTCGACCTGGTTCTCGTCGAATCGGCTTGGGAGGGCAACGGGGGCCAGTGGCACCGGGGCATCGGCGCCTACGAGCCGGAGGAGCACCGGGATATCCGTGAGCTCCTCGCCCGTGCCCGGGAGCTCGGGATCCCCACGGCGTTCTGGAACAAGGAGGATCCGATCCACATCAAGCGGTTCCGCCCGACCGCTGCGCTGTGCGATCACGTCTTCACGACCGACGCGACGATGATCCCGACCTACCTGTCGACGCCGGGAGCCATCACCCGCACCGCCTCCGCGATGCCCTTCTATGCGCAGCCGGTGATCCACAACCCCTTGCCCACCGAGCGGCCCTACCGCCACACGGTCGCCTATGCGGGAACCTATTACGGTGATCGCTACAAGGAGCGCTCCGAGGTCCTCTACCGGATGCTCGAGGCCTCCTCGCGATACGGCCTGACGATCTACGATCGCCAGGCGACGAATCCCGACTCGCCGTACCGCTTCCCCGAGGAGTTCGAGCAGTTCTCCGACGGCGCGCTCCCCTATGACGAGGTCATCGACTCCTACAAGTCGCACCTCGCTCACCTCAACGGGAACTCGGTCCTGCAGTCGCCGTCTATGTTCTCGCGGCGTGTCGTCGAGATCGCCGCATGCGGTGGCATCGCCTTGTCCGGGCCGGGCCGTGGCGTCGAGGAGACCTTCGGAGGTCTCATCCCTGTCTCTCGCGAAGCCCGTGAGTGGCGCGCGCTGCTGCACTCTTGGTCGACGGATCCTGTGGCTCGTGTGCGCGAAGCCTGGCGGCAGATGCGTGCGGTCCACCGCTCCCACACCGTGCAGAGCGCCATGACGATCCTGCTGCGGACCGCGGGTCTCCCAGTGTCGGCCGCCCCGCTCGACACCTACGCCGTCGTCTTCACGCGTTCCGATGACGACCTCGTCGCGGGCGTCCTCGCGCAGTCGCACCGCCCGCTGGAGGTCTTCGTCCCCGGCGGCGCATCCGATGCCACGGCACCGTTGGAGTCCGCCGGCATCCGCGTGCTCGACTCCTCGGCAGTCTCCGATGCCACGGCTCGATGGATCGGCGTCCTGGACGCTCCCGCACCGCGCACCTGGTTCGAGGACCTGCTGCTGGCACCGCGCTTCGGCGACTGGACGCGGATCGACGTCGAGATCGCCGACGAGACCTCCGAGGGACGCACGCTCGCGTCCTACGGCGCGGCCGACGGCTCGAGCCGTGGGCTCGTCCTCGCACGCGTCGCGCGGTCGTACCCCACTGTCGGTGAGGCACTTCGCGCTTCGACAGGTCGGGCAGTCCGGCTCCTGGTCGCGTCAATCACCGACCACCACATCGATTCTCCTGGCATCGAGAAGCTCCTCGACGCAGAGAGCCACGAAACTTCCGGGCCAAGAACCGTCGTCGTCGCCGGCCACGATCTGAAATTTGCTGGCGCTGTCATCGAGCAACTCGAAGCGGCCGGCCATTCTGTTCTGATCGATAAGTGGGAGAGCCACACCAAGCATGATGAGGAGCGCTCCGAGGAGCTGCTCGCCCGCGCGGACATCGTCTTCTGCGAATGGGGTCTCGGCAACGCCGTCTGGTATTCGAAGCATGTCAGCACGACCCAGCGCCTTGTGGTGCGGGTTCACTCGCAAGAGCTCTTCCGCCCTTATCTCAGCCGAGTCAACCACGCCAAGGTCGATCAGTACTTCTTCGTGGGGGAGCTCATCAGACGCGCTGCCATTGAGAGCCACGGAGTTCCCGAGTCCAAGGCGACGGTCGTCCCGAACAGTGTCGATGTTCCTCGGCTCACGCTCGACAAGTTCTCCGACTCGGAGAAGAATCTCGGACTTGTAGGTATCGTCCCGCGAGCCAAGCGACTCGACCTGGCACTCGATCTGCTCATCCGACTGTTGGACCGAGACCCTGAGTATCGGCTCTTCATCAAGGGCAGGCGGCCTGAGGACTACGCCTGGATGAGCAAGAGGCCGGAGGAGATGCAGTGGTATGCCGAGCAGTACCGGCGCATCGATGACATCAACGCACAGCATCCCGGCGCGATCGTCTTCGATCCCCAAGGGGATGACATGCCGGAGTGGTACCGCAAGATCGGCGTAGCACTCTCGGTCTCCGACTTCGAGTCCTTCCACCTCACGATCGCCGACGGCGCAGCTTCCGGCGCCCTTCCGGCTTCCCTCGCCTGGGCGGGATCGGACTACCTCTACCCCCGCGACTGGCTAAGCGGGACAGTAGAGCAGATGGCCATCTCGATCCTTGACAGGAGAACCGCTCCCCGTACCGAACGAGAAGAGATTCTGGACCACTACGCAGCATCCCACGTCCTCCCTCGCCTCATCGAGCTTGTTGCCCCGCGCAACTCCTGACATGAAAGCCAGCATGCGCTCCATCTACGCTCACAAGACCTTTTTCCGCGAAGACTCCGGAAATCTCGGCGACATGATGGGGTACCACATCGCCGATTGGATGATCGGCCCGGACGCCTATGTCCGCAAGGGAATCCGACAGAAGGATGCCCTCGACTCCGAGACCGTCGCACTGGTGGGCTCTCTGATCGCCGCTCTGGTAGATGCACCGGTTCGCATCATCGGCGGAGGCCTCATCAATGCTAACCCCCGAGACTATAGCCCTACGGTTCGGATCGAAGCCGTCAGAGGATTCCTCACGCAGACAATCGTAGAGCGCGACGCCAAGCAGTTGCCTGTAGTGATCGGCGACCCAGGCCTCCTACTCCCTCGAATCTCACCCATGGAGCCAACCGAAACTCGCAAGCCTCTGGGTTATATCATTCACGATGTCGATCGAGATGAGTTCGCTCGGCGATATCCAGACCAGGTCGGCAACATCGTTGACAACTACGCACCTCGTGACGAGTTCGTTCGTCAACTCTCTCAATATCGTGCGATAGCATCAACCAGCCTGCATGGCTGCATCTTCGCTCACGCCTACGGAGTCCCCGTTGCCCCCTTCGTCCTCACGGACAAGGTCTTCGGTGGAGACTTCAAGTTCCGGGACCACTATTCAGCCTTCGGAATCGACATCCGCCGCCAGCCGCTCCAGGGCACACCGGATGACATTCTCTGTTCAGTACTGGAGTGCCCGCAACCCCGCAACGGAGCTGTCGTCGACCTCATGGACCTTCAGGAGTCTTCAATCCGGTCAGCTTTGAGCTGAAGAGACTTCTCAACCCTGAAGTACCGAAGGGGCCTCTCTGATTCGACAGAGAGGCCCCTTTCATTGTGCAAACTAAGCCTTGGCCGCCACAGGCACGCTCTCCCTGAAGATCTCGTCACCAAAGCCGTCGTAGACCATCACCGTAAATCTGCTGCGTGCAGGAACTTCTTTCGGCCGCCACGAGCCAAGCCCTCGTATTCGAGGTGACCGTTCAACTGCTTGACCTGCGGACATCAGAATTGCACGCCACTCAATGCCGCCGTAGAAACGAGGGAGCGTCCCACCGGCATGCAACATCGCCCCGTCCCACTCAAGCTCGATTCGAGAGCGAATTTCCTCGGCGACCAGCGCCAGCGGTTCCGGGCGAGCACTACGATCGTCATCAAAATAGTCGACGGAGTCCAGTCTCTGCACTGTAGTCAGCACATCCTCATCAGTGTGCGTGAGCCTATAGAGCAATTCAGATAGCTGCTCGCGCGACGGCGGAGTGTGGCCCGGAGCGACGTCCGCAATCCAGATAACATGGTCGCGATCACGGCGCCAGACCCCGCGACCATATCGAGTAAAGTCGCTATTTCGCAGATATGGACGACAATGCACCGGAAAGTGCGAATCAGTCGCGTTCTGGAGATAGAAGAGCCTGCCAGGCCCCTGAGAAGGCAACTCTCCCAGAAGAGAATGCGTGCGCCCATAATGGCGAAATACAGCCCTCACAACATTTTGATAGTCCGGACCAGAGAGCTCCTTTTCAGAGACAGGGAATGCCGCCTTGACATAATCGACCACAAACCGACGCCCATACTCCACAAAATCAGTCTGCGGATTCCATACAAAAACGGACGGCGCCCCCGGGAGCGAGTGTCCCACCAGAAGTGCCGCGAACCCCCCTGCTGAGCCCCCGACGAGCCACAACTCTCGCCCAAGCCTGCGAGAAATCGGCGATAGCACTTCGCGAATCACAGCAGGGGTATCGAAGTGCGAACTACCCGCGTACCACGCGATTGCCATCGTATCCGTGAGGCCCACTCCAGGATCTGAAATCGCAACAAAAGGATGCCCCGTCGATGCGGCCAAGTTACTTCCTGAGAAGAAGGGCGGAACACGCTCCTCACGCTTACTAACAGCCCCCGAAAAGACTACAAGCACCGGCCCCTCAATAGCCTCAAAAGGGTTGCCCCCGGTGAGCAGCTCAATCTGGTGCCCCGCGCGATCTCCGATAACATGAACCCCGTCTTCATGCTCGGCTGCGCTATGGAAAGCTTCGACACTCTCCCAACGGGTCACCGGGTGCCGAAACTCTGGCTGCTGGATGTCGGCCTCAGAAGCCAGCGGCTCGAACCGAATTGTCACAGCTTCTCGCTCTCGGCTCGCGCGGCGATAACTCCGTCAGATCCGCGAAGGAACGCTCGCACGCTCGAGCCAGACGGGGCACTCTCAAAAATAGTGCTGGATTCTGTAGAGTACCACCGAGCATCAACCCGCTTGCCGTCGTTCATGAGGTAGTAGCAAACCTTCCAACTCGCGCCCGGTTGCTTCGAGAGGTTGGAATCAACCTCGATCGAATTACCAACTCGACGCGCCTCGACGGCGAATGCTTCGGACCTCTCCGGCAGGCTGACCCAGATCCGACCTTCATCTCTAGCAACATCAGATGGTCTCCTCTGGAAGACCTCGGAAGCGCTCGCGGCACGGAAACCCCCGAACCGCTTGAGTTCGAGATACTCCTTGCCTTGCCTGGAAAGGTTCTGCCCCCAACGCATGTACGCAAACCCAGGGACGTAACCGCCAGCGCCATATAGCCCCGCGCCGATACGCAGAAGCCTCTCGTGCGACTCCATATCCACACGCTCAGGTACCGCAGTTGCGTGAAAAATGGCGATACTCTCGAGGGATTCAGGGTTATCGATGACATTGAATTTGTCGCCCGTGAGGGACCGCTTCAGTCGAACAGAGTCCACCGAAAATCCATCGTCATCGGCGTACGCAACAAGCGTATCCAACATGCCGATTGCAAGCACACCTTCATGCGTGACTTCGGGGCTCAAGCGGGCCAACTCTGCAATGCGGCAGATATTCTCGGTCTGCCACGGCATCCACACATCATCGTCATCCAGGCCGACGCGGATGATGCGACGATAACGCTCCACCTGTAGACCCGCATGCGACTCCATGAATAGGTTCTCGCGGTACGGGGAATGCTTGTTGGGACTCTTTACCCAGTCAACCCGAGAGTCGTCACCGCCCGGGTACCCATCTGCAGGATGTTCATACTGATACAGGCGGAACCGCGTTCGCGGCGAGAAGACTGGCTTGCGTAGAAGTTCTGCGGTGCGGCCAATCCACGGCTGTTTATCACTCGACATCTGCACCGTTACCAACAGCTCGACACCTTCGGGGACTTCCTGCGCACGAAGTGAGGCCAGCGAATGCTCGAAACGCGCAAAGTAGCGATCCAGCACCTCAGGATCTCGTTCATAATCGCAGAATAGGATCTCGAGCAGAACCAGCGTGGATACAGGTTCCGGTTCGGCTTCTCGCCGGAGGAGCTCGAGGTCGGCGGCGGCCTCGGCATTCGGCACGGCGCATCACATCCGTTCAGGTCCAATGTGGTCTGGGGACTGCCCGCCCCCTCGGCGGGCCTCAGCGTATCGCAGGGCGCGTACCTGGCACCTGACCACTCCGACCTTCGGCAGGAACCTTCGGCTCCGTGGTCGCGTCGATGCCTGGAGCGGCCCTCGGAGCCGCGGTGCGCCTCGGGCCCAGCGATCAACCCCGATCGCGGGGCCACACCACCGGACGCACTGCAACTCGCCGGTTAACGCGAGCTCCGTACGAGCGCGCCTCATGCCAGGTAGATTCCTCCCGGGGGGAGCACCTGCCTACGGCGGTGGGCCGTAACGTGCGGCTGATCTAGCATCTGTCACCTCGCTGGCTGCACCCGGTCGAGTGCCCTATGACTCGGCATCTGGCGCGAACCCTTGGCGGGCTCGGACGCACTGCACGCGAGATCCTGTCTTGATCCGCACACCAGTCGCACGCCCGTCCGATACAGGCGATCGGTACCTGATGACGAGGAGAGCAGCCGAATGAGACTTCGCGAGCGCATCGCGTTCACCTGGTTCCCCCCGGAGGCGCTTCGTGCCTTCGACTGCGCCATCATCACCGATCGTGCGCGGGCGCAGAGCAGCGCCTTCGCCGTCACGTTTGTTGCGCGTGGCGCCGACGGGGGCGAGGTTGCTCCAACTGGGGAGTTCTGGCCCTTCTCCTCCTCCTTGGACGCCTACTTCCAGTACAGCCCGGAGTCCACCGACTCCCCGGCGCTCACCCTGCGGCGCTGGGTCGGAGAGTCCCCGGTCGTCTCGGTCCGCGTCGAGGTCGTCGGCTGGCTCAAGGACGAGGAGGCGCCGGATGCACTGGCCATGGCGTTCTCCGCGGCCGACGAGGCTGAGGCCTCGGCCCGGACGTGGTCTCTCATCCAGCCGAAGCTGCCCGCCGCTCAGGAGGCGACCGCATGACCGAGTCCGCCGCACGGCCCTATGCCTCCCTCGTCGTCGGGTTCAAGGACTGGGGGCTCGAGCGCCTCGAGCTGTCGCTGCGCACGATCCGCGATGCCCTGGTGCAGACCTCTCACGAGATCGTCATCGCCGACTACGGCAGCACGGATGGAGATGCCGTCGCGGAGGTCGCCGCTCGCAGCGGTGCTCGCTATGAGCGCGTGTCCACGCACGGAGAGTGGTCCCGCTCCCGGGCGCTCAATGCGGGCGTCCGCACGTCACGAGGCGGGATCATCCTCGCGACCGACGCCGACATGCTGTTCTCCCCGGGCGCTCTCGACCGCGTCGTCGAGCAGCTGGACCGGCATCCCCACGAGATCGTCATCCTCCAGTGCCGCGATCTCCCGACCGGTCACACGCACGAGACGGTCGCGCGGGAGGGGCTGGACTGGGAGCGATTCGCGGCCATCGGGCACCTGCGCCCCCGCTGGGGGATGGGCGGGCTCGTCGGCATCAGGCGTGATCTGTGGGGCCGTCTGCGCGGCTGGGACGAGCGGATGCATACCTACGGCGGGGAGGACATGGACCTCGCCCGTCGCGCCCAACGGCTCGGCGCACGCATCGACTGGCTCGACGAGCCCGGCATCGCGATGTACCACGTCTGGCACCCCTCGAGCGGGGCCAGCGCGGCGCGCTCCCCCGACGCGAACTCCGCGGTCGCGGCGAACCGGCGGATCCGGGACGAGGATCAGACGTTCGCCCGCAACATCACCCGCGCCCGGTACCTGCCGGATGACCTGCCGCCGCTGGTCACCGTCGTCGTGGACGGAGAGAGCGGAGCAGGATCGTCCGACGCCCTGGAGCGCACGCTCGTCTCGATCCTGGGCCAGAGCATCCTCGATCTCGAAGTGCTCGTCTCCGGTTCCCTGCCCGCGGTCGGCTCCGCGGCATGGGGACCGCGAGTCCGAGGCCTCGGTGACGAATCGCCGACGCCGAGAGGGACGTTCACCGCGGTCGCCCGCGCCGGGGAGATCTGGGCCGATGCGCACCTCGAGACGCTCCTGTCGGCGTGGATCCCCGGAACGGGCCTGATGTCCTCCTCCACGGCCGAGCTCCTGATCGGACCTGGCGGGGAGAGCCTCGGCGACCTCACGGCGGCCACCGGCACGGTCCCGTCCGCGAGGGCCACGATCGTGCGGACCTCGCTCCTCCCGACGGACGCCGAGCTCACGACCCGGGGCTGGCCGACAGTCGTTCGGAGCGTCGCCGCCACCGGGGCTGGTTGGGTCGTGCGGCCGGAAGCGCACCATGTCGCAGCCGTCACCGCCGAGGATTCGGAGCGGCTGCGCGATGAGCGCATCGACGATGCCGTCGCCCTGACCGGCACCCTCGCACGCTGCAGTTTCACGCTCCCCGACCTCCCTGCTCCGTCCGTCGTCGCGCTCGGCATCCGTGCCGATGCCGTCCTGGACGGCGACGGGCTGCGTCTGACCGTCGACCTCGCCGAGTCCCATGACATCGAGCGCGCAGAGGCCGTCGTCCACGGGATGGGCTCCGAGTCCTGGACGATCTCGAGCATCCGCACCCGGACGGGCGACGTCCTGCACAGCGAGAGCGTCTGGTCCGGCTATGACCTCCGTGCGGCCGTCGTCGTCTGGCGCGAGCTCGATGCCTTCGGCGCGTCGACGTCGTTCGACCGCATCGAGCACGATGGGGATGCACGGACCGCCTCGCCGGTCGATCCGGTGTCGCTCATCCGCACTGTCGACGCATCGGACACGGCAACGGACGCAGCGGAGAGCCTGTGGATCGCCGCGTCGACGACCCGGCAGGACGTCGAGCCGACGCATGCCGCCATGGCCGCATGGAGCCAGGCAGAGCTCGTCGTCGACCGCGTCGTCGAGGTGCAAAGCGAGGAGAGCATCTGGGTGCTCACCCGACTGCAGGATGCGACTCTCGCCGAGGCCTGGACGAGAGCGGCATCGTTGACCGCCGCACGGTCGGTCTCGGTGATCGAACTGCGTGACCATGACGATCGAGCGGAGGCCACCCGATGAGATTCGAGAGCCTGACGACGGCCGGCGCTCCCCAGGCCGAGATCCTCGCCTTGCCCGGCGACGCCGACGGGCATCCGCCCCTCCCTCGCCTGCGCCTGGAGTGGCCGCTCGTCGACTCGAGCCCCGATCGCCTCGCGGTCGGGACATCGCTCGTGTTCGCCCCGTGGATGGCGGGCTCCGGCGTGTTCGATGAGCCGCTCTCCCCGCTGACCGCGCAGCGCCTCGGCGAATGGTTCGCCGCCCAGGGGATCTGGGTGTCTCCCGGGCCCGTGCGCTCCGGCGGGATCGTCCTGCCCGGAGGAGCTCGTCGACTGCGCCTCGTCGACGGCCCCGGGGCGGCCGAGCAGCCCGCATGCGACGGCGACGACCTCCGTCTGCAGTTCGTGCCGGCGGTGGAGGGCTCCAGCACGCACGGTGCGGATATCCGGGTCGCCACCACCGTGGGCCTGCTGGCCACGCACATGGCCGCCGGAGCCGAGCGGGAGGCGGCGCGGGTGGGCGCGGCCGTCCTGGTCTCCGCATCGCTGCGCGTCGGTCAGATCGTCGCTCCGAGGTTCGCGACCGAGCACCCGACGGAGTTCGCCGCGGCCGCTCGTCTGCTCGAGAGCGTCGCCCTGGGCCTCGTCTCCGAGTGAGGTGATGCTGCCGGCCGGCTCTCACCGGCCGGCAGCATCAGCACAGCTGGACGGGCACAGTACAGCTCGACGGGCTGATCGCAGCCCGGCGGGTCAGTCCAGCTCGACGGGCTCGTACCAGGGGGCGTTCCAGTCCACCGGGCGGAACGCGTTCTGGGCGGCCTCGAGATCGCCCTGGACGAGATCCCACCAGGCGCGCAGGACTCGGTCCTGATCGAGCGCAGGGTGGCGCACGAAGTGATCGATCGTCTCCTTCCGCCACTGCGGGTCGCGGGAGCGGAGCACCTGCTCGGCAGCGTCCTCGAGGGTGTCGAAGACGGAATCCTGCGGCCAGAGCGTGCGCACTCCAGGCCAGGGACGGGCGATCGGCAGCGCTCCGGACGCCATGCCCTCGGCGAGGGCCACATGCGAGCCCTCGAGGTCGGAGGTCGACAGGATCACGCCGATGCCCTCAAGCCAGGAGGCCATGTCGCGCCCCGGGTCGTCGAAGAAGACGCCAGTGCGCAGGAGCGGATCCTGGCGGAGGCGGAACCGGATGCTCCCCCACTGATCGGCGATCGCCGGGTTCGTGGTCCAGTGGATGTGCTCGGGCGGCAGCTGGCCGCGCACGCGCAGGGTGAACCGCGGGTCCTCGGCGCGCAGCAGGGCGAGCAGGTCGAGGGCGAGGTCGAGACGCTTCAGATCAGGGGTGATCCCGACGATCCCGAGCGTGAACTCGGCCCCGGGCAGCTTCGGTCTCCGGAAGTGCGCGCCGTTGACATAGTTGGGGATGTAGACGAGCTTCTCGGCGGGCCACCCGAACTTCTGCACGAGCGCGCGCCCCACCCACGGCACGATGACGACGCCGGCGCTGAAGCGCTCCATGTCGATCGCGGCCGGGAAGTCCGTCGTCACCTCGTAGCGGTGGACGCGGACGATCAGTCGCTTGTCCGCCGCCGCGTTCTGCTGGATCCAGACGTTGTTCGGTCGGCCCCACTCACCGATGACGACCTCGGACTGCTCCATGATCTTCCGCGTCGCCGCGGCGTCGTCGGGGGCGCCGAGGTGCTTCCACTCGTCGAGCACCACGCGGGAGCCGCTGCTGTGGGCGAGGTCGCGTGCGAGCTCGTCGATGAAGGAGAGCTTGTGCCCGAGCACGCTGATCCGCAGCGGGGAGCCCTCGAGCGTGCGGACGCGGAGGATGCGCGCGAGGGTCTCGGCGTTCGCGGCGGCCTCGGCGGCCGAGACCTCCAGCGCGGGGGCGTCGAGGGGCACATCCGTCTCGTCGAAGGTCCACTCCACGCCGCTGTGCTGCGGCAGGTCCTCCCCGGGGCCCCATCGCTTCATCGCCTCGAACCGAGCGATGGCGACCTGCAGGGGGTCGGCGATCCCTGCATCCGTGCGCCCCATGGCGTCCGCCAGGACGGCCTCGCGCGCGGGATGCAGGACGCGGACGTCCACCCGCGCCGAGGACAGATGGGACTCGAGCACGGTGCGGGAGAGCTCCGAGTCGGTGAGGTAGACGGTGTCGTCGCCGATGGTCGAGGAGAGGCCCTTCGCCCAGTCCGAGGTGAACTTCCCCCAATGGGAGTAGGTCGTCGGGACGACGAGCAGACAGAAGGTCGCGCCGAGGGAGCTCTCGGCGGCCGCCTTCTGCGCCGTCTGGAGGGCGCTGGTCGAGTCGGCGATGACGACGACATCGCGGTCGCGGTCGATCCGCCCCAGATAGTGCTGGACGTTGTCCTCAGCGGTCACGACCATCGTGGCGCCGAGGGAGGCGAGCGTCGTCATCACCGACTGGCGGAGAGGACGGATGCGAGTCCGAGCATCGCTCGCGGAGGTGCGCACGAGGACGACGACAGGAGAACTCTGCCGGTCCGACGTCACGGTCGTGCTCACTGGAGGGAGAGCCCGACGGCGGCGCAGAGCGTCCTCACCGTGCTCGAGAGCCCGGCGCTCTCGGAACCGGGGAGAGCGAGGTCGATCTCGCGGGCGAGGAGGTCCTGGGCGAAGAGGACTCCCGCGGCCGCGAGCACGGAGGCGGCGTCGAGACGCCGGCTCGCGTACCACGCGTTGGAGGCGATGACGCTCTCCTTCACACCGAACAGGGCGCCGCTGTAGCGGGCGTCCTGGACGAGGCTCAGAACGGTGCGGTCCACGCCCGGCGTGGAGGCGGGGAGGGACTCGGCGATCTGGACCGTCAGGGTCGTGGCCTGCAGCGGCTCGTCCTTCGGCGCCGTCTCGGCCTTCCGGGAGACGCCGGTGCTCACCTGGAGCCCGGTCGCGCTGATGATGGCCGCCTCCGCGGCGGAGGAGATCTTCGAGGGGAATCCGATCCGCCCTCCGGCGTAGGCGCCGAAGGCGAGGGTCCCGGCGATCGCGATCCGGTCCTTGGTCAGGGTCCGCGGCTCCGCGTCGAAGATCAGCTGGTCGACGGGGAGGGCCCGGTCGTCGGGCTCCCGCACGGCACGCAGCCGCGTGCGACCGGTGTCGTCGCGACTATCGAACTCGATATGCATAGCGATTCCTTAGGTCTGGGGCTCGTGTCAGGCGCCGGCGGAGAGCTCGGACACGATGGCGGACTGGGGCTTGCCGCTCAGGATGCGCACCTCGGCCGAGACCGGGAAGGCGCTCGCGGCGAGCGTCTGCGCCGCACGCCAGGAGCGGACGGGGATCAGACCGACCAGCGCCTTCTGCCCGTCCTCGGTGAAGTGGCAGAGCGCGACGGCCAGACCACGGCGCTCCGACGTCCACACCTCGGGCGCGGCGCTGACGATGGCCAGGTACTCCGCGGTCGCGTTCGCCGGTGCGAGCTCGAGGAGGCGCGCCAGCGCGTCGTGGCGAAGATCCGCGACGTCGAGCTGGGAGGAGATCTCCGTCGGAGCGATGGCGCGCTCGACCTCGGGGCTCTCGGCGAGGCGCGCTCGGACCGAGGAGACGTCGACGCCGGTGCCGCAGGCGGCCATGAAGGTCCGCCAGTCCATGCCCTCGACCCGCTCGACGTGGAGGGAGATCTCCGGAACGCCGCTCTTCTGCCCGGCCGTCCCGGAGACCGGCTCGACCAGCGACACGTGCCCGCTCCTCTTGACGAGGTGGTCGGGCATGTACGGGAGGTAGCGGGTCTGCCAGGCCGTCTTGTCGACCGGCCCCCAATCCCGGCGGGCAGCCTTGGTCAGCGTGTCCTTCCCCTTGGGCGGGACGCCCTGGGAGATGAACGCGAGGTTCATCCCGGCGACGTACTTCTGCCCGGCACCGCCCGTGTTGGTGATCCGTCCGGAGTGCACGCGCCGGAGGAGGCAGATGACGCCGCTGTGCACCAGCCGGACGCCGGAGCGGAGCATCCGGAAGACGAGGTTGTTGTCGACGGCGCTCTCGATGCCCTCGTCGTAGCGGAAGGTCCGCATCAGGTCGGTGCGCACAAGCCAGGTCGAGTGCCCCGGGGCGAAGCCGCTCATCAGCGCAGGCCCGTACCCGTAGTTGCGGCCATGGTGGAGCTGCAGCTCGCCGGTGTCGTCGTCGAAGTTGATGAAGGCGCCGTAGATGAAGTCGACGTCGTCCTGCACGTGCTTCAGCTGCTCCGCCAGACGGAACGGGAGCATGATGTCGTCATCGTCATGGACGGCGATCCACTCGCCGGTGGCGTGGTCTGTCCCCCGGTTGCGCGCCGCGGAGATGCCGGAGTGCTCCTGCCCGACATAGCGGACGCGAGGATCGGCGATCCCCTCGACGACCGTGCGGGTGTCGTCCTCGGATCCGTCGTCGACGACGATCACCTCGAGACGTCGGTACGTCTGCGACAGCACCGAATGCAGGCTGTCGAGGAGCATCTCCGCGCGGTTGCGGGTGGCGATCACGACGCTGATGAGCGGCTGGGTCGCAGCGGTCGCTTCGGTCATCGCTGAGCTCCTTCGGTGGATCCGGCGGCGGGGACGATCTCGAGGAGGGCTCGCTCGCCGAGGGACACCCGCTGCAGGCAGTGGACCGCGGTCGGGAACGGCGTACGGCTGGCGCGCGCCCAGCGGACGACGGCGAAGGCGATCTCGCCCGGCTGCCCCGTCGGCACCGCCCCGGGAGAGGCGAGAGCGATCTCGTTCGCCCCGCCGTCGAGGTAGTGGAACACCGCGCCGAGCGCCGCGGACTTGCTCCACGACGCGAACGCCTGCGCATACGCGAGATCGGTCTGGGGCGACGGCACGAGCAGGAACTCCCGATCACCCGCCCCCGCCATCACGATGCTCACCGCAGCGGGCACTGCGTCGGCGTCCACAGAGAACCGGTACACCCTGCTCTCGTAGCCCGAAAACTCCCCGAACTCGGCCATGTCTCCGGCCCCTTCTCCATTGGTCCCCCTGCCGGGCCGCGGATGCGCCCAGGCGCAACGCCCGACGGAGTCTCGTCGTTCTGCACAGCGTCCTGGACCGGCACCTCCCGCCCTGGTCGGACGACGGTTCGGTCGAGCGCCACGGTCATCGTAGAGGATCGGGAAAGAACGGAGCGGTAACACCGGGCGACCAGCTGGGGACGCCCGCGGCACGAGATGCCGTCGTACGGCGGCGTGACCTGCCCCCTTCCGCTGCGCACCCTCGCGCACGCCTGAGACCGGCGCCTCCGATGCCACGTTCTTCGCTACTATCCAGAACCATGCGAATCACGACTGTCGGTTGCGGGTATCTGGGCGCCGTCTATGCGGCGTCGATGGCGTCGATCGGGCACGAGGTGCTCGGGCTCGACGTCGATCAGGCGAAGATCGACGGCCTGAACGCCGGGATCCCGCCGTTCCACGAGCCGGGCTTCCAGAAGATCCTCACCGAGGCGCTGGAATCGGGACGGCTCCGCTTCTCGACGGACTACGCGGACGCCGCCGGCTACGAGGCGCACGTGATCTGCGTGGGCACCCCGCAGAAGGTCGACGCCGCCGGCGCCGACCTCACCTACGTGCATGCCGCGATCGACTCCCTGATCCCCCATCTCGCGGACTCCGACGTCGTGCTCGGCCGCTCCACGGTGCCGGTCGGGACCGCCGAGTCGCTGCGCGATCGGCTCCGCGCCGCGGGCTCGGCCGCGCCGCTGGCCTGGAACCCTGAGTTCCTCCGCGAGGGCTTCGCCGTCAAGGACACCCTCTACCCCGATCGCATCGTCTACGGCCTGCCCGACGAGCCGGCCGAAGCCGCCCGCGCCCGCGAGGTGCTCGACACGATGTACGCCCCGATGTTCGAGGCCGAGACCCCGCTCGTCGTGGGCAACTACGCCACGGCGGAGCTCGTGAAGGTCTCCGCGAACTCGTTCCTCGCCACCAAGATCTCGTTCATCAACGCCGTCGCCGAGGTCTGCGAGGCCACCGGAGCGGACGTCTCCGTGATCGCCGAGGCGATCGGCATGGACGACCGCATCGGCCCGAAGTTCCTCCGCGCCGGCATCGGCTTCGGCGGCGGCTGCCTGCCCAAGGACATCCGCGCGTTCATGGCGCGCGCGGGCGAGCTCGGCGTCACCGAGGCCCTCGGCTTCCTGCGCGAGGTCGACAACGTCAACAACCGTCGTCGCGACCATGTCGTGAACATGGCGCGCCGTGCGCTCGGCGGGACCTTCACCGACAAGCGGATCGCGGTGCTCGGCGCGGCCTTCAAGCCCGACTCCGACGACACCCGTCAGTCGCCCGCTCTCTACATCGCCTCGAAGCTCTCCGGCCGCGGTGCCCAGGTGGTCGTGACGGATCCCGCCGCCAACGAGCGCGTGCATGCGGAGCGCCCGAACCTCGCCGTCGCCGAGGACGCCTACGCCGCCGCCGAGGGTGCCGACCTCGTCCTGCTCCTGACGGAGTGGAAGGAGTTCCGCGAGCTCGACCCTGTGAAGCTGCGCGAGGCGGTCGGCACAGCGCACCTGATCGACGGCCGCAACGCCCTCGACCCAGCGGCCTGGCGCGAGGCCGGATGGACCTACGAGTCCATGGGACGCCCCTGATCTGAGAGACCGACCATGACGCAGCCCGACGACGCTTCCCAGCGGAGCCCTGAGACCAGCACCTCCGACGATGTCGAGGATATGAAGGCTCGCATCCTCCTGCTCGAGCGCGAGGTGCGCTACCTGCGCCACCACCTGGAGCAGTCGGACCCCGCGGGAAGGCCGCCCTTCCGCACGCCCGATTTCGTGACGATCGGAGAGGGGTCGCGGGTCGGCCGCGGCGTGACCATGTCCGCCACGGAGCGCACTCCCATCTCCATCGGCTCTCGCACCCGGATCCTCCGTGGCGCCGAGATCCTCGGTCCCACCAGCATCGGCGATCGGGTGTTCCTCAACCGGGACGTCTACGTCCGGGCGCAGGTGACCATCGGCGACGGCGTCTCCATCGGCCCGTTCACCCGGCTCATCTCCGACTCCCACGATGTCGGTGACCCTGAGCACCGCGCGGGCCAGGGGAAGACCGAGCCCATCGTCGTCGGCGAAGGGGCGTGGATCGGAGCAGGCGTCACGATCCTCGGCGGCGTCACCATCGGCAGCGGGGCGGTCATCGCCGCCGGGGCCGTCGTGACCAGCGATGTTGCGGCCAACACGATCGTGGGCGGGATCCCCGCACGGCTCCTCCGCTCCATCGAGGGGTGACGCCGGCGCTCTGCGACCATGCGGAGAGCTTCTCGCGAGCACCGTGGGAACGCTTCATGAAGGCGGCCGGATCGCAGCAACGACGACAGGGGACAACGTCCCGACTACCGGGTGACAATACCCATTTCACCAGCACTAACGCTTTTTGGCGCAAACTGGTAGATATTGGACATGCTCCCCCAGTCCCTCGGCACCCGGACCGTTCCGCTCGCTCTCACGGTCGGAGGCACTCTCGTCCCCTGGCGAGCAACGTCGGGCGCCCTTCGCGTCCCCTTCTCCCATGGCGTGACGATTCCTCGATGGCGGGTGCATTTCCAGAACATCAACCCTCGCGACGGCAAGCCGGGGACAGGGTCGCTGCGGATCGGGGAGGTCTCGATCGGGGAGTCATCGGGAACGGGCCGCTGGGACGGCTCCGTCACGACGATCGCTTCCGCCCTCGAGGGGTCCCCGGTCTCCACGGCCTGGCAGGACGTGCCGCTCGAGGCCGGCCGTGAGTATCTCCTCGGCTTCTCCTGGACGTCCGAGGCGCATCCCCGGCAGGTCTTCGGCGGCGGCTGGATCACCACGCATGCGACCTCGCCCGATGCGCGCATCGCACCGACGCAGGTCCATCCTCTTGACCTGTGGATCGAGGCCGAGGTCCCCGCGACGACGACCATCTTCGCCGTCCTCGGCGACTCCCTCGCCTCCGGTGTCGCCGCGACGGTCCCGGTGAGGGACTCCTGGCCATCGATCCATGGTCGGCGCACCGGTGCGCTGCCGATCCATCTCACGGCGTCCGGGGACACCATGGACGGGTGGTCGGATCCGACGAGCTTCAAGTGGGCTCGATGGCAGGGGCTGACGCGCGCGGACTACGCCATCCATGCCATGGGGTTCAACGACATCGGCAGCCTGGCGCCGATCTGGGAGATGCAGGCGCGTCACCACCGCACGATGGAGATCCTCCGATCTCGGGTCGACGGACCGATCCTCCGCGCATCCCTTACACCGGCTCGCCGCGACACCGAGGAGTTCCGCCGCATCCGGCGGTCGTACAACACGTGGCTCCGCGGCCTCGACGACCGGATGATCCCGTTCGACCGGGCGGTCTCGTCGGACGACATCCGATTGGCCCCGGACGTCGACGTGGACGGGACCCACATGAACACCCTCGGATACAGCAGGATGGCCGCGATCGTCCCCGCGCCCGTCGAGCGCGCCTCAGCCCTTCCGCGCCAGCTCCTCGCCGAGCAGGATCGCCGCATCCTCGCGCGGGAGCACCCGATGCCCGCTCACGCGGGTCTCGACCTGCAGGCGTGAAGCGCCCTTGACCTCGACCCCCGCGCCCAGGCTCCGGACGGCGCCCATGAACTCGAGGTGCTCGCGGTAGGTCTTGTCCTCCGGATTGGTGATCAGGAGGAATCCGGGGACGACTCCCGTCGTGCGGAAGCGCGAGAGCACGTCGAGCTGCTCGGGCCGGTCCTGTCGATAGCTGTCCAGGGGCTTCCCCGTGATGCTGTCCTCGAGCGCGGCCAGCGCGGTGGGCACCGGCCAGCGCTGGAGATCCAGCTGCGGGATCTCCGCGACGGCGCGGGCGCCCGCGAGGAGGGACGCGAGGCTGAGGGAGCCGAAGCCTCCCAGGGAGGACCCGTAGACCACGATCGACTCCTGGCCGACTCCGAGCTCCCCGGCGATCGCGGAGACGGCCTTCGCGATCCTCGCCAACACGTCCAGCCCCGGGGAGACGAACCAGGCGGCGGCCAGGCCGTCCCCTTGGTAGAGGGCCGGATCCGAGACAGCGATGACGTGGGAGTCCGGGTAGTCCGGGATCCAGTTCCATCGGGAGAAGAGCGGGTTGATCTGCCCCTTCTCGATCTGCGACTGCGCCGCCGGCATGAGCACGAGGAGAGTCTGCGCCTCGCCGCGCTCTGCGATGCGCAGGTGCATGCGCAGGCCGGAGCCGAGGTCCTCGGTGATCGCCTGGGTCCTCGGCTGACGCGGAAGACCGGCCCATTCGCCGACCGTCGGCGCGTCCGTCCACTGTCCTGCATCGCTCGTCATCGTCGTCATCCTTCCTCGCGGAGGTCCCGCGAGTCACCTCGCAGCGGCGTCGATGCCGCCGCACCTTCAGCTGCGGCGCCCCCGCGACTTGAGCCGTGCATGGGAGCGCGGAATGTCGTATCCGAATCGGATGAAGTCATCCCAGTAGTACTGGACCAGGTCCCTCTCCAGATGATCGGGGAGCTCGATACGGCTGCTCGACATGCTCCCGCGTCGCGCGGTGTCATGGGGGACGCCCTCGCTGAGGTCCAGGTCGAGGCCGTGCACATCGCGCAACGTCTCCGCGATGCGATCCAGACCCTCCTCGAGGTGGAAGACCTTCGACCCCGGGACGTAGAACTCCGACTGCGGACGGATGTGGTTGTCAGCGGTGAACGGGTTCGCGGAGGAGTTCCTCAGCAGCTGGAAGGCGAACTCCTCCACCTCATCGGACCACGGCTCCTCGAGCCCGGGCCGTCGCATGACGAGCTCGGATCGGAAGCGGGCGAGGGGCTCACGGACGACCATGAAGACCAGATCGAACATCTGGAGCCGCAGCAGGTCGGAGAGCATCGACGCGTGCATGTGCTGGGGACTGCATCGCCGATAGACGTTGAACGACTTCCCCACGCCGCGATCCAGGAGGCCCACGTCCCACCCGGACCTCATGAACAGGTTCTCGATCGATGTCCCTCCTGCCTTCGGGACATGCACGAACAGCACGCTGACGCCGCTCTTCCTGAAGATGGGCAACTCCAGCTCCTCTCATCCTGCGTCGCGTCGTCGACGACCCGCGCGGGGCGGCCGCTCCGAGCCTAGGCGATCAGCGGACCAGTGCGAGCACGCGCTCGAGCGCCTCGTCGATCGTGATGCTGGATGTGTCGATGACCAGGTCCGCGTCCTCCGGCTCCTCGTACGGGGAGGAGATGCCGGTGAACTCGGCGATCTCGCCGGCTCGCGCCTTCCTGTAGAGGCCCTTCCGGTCTCGGGCCTCGCAGATCTCGAGCGGCGTGCTCACCCAGACGAGATGGAAGCTGGCACCGACGCCCTCGACGAGCTGCCGGACGACGGTGCGGCTGCTCTCGAACGGCGCGATCGGCGCGGCGATGGCGAGACCGCCGTGCTTCGCCACGAGCGAGGTCGCGTACCCGATGCGCTCGACATTGATCTCCCGGTCCTCCCGGGAGAACGTGAGGCCACGACTCATGTGATGCCGGACCTCGTCGCCGTCCAGCAGCGAGACGGTGCGTCCCTCGCCCATGAGCCGTTCGGTAAGCGTCCGCGCGAGCGTCGACTTCCCCGAGCCGGACAGGCCGGTGAAGAAGATGACCTGCCCCTGAGGATGCGCGTGGGCACGTGCCGCCATGGTGAGCTCTGCAGCGAGCGGGGAGTAGAGGGCGTCGACGACCTTCCTCTCCGACTCCTCGATCAGCGCTGCGGCATCCGGTCGGGCCTCAGCTCGATCCTCGATCGGCGTGAGGATGCTGTCGACGCCGAGAGCCTCCGCGATCGCCGACGGGACCAGCCCGTCGAAGCGCTCCGGCTCGACGGGCCACGGCACGACGACGACCGACACGTCGGAAGAGCACCGGGCGAGGTGCTTCGCGTATCTCAGAAGACCCTCGGAGTGGACCCGCGGGCCGGACAGCTCGCCTCGCGCCGTCGGGACGGTGAGGACGACGCGCGTCGGACCGTTCAGAAGCTCGTCGAGCTCCGCCTCCTCCTCCCGCGTGGGAAGCGCCGACAGCCAGATCCCGATCGATCCGGGGCGTCGCGGTCGCCTCCACGAGAGCCGGACCCCGGCGGCGCAGAGCGGGCCATGACTGAAGGCGAGCGGCCGCAGCGCGACCAGCTCGTCCCGCTCCGAGAGGGTCGCAACCGGCGTGTTCTCGAGATCGGTGAGCACGAGCTCGCCGGATGCTCCGCCCCTCAGCTCCTTGGGCGTCGCGAGGAGCAGGTCATGGAGCGCGAGCTCGAGAACATCGATCTCATCAGGGGTGAGTACCCTGGTGGCCGCCATCGGGGCTCCTTGTCTGCGAGGACGATGCTGGTTCTTCGACTGGCTGCTCGACGGTCGCGGCGGATCCGGTCCTGTGCGCGGCTCCGCGAACCTTCGACTTGGCGATCTCCCACCCGATCGTGCCGCCGACGAGCGCCGATCCGGCGCCGACGAGCATGACCGCATAGCTCGCCCCGAGCAGCTTCAAGCCGCTCGCGAGAAGCAGGATAGCCAGCGCGCGGCGGATCAGACCACCGGGCGCGCGCGACGAGATCTGCGCGCCGAACCAGGCTCCGGGAACGGCTCCGAGGAGAAGGGAGAGGGTGACTCCCGCATGGAAGTCGCCGTAGAGGAGGTGCCCGACGGAGGCCGCCGCGACGAGCGGCACGGCCTGGACGAGGTCGGTCCCCACCAGCTGCGATGCCTTGAGCGCCGGATACATCATCAGCAGGATCACGATGATGACGGACCCGGCCCCGACCGAGGTCATCCCGACCATCAGGCCTGCGACGGCTCCGAGGAGGACGGTGGGGATCGGCTTGATCCGCACGTCGGCCCTCGACGCATCAGCGGGCCCCTCGCCGACGAGAGAACGACTCTTGCGGAGGTTGATGTACGCCCGGGCGACGAGACCCGCCGAGGCGAGGATGAGGGCGATGCCGAGGGCCGTCTTCAGCACGGCGTCCAGATCGTCCTGGAAGGGCAGGACCCGGATGAGCAGCGCGCCGCTGAACGCCGCGGGCACCGACCCCAGGCAGAGCCACCCGACCAGCTTGAGGTTGACGGTCTTCCGCCGGAGATGGACCAGCGCCCCCGCGGGCTTCATGAAGAAGGAGGCGACGACGTCGCTCGAGACCGCGACCAGGGGATCGATGCGGAAGACGAAGATCAGCATCGGCGTCATGAGCGCGCCTCCGCCCATACCGGTCATACCGACCACGATGCCGACGATCAGACCGCCGATGATCATCGGAACTTCGATCACGTCGTTCCTCGTTCCTCGGGACGATCGGTCTGGGGTCGGGGCGACAGTAGCACCGGAGGGAGGTCGTGGACGCCTGTCTTCCACGTCTCGAGGGCTCCGCTAGTCTGGCCCCGATCATCAGCTGCGGGGACATCTGGTGCCGCGCAGCCCGACCCGAGGAGGACCTGGCTTGAGGACGCACCAGGACTATCGACTCTCACAGCTCGACGAGCTGGAAGCTGAGTCCATTCACATCTTCCGAGAGGTGGCGGCGGAATTCGAGAAGCCCGTCATCATGTTCTCGGGCGGCAAGGACTCGATTGTGATGCTCCGGCTCGCGCAGAAGGCCTTCTATCCGGCGAAGGTTCCCTTCCCCGTGCTCCAGGTCGACACGGGCTTCGACTTCCCGGAGGTGCTGGCGACACGCGACGGCTGGGTGGACCGTCTCGGTGCCCGCCTCATCGTCGCCTCCGTCGAGCAGGCGATCGCCGACGGCATCGTCGACGACGACGGCAAGACCCCGCGGAACCGGCTCCAGATCGGCACGCTCCTCCATGCCATCGAGTCCAACGGCTTCACCGCGGCCTTCGGCGGCGGGCGCCGCGACGAGGAGAAGGCGCGCGCCAAGGAGCGCGTGTTCTCGCATCGCGACGAGTTCGGCCAGTGGGACCCGAAGAACCAGCGTCCGGAGCTGTGGAGCCTGTACAACGGGCAGATCCACGAGGGCGAGCACATGCGCGTCTTCCCGCTCTCCAACTGGACTGAGCTGGACATCTGGCACTACCTCCGCCGCGAGGAGATCGAGATCCCGTCGATCTACTTCAGCCATCGGCGCCGCGTCTTCGAGCGCGACGGCATGCTCCTGACTGAGACCGACAACAACCCGCTCCGGGACGGCGAGACGGTCTCCGAGCGGCAGGTGCGGTTCCGCACGGTCGGGGACATGACCCTCACCGGCTGCGTCGAGTCGGACGCCGACACCTACGACAAG
Source organism: Brachybacterium netajii (SeqCode) (assembly GCF_054114245.1). Taxonomy (NCBI): domain Bacteria; kingdom Bacillati; phylum Actinomycetota; class Actinomycetes; order Micrococcales; family Dermabacteraceae; genus Brachybacterium; species Brachybacterium netajii (SeqCode). The sequence goes on along the minus strand of NZ_JBSYXB010000004.1, from coordinate 8,669 downwards.
ATCATCGACGAGATCGCCGTCGCCCGACTGACGGAGCGAGGGGCGACCCGAGGGGACGACCGCTTCTCCGAGGCCGCGATGGAAGACCGAAAGCGACTGGGGTACTTCTGATGGATCTGCTGCGTTTCGCCACTGCCGGCTCGGTCGACGACGGAAAGTCGACCCTCATCGGGCGCCTGCTCATGGACTCGAAGTCCATCTTCGAGGATCAGCTCGAATCGGTGGAGGAGACCTCCAAGAATCGAGGCTTCGACTACACCGACCTCTCCCTCTTCACCGACGGCCTCCGTGCCGAGCGCGAACAGGGCATCACGATCGACGTCGCCTACCGGTACTTCGCGACGCCTCGCCGGAAGTTCATCATCGCGGACACTCCCGGACATGTGCAGTACACCAGGAATATGGTCACCGGAGCGTCGACCGCTGATCTCGGACTGATCCTCGTCGACTCCCGCAACGGTCTCACCGAGCAGTCCCGGCGCCATGCGCTGATCCTCTCGCTGCTGCGCGTCCCCCATGTCGTGCTGGCCGTGAACAAGATGGACCTGGTGGACTACTCGGAGGACGTGTTCCGCGCGATCCAGGACGAGTTCATCGCCTTCTCCGCCAAGCTGGAGATCCCGGATCTGCAGGTCATCCCGCTCTCCGCGCTCCAGGGCGACAACGTCGTCTCGCGCTCGGAGAACATGCCCTGGTACGAGGGCCCGTCCCTCATGTACCACCTGGAGAACGTCCAGATCGCCTCCGACCGGGACCTTCAGGACGTGCGCTTCCCCGTCCAGTACGTCGTGCGGCCGCAGTCCGACCAATTCCATGACTACCGCGGCTATGCGGGCCAGGTCGCGGGCGGCGTCCTCAAGCGCGGCGACGAGGTGATGGTCCTCCCCTCCGGTCTGACGACCACGATCGCCGGCATCGATCTGTTCGACGAGGAGGTCGAGGAGGCCTTCCCGCCGATGTCGGTGACCGTGCGGCTGACCGACGATCTCGACGTGTCGCGCGGCGACATGATCTGCCGCCCGAACAACCAGCCCGAGGTGTCGCAGGACCTGGACGCCCGCATCTGCTGGATGGCGTCCAAGCCCCTGAAGGCCGGCGCGAAGCTCGTGGTGAAGCACACGACCCGCAGTGCGCGCGCCATCGTCAAGGAACTGCACTACCAGCTGGACGTCAACACGCTGCACCGGAACCAGGAGGTCGAGGAGCTGAAGCTCAACGAGATCGGCCGGGTGCGGATCCGCGCGACCCAGCCGGTCCTGACCGATGCCTACGAGCGCAATCGGACCACCGGCTCCTTCATCCTCGTCGACCCCTCCACCGGAAGCACGGTGGGCGCGGGCACGATCCTCTGAGGGGTGAGCTCGATGAATGATGCGGAGCTCGCCGCCAGCATCGCCGAGGGTGCCGGTCGGCTGCTGATCAGCGTGCGCGATGAGGCCGTTGCCTCGGGGGAGACGGATTCGCGAGCGATCGCGAAGCTCGGCGATGCCCGGGCGCAGGAGTACATCGCCGCCCGGCTGGCCGACGCCCGGCCGGATGACGCAGTCCTCTCCGAGGAGGCGAAGGACGATCTCTCGCGACTCGACTCCTCGCGCGTCTGGATCATCGATCCCCTGGACGGGACGAAGGAGTACTCGCAGGGTCGTCACGACTGGGCCGTCCATGTGGCGCTCTGGATCGACGGCGACCTCCTCGGCGCGGTCGCCCTTCCCGGGCTCGGGGAAGTGCTGCGCAGCGATGCCCCGCCGGCCCTCGCCTCTCGGCCGGCCGATTCCAACGGCTTGCGCTTCGCCGTATCGCGGTCCCATCCTTCGGATCTCATCCGTGCCGTGATCGACGCGGCCGCCGGGTCACCGGTCGCCATGGGATCCGCCGGCTACAAGGTGTGCGCGGTCCTGAGGGGCGAGGCCGACGCCTATGTGCATGCCGGCGGCCAGTTCGAGTGGGACTCGGCCGCGCCGATCGCTGTTGCGCGTGCAGCCGGCCTCTTCACGAGCCGGCTGGACGGCTCGCCGATGGTCTACAACCGACGCGACGTCTACCTTCCGGATCTCGTGGTCTGCTCGCCGGAGGATGCCGAGGCGATCCATCGAGCCGTCCAGGTCGCACAGGCGAACGAGGCCTCGCCAGCGGGCGTGGAGAACCCGTCCTCGAGCTCCGCTGCGACGACGGGCGGTGCCTCCTGAGATGAAGCTCTTCCTCCATATCGGGTCGCACAAGACGGCGACCACGGCGATCCAGTACTTCGCGCGCCGCAACAAAGATTGGCTCCTGGAGAGGGGTCTCCTCTACCCGAGCCTGGAGCTGATCGGGGAGCGCCCTCAGCAGTCCCATCTGGGTGTGATGAGCGGGCTCTTCCGTCTCGGGGAGCGTCACGCCGTCGATCCGGTCCTGGGACGCAGACTCCTGATGACCGCGGCAGAGCTGGCAACTGAACAGGATGCGAACATCCTCCTCAGCGCCGAGAACCTCTTCCGCCTGTCCCCCGATGTCCGCGAGGAGGCGTTCGTCCTCTTCAACGAGATCTTCGCCGACTTCGAGCGGATCGTGGTCGCCGGGCTCCGCCGACAGGACATGTTCGCGGACTCGCTCTACAAGAGCATCACGAAGGTGAACCGTCGCCAGCCGGACTTCGCTCCGTTCCTGGAGTCGCGCCGCGGTGTCTTCTCCTACGGCGAGATCATCGCCCAGGCCGAGGCGGGGTTCCCGACCGAGCCCCTCCTGCTGCCCTTCACCCGGGAGAACAACCGCGACTTCCTGCGTCTGTTCTTCGAGGCCCTCGGGGTGGACATCACGGGAGCGTCGACTCCGAGCGCACGGCAGAACTTCAGCTATGACCTGGTCGACTGCCTGGCGAAGATGACGCTCCTCGACCTCCGTGTCCACGAGACGGTTCTGGGGAAGTTCGACGGGTTCGTCCAGAGGAACCCGCTGCGCTCCGGGTACTCCTTCTTCACCGAGGAGTCTCGCGCGACGTTCATGTCCGAGTACGAGCCGCAGAACCTCGACCTGATCGCTCGTTATCCGAGCATCACGTCGGCGCTGGATCCGCTCGTGCGTCCCGATGTCGAACGGCCTCTCGACGACGAAGCCATGACGCTCGGCGCCCAGCGCGTGGTGCAGTTCCGCGATGCGCTGAAGGGCGCATAGCAGAACCGGCGCATCGTCCTCCTCCTCGTGCAGGGTCCGGCCCATAGGGTCGGACCCTGCACGCAGTCCGGGCCGAGTGACGGAGGGACGTCCTCGAGCACCCGGTCTCGCGGTTCCCCCCCCGTACACCAGCCGCTCGCCGCCGCGAGTTCAACGCCAGGAGGCTGCGGCGCCCCCTTCGGAGAAGCTCTCCTGCCGGCAGACCCCTCCGCCAGCCTCGATCACCCGGCGGATGCCCTGCACGGTCGGCCATGGTCCTGAACCATGCGAGACCTCGACATCGCTCGGATGGATGAAGCTCGGACCGGTCGGCCCCTCGACCAGCACCGCACCCGAGGACATCTCGCTCGTCAGGAATCTCGCGAGTGCAGCGGTCGACGCCGGATGGTTCCGCGCCCTTCTGAGAGCAGGGTGAAGGACTTCCTCGGCACGGCTGTCCCAGCAGAAGACGAGTACGTCATACCCCTTCTTCTCCAGCGCCGACAAGGCGACGAGCGAGCTCCCGCCGTCATCCTGCCGCCCCTGCCGCCCCTCGGGCTGCATTCGCGAGACGTAGAGAACCCTCCGCGTCTGACCGACCTCTCCGGAGAGGAGGTCTTCCTGAGAAGCGATCCGCGTCTGCGGATGGAGCTTCACCAATCCCTTGCTGATATAGAGCTCGAGGGCTTTGAGCCAGATGGAGTCCCCTGTGATGACCATGTCCTTCGGGAGGACGAGAAGAGGTCGCGCACCGTAGGCAGCGATCCGATCGAGGTGGACGCTCACGTCGACGTCCGGCTCATCCACCAGGTTCCTATAGAGCTCCAGCCCGACATAGGAAGGATGCCCAGAACCGTCGATGTGGAGCATCTTGCCCATCGGATGATCGAAGACGCTCGACAAGGTGATCACCGAGTCCCCGAACCTCCCCTCAACCTCCGACAGATTCCAGATCGGATGACGATACGTGCCGGAGTCGAAGTATCTCCCGTTGGCGCGATTGTTCAGCTCCCGCCACCCGAGGCACCAGAACACGAATCGCGCGCGCGGATTCGCTTCGCGCACCTCATCGACCCGCTCCAGGACGCGCTCGCACATCAGCGCATCGCACTCCTTCGTGATGAGCCGTTTCTCCACGCTCAGATACGCTTCGGGGTCCTCCGGATTCTCTAAGGAGAGGTTCCCGAGACGAAAATCAGGGACGAACACGAGCGCTGGCGTGGGACTCTTCGAGAACTCGCACTCCCTGAAATAGGGGTGAAGCATCGAGGCGGCCGCGAGGTCATTCCACAGGATGCTCCGATGAGGTCTTGCTATCTGCCCGGTCGCGATCGCATGACGGAATCTCCTGGCGTGAGACGGCCCTGCGACCGCGACCTGCTCCATACGCGTACCTCTCTGACCTGCCCGAGCGGCGATGCGCTCAGCCGCGGAGGGAGAGGTCGACGAGGCGGTTCCAGAGCTCGTCGTTCCTCGCCGCAGCGATCTTCTCCAGCACTTCGGCCGGCAGGGAGCGATCCTTCTTCTCCACGTTCGCCTGGAAGTGACGGCGAGCCTTGGCGTATCCCGCCTCGGACGCCGGGGTGGAGGGGAGCCCGAGCTGCGACAGGAACGCCCGGAAGGGGCCGTCCGACCCGAAGAAGGCATCGTATTCGACGACGTAGAACCTGTCCGGGTGGGCATGGACCATTTCGTCGATGACCTTCAGGCTGTTGTTCCAGAACTCGACGGAAGCCTCCGCGCCGCGCGCGGCGGACCAGCCGCGGTCTTCGGGGTTGCGGGCACGCTGCTCCCAGGACCACGCCAGAGGGGTGACATCTCGGATGATCGCGAGGAACTTCGCCTTCGGGAAGTTCTTGACGAGCGAGGGAACGACATGCATCTCAGTCGTCTTGTCGCCGACATATCGGGCAGCCTCGATGCGCTCGTCCGCGTGCGCATACAGAGCGGCGAACCGCGGATCCTCGGGCTTCGTGCTGGACAGCCCGTCCGCGAAATCGAAGAAGGCTTCCCGCTCGAAGGACGCCGGAGTCACGCGGTCGACCTTCGCCGGGTTGTACAGCCTCTGGAATCGCTCCATCCCCAGGACGATGTCCTCATGCGATGCAAGGACATGGGTGAGCGCGGTGGTGCCCGAGCGGCCGAGGCCGGTCACGAACAGGTGGTTCTTCTCAGACATCTACAGTCATCCTTCAGATAGGGGTGCGATCAAGAGCAGTACGGAATTTCCGGAGGCCGCGAGGGCACCGCGGCGGTCGTGCCGATGCGTCAGGCTCCGAAGAGGGCGGCACGTCGGGCAGCCACGTCGGCGATGAGCTGCGCGGCCCGCGCATCGAAGGAGTGCTGCGCGAGCACATCCTGCGCCTGCTCCTTCCGAGCCTCGTACGTCCCGAAGAGATCGTCCGCTCGGGAGCTCGCAAGGAATCGGAGATGATCGACCGACTCGTAGACCTGGACGAGCGATCCGAAGACGTCCGAGACGCCGACGACCTCATCGGTGATGACCGGAGTGCCGCATGCCGCCGCATCGAAGATGCGGTTCTGGATGAACCCCATCTCAGCCATATCCGACCAGTGATCCGCCAGGACGCGCGTGGCCCCGCGGTACACGTCGCCCAGCTCTGCGTTCGGCACGCCTTCCGCCTCATGGATGGTCTCGGGGAGCCTCCTCCACCCGTGCCCGATGATCCGGAGGTCGGCGCCCGAGGTGAGAGCATCGGCGACCGCCCGCCGCGTGCGCTGCGGGAAGTGTCCGCCGACGAAGGTGAGCGGGCGCGTGAGCTCAACGGCGTCCTCGTCGATCGGATAGAAGATCGAGGCGTCGGTGGCCTGGAGAAGAGTGCGCACCTCGACCCCGCTCCGAGCGCTCATGGAGGCAGCCCAGGACGCCGATGAGGCGTACACCAGGTCAAAGGCTCGAACTTCCTCGACCGTGACATCCTCCGGGTGGCTGATGACCCAGAGGACGTTCAGCTGATCGGGGATCGGGGTGACCTTGTCGAGCCCCCGGATCACCAGGTTGACGTCGTCGAACGATTGCGAGGTCTCGGTGTTCGCGCCGTGCCGGTAGGTCAGGACCTTCTTCCCGCACCGTCCCAGGGCGACTGCCAGAGAGTTCGCGTAGTAGGTGTCGCCCCAGCGATCCCCTCGGACTCCTCCGACCGATGAGATGCGCAGACCCCAGCGGTCCCAGGGCTTGGAGCGATCCCGCACCACCACCGGCCGAGGCTGGACGATCCAGAGCTTGTCGCCTCCGATGCCTGCCGGCACCAGACCGGCGGTCGTGAACTTGTCGGTGTCCAGCGGAGGCATTCTGTCGGACCAGCGATCCATGAGAGCCTTCCGGTTCTCAGGGATCTTGCGCCCGCGCCCCGGGGTCTTCGACTCGTAGTGCGTGACCCGTGCTGCTGGATTGACGACGAAGTGGCCCCCGAAGCTGTCGATCGCACGCAGGCAGAGGTCGATGTCCTCCATGCCGTTCACGTAGATCGGGTCGAATCCCTTCAGCTGGGCGACCTCGCTCTTCCGCATGAGGACGCATGCCGCCGTCACCGCGCTGAACTCCATGCCTGACACCGCATCAGCGTCCTCCGGAGGCAGACCGGTGAGGAAATGGGTCGGGGGCGTGCGGGGAGCGAGGAACACGGTGCCGGCCGTCTGGATCGAGTCATCCGGGTACTGCAGGAGAGGCTGCACTCCGCGGACCGCAGAGTCCCGAATGCTCTCCAGCATGGGGGCGAGCCATCCCGGACGCACCTCGGTGTCGTTGTTGAGGAAGCAGATGAACTCGCCGGTGGCGATGGACGCTCCATAGTTGGAGCCGATCGCGAAGTTCATGTTCCGAGGGAGCCGCTCGTACCTCACCCGGGGCTCGCCGGCGAAGAACTGCGACAGCGTCGACCCGTGATAATGGGCCGACCCATTATCCACCAGGATCACTTCCAGGTCAGCGTCATCCGAGTTCTCCAGGACCGCTTGCACGGCGCGCAGAGTCATCTTCCAGTCCTGGTAGATCGGGATGACGACGCTCACGCGTCCGGGGATTTCCCCGGGTCCGTCCGCCTGGTCCCAGCTCACGAGGTTCTTTCCCAGAACCACCCATTGCCATGCCTCGGACTCACTGGTGGTGATCCTGTCAGGCATATCGCGATCGTCATCGTAGATGCATCCGATGAAGGGGAGGTAGCGAAGTTCCGCCTGCGCGGCGACGCGGACGACGAAATCGTGATCGACCCATCGGCGGAGCGACTCGTCGAAGCGGACCTCCGTCGCCAGGGAGCGCTCGACGACGAACACGTTGAGATCGACGTGATTCACGACCAGGAGATGCTCATGCCCTCCTTCATATCCGCGATAGGTGGTCTTCCCCTCGTTGTGGAGCTCCAGCCCGGCGTACGCCGCCCGCAGGCCCTCCTTCTTGAGGCCGCGGACCATGAGCTCCAGGAAGGTGCTCGGCCACTGGTTGTCGGAGTCCAGAAACGCGAGGTACTCCCCCGTCGCCGCGTCGAGGCCAGCATTCCGGGCTGCGCTCACACCGCCGTGATCGAGCTCGAGGACTCTGATCCGACCGTCCGCCGCGGCCATCGCATGCACGGCGTCCAGGGTGCTGTCGCTCGATCCGTCATCGGCGACGATGAGCTCCCAATTGCTATGGGTCTGCGCCTGGATCGACCTGATGGCCGAGGTGACGACCTCGGATCGGTTCCACGTCGGCATGATGACGCTGATCGTCGCCTGAGCATGCTCTTCCGAGACGCCCGGAAGGTCCGCGATCCAGGCCGCAGTGCGGGCCGCATCCCAGCCGTGCGTGTTCCGCGGACCGATCAGCCGGAGGTGGCTCTTGAGCCGGGAGTAGGATTCGGGCCACGAGCGTCGCACTGCAGCGAACGGGACTTTGCCGTACCTGGTCGGAAGCTCGAATCCGGGCTCCGCCTCCTGCAGGATGTACCCGAGCAGTCCGCCCGGGTGACCTGCATAGGCGGCATCGGGGATATCCTCGAAATAGCGGGCCTCGAAGAGCGGACCAAATGCCGGCTGACTCAGCTTCGGCTTACGGAACCACGCCATCGCCTTGTCGAAGAGCATCTTCTTCCAAGCGTTGCGCAGATGCTCCGGCCATACTCGCGGCTCGATGAGCGGATGCGGCGAAGCTTCTTTCGGCATTCCCTCACGAATGAAGTGCTTCGCCGCCGCGATGCTGTTGTGGAAGTACACGCCGCACTGGGCCATATACCAGTGCCTCTCGAATACGCCGGACTCGAGAAGTGCTTCTACCTGCGAATCGATGAATGCGTCGTCGGCCATGCAGTCTACCCTTTTCATGGAGTGCCACGTGCGCTGCCCACCACCGAGATCGCTCAAGGATCACGGACTGCATGACATGCGCCGGTCTGTTGTCAACATTGCGTCAGGTGCTTCTGGAGAGTTGAGGTCGGAACCATGGGCACCGACAAGTGAAGTTCTGAGTTACCCCAGCTCTTCCCTCGTCTCCCAGTTCAGGGATTTCCTCGGGCCAGCAGATGCTCGCGCAGACCTTCGAT
>NZ_JBSYXB010000003.1:0-463047 GCF_054114245.1 Brachybacterium netajii (SeqCode) | reverse complement strand
AATGCTCTCGTCGGCTCAGCGCACCGCGGCGGTCGCCTCGATCTCGACCAGCTGGTCGGGGCGGCCGAACAGGGTCACGCCGACGAGGGTGTGCGGGGCGTCGTGCTCCCCCAGCGCCTGGCGGACGATCCCGCCCGCGACCGCGAGGTCCTCGCGGTCGGTCGTCGCGACCAGCACCCGGAGATGGACCACGTCCTCGAGGGTCGCTCCCGCCTCGGCGAGGGCGATCACCAGGGTCTCCACGCAGACGCCGGTCTGCGCGGCGACATCGCCGGGACCGACCACGGTCCCCCGCTTGTCCACCGGCGCGGCTCCCGCCAGCACGATCAGCCGCGCCGGCGGCTCGACGCTCGCGGAGTACGCGCAGGGGACGTCCTCGCACAGCAGCAGGGTCCGGTTCAGGGTCACGGCGCGTGAGGCCACGGGTCCGCCTTCGGGTCGGGGTCGCGGGTGGGGCCGCGGAGAGGGTGGATGCGCAGGAGGCGCTCTCGTCGGAGTCTCGCACGGGCACCGTCGGACCCGAGAATGTGACGTGGGCCCGCCCGGTTCGCGCCGACCTGCGGTGTCCGGTAGGCTAGTTCTTGCTCTTACGAGCGCTGGAGGATTCGCCTAGCGGCCTATGGCGCACGCCTGGAACGCGTGTTGGGTGCAAGCCCTCGGGGGTTCAAATCCCCCATCCTCCGCCGATATGAAGCCCCCTGGTTCGCCAGGGGGCTTCGTCGTTCCCGGCCTCCGCCGCCCGCGCACCATGTCTCGAGACACCAACGGTTCGCCCGGTGCGGCACGAGGCCCCGGCCTGCACGGATATCCTTCCCTGAGGCGGCTTCACCGGCACGGTCGCCCCAGGTCGTGCACGGCAGGTCGAGACAGGGAGGGCGGCATGTCGACGCCGGGTTCGAGCGGCAGCGGGCGGTGGCCCGAGGATGCCCGGGGGCCGGCGCAGGCCGCCCCGCAGGACTCGCGGACCGCACCCCCGCCCGAGCCGGAGATCTTCTCCTGGCAGCGCGAACGCCCCGGTCACGGCACGGCGATGTACGGCTCCACCCCGTCGTCGGCCTCACCGAGCTGGTCATCCCCGCAGGCGTCGCCGCAGCCCTCGCACGGACATCAGGCGCCCCCGGCGCCCATGCCGCCCTCGGGCGCGGCCGGGTTCGCCGGCCCCGGCGGCGGGTACGGCGGCGGCGGATGCGGCGGCGGCGGATACGGCGGTGCGGGGAGCCCCGGCGGGCCCGGCAGCCCGTACCCGCCCTTCGGGCCGCAGGGGCCCTCGCCGCGGCGTCGGCCGTGGGCGATCGCGGCGGTCGCCGCGGGCTGCGCGGTCGTGCTGGTGCTCGTGCTGGGCCTCGGCGTCGGCGCCTACGTGCTGCTGGGGCGCGACGGGCAGGGGTCCGCGGCCCCGGCCTCGGACACCCCGTCGTCCGAGGATCCGGACACGCCCTCGCCCGACCCGATCACCACGCCGAGCGACGACCCCGACGAGCCGACGCCGACCTTCGAGGTCGTCTCCCCCATCGACGAGCTGCCCGGCACCGCCGAGGAGCTCCGCGAGGTCCTCGCCACGAGCCCCTTCACCACGGGGCGGTTCACGACGATCCCCTCCTGCGAGCTGCCGACCACGCCCACGGACCCGACGGTCGAGGAGGTCCAGGCGACGCTCTCGGCCGCCGGCCACTGCCTCGACAAGGTGTGGGCGAACGTCAGCTCCGACCGCGACCTCCCGTGGACGAGCCCGACGATCGTCGTCTACGAATGGCCCGACGTGCCCGCCTCCGCCTGCGACGCGGACTCCTTCGACGCCGACTATCCGCGGGTGTGCAACCTCGACTCGACGATCTACTGGCCGTTCGGGTACGGGCTGACGCCGCTGCTCGCGGAGGACGACCGCTTCGCCGACGACGCCGAGGTCTCCACGTCCTACCTGTGGGACCTGTCGTACATCTACATGACCGTCGTGAACTGGAACAGCTCGCTGGGGACCTACTACCAGAACCTGCTGGTCAAGCTCGGCGACGACACCGACGCGCAGGACGACGCCTGGCGGCGGTACAGCCTGCAGGCCACCTGCCTCGCCTCGGCGGCGATCCTCGAGGTGCCGGAGGCGCAGCGTCCCGCCCAGCACGTCCTCGACATCCTCGAGGACCCCGAGACCTGGAACGACACCGCGGTGACGGCCGAGGCGCGGGCCCGCTGGATCACCGCCGGCTTCGAGTCCGACGGCGACCTCGCGGCCTGCAACACCTGGGAGGCGCCGGACGACCAGGTCGTCTGACCCGGCCCCGCGCCCGCCCCGGTACGACGCCCGCCGAGGGCTTGGGCCCGCCGGGACCGTTGCAGAACGGTCTCGGCCCGTCCCTGCGGGGCGCGCGCCGATATCCTGCCGTGTGCACGGCGCCGATGCCGGCGCGTCACGCACAGCATCACGGGGGAGCGCATGACCACGCCAGGGAACGGGGGCCCGGGGTACCCGCAGCAGGGGAACGGGCGTCAGCAGTACGGGAATCAGCAGGGCGGCCAGGGCGGTCCGCAGGGGTGGGGACCGCCGCAGGGAGCACCGCAGGGCATGCCCCCGCAGGGTCCGCCGCAGGGCCCCGGGGCCTCGGGGCCGACGGGCGGGGGCGGCGGACGCAAGCCCTGGGCGATGATCGCCGTCGCCGCCGGCTGCGTGATCGTGCTGCTCGCGGTGATCGCCGTCGGCGCCGGCGTCTACCTGTTCACCCGCGACGACGGGACCGCCACCGCCTCCGCCACGGACACGCCCTCCGAGACGCCGTCGGAGACGCCCTCGGAGAGCATCTCCGTCACGCCCGCCGAGCCGACGGAGGACTTCGAGGTCGTCGAGTCCTGGGACGTGCCGCCGGGCGATGCGGATGAACTGCGCGAGGTCCTCCGCACGAGCCCGCTGACCACCGGCTCCTTCTCCTCCGTGGGCTCCTGCGAGCTGCCGGAGACGCCCGTGGACCCGAGCGTCGAGGAGATGCAGGCGACGCTGGACGCATCCGCGTCGTGCCTGAACAGCCTGTGGTCGTCGGTGAGCTCGGACCGGAACCTGCCGTGGACGAGCCCGACCATCGTCGTCTACGAATGGCCGGACATCCCCACCAGCTCCGTCTGCGACGCCGAGTCCTTCACGGAGGACTCCGCGCGCGTGTGCTTCCTCGACAACATCATCTACTGGCCGCTCGGCTTCGGCGCCGCCGAGGAGGACGCGGTCGCCGCGGTCTCCACGGACCCGGCCGCGCGCTCGACGATGGTCCTGTGGGAGCTCGGCTACTCGTACTCCCTGGTCGCGTACTGGAACAGCTCGGTCGCGTTCTACTACTCGGCGATGATGAACCTGTTCGACGAGGACGGGGATACGACCGCCTCCGAGGACGCCCAGCGGCGCTTCATCCTCTCGCGCGTCTGCCTCGCCTCGGCCTCCACCGAGGCCCTGCCCGAGGCCGCGCACGTCCCCGACGACCTCCAGGATCTCCTCGTCGAGTCCGACACCTGGATCGACACCGACGTCAGCGCCGAGGCCTGGGCCCACTGGATCGAGGTCGGCCTCGACTCGGGCGGCGATCTCGGCGCCTGCAACACCTGGACCGAGGATGCGGAGTCCGTCGTATGAGCAGGGAGAACGTGAGCAGCGATCCCCTCTACACCGCCCGCGCAACGAACCGCGGCGGCACCTCCGGCGAGGTCGAGGCCGACGGGCGACCGGCGCTGCCCACCGGCGGCCCCTCCCCCGACGCCGAGGGCTTCAACCCCGAGCAGCTGCTCGCCATGGCCTGGTCCACCTGCCTGAACGAGACCCTGCGGACGATCCTGCGCGAGCGGCGCCGTGCCGCGCGGAAGGCCGGGGACGCGGAGGCCGTCCGGGTCGCGGAGAGCATCGGCGAGCCGGAGGTGATCGTCGAGGTCGCCCTCGAGCCCGACCCGGACGGCGGCTACCGGTTCCTCCCGCGCGCCCGCGTCAGCATCCCGGGGATCGACCCCGAGACCACGCGCGAGCTCGCCCTGGCCGCGCACGCCCGCTGCCCGGTCTCCAAGCTGCTCACCGCCGCCGGCGACCACCCCGTCGAGGTGCACGTCCCCGGCGCCTGACCGGCGACCCGTCCGCGGCATGCCGGCGCCGCACCCGCCGCCCGGCCGGCGTCTCGCCGGGCGAGTGAGGTCGCCCACCGGGCCACCCACCGGCGGGGCCGCCTCCCTAGGATCGAGAGGGCATCCTGCCCGGTCATGACCGGGCTCCCGACCCCTCTCGAGGACCATGATCCACTTCGACGGCGTCTCCAAGACCTATCGCCAGGGCCGCTCCGTCGTGACCGCGCTGGACGGCATCGATCTCACGATCCGGGACGGCGAGATGTTCGGGGTGGTCGGCGAGAGCGGCTCCGGGAAGTCGACCCTGCTGCGGCTCGTCAACCATCTCGAAGCCCCGTCCGCCGGGACCGTCACGGTCGACGGGGTCGACCTCGCATCGCTCCCCGAGCGGCAGCGGCGGCTGCGCCGGCGCGGCATCGGGATGGTCTTCCAGCACTTCAACCTGCTGGCCAACTCGACCGTCGCCGAGAACGTCGCCATGCCGCTGCGGCTGCAGGGCCGGCGCGACCCCGCGCGCGTCGCGCAGATGCTCGACTTCGTGAACATGGGCGCCCGCGCGGCGCAGCATCCCAGCCGCCTCTCCGGCGGCGAGAAGCAGCGGGTCGCGATCGCCCGCGCCCTCGTCACCGCCCCCTCGATCCTGCTGTGCGACGAACCGACGTCGGCGCTGGACGCCCACCACACCGACGAGGTGATGGAGACCCTGCGCACCGTCCACACGGCGCTCGGCACGACGATCCTGCTGGTCAGCCATGAGCTCGAGGTCGTGAAGTCCTCCTGCGACCGCGCGGCCGTGCTCGAGGACGGCCGCCTCGTCGGCCTCACCGAGGTGACCGCCCCGCCCCCGCGCCGGCGCTCCGGCTCCTATGCGCGGCGGGCCACCGACTATCTCGCGGAGGAGGGCGCATGACCGGCCTCGGAACCTGGGTCGCGGCCCTGCTCGCCCTGCTCGCCGAGTACCGCGGCGAGATCGTCACCGCGATCGTCGAGACCGGGATCATGCTGGGCAACTCGCTGATCGCCGCGGTCCTCCTCGGCCTGCCGGTCGGGACGCTGATCTACCTCACCCGCCCCGGCGGTCCCTATGAGCGGCCCGCGCTGCGGGCGGCGTTGAACGCGTACGTGAACGTCGTCCGCTCGGTGCCGTTCCTGCTGTTCGTCGTCGCGATGATCCCCTTCACCCGCTGGCTGGTGGGCACGAGCTTCGGGACGACGGCGGCGTCGGTGCCGCTCGCGTTCGTCGCCGTCGCCCTCTACGCCCGCTTCGCCGAGCAGACCCTGCTGGACGTGCCCGAGCAGACGATCGAGCTGGCCCGCTCCCTCGGCGCCGGACCCGTGCAGCTGGTGCTGCGCTTCCTCTACCCCGAGGCCCGCTCCGGCCTCGTGCTGAGCCTGACCACCGTCACCATCAGCATGATCTCGTACTCGACGATCATGGGCGTGGTCGGCGGCGGGGGCGTCGGCGACTTCGCGATCCGCTACGGCTACCAGACCTACGAGTACGAGCTGATGTACACGACGATCGCGATCATGGTCGTCTGCGTGATGCTCGTCCAGGGCGCCGGCACCCTCCTCGCCCGCCTCCTCGACCACCGCGCGCGCTAGCGCGCCGCCTCCCCTCACCGGACCCTTCCGGCGCCCCTCACACGGAAAGACGAGCCCCCCCCATGACTCCCGCGTCCCTCCCCGCTCCCCGCACCCGCGCCGCCGCTCCGTCCGTCGGCTCTGCCCGGTCCGTCGGCTCCGCCCCGTCCGTCGGCTCCGCTTCGTCGGCCGGCTCGCTCCTGCCGGCGCCCACCCGCCGCGGCGCCCTCGGGCTGCTCGGCGTCGGCGGCGCCGCGCTGGCGCTCGCCGCCTGCGGCGCGGGCGGCTCCGGCGCAGGGTCCGACGACAAGGTCATCAAGGTCGCCTCGCACATGACCCCGATGACCGACGTCGTCGAGCTCGCCGCCGAGGTCGCGAAGGCCGACGGCTGGACCGTCGAGCTCGTGCAGGTCAGCGACAACGTCCAGTACAACCGGCTGCTGGCCGACGGCGAGGTCGACGCGAACTTCGCCCAGCACGAGCCCTACATGCAGGCCTTCAACGAGGCGAACGGCACGGACCTGGTGAAGGTCCAGGCGATCTACGACGCGAAGGTCGGCTACTACTCCAAGGCCTACGACGCCGTCGACCAGATCCCCGAGGGCGCGAAGGTCGCGATCCCCAACGACGCCTCCAACGAGGGCCGCGCCCTCGCGATCCTCCACGAGCACGGGCTCATCGCCCTGCCCGAGGACGCCGGCTTCGAGGGCCGCCTCGCCGACATCGTCGAGAACCCCCTGGCGCTCGAGTTCGTGCAGATCGACCTGCTGAACCTCTCCTCCGCCTACGACGAGGACGGCATCGCGCTGGTCTACAACTACCCGACGTACATCGCGAAGGTCGGCCTGACGCCGGCCGACGCCCTCATGCTCGAGGAGACCGTCGACCAGCGCTTCGCGATCTCCCTCGTCGCCCGCGGGGAGGACGTCGAGTCCGAGAGGATCCAGGCCCTGAAGGCCGCGATGTCCAGCGACGAGGTCCGCGCCTTCCTCGAGGACGAGCACAGCGCCACCCTCATCCCGTCGTTCTGAGCGCGGGCGGGGCGGGACGGGGCGGCCCGGGCCGCCCCGCCCCGATCCCATCCTTCGTCGCCCACTCGCTAATGCGAACGATTCTCATATAGTGGGGGGATGCCCCTCCCTCGACTCCTCGACCCGCGGATCGCGCCGCACGCCCGCGCGGCCCGCCGCGGGCTCATCGCCACCAGCGCGGTGACCCTCGCGGCCACGGCCGCCTCGATCCTCGTCGCGTTCTCCCTGGCCGCGGCCACCTCCCGCCTGCTGACGGAGGACCCGCGCGCCTGGTGGCCTCCCCTGCTGCTGGCGCTCGGCGGCGTGCTGCTGCGCGCCGGCCTGCTGTGGCTGCGGGACGTGCTGGCCCTGCGCACCGGCACCGCCGTGGCGCGGCGCCTGCGCGCACGGATCCTCGACCATGTGCTCGACCTCGGCCCCGGCTATGCCTGGCCGGGCGGATCGGCCCGCGCGCATGCGGCCGTCGTCGACGGCTGCGAGCACATCCGCGGCTATGTCGGCTCCTATCTCCCGCAGGCGATCTCCGCGGCCGTGGTGCCTGCAATCCTGGTGATCGTCATCGGCCTGCAGGATCCGCTCGTCGCCGGGGTGATCGCGGCGACCCTGCTCGCGGTCCCCCTCGGGCAGCGGTTCACCGCGCGCCTGCTCGGCCTGCGGTCCGCGACCCACTGGCAGAAGTACGAGGACTACGGGGCGAAGGTCGCCGACTCCGTCGCCGGTCTCGCGACCCTCGCGGGCCTCGGGGCGACCGCGCGCCGGGCGCAGACCCTCGCCGACGAGGCCGACGCGCTGCGCGAGGCGACCACCCGCACCATGAACGTCTCCCTCTCCTCCTACATCGTCACCGGCGCCGCGATGCTCCTCGGGACCGCCGGCGCGACCCTCCTCGCCCCCTGGCATGCCGCCCAGGGGACCCTCCCCGCGGGCGCCGTCATCCTGGTCCTGTTCCTCGCCGCCGAGTGCTTCCGCCCCCTCCAGGAGCTGCAGAACTACTGGCACGAGGGCTTCTACGGGCTCGCCGCGGCCGCCGCCGTCAACCGGCTCCTCGAGGAGGAGCCCCCAGTGCGGGACGAGGCCGCCGGGACGTCCGCACCCGCGGCGCCGGCCCGCATCGCCGGTGCTCCGGGCTTCGTGCTGCGGGACGTCAGCCTGCGCTATCCGGGGGCGACCCGCGCCGCGCTGGACGGGGTCACGGCCCGGATCCCCGCGGGGCGCAGCACGGCGCTCGTCGGCCTCTCGGGCGCCGGGAAGAGCACCCTGACGGCGCTGCTGCTGCGCGACCGCGACCCGGACGCCGGCGCCGTGCTGCTCACGACGCCCCTCGACCCGACGGACCCGCTGGAGCCTCTCGCCCAGGAGACCGGCAGGCCGGAGCCCGGCGGGCACGGGATCGATCTGCGGGAGATCCCGCTGCGCACGCTGCGCCGCGCGAGCGCGCGCGTCAGCCAGGACGTGGTGCTGCTCGACGGCACGATCCGCGAGAACCTGCTCGACGCCGCCCGCGGGCCGGTCCCGCCCGAGCGGCTCGCCGCGGTGCTGGCGGCGGCCCGGGTCGATGAGTTCCTGCCGCGGCTGCCCGCGGGCCTGGACTCCCCCGTCGGCGAGCGCGGGCGCCTGCTCTCCGGGGGCCAGCGCCAGCGGATCGCGCTGGCCCGGGCCCTGCTGCAGGATGCCCCGCTGCTCGTGCTCGACGAGGCGACCAGCGCGCTCGACGGCGAGAACGAGGCCCTGGTGACCGCCGCGCTGCGGGGCGACCCGGGGCCCGGCACGACAGGACCCGGCACCGCGGGGCGGACCCTCGTGGTGATCGCCCATCGGCTCAGCACCGTCGCCGCGGCCGATCACGTGATCGTCCTCGAGGACGGCCGGGTCGCCGAGGAGGGGTCGCCCGCCGAGCTCGAGGCCGCGGGCGGCGCCTGGGCGGGGCTCGTCGGCGCGCATCGCGAGGCCATGGCGGGCGCCGGGGCGGGGGTGCGCGCATGATCGCCGTCGGCCATGCCGTGCCGCAGCCGCCGCGCGGGACCCGCTACGACTCGCTGCGGGCGCTGCCGGCGGTGCTCGTCGGCTGGCGGCCGTGGTTCGCGCTCACGCTCGCCTGGAACCTGCTGGTGCACCTCGCGGCGGCCCTCGCCGCCGGGGGCGCGGCCTGGGCGGTGGCCGCAGCGGTCCGCGGGGCGGCGCCGGAGGCGCTGTGGGCGCCGACGCTGCTCGTGCTCGGCGCGACGCTGGTGCGCTCGATCAGCCAGTGGCAGGAGTCGTACACCAGCCATGACCTGTCCTTCCGGGTGATGGCCCGGATCCGGATCTGGGTGTTCGACGCCGTCGCGCGGGTCGCCCCGGGCGGTCTCGCGGGGCGCCGCCGCGGCGATCTCACCAGCACCGTCATGAACGATGCGGAGGCGCTGGAGGTCTTCCTCGCGCACAGCTCGCTCTACCGGATCGGGCGCTTCCTGGCGACGCCGCTGATCCTCGCGGGGCTCGCGCTGATCTCACCGGTCACGGCCCTGGCCGTGGTGCCCTTCGTGCTGCTGCTCCTGGCGATCCCCGCCGCGACCCGGCGGGCCGCCCTGCGCGACGGCGCCGAGGCCCGGGAGCTGCTCGCGGCGATGGCCTCGCAGGTGCAGGAGGATGTCGGCGCGGTCCGCGAGATCGTCGCCTTCGACCTGCGGGAGGATCGTCGGGCGCGGCTCGAGGACCTGCAGCGGCGGCTGACCGCGGCGCAGTCCCGCACCGTCGCCCGCACCGGGCTCGAGTCCGCGGTCGCCGGGGTCGCGACGGCCTCCCTGGCGGTCGTGGCGACCGCCGTCGGCGCGGTCGAGGTCTCCGCGGGACGGCTCGACCTGGTGATGCTGCCGGTCGTCGTGGCGGTCGCCGCGGCGAGCCCCTCCGCGGTGCTGCAGTGGATCTCCACCAGCCGCCACACCGGGAACACCGCGGCCGCGGCCCGTCGGATCGAGGCGATCCTCGAGGCCGAGCCGCTGGTGGACCCCGTCCCCGGCGTCCACCCGGTCGTCCCGGCCGCGGAGCCCGGCATCGTGCTCGAGGCCCGGGACCTGGCCTTCTCCTGGCCGGGGGCGCCCCGTCCCGCCGTCGACGGGATCTCTCTCGTGCTGCGCGAGGGCGAGCAGGTCGCGATCGCCGGAGCGAGCGGATCGGGCAAGTCGACGCTCGCGCAGCTGCTCGCCCGCTGGCAGGAGCCCGCGGCGGGCCGCGTCCTGCTGGACGGGGCCGACGTGCGGGACATGCCGCTGGAGGAGCTGCGGGAGCGTCTGCGGATGATCGAGCAGGAGCCGCATCTCTTCGCCGAGTCGATCCGGGAGAACCTGCTGCTGGCCGCCCCGTTCGATCCCTCGGGCGCCCAGTCCGCGCCCGACGACGCGGAGCTGCGCCGGGCGCTCGCCCGGGCGGGGGCGCTGGCGACGGTCGACCGCCTCCCCGACGGCCTCGACACGGTGCTCGCGGACCATGGCGCGAGCCTCTCCGGCGGCGAGCGCCAGCGGATCGCCCTGGCCCGGGCGTTCCTGCGGCCCGGGCAGGTGCTCGTGCTGGACGAGGCCGTCAGCCAGCTCGACACGGGCGCGGCGCTCAGCGTGCAGCGCTCCGTCGCCACGGACCGCCGCACGACCCTGGTGATCGCGCACCGCCTGGTCACCCTCCTGCACGCGGACCGGATCCTCGTCCTCGAGGACGGGCGCCTGGTCGACGACGGCACGCACGAGGAGCTCATGGAGCGCTGCGCGGCCTACCGGGCGCTGGTGGAACCGCAGCTCGTGGTCTGACGGGACCGCGGGCCCTCGAGCCCGACGGACGGCGGACGACGACGGACGACCGACTCAGGGAAGAGAAGAGAGGGCGTCCCGCGATCGCGGGACGCCCTCTCGGCTCATCTGACGGCTCGGCTCATCCGACGGCTCGGCGCGCCCGACGGGTCGGACCGTCGGCCGGCTCAGGCCGTCGTCGGACGATCAGTGCTCGTCGTAGTGGTCGCCGTGGGCGGCATGCTGGTGGCCGTCGTGGATGTAGTCCACGTGGTCGCCGTGCTGGACGGCCTCGTGGCCGCAGTCGGCGCCGTGCTCGTGATCGGCGACGGCGTGCTCGGCCTCGTGCGCGTGGGTCGTGGTCATGGTGCGCTCCTCTGTGCTGATGGTGTCTGTGCTGATGGTGCGTGCGGATGATGCCTGCGGGCCCTGCGTGCGAACCCTGCTCACTGCTCCACGCCGGGACGCGGGATGCCGGCATGCGCGACGTGGGCGAAGGCATCCTCGACCACATGGACGACATGCTGGTCGGCGACGCGATAGACGACTTCTCGCCCCTCGCGATCACCGTGCACCAGGCCCGCCTGACGGAGAGCGCGGAGGTGCTGGGACGCCAGGGGCTGCGTGAGACCCGCCTCCTGGGCGAGCACGCCGACCGGCCGAGGCTGCTGGGCGATCCGCCGCAGCAGGTCCAGGCGCACCGGATGGCCGAGCGCCTTGAAGAGCTCGGCCGTCCGCTCGGTGGTCGCTGACGTCTCCATGGCTCCAGCCCACCACACATATGCATCTATTGCAATATCACCATACTTCTTGTCATCGGGAGTTCGCGCCCTGGACGCACACCGCCCGTCACCCTTCTTGCTGAGGACGCAACACCCCTTGCCATCGCGTCACCTGCAGCGAATGCTGGATGCATGACGCACACCCCCGGCCCCGCCTCCCCGACCGCCACCGGCACCGCGCACGAGCACAAGCACACGCATGAACACCAGCACACGCACGCGGACGCCCCCGCGCAGGCCTCGGCGCACCCGGCATGGCCCGAGGTCGCGGCGGACGGCTTCTGGGAGGACCGCTACCGCAGCCGGGAGATCACCTGGAGCGGCCGCCCCAACGGCCTGCTCGTCTCCCTCCTCGACGCGCATGCCGCTACGGAGCCGCGACCGGCCGGGGCGCGGGCGCTCGACGTCGGCTGCGGCGAGGGGGCCGACGCGATCTGGCTCGCGCTCCAGGGCTGGGAGACGCTCGGGGTCGACGTCTCGGCGACGGCCGTGGCGCGCGCCGAGGCCGCCGCACGCGAGGCCGGCGTCGGCCCGCAGGCCGACGGGGCGGACGGGTCAGACGGGGTGCCGTCGGCGCCGTCGGCACGCTTCCGGGCCGACGGCCTGCTCGGGATCCCCGCCGAGGAGCGCTTCGACCTCGTCTGCGCGAGCTATCTGCACGGCCCCGCGCAGGGGCGCCGCGAGAATCTGATCGCGGCGGCCGGCGAGCGCGTGGCCCGCGGCGGCCTGCTGTTCCTGCTCTCGCACCTCTTCGGCGACGAGCCGGTCCCCGCCGACGGGGCCCTCGCCTCGGCTGCGGAGATCCGCGCACTGGGGCTCGACGACGGCTGGGAGTGCGTGCGGGCCAGCACCCTCCCGCGGACGGAGGCCCGCCCCTCGGGCGAGCAGGTCAAGCTGGCCGATCGGGCGATCCTGCTGCGCCGCACCGCCTGACCCCGCCCTCGACGCGGTCTCGCCGCCCGAGCACCCTCCACCTGTTGCGAACCGTTCTCATATGATGGCGCGATGCTCCTCACCGGCCGGGCGCGCATCGCATCCGACCGTCGGACGGGGAGCCGACGACGAGAGGCGGGCGCATGGCCGGACGAGGACCGATGAGGGACGAGCACCGATGAACGTCGAGCTGGCCGCGCACCCGCGCCTCCGCGCCGCGGAGCTGGACCGGGCGGCGGAGCTCTTCGGGGCGCTGGCGACGACCTCGCGGCTGCGGATCCTGCTCGCGCTGGGGCCGCAGGAGCGGACCGTGAGCGAGATCGTGGGCCGCACCGGCCTCTCCCAGCCGCTGGTCTCCCAGCATCTGAAGACGCTGCGGGGCCTGCGGCTCGTCCGCGTGCACCGCAGCGGCCGGCAGGCCTACTACGCGGTCGACGACGCGCATGTGCTGAGCATCGTGCGCGACGCCCTCGACCACATCCGCGAGGACGAGGCGCCGGACGAGCACTGAGCCCGCCCGGCGCCTGCAGGTCACCCGATGATCAGGCGCTCCTCGCCGTCGAGCTCGATCCAGCGGGAGTCCACGCCGAAGCAGCTCGCGATGAGCTCGGGGACGAGGATCTCGCGCGGGCGCCCGGCGGCGATCGCACGACCCGCCTCGAGCACGACCGTGCGATCCGCCCAGCGGGCGGCGAGCGCGAGGTCATGCAGGGCGACGAGCACGGTGCGGCCCTCCTCGCGGGCGAGCTGCCGCAGCAGGGCGAGGGCCGCGACCTGATGGCCGATGTCGAGGTGGTTCGTCGGCTCGTCCATCACGACGACGGCGGCGTCCTGCGCCATGACCCGGGCGATGTGGGCGCGCTGGCGCTCACCGCCGGAGAGCGTGGCGATGTCCCGCTCGGCGAGCTCGACGATGCCGACCTGGGCCATGGCCTCGGCGATCCGTCGGGCGTCCTCGGCGTCGGCCCGCTGCAGGACCGGCCGACGGGCGGACCGCCCCACCGCGACGACCTCGCGGGTGCGGGTCCCGGCGGCGAAGTCCCGCTCCTGCGTGAGGACGGCGAGCCGCTCGACGCGGGCCCGCGCGGGCAGCGATCGCAGCTCCTCCCCGCCGACGCGGACGGAGCCGGTGGCCGGGACCGCGGAGAACAGCGTCCGCAGGAAGGTGGACTTCCCCGACCCGTTGGGGCCGACGAGCGCCGTCACCTCCCCGGCCCGTGCCTCGAGGGCGATCGCGCGCAGGATCTCCCGCCGCCGCAGGACGACGCCCACGTCCTCGGCCCGGATCCCCTGCGCGGCGGGCTCCGTGGCGCCCGGCTCCGGGGAGCCCGGTTCCGCGGCGGGCCCGGGCGGGACGGTCTCGGGCAGGACGGTCTCGGGCAGGACGGTCTCGGTCTGGACGGTCTCGGTCTGGATGGTCATGCGTCCTCCCGGGTGCGGGTGATCAGCAGGATCGCGAAGCCGACGCCGCCGACGAGCGCGGTGACCACGCCGATCGGCAGCTCGGAGGGGCGGGTGGCGACGCGGGCGAGGACGTCGGCCCACACCAGGAAGGCGGCGCCGAGGGCGGTCGCGGCCGGCAGCAGGCGGCCGTGGGCGCTGCCCACCAGCAGCCGGCAGATGTGCGGGACGACGAGGGACACGAAGCCGATGCCGCCGGCCGCGGCGACGCACGTCCCCACCATCACCGCGCACACGACGATCAGCTCGACGCGCAGCAGGGCCGGGCTCAGCCCGAGCGACCGCGCGGTGAGGTCCCCGAAGGCGAGCTGGTCCAGGCGGCGCGCCCGCAGCAGCAGGTAGGCCGCACCGGAGAGCAGCACGACCAGCGGCAGCACGAGGTCGGCCCATTGGGCGCCCGCCACCGAGCCCATCTGCCAGAAGATCGCCGAGCGCAGCTTCCGGTCGTCCCCGGCCCGCGCCAGCACGTACTGGGTGAGGGCGCCGAGGACGTAGGAGGTCGCGACGCCCGCGAGGATCAGCTTGAGCGGCGAGAAGCCGCCGCCGGCCGTCGCGATCACGAGGGTGATCGCGAAGCCGACGGCCGCTCCGACGAACGCGCCGAGGGGGATCAGCAGCGACAGCGCGCCCGGCAGCAGCGCGATCGCCGCGACCGCGCCGAGGCCCGCCCCGGCGGTCCCGCCGAGGACGGAGGAGTCCGCGAGCGGGTTTCGCACGACCGCCTGCAGGATGCAGCCGACGAGCGCGAGCGCGGCGCCCACCAGGAGCGCCAGCACCCCGCGCGGCAGGCGGAGCTCGGAGACCAGACGGTCCGGGGCGGCGACGTAGTCGATGCCCCAGGCGCGCCGGTAGGCGATCTCGAGGACGTGCGCGAGGGACGTCGGCTCCGTGCCGATCGCCCCCGACACCACGAGTCCCACCAGGGCGAGCAGCGCGCTGACGACGGTCAGCGCGATCGCCGCCGCGACGGGCCCGGTCCGGCGGCGCGCGGGCTCCGACCGACGCGTCGTCGGCTCGGTCCCCGGGGCGGTGGGCTCCGGCCGACGGGCCGGCGGCGAGGCCGACGGCCCGACGGGTGCGGTCCGGAGGCTCACGAGGCCGCGTCGATGGCCGCGTGGATCTCCTTGATGCCCTCGATCGCCTGCGGCCCGGGCACGTTCTTCGCGTAGTCGAGCGTGATGATGCGGTCCTCCTGGACGGCGGTCATCTGCGCGAGCGCGGCGTTGGAGGTCAGGTAGTCCTCGATGTCCTGGCGGGTCTCCTCGCCGCCGCCCCCGCCGGAGAACAGGATGTCGGGGTTCCGGGTGGCGATGTCCTCCCCACGACGGCGTCAGGTAGCCCTCGGGGCTGTCGGCGTAGGAGTTGATGCCGCCGGCGTAGTCGAGCTGGTCCTGGACGAAGCTGCCGGCGCCGGAGACGAAGGGCTGCGAGGGATCCATGTTCCCGTAGACCACGACGGTCGGGGCGTCGGAGGCCACCTCGGTGCGCTCGGGCAGCTCGGAGCGCCACTGCGCCACGAGCTCCTCCCCCGCCGCGGCATCGCCGAGGGCGGTCGCGATGGTCTCGACGTCCGCGAAGTAGCCCTCGACGGTGTGGTCGGGCTCGTCGCAGGTCTCGGAGAGCTGCAGGTAGGGGATCTGCTGCGCGTCGAGCTGCTCGGCGAGCTCGCCGGAGTCCCCGAAGCCGTAGAGGACGACCAGGTCGGGGTCGTTCTCGATGACCTGCTCGGCGGTCGGGAAGGGGAACGAGGAGCCCAGGTGTTCGGTCTGCTCGGCCTGGGCGGCGAGGTCGTCCGGCAGGCTCTCGGGGGCGGTGCCGAAGTAGCCGACGGTCTGGTCGGCGACGCCGAGCGCGAAGAGCGTCTCGGCGGCGCCCTCGACGCCGACGACCCGCTGCGGGGCGCTGTCGAGGGTGACCTCGCGCCCGCAGTTCTCGACGGTGACCGGGTAGGTCACGGTCGCCCCGGCATCCGCGGAGGCGTCCGCTCCGGCCGAGGCGGAGGCCGAGCCGCCGTCGGAGGCCGTGCCCGCGGCCGCCTGCTCGGGGACGGCGGGGGCGCAGGAGGCGAGGGCGAGGGCGAGCACGCCCGCGGCGAGGCCGCGGCGGACGACCCGCGGCGCGGGACGGGCAGGACGGATCACGGAGCTGGTCATGGGATGGGGTCCTCTCAGAGGGATCGGGGCAGGGGGTCAGGCGGGGAGGTCAGGCGAAGGGGAGGTCAGGAGGGAAGCAGGACCGCGGGGCGAGGTGCCGCGACGGCGGCCCCGAGCGCGCGGTACCGCGGGCGCAGGCGGACGGCGATGATCAGCACGCTGACGGCCCAGAACACGAGGTGGTCGATGAAGACGCCGGTCAGGCCCAGCGGGAGGATCCGGGTGAGGAACCAGCCGAGCGGCAGGAACACCGCGTACTCGGCGACGAGGCTCGCGATCATCGGACCGCGGGTGTCCTTCAGGGTCCGCAGGGCGGAGGTGATGGGCACGTGCAGGGCCATGAGCGGGATCTGCGCGAGGGCGAGGCCGACGACCCCGGCGGAGGCCGCGACGACCGTCTCGGGGGCGATCAGGCGCAGCAGCGGCAGATAGCCCACGAGGCCGAGGGCGAGCACGAGCGCGCCGATCGACAGGGTCAGCAGGAGGCTGTGCCGCAGGACGCGCCGGAAGCCCTGATGGTCCTCGGCGCCCGCGGCCCGGCCCAGCAGGGTCGTGGCGGCGGTCCCGAAGCCCGCGAGCACCGTGAACACGATCGAGCCGATGGTGAGCTCGAGGAAGCGGGAGGCGGCGAGCTCGGCGGAGGGCCCCGCGGACAGCAGCCAGGTGGCCACGACCGCCGCGCCCGAGCTCGCGCCGTAGAGGATCGCCTCGGGCCAGCCGAGGGCGAGCAGGGCGCGCAGGGCCGTGCGGTCCACGCGCACGAAGGAGGCCGCGCGCGGGCCCCTCACCCCGGTCGATGCCGGCAGCCGGCGCACGGCGATCAGCAGCAGGATCAGCATGTTCGTCGCGGATCCGAGGACGGTGCCGATCGCGACGCCGAAGGGTCCGAGGAGCAGGTTCAGGCTGATCGCGGCGCCCACGTCGACGACGGCGGCGCAGGCCGCGGCCACCAGCAGGCCCCGCGCCCGGCCGAGGCCCGCGCAGCGCGCCCGCAGGGCGGAGCTGATGCCGATGCAGGGCAGGGCGATCAGGGTGATCGAGAGGTAGGTGCTCGCGAAGGCGCCGTCGATCGCGGGACCGGCGAGCGCGGACAGGAGGAACGGACCGAGCAGGGCCAGGAGGATCGCCGTCGCGGCCCCCGCCCACAGCCCGACCCAGAGCCCGGTGTCGGCGGCGCGGGCCGCATGGTCGCGGCATCCGGCGCCCATCGCCCGCGAGATGAGGACCTGGCCCGCGCCGACGAGACCGGCGACGACCATCGCGGCGACGGCGTGCACGGACGAGGAGGCGACGGCGGAGGCGAGCACCCGGTCGGAGGCTCCGGCGAGCAGGATCGTGTCGTTGCCGCTGATGAACAGCGTGACGAGACCTGACAGGATCACCGGCCAGGCGATCGCGGACAGGGCGCGGACCGTGGCGGCGAGACGCTGCTCGGCGGGACGTCCCTCGACGGGACGTTCCTCGGCGGGGCGCGGGTCGGCGGGGCTCATGGGGTGCTCTCCTGGTCTGTCGCAGGACCGCGGTGCTCGCCCGTGATCCGCAGATGGTCGATGACATGGGCGCGGGCGGCCGTCGCGTGGGCGGCCCACAGCGCAGCGAGCTGCAGCTGCTCCCGCCCGATCTGCTCCACGCGCGCGGGGGGTCGCGCCCCAGGCGTCGGCGAGGAGCTCGACGGCCTCACCGGCCGGCAGCCCGAGATGCTCGGCGAGCACGGCGCGGGACTCGGCGGCCCCGGGCCGCGGGAGGCCCGGGACGAGCCCCTGGGCGACGAGCGCCCGCACGAGCCCGGCGCGCATGAGCTCCGGCCAGCGCTCCTCCTCGGCGAGCCGGTCCAGCAGGTCGACGGCGCCGACGTCGCCGACGACCGCATCGTCGGCCCGGTGCTCAGCGCCCGCGCCGCCCGTACTCGCGGCGGCGCGGGCCTCGGCGAGCACGGCCTGCAGCTGCTGGGTCGCGGGCACCGCCGCCGGATCATGGATCCGCTCGGGGCTGCGCCGGAGGAGCGCCGGCAGGGCGGCGATCGCCTCCCGGGCGTCCTGCTCCTTGCGGCCGGGCCCTTCGAGGATCTCCGCGCGCAGCCGCCGGACGGCAGGTTCGGTCAGCGCGGTCGGCGCGGTCGGCGCAGTCGGTTCGGTCGGCTCGGTCAGATCCGCCAGGAGGCCGCGCCAGGTGCGGGCGGCGTAGAAGCGGTCGCGGGCCGCGGAGCGCAGGCGCTCGGCCTGTGCGCTGTCGAGGATGTCGCGGGCGAGGGCATCGTCGCAGGCGGCGTCGACGTCAACGAGGGGCACGCTCAGCGCCCGATGCTCGTCCTCGGGGCCCGCATGGGCGACCGCCACGTCGGCGTCGCTCGTGCGGGTCCCGTCGGCATAGGCGGCGGCGATCGTCCCCACCGGCTCCGCACCCCACGGGGCGCATTCGACGGCGCGCAGCGCACCCGTGCTCGAGCAGCCGATCACCCGGCCGCCCGCGGCGAGGACGGCCAGGATCTCCTTGTGCCACAGCGCCGGCTCGCGCTCGTAGACGCCGTCGACGAGCAGCACGACGGGCGGCTCCGCGCTCGCCTCGAGCAGGCGAGCCAGGTCGCCGCAGCGGGCCGGCGGGTGGACCCGCAGCACGATCCCCGCCGCGCGGGCGAGAGCGCGGGCGACGTCGACGGCGAGCGTCGGGCCCAGATAGGCGTCGACGACGGTGCTCATACGCCGACCTCCGGCTCGGGGTCGACGGCGCTGCCGCCGGAACCGGCGTCTGCGGCGGCGTCGCCGGCGAGGATCGCGCGGGCCCGGGGACCGGGGGCGCAGGCGCTGCCGTAGGCGGCGCCTGATCCCTCGAGGCCGGGGGCGAGGACCCGCACCACGCGGACCTCGAGGTCAGGGGCGGGGAAGCGGCCGAGGTCGACGACCACGGGCTCGCGGCCGGTCGTCCGTCGGACGGCCTCCGCGAGGGAGCGCAGGTCACCGGCGACAGTCGCCGAATCCGTTACCGAGCCGGTCGTCGAACCGGCCGCGGGATCGCCGTCGGCGCCCGCCGC
This sequence comes from Brachybacterium netajii (SeqCode), assembly GCF_054114245.1. Lineage (NCBI taxonomy): Bacteria > Bacillati > Actinomycetota > Actinomycetes > Micrococcales > Dermabacteraceae > Brachybacterium > Brachybacterium netajii (SeqCode). Next base: position 444,231 of record NZ_JBSYXB010000003.1, on the reverse strand, counting down.
GGCGAGGCGCTCGCGCAGCCGATGCTCCGCCTGCGGGTCGAGCATCCGGCGGTACGCGGACGGGCTGAGGTCGTCGCGTCCCCCGGCGATGGTGACGAGACGCGACTGCGCGGCCTCGGTGAGGGCGCGGACCGCCGTCGCGTCCGGGTCGGGACCGGCGGCGGTGCCGAGCGCGACGGGCAGCGGGCGCACCGGGCTCGGCCGCTCGTCCAGCACGATCGCGCAGAGAGCGGGGATCCCCGTCGCGGAGCGCAGGTCGACGAGGCGGACCAGCGCCCCGGCCGCGCCGAGCGCGGCGGCGAGGTCCCTGGTCGCGGGGCCGATCGCGGCCGGGTCGAGGACCGGGGAGAGGACGGGCGGCTCGAGCCCGCCCGCGACGGCGCGAGCGGTCGCGAGGGCGAGGGCGTCGCGCTCGACGAGCTCGAGCAGGCCATGGCGGATCGCGGCCTCGCGGCTCGTGCCCGCGCCGATCCCGGCGGAGTCGACGGCGAGACCGCTCGGATCCGTCGGACGCGTCCAGTCGGTGTGCACGGCCTCGAAGGGGACGTGCACGGCGGCGCCGCTGAGCAGGCCGCGCCCCGTGCACCACCACAGCTCCCCGTCGAGCGCGCCCTCGGGGCGATGCGGCAGCTCGGCGGGCACGACATGCGGGCCCTCGAGCTCCGTCGCGCGGGCGCGGAGGCAGGGCGGGGCGACGGTCTCCGCCGCCTGCGCCTCGAGCGCCTCCATGATCGCGGCGATGCGGGCCTGCTCGGGCGCGGTGCCGCGGCCGCTCATGACGGCGAGCGAGCGGGAGCCGGGACGGATCGCCGAGACGACGGGCACGCCGAGGGTGTCCAGGCCGGTGACGTCGGCGAGACGGGTCACGCCGACGGCCGCCTGCAGCGGGAGCAGATCGTCGGAGCGGAGGATCGCGCTCATGCCAGCGGCACCGGCAGCTCGGTCGGACGGACGGACCGCGGCAGCGGCGTCCTCGCCCCCGGAGCGAGGACCCGCATGACCGTGAGGCCCGCCCAGCGGCTCTCCGGGGAGCGCAGCTCGACCGCCAGCACGCGTCGGCCGCGCTCGCGCAGCAGCCGCACCGGGTCCTCGCCGACGGGGCCGTCCTCGAGATCCGGGTCGACGACGGCGTACCCGGCGGACCGGGCGGCGGACCGGTCGGCGGGCCGGGCGGCGTCGACGCGCGCGCGGATCTCCGCGGCGAAGCGCGGGTCCAGCAGCAGGCGCAGCGTGCCGGCGAGGCTGCGGTCCTCCGCGGCGGGCCGGTCCAGGAGGCGACGGTCGCCGGCCGACGGGAGCAGCGCGGTCAGCTGCGCGAGCGAGATCAGCGCCTCCTGGGTCGCCTTGCGGCGCCGACGGTCGGGATCGGGACCGGCGCTGGTGCCGACGGCGACGAGCTCGCGGGCGTCGTCGACGGCCGCGACGAGGATGCAGCCCGGGCCGATGGCGAGGGCGTGCAGCGCGATCCCGCGCGCGCCGAGCTCGGCCGACACGGCGAGGGACCGGGTGTCGGAGGCGGCGGGCAGCGCGGCCGCGGGGGTCCGGTCGCGCCACCAGGCGGTCAGGAGATCCCGTTCGAGCACCTCCCAGGCGCCGGCGGCGATCGCCGCCCGATGCCCGACGGCGGCGGCGAGGCCCGTGCTCCCCGCCGGGAACCAGCCCGGGCCGCCGAGCCCGACGGCGGCCCGGTCGACCGTGACCAGGCCCGAGACGGAGTCGAGATCCGTGAGCTCCTCGACGGTGGTCGCGATCCCGCTGGGGATCGGCAGGACGCCGTCCTGGGCGAAGCAGGCGGCCCGCAGATGCGGGGCTCCCCGCAGCGGCGCGGGCAACGGGTCATGGCGCCAGGCGGTGAGGCGCTCGACGGCCTCGCCGTGGCACCGGCCCGCCGCGGCGGCGACGTCGGCGTCGTCGGCCCCGCAGGCGATCTCCGGCGCACCGGGCAGCGGGCTGAGCAGGACGTGCTCGCAGCCGGGGACGGCGAAGGGTGCCGGCTCCGGGGGCGGCCAGGGGCCGGTCCGCACGGAGGTGGCCGCGGGCGCCGGGACCGCGGCGGACGCCGCGCGCAGGGCGACCGTCGACGGCCGGGAGGAGGAGAGCGGAGGGGACGGGAGGGGCATCAGGGGCATGGCGACGATTCAGGTGTGCGGGAGCGGAGGCAGAGGACGATCCGCGGGGACGGGATCCGGGCGCAGGCCGAGCTCGACCGGCTCGGTGCGCCAGCGCTCGCCGGCGAGGAACGGGGTCGCGGCGGCGGCGTTGGAGTAGGTGCCCGGGGCGATCACGCGGACCGCGGCGAAGCCCGCCTCCTCCACGTCGCCGGTGGTCAGGTCGATGCTCACCGGCTCGACCCCGGCCTCGGCGAGGCGGTCGAGGTAGAGCTCGCGCAGGTCGTCGGCCTCAGGAGACGCAGGAGGTTCCAGCAGGTCGGGCAGCTCCTCGGCGGCGAGCATCCGCTCGGGGCGGCGCAGGCGGTCGACCTCGGCGAGCGCCCGCGGATCCAGGTAGTACTGGGAGTTGCAGCAGAGGTCGTGCATGTCGGAGAGGTCCGGGGCGAAGGAGTCGAGGTAGCGCCGGTCCGCGCGGAACGGGGCGAGGCGCGAGGCGCCGAAGAGCCCGAGGTCGACCGCGAGCCAGGCGCCGCCGTCGGCGTCCAGCAGCCCCTTGGAGTAGGAGCGCAGGCTGACGGCCTCGGCGGCGGCCTTGCGGGCGGCGTCGAGCATCCGCGGCCGGGCCGCGGTGCCGACGGCGAGGATCCGCAGGGCGGCGTCGTGGACGACGACGGCGACCACCGGCACCCGCCAGCGGTTGGGCACGGCGAGCACCGTGAACTCGAGGTCGCCGGTCGCGTCCTCGAGCTCCGCCCGCAGACCCGGGATCCGCTCGTCGGGCACGCCGATCGCCGGGCCGCCGGCCCGCCACCAGACCTCGACGGCGTCGCGCTCGATGATCTCCTCGAGCGCAGAGGTCTCCGCGCGGCGGCGCGAGGAGCCGGCGGCGAGTCCCGCGTAGACGGTCGCGTTGGTGCGGGGCTCGCCCGGATACCGGGTCGCGTGGAAGTTCGGGAACACCAGCGAGGCGGGGACGAGGCGCGGGCCTCCGCCGCGCATCGCGGTGCCGGCGGTCCAGCGCACGGGCAGGTCGCGGGTGAGCGGGAGGAAGGGGAAGCCGGGACGGGCATGCTGCTGCGCCGAGTACAGCAGCAGGCTCTGCGGGTCGATCGCGTCGATGCCGCGGTCCGCGAGCGCGGACCACGACGCCGACGGCAGGCCCGCGGGCACGAAGTTCCCGCAGTAGCGCTCGAGGGCCTCGCCGACGGCGGCCGCCGCGATCGGATCCGCCGGGCGGACGGAGGCGTCGCCGCCGGGCGCGACGAAGCCCATCCCCGTGGACATGCGGTCGCTCGGCCAGGTGCCGTCGCGGCCGGTGTCGGCGACGTGGCCGACGATCATCCGGAATCCGCGCGGCCACTCGGGCGGGCTCGCATAGGCCTCGAGCTCGGTGAGCAGGCCGGTGCGCCGGTCGATCAGGCGCCGCATGGCGGGGGCGACGTCGGGGCTCACCGGGCGCTCCCCTCGAGCGCGCCGGGATCCTGCACGGCGCGGTCCGGAACGGCGCGGTCCGCGGGCGCGAGGAGCGACGGGTCGAGATCCGGGCGCGCGGGATGCGGGCCCTCGGGCCGCGGGTACGGCAGCACCGGGTGGAGGCCGACGCTCAGGTCGGGGGTCACGAGCGCCTGATGCCCGGCGAGCAGGGTCCCGCCGTCGGCGAGCTCGGCGAGGATCCATGCGGCCGCGGCGAGCAGCGCGGACCGGGCGGGACGGGCCCCGCGATGGGCGGGGATGCTCACGGCATCCCGCCAGAGCTCCTCGAGGAGCTCGGGCGCCGGATGCGCGGCCAGCCGACGTCGCCGCAGGTCCTCGAGACCGGGCCCCTTCCCCGGCACGGGGTGGAAGGGGCCGACGGCGATGGAGGCGCCCTCGATCAGCACGGGCAGGTCGTGCCCGGCGAGGGCGAGCCGCTGCTCCTCGAGGTCGTGGCAGACGCGCAGGACGAGCTCGTCCGCGGCCATCGGCCAGGTCGCCGCGACGACGAGCGTCGGACCGAGGGCCGCGCGCAGCACGTCGGCCGCCTCGGAGCTCCCCTCGACCCGGCAGCCGACCGTGCGAGTGCGTCGGCGCGGCACCAGATAGCCCTCGGCCCGCAGGCCCTCGAGCGCCTCCGCGAGGCGGGGCCAGCGCTCGGCGACCCGGGCGGGCTCGGGCAGGGCTCCGCCGGCGGCGCGAACGTCCAGGAGCAGCGGTCTGGCCCCGTGCTCGATGTCCAGCTCGGCGAACTGCTCGTCGACGTCGACGGCCATCAGCACGCCGTCGCGAGTCGTGAACAGCGAGGCGCCGGGGGCGAGGACGTGACCGTCGGGATCGGGACCGGGCATGGCGGAGTGGGCTCCTGGGAGGGGGACGGCGAGGGGCGGGCGGCACAGCGCGGGCGGGCGACGCGGGCGGGCGGACAGCACGGCGGCCCGGCCGGAGGGGCCGGGCCGCCGAGGGGTGTCACTTCCACACGGAGAAGGCAGTCGCCGTGGCGTGGTTCGACGAGTGCAGGGCGATGCCTGCGGGGCGCGTGCCGACCTTGCTGAAGGCGGGCTTCGAGGCGTTGCTCGTGGAGTTCGCGGTCATGATTCACCTCCTTCTCTCTGCTCGACGGGATGTCGGGAGAGAGTCTGAGGAGGCGTGTCCAGCATGGTCAAAGCGTCATATGAGCATGCGTGAATATGCCGCTGGTCAGGGACGATTCCGTCGACGGGCGGGCATGACGAGAGCGGCCCGCCCCTCGCTCCAGGCGAAGGGCGGGCCGCTCTCGGGACGTGCTCCGGGGCCGACGGTCGTCGGCCCGATGATCGGTGGTCGGCGGTCGGCGGCCGGCCGTCGGCGGGATCAGCCGAGCGTCGCCGGGGCCTCCCACTCCTCGCCGCGCACGTGCTCGTCGAGGAAGCCGAGGAAGGTCTCGTACCAGACCTGCGCGTTCCCGCGGCCGAGGACCCAGTGGCCCTCGTCGGGGAAGTACAGGTAGCGGTGGCGGGTGCGTCCGTCGGCGTCGCGCGGGGTCGCCGAGTGCTCGTGCAGGTCGTACCAGAGCGCGTGGCCCTGGGAGATCGGCACGCGGTAGTCCTTGTCGCCGTGGATGACGAGCATCGGCACGACGATGTCCTCGACATGGTCCCGCGGGTTGTAGAGCGCGTTCTGCTCCCGCATGGGGCGCTCCCAGCCGGCGTTGTCGGTGGTGCGGCCCATCGAGGCCGTGTCCCACAGCGAGGCATGGGTGACGATGCAGCGGAAGCGGTCGCCCGTGCGGCCGGCGACCCAGTTGGCCATGTAGCCGCCGTAGGAGCCGCCCGCGAAGGCGGTGCGCTCGGCGTCGACGTCCTCGCGCGCGACGGTCGCATCGGTCAGCGCCATGATGTCGGTGAAGGGCGTGCCGCCGAGCTGATGCTGGCCGCGGTCGATCATCGCCTGGCCGTAGCCGGTGGAGATCGCCGGGTCCGGGAGCAGCACCGCGTAGCCGGCGGCGACGAAGGGGTTCGGGTTCCACCGGTAGGTCCAGGCGTTCCACGAGCCCCAGGGCCCGCCGTGCGCGAAGACGACCAGCGGGTGCGGGCCCTCGCCCTCGGGCAGGCGCAGCCAGGCTCGCAGGGCGGTGCCGTCCTCGGCGGTGGCCTCGACCTCCGTGAGGGTGCCGGCCTGCGCGATCTCGTCGGCCGGGTTCGGCAGCGGCTCGACGACGGCGCTCCCGCCGTCGAGGGCGATCCGCACCGGGTGCGGGGCGACGGCGACGCCGGAGGCGAGCGCGACCACGGCGCCGCCCGCGACGGAGACGCCCGAGAAGGCCAGATCCTGGCCGGGGCCGCCCGCGAGGAGGCGCGGGGCGGCCTCGTCGATCCCGCCGGCCCAGATCGCGCCGCGGCCGTGGTCGTCGCTCGCGGCGACGAGCGTCGCGTCGTCGGCCCAGACGGGGTCGATCCAGCGGTCGAGCTCGGGCCAGACGGGACGGGAGTCGTCGGTCGCGAGGTCGAGGACCTCGACGCTCGAGCCGAGGGACCGGGTCTGCGTCCACACCTGCTCGCGGGAGATCAGGGCGCGGGTGCCGTCGGGGCTGAACTGGCCGGGCCAGAACTCGACGTCCGCGCTCGCATCGCGCACGAGGCGCGGGGCCGTCTCGCCGACGAGGTCCACGAGGTACAGCCGCGGGACGCCGAGGCGGGAGTCGAGGGAGTCGGTCATGGCGACGAGCGCACGCTCGCCCGCCCGGTCCATCGTCCAGCTGTTCAGGCGGCCGGGCGGCAGCGCGACATGGCGGAAGCGGAGGACCTGGTAGCCCTTCTTCTCGTCCTTCGCGTCCTTGCCATCCTCCTCGTCGGCGTCGTCCGCCTCGTCGGCCGACGGCGCGGGCACGGGTTCGGCGGTGAAGACGCTCTCGGGGTGCTCGGGCAGCTCGGCGACCGCGAGGATCGGGCGGGACGGGCCGAGGTCGCTGTCCCAGAAGCGGGTCGGGAAGCCGCTGTGGAGGGCGGCGGTGACCTTGGCCTTCTCGCGCGCGCCGGAGAGCTCGGCATGCTCGGTCTCGTCGGTCGCCTGCGAGTGGACCTCGATCTCGACGACGAGGCGGCCCTCGCCGAGGCGGAGGGCGCTGAAGCCGCCGGGGCGGGAGGCCAGCTCGCGGGCCTCTCCGCGCACGGGCAGCGCCCACAGCTGGGCGTCGTCGGCGCTCTCGCCGTCCTCGCCGATGCGCTTCGCGGTGAAGTAGGTCGTGCCGTCCTCGGCGAGCGCGACGGCGCCGACGGAGGCGCTGCCGCGAGTGAGCGGGAGGAGGGTCCCTCCGTCGGTCCCGTCGATCCCGTCAGTCCCGACGGTCCCGACGATCTCGACGAGGGAGGTGCGGTAGGCGGTGCCGTCGGCGTCCGGGGTCTGGACCTTCGCGACGATGCGTCCGCCGGGGGTGGTGGTGAGGCCGGCCGGACGGGTCGCGTCCAGCAGGTCGGGGATGCTCCTGTGCGTCATGGCTCGCCATCCTGTCACGGAGCTCAAGCGCTCGAGGGCGCAGGGCGGGGCCGAGATCGGGACGAGACCCGACCGCCTCCGGCCCGTCGTCGGCCCTGCGGACATCCCCGCGGGCGGCCCCGCGGAGGGCCCACCGGTGTGACCGCGCCGACCTCCGGACCCCTCGGGACTTGCCAAGCCGACCCAAGTAGTTTAATTTCGAACTATCAGCCGGACGGGCGCCGGACTCCCCCGCGAGGGGCACGGAGGCCGGACCCGATCGGCGCACAGCAACGAGCAGGAGGAGCCGTCATGCAGTTCGGAATCTTCACCATCGCCGACATCACCCCCGATCCCACGACCGGTCGGGTCCCCACCGAGAACGAGCGCCTGAAGAGCATGGTCGCCCAGGCGAAGCTGGCCGAGGAGGTGGGGCTGGACGTCTTCGCGCTCGGCGAGCACCACAACCCGCCCTTCGTCACCTCGTCCCCCACCACGACGCTCGCCTACATCGGCGCGCAGACCGAGCGGATCATCCTCTCGACCGCGACCACGCTGATCACCACCAACGACCCGGTGAAGATCGTCGAGGACTACGCGATGCTGCAGCACCTCACGGGCGGCCGCGTCGACCTCGTGATGGGCCGCGGCAACACCGGCCCCGTCTATCCGTGGTTCGGCCAGGACATCCGCAAGGGCATCGAGCTGGCCGTGGAGAACTACGAGCTGCTGCACCGCCTGTGGCGCGAGGACGTCGTGAACTGGGAGGGCCAGTTCCGCACCCCGCTGCAGCAGTTCACCTCGACCCCGCGCCCGCTCGACGGCGTCCCCCCGTTCGTGTGGCACGGCTCGATCCGCTCCCCGCAGATCGCCGAGCAGGCCGCGTTCTACGGCGACGGCTTCTTCCACAACAACATCTTCTGGCCCATCAGCCACACCAAGCAGATGGTGCAGCTGTACCGCGAGCGCTTCGAGCACTACGGCCACGGCACCGCGGCGCAGGCGATCGTCGGCCTCGGCGGCCAGGCGTTCATGCGGAAGAGCTCGCAGGACGCGATCACCGAGTTCCGCCCCTACTTCGACAACGCCCCCGTCTACGGCGGCGGCCCCTCGATGGAGGACTTCACGCGGCAGACCCCGCTGGTCGTCGGCTCCCCCGAGCAGGTCGTCGAGCGCTACCTGACCATGGCCGACCATGTCGGCGACTACCAGCGCCAGCTGTTCCTCATGGACCATGCGGGACTGCCGGAGAAGACGGTCCTGGAGCAGATCGAGCTGCTGGGCACCGAGGTCGTCCCGGTGCTGCGCCGCGAGCTCGACGCGCGCCGTCCCGCCGACGTCCCCGACGCGCCGACGCACGCCTCGCTCGTCGCGAAGGCCGAGGCCGACCGCGGCGCCTTCGACGACGCCTACCGCTTCGAGACCGGCGACAACTGGACCGGCCTGCGCGCCGAGGACTCCCGCTCCGGGCGGGCCGCCGGCACCGCGACCGCGACGACGGAGGCCCGCCGATGACCGCCCCGATCCGCCTCGCGGTCATCGCCGCCGGGCTCTCCACCCCGAGCTCCACGCGGATGCTCGCCGACCAGCTGGCCCAGTCGGTGCGCGAGCAGCTCACCGCGGCCCCGACGTCGGACGCCGGGTCCCCCGCGACCCCGGAGGTCGAGATCCGCACGATCGAGCTGCGCGAGATCGCCCACGAGATCACCGACATGATGCTGACCCGCTTCCCCGGCGAGCGCCTCGCGCAGGCGATCGACGCGGTGCGGACGGCGGACGCGGTCATCGCGGTCACCCCGATCTTCAACATCGGGCCGTCGGGCCTGTTCAAGTCCTTCGTCGACGCACTCGACAAGGAGCTGTGGGCCGGTCGCCCCGTGCTGATCGGCGCGACCGCGGGCACGGCCCGCCATTCGCTGGCGATCGACTTCGCGCTGCGCCCGATGTTCGCCTACCTCCACGCCGACGTCGCCTCGACCGCGGTCTTCGCGGCCTCCGCCGACTTCGGCGCGGACACCGAGGGCCAGGCCGACGAGCAGCCGCTGTCCGCTCGCGTCCGTCGGGCCGCCGGCGAGCTGGCCGCGCTGATCCGCGCCCGTCGCGCCGACCTCGGCGGGACCGCCGCCGGCCCGACGGCCGGTTCGACCGCCGGTTCGACGGCGAGCTCGGCCGACGAGCAGGCCGAGGGCGCGGACCGGACCGAGGCCGCCGGCCCCGCCACAGGGCTCGATCCCGAGTTCGCGGACTTCGTGCCGATGGGGACGCTCCTGCACCGCTGACCCCGCGGCTCACCCCCGAGGCCGGGGCCGGACACGTTCCGGCCCCGGCCTCGGCGCGTGTCGGCGCGGGCGCCGACGCGTGTCAGTGCGGGCGCCGGAGGGGGCGGCCGCGGACGCCGCAGGCGGCGCGCGTCTCACCGGAGCCGTCGGTCCAGTCACACACGGTCACCAATCTGAGCTTATGGACTCCCAAAGCTCTTATTGTTGAATCGTGTCTTCCTCCTCTGCCCTCGCGCCCTCCTCCGCCGCTCCCTTCCTGGCCGTCCTCGGCGACCTGAGCGGCACCGGCCCCCTGCTCGCGCAGCCCGCCGACGAGACCGCTGAGGCCACTGAGACCACAGGGATCGCAGGGACCGCTCGCCTCGCCGCGCTGATCGCGGCGCTGCGCCCCGGCACCGCCGCCCGCACGCGCGACGCCTGGGCCGCCCTCTACGCCGAGGGCCAGGCCCTGCCGGCCGCCTTCCTGCACTCCGTCGCGGCCGACGTCGCCGCCGCGCAGGGGAACGACCCGCTGCGCGCCTGGCACGCCGAGCGCTCCGCCGCCGACGCCCCTGCGGTCGACACGGCAGACGACACGACCGTGCCCTTCGGCGACGCCGCCTCCCCGAGCCTCGACGCACAGGCCGTGGAGGCGCTGCGCGCGCACGCGCTGCTGCTCGCGGTCTCCCCGAGCCTCGCGCACGGCGAGGACGTCGACGCCCTGCGGGACGCGGGCGCGAGCGTCACGCAGATCGTGCTGATCGCCCAGCTCGTCGCCTTCGAGAGCTACCTGCACCGGCTGGCCCTGACGATCCTCGCGGTCGCCGGGCTCGCCCTGCCGATCGCCTCCGGGCCCGTGCCCGCGACGATCGGCCGCGGGCGTCAGCACGCCGATCACGCGACCACCCCGCAGACCCGTCTCGGCACGCCCCGTCCCACCGCCTACACCCGCGAGCAGCTGCAGTGGGAGCCGTGGGTCGCCGTTCCCGCCGCCGAGGAGCTGACCGCGGAGCAGGTCGTCTCCTTCGCCGCGAAGTCGACCACCAACAGCGTCTACTTCCGCCTGATCTCCCTGACGCCCGCGCTGACCGCGGCCCGTTCGGACATCGACAACGCGATCTTCCTGCCCCGCACGGGCGGCCTGCCCAAGGCCGAGCGCGAGCTCGCCGCGGCGGCGACCTCGAAGGTCAACGACTGCATCTACTGCTGCTCGGTCCACGCCCGCAAGGCGGCCGCGCTCGCGAAGCGACCCGAGGACGTCGACCGTCTGCTCGCGATCTCCCTCGAGCGCGACGGCGACTGGATCGCCGCCGACGTCGCCCCGCTGGCCGCGGGCCAGGACGCGCGCTGGAGCGGGATCGTCCGCCTCGCCGCGGAGATCTCCCGGCCCCGTCCGCAGGCCCCCGCCGAGGTCCTCGAGGACCTGCGCGCGCAGGGCCTCGCCGACGACGAGCTCCTCGACGCGCTCAGCGCGGCCGCGTTCTTCGCCTGGGCGAACCGCCTGATGCTCACGCTCGGCGAGCCGGCCCTCGCCGCCGACGCGGCCTGAGCGGCCCTCGCCGAGCGCCCCGCTCCCCCTCTCCCTCCCTCCTCGCGAAGGAACCCCCTCATGCGCACCACCGTCTCCCCCGCTGACTCCGCCTTCTCCGCCGGCTCCGCCGTCGCCGCGTCGGCCTCCGCCGCCCCGGCCCGCCGCGGCCCCTCCCGCCGCACGGCCCTGGGCCTCGGCCTCGCCGCCCTGCTGCCCCTCGTCGCCGCCTGCGGCGAGGTGACCGTCGAGGGCGCCGAGGAGTCCACCGCCGCGAGCATCACCGTGATCGACGACCAGGACCGCGAGGTCGTCATCCCGCAGCCGGTCGAGCGGGCCGTCGTGCTGAACAGCTACACCAACGAGTTCGTGCGCGCGATCGGCCGGGGCGACGCCGTCGTCGGCATCGACCGCGCCAGCCTGGACCGCCTGCCCTACCTGGACCTGGGCGAGGACGCGATCATCGCCGAGGGCCTGGACCAGCTGAACTACGAGGCGATCGCCGAGCTCGCCCCCGACGTCGTGATCCTGCCGCGCAACGCGGTGTGGTCCGAGGCCGCGGCGCAGCTCGAGAGCTTCTCGATCCCCGTGGTCGTCGCGACCGCCTGGGACACCGAGGTCGTCGAGGACACGATCACGCTGCTCGGGCAGGTGTTCGGGGCCGACGAGGCCGCCGCCTCCGTGATCGCGTTCAAGGACGAGATCGCGCAGGTGCTCTCCGCGAACCTCGAGGGCGTCGAGGCGCGGTCCGTCTACCTCGAGACCGTCGACCCGTACCTGACGACGCTGCCGGGCTCCGGCTTCCACGCGATGATCGAGGCCGCCGGCGGCGAGAACATCTTCGCCGAGGCCTCCGGCGGCGACGCCCAGGAGGAGCTGACCGTGGACCCCGCCGAGGTCGTCACGCGGAACCCCTCGTTCGTGCTCCACGAGTTCGAGCCGAGCGCCGAGGCCGTCGACCGCTTCGACGACCTGCACGCGGAGATCGCCGCGCGACCGGCCTGGAGCGGCATCGACGCGATCGCCGACGGGCAGATCGCGATCGCCAACGGCTGGGCGACGAGCGCGCTGGGCAAGTCCATCGGCGCCCTGTACCTGGCGACCTGGCTGCACCCGGAGGCCTTCGACGGCGTCGACCCCGACGCCTACCTCACCCGCTGGGTCGAGGAGTTCCAGGACGCCGGCTCCCTCGACCCGGCCGAGTACGTGCAGGGGCCCGGAGCATGACCGGCACCCTCGAGACCGCTCCCGCGCAGGACCGCCGCGAGCGGCGCGAGCGGCGTGAGCAGGGCGGGCGGCGTGAGCAGGGCGGGCGGCGTGAGCAGGACGGGTCTGGTCCGGACGCCCGCCGCCGCGAGCGCCCGCTCGATGCGGGCCGGGGCCGTCCGCGCCTGCTGCTGCTGATCATCGGCGTCGTGCTGTCGGCGGCGGCGCTCGTGGTCGCGGTCGCCGTCGGCTCCGGCAGCGCCGGGATCGGCGGCGTGCTGCGGACGGTGCGGCTGAGCGTCCTCGGCGGCACCATGGACGCCGACTTCGCCTCCACCTACGCGGTGGTCCGCGACCTGCGGTTCCCGCGCGCCGTGCTGGCCTTCGCGGCCGGGGCCGCGCTGTCGCTCTCGGGCGTGCTCATGCAGGGCCTGCTGCGGAACCCGCTGGTCAGCCCCTTCACCCTCGGCGTCTCCCCCGCCGCGGCCTTCGGCGCGGCGCTCGTGATCACCCTCGCCGGCACCCAGTACCTGCCGTCCTGGGCGGTGATCGCCGGGGCGATGGTCTCGAGCCTCGCCGTGTCGGCGCTCGTGCTGGGCATCTCCTCGAGCCGCCGCATGTCGGTCGCGACGCTGCTGCTGCTCGGCATCGCCTTCACGCAGATCTTCGAGGCCATGACCTCGGCGCTGCAGTTCACGGCCAACGAGAACACGCTGCAGGCGATCGTCCGCTGGACCTTCGGCTCGGTCAACGACGCGACCTGGTCCGACGCCCTCATCGTCGGGGCCGCGACCCTCGTGGCGCTGCCGATCGCGCTCTGGGCGGCGCGGGACCTCAACGCGATCGCCTTCGCGGGCGATGAGGCCGCCCGCAGCTTCGGCGTGAACGTCGGACGCGTGCGCATCGGGCTGATCGCCCTGTCGGTCGTGCTCGCGGCCGTCGTCGTCAGCTTCTGCGGGATCATCGGCTTCGTCGGCCTCGTCGGCCCGCACATCGCCCGCCTGATCATCGGCTCCGACCACCGCTACCTGCTGCCGTTCTCGGCCCTCGCCGGCGGCGTGCTGCTGCTGATCGCCGACGTCGTCGGCCGCACCGTGATCGCCCCGGCGGTCGTGCCGGTCGGCATCGTGGTCGCCTTCATCGGCGGCCCCCTGTTCGTCTACCTCATCATCACGCGGAGGAACTCGCTGTCATGACCCTCGCGATCGAGAGCCTGTCCTTCTCCTACGGCCGCCGGCAGATCCTCTCCGGCGTCGACCTGCGCGTCGCCGAGGGCACCTTCTGCGCACTCCTCGGCCCCAACGGCTCGGGGAAGTCCACCCTGGTCAAGGCCGTCGCCGGGGTCCACCGCCCCGGCGCGGGCCGGATCCTCGTGGACGGCGTCGACACCGCCTCGCTGGGCCGGCGCGCGCTCGCACGGCTCGTCGGCTACGTGCCGCAGGCGGGCGACGCGCCCTTCGACCTGTCGGTGCGGGAGGCCGTCATGCTCGGCCGCACCCCGCACTTCGGCTTCGCCCCGCGCGCCGTCGACCATGACGCGGTCGACGCGGCGATCGCCCGCATGGGCCTCGAGGAGCTCTCCGAGCGGAGCATGTCCGAGCTCTCCGGCGGACAGGCGCAGCGCGCCCTCATCGCCCGCGCCCTCGCGCAGGACACCAAGGTGCTGCTCCTGGACGAGCCCACGAGCGCCCTGGACCTGCGCTTCCAGATCGAGACCCTGCAGCTCGTGCGCCAGATCGCCCACGAGCAGGGCCTGACCGCGCTGATCGCCATCCACGACCTCAACCAGGCCGCCCGCTACTGCGACCAGACGGTCGTGCTGCACGGCGGCCATCTCGTCGCCGACGGCGCCCCCGAGCAGGCGCTCACCGCCGACGTCCTGCGCGCGGTCTACGAGATCGACGTCGAGGTCCGCACGGACGCCGACGGCGTCGACGTGCGCCCGCGCATCGGGGCCGACGGCACCACCCGCACCGGCGAGCGGCTCCACGCCGACGCGCTGGTCGGCGCCCGATGAGCGCCGCCACGACGCCCGCCGCCACGACGGTCGCCGACCGTCCCCTCGACGCCGTGATCGTCGGCGGCGGACCGCGCGGCGTCGCGACCGTGCTGCGCCTCGCCGCCCGCGCCGAGGCCGCCGCGGCCACCGGCGGGGGCACCGAGATCGCCGGCGAGGGCACCACGAATGCCGGGGGGAGCGCCCCGCGCCCGGTGCGGGTGGCGCTCGTCGACGTCTGCGAGATCGGGCCGGGCGCCACCTGGACCACCGCCCAGACCGGCGCCTATCTCAACAACACGCAGGCCGCCGCCACGACCATCCATCCCGACGCCTCGACCCGCATGTCAGGGCCCGCACGCCCCGGCCCCGACCTCGTGGACTGGGCCCGCGAGGTCGTCGCCGCGGGCGGGCATCCCGCGGGCGCATGGGTGCTCGCGGAGGCGCGCGCCCTCGAGCCCGCCTCCTTCCCGAGCCGCCGCCTGCAGGGCGTGTACTACCGCGACCAGCTCGACCGGGCGATCGCCTCCGGCACGGTCGAGGTCGACGAGCACCGCGACCTCGCGATCGCGCTCGAGGTCGCCGGCGCCGCTGACGCTGACGCTGACGACACCAGCGACATCGACGGTGCCGGTGACGGCGACATCGACGGCGGTCTCCGCACCGTCGTCCTGCGCGACGGGACCCGGCTGACGGCGCCGACGGTCGTGCTCGCGCAGGGCATGGTGCAGGCCCGCCCGTCGGCCGAGGTGCGCGGGCTCGCCGCCGCGGCCGAGCGAGCGGGCCTGCGCTACGTCGCCCCCGGCATGCCCGCCGAACGCGTCTTCACCGACCTCCCCGCCGGGCAGACCGTGCTGGTCAGGGGCCTGGGCGCGAACTCCTTCGATGTCATGGGGCAGCTCGCCGAGCACTGGGGCGGCCGCTTCGAGGCCGTCCCCGGGGATCCCCACGGGCGCCTCCGCTATGTGCCGTCGGGGCGCGAGGCCCGCCTCGTCGTCGGCTCCCGGCGCGGCGCGCCCTACCGCTCGAAGCCCGACGGCGGTCTGCCGGTGCGGCCCTTCGCGGCCCGCTGGGCGACGCCCGAGCTGTTCGACGCGCTGCGCGAGCGCGGCCGCGTCGACCTGCGGCAGGAGGTGTGGCCGGTGCTCGCCCGCGAGTTCGCCCGCTGCTATCTCGAGGCCCTCGCCGAGCACGCCCCCGCGGTCGTCCCGCCGGCGGCCCTCGCCCGCGCGCTCGCGCAGCTCGACGCCGCCCGCACCGCCGAGGAGGCCGACGAGATCCTCGCCGAGACGATCGACGACGAGCGCTGGGCCTGGTCCCTCGCCGAGCTCGAGTCCGCGACCTCCGGCGCCCTGGTCGACGAGGACGGCTGGGCGCGGATCGTCGGCCGCCTCGTCGACGACGAGCTCGGCTCCCTCGCCGAGCCCGCGACCCATCCGCGGGCCGCGGTCAACGGCGCCATGGGGGCGCTGCGCGGGCACGTCGGGCGCCTCGCCGGGGCCGGCGCCTTCACCGGCGCCTCCCTCGCCCGCGATGTGCTGGGCTGGTTCGACGCCTGCGGCCTCTCCCTCGCCTCCGGCCCGCCCGCCGACCGCACCCGCGCGGTCCTCGCGATGATCGAGGCCGGGGTGATCGACCTGCTCGGCCCCGCGCTCGAGATCGGCATCGACGAGGACGGCACAGGTGCGGCCGACGGGGCCGGCACATCCGCGATCGACGGGGCCGCGGCCGACGGGCCGGCGTTCACCGGGCGCTCCGCCGTCACCGGCCGCAGCGTCCGCGCCCGCACGCTCCTGGAGACGCGCATGTCCAAGGGGCGGGTCCCCGAGACCGACGATCCGCTGCTGCGGGGCCTGCTCGACGCCGGACGCGCACGCGTCCACACGGTCGACGGCGTCCCCACGCACAGCATGGAGGCCACCGGCGCCGAGATCTCCGAGGACGCCGCGGGCGGGCACAACCTGGTCGCGGCCGACGGGACGGTCGATCCCGCCGTCGTCGTCCTCGGCATCCCCGCGCAGTCCACGCAGCCCGGCAGCGCGATCGGCGCGACCCCGGGGAAGCCCTCGCCGCTGCTCGCCGGCGCCGACGTCGCCGCCCGGCAGGTCCTGCGCCGACGCCGGGAGGTCGGCGAGACGGTCGGCGAGCGGGCGGTGAGGAGCGCGTCACCGCGGTGAGGTTGCCGCGTCATGCCAGCTCGCGTTGACGCTGGTCGTCGGACATCCTTACAGTCCCGGGCAGGCCACCCGCCGCCCTGCCGACGACGTCGAGGAGTCCGCCGATGATCAGACCGGGTCTGTGCTCCGTCACCTTCCGCGCCCTCGCGGTCGAGGACGTGATCGCGCGCGCCGTCGAGGCCGGCCTCGAGTGCATCGAATGGGGCGGCGACGGGCATGTCCCGCCCGGCGACCTCGCCGAGGCGGAGCGCGTCCGCGCGCTCACCGAGCAGGCGGGGCTCGCCGTCGCCAGCTACGGCGCCTATCTGGGCTTCGCCGACGGCGAGCGCGCCGACGAGATCGACCGCGAGCTGATCGACGCGATCATCGCCACCGCCCGCGCCCTCGGGGCCCCGCGGATCCGCGTGTGGGCGGGCCGGACCCCGTCGGAGGCGACGGATCCCGCGCTGCGCGAGGAGATCGTGCGCCGGATCCGGCTGTTCGCCGACGCGGCGGGGCTCGCCGGGATCGACGTCGGCCTCGAGCACCACGGCGGCACCCTGACCGACGAGATCGGCTCGACGCTGCGCCTGCTCGACGAGATCGACCGCTCCCACGTGCTCTCCTACTGGCAGCCGCATCAGGACATGCCCGCCCCCGAGGCCCTCGCGACGCTGCGCGCGCTGCTCCCGCGGGTCTCGACGATCCACGTGTTCTCGTGGTGGCCCGGGAGCGAGCGCCACCTCCTGGCCGCGCTGCCCGAGCGCGAGGGACTGTGGCGCGAGGCCTTCGCGATCCTGCGCGAGGAGGGCTCGGACCACGACGCGCTGATCGAGTTCGTGCCCGCCGACGATCCCGCCCTGCTCGCAGGCGAGGCCGCGACCCTGCGCGCCTGGATCGCCGGCGCCCCCACGCCCGCGCCCGGCTCCCCCGCCCCCACCCCGATCCCCGCCCCCGAGGAGGCCGCCCGATGAAGGCCCTGCTGGCGATGCCCGAGGGGCTCCCGCACCGCATGTTCTCCCCCGCCCAGCTCGAGCGGCTGCGCGCGCTCGTCGAGGTCGACACCGCGGCGACGACGCCGGATCTCACGGCCGCGCCCGATGAGATCCTCGAGCAGGTCGAGGTGCTGATCACCGGCTGGGGCTCCCCCGTCGTCGACGCCCTCGCGCTCGCCCGGATGTCGCGTCTGAGGGCGATCGTGCACACCGCCGGGACGGTGCGCTTCGTGGTGTCCGACGAGGTGTGGGCGCACGGCGGCATCCGCGTGACCTCGTGCACGGAGGCCAATGCGGTGCCCGTCGCCGAGTTCTCGCTCGCGCAGATCCTGCTCGCCTCCAAGCGCGCCCTCGCCCAGGAGGCCGAGTACCGGCGCACGCATCGGCCCGCCTTCGGCGATCGGGCCAGCACGGAGATCGGCGCCTACGGAGCGGTGGTCGGCCTCATCGGCGCCTCGCGCGTCGGCCGCCTCGTCGCCGAGCACCTCCGACGTTTCGATCTCGAGGTGCTGATCTCCGACCCGTACGTCGACGCCGAGGAGATCGCGGCGCTGGGTGCGCGGAAGGTCGAGCTGACGGAGCTGTTCTCCGCCTCCGACGTCGTCAGCCTCCACGCCCCGGACGTCCCCGCGACCCACGGCATGGTCTCGCGCGAGCTGCTCTCCCTGCTGCGCGACGGCACGACCTTCATCAACACCGCACGTCCCGCGCTCGTGGACATCGACGCGCTGCGCGCCGAGCTCGTCTCCGGCCGCCTCTACGCGATCCTCGACGTGCACGACGACCTCGAGGAGGACGACCCGCTGTGGGGCGTGCCCACGCTGTCGATCACCCCGCACATCGCCGGCTCCCAGGGCAACGAGCTGCACCGCATGGGCGAGGACGCCCTCGAGGAGGTCCGACGACTGGTCGCGGGCGAGGCGCCCCTGCACCCGGTCGACCACGACACCCTCGCCTTCAGCGCCTGAGCCCCGGGCCCCGCCCGCACGCCCGCCGACCCTCCGCACCGCGCCGCGAGTCTCCGGTTCCCCAGGACGCCGCCGCGGGTCCCACGTATCCTGATCCCGTCGGACAGCGGTTGCCATCGGCGTGCGCAGGCACGTCGCGGCACGCGGGGAGGCTTCCCCGCGCCCCGCTCCCGGCATTGCCGGGCATCCTGCCCGCACCGCGCGACCCCGTCGGGGCCGCGGATCGAGACGACAGGGAGAGGGGCCGACGATGGCCGCCGTGCGACTCAGCGATGTCGCCCATGATGCCGGGGTCTCCCTGGCCACCGCCTCACGGGTGCTCAACGGATCCTCCCGCGTGCCGGGCAAGGAGGTCGCCGAGAAGGTCCGCCGCTCGGCCCTCAAGCTCGGCTACGTGCCCAATGCGCAGGCGCAGGCCCTGGCCCGCTCGCGCTCGGGCCTGATCGGCCTGGTCGTCCACGATATCGCCGACCCCTACTTCGGCGCGATCGCCCGCGCCGTCCAGCAGCAGGTCTTCGCCTCCTCCTCGCAGGTGCTGCTCACGCAGACGGATCGCGACGCCGACACCGAGGTGCGGGCGCTGCGCTCCCTCATCGCCCAGCAGGTCGACGCGCTCGTCCTCGTGGGCTCGCACCGCTACGGCGGCGAGTCCGACGACGCGATCCGGCAGCTGATCGAGGGCTTCGCCCGCAACGGCGGCATGGTGGTGGGTCTGGGCCAGTCCCTCGGCGTCGGCCGCACGATCGTCCCCGACAACGCCGAGGCCGCCTACGAGCTCGCGACCGCGCTCGTCGTCGAGGGCCACCGCCGCTTCGCGGTCGTCGAGGGCATCCGCGGGATCCCCTCCGCCGGCGACCGCACCGGCGGCTTCGTCCGCGGCCTCACCGAGGCCGGCATCGAGCCCGAGCTGACCTTCCAGGCCGACCTCACCCGCAGCGGCGGCCACGATGCCGCCCGCCGGGTCGCCGAGCACCTCGCCGCCGCCCCCGCGGGCGCCGATCCGGACCTCCCGCTGTGCCTGTTCGCCCCCGCGGACATCATGGCGCTCGGGACCCTCGGCGAGCTGCGGCGTCAGGGCCTCGCGGTCCCCGAGCAGGTCAGCGTCGCCGGCTTCGGCGGCGTTCCCGACGCCGAGGACGTCCACCCCACGCTCACCACGATCGCCCTGCCCCTCGAGCGGATGGCGCAGCAGGCCGTCGACTGGGTCCTCGGCCGCACGACGAGCCCCGCGGGCGCCGCCGAGGCGGCGGACGGGGATGCGGAGGCGGCGGACGCGTCCGGCGATCAGCAGCCCGACGCCGAGCAGACGGCCCCTGCGGCCCCGGAGCCGCAGGAGATCCACCTGCGCGGCGACGTGGTGCTGCGGGAGTCCACCGCCCTCGCCATCGCCGTCTGACCGGCGCGCTCGGGCGATCTCACCGGCGCGCTCGGGCGATCCGACCGGCACGCTCCAGCCGTCCGACCGGTGCGCTCAGACCGATCCGCGCTCGATCACCCGGAAGCGCGGGCTCACGATCGCGCTCGCCCCGTCGGCCGTGCTGGCATTCGCCCCGTCGGCTGCGCTCGCACCCGCGGCGTCGGCCGACGCGTCGAGCGGGCTCTCGCCGATCATCTCGAGCCCGCGGGCGAAGAGCATGCGGGCGAGACCGCGCGCGTCGTAGTCGATCGTGGTCAGCGGCGGGTCGAGGAAGGCGGACATGGGCTCGTCGTCGATGCCGATGACCGAGAGCTCGGAGGGGACGGCGATGCCCTCGGCGCGCGCGGCACGCAGCAGGGCCGCCGCCCAGAAGTCGTTGTAGCAGGCCACGGCGTCGACGGGCTCCTCGAGGGCGAGCCAGCCGCGCAGGATCTCCTGCACGGGGACGATGCCCTCGGCCTCCACGACCATCGGGATCGCCGCCTCGACGGGTGCGGGCAGCCCCAGCTCCTCGCACGTCCGGCGGACGCCCTCGCGGCGGCCGGCGTCGAAGAGCGCGAGGCTCTGCTCGGTCGCCCCCAGATAGGCGAGGCGGCGGCGACCGGCGTCGGCGAGGCGTCGGACCTGGAGGGCGGAGGCCTGCTCGCCGCCGACGACCTCGCCCTGCAGCGCCCAGCCGTCGACGATCGGGGCGTCGAGGCGGGCGAGCACGCGGAGGTCCTCCTCGGGGACCGGGAGGGTCGCGATCACCAGGCGCGGGTGCAGGTGGACGACGGTGGTCTCGAGGGCGCGATGATCCTCGGAGCGCAGGCTCACAAGCGAGAAGCCGGCGCCCGCGGCGAGCGCCGCGAAGGCGTCCATCATGTCGCCGACGTTGCGGCCGAAGGGCATGTCGTGGGTGACCACGAGGATCACCGGCGGCACCTTCCCGCGCAGCGCGCGGGCGCTGTGGTTGGGGATGTAGCCGAGCTCCTCGGCCGCGGCGCGCACCTTCTCGCGGGTCGGCGCCGAGATCGAATGCCCGGGCCGGTCGTTGAGCACGTAGCTCACCGTCGCGCGCGAGACCCCGGCCCTCCGCGCGACGTCGGCGCTGGTCGCCCGTCCGCCCACGTGCTGCCTCCTTGAATCGACCGAGGACCCAGCCTACAGTGAGGTTACTCGTGTCACCAACCGGTCGCGCCGCCGCGGCCCCCCATCGAGAAGGACGCCCATGCCCGAGAACCTCGGCCTGCCCAACCCCCTGATCCCCGGCTTCCACCCCGACCCCAGCATCTGCCGCGTCGGCGAGTGGTACTACCTCGCCACCTCGTCCTTCGAGTACCTCCCGGGGATCCCCGTCTTCCGCTCGCGCGACCTGCGCAGCCTCGAGCTGATCGGCCACGTCGCCGTGCGCGAGGGCCAGGTCGGCGTGCCGGGCGTGCCCACCGGCGGCGGCGTCTGGGCGCCGACGATCCGCCATCACGACGGCCGCTTCCACCTCGTGGTCCCCGACATGATGGGCACCGGCCGCGGGAACATCCTGTTCACGGCCGAGGATCCGGCCGGCCCCTGGGACGACGGCGTCGTGCTCGACGTCCAGGGCATCGACCCCGACATCGCCTGGGACGAGGACGGCACCTGCTACGTCACCATGTCCGGCTTCCTGCTCGACGAGGAGACCGGCACCCTCACCCACCAGGGCATCACGCAGGTCGTCATCGACCCCGCGACCGGCGCGGCCCTGACCGAGCCGATCCGCCTGTGGTCCGGCACCGGCGGCATGTTCCCCGAGGCCCCGCACCTCTACCGCGTCGGCGAGCACTGGTACCTGATGATCGCCGAGGGCGGCACCGAGCGCGGCCACAGCGTCACGATCGCCCGCGGCCCCTCCCCGCAGGGCCCCTTCACCGGCGCGCCCCACAACCCGCTGGTCACGGCCCGCGGGACCGACCATGCCGTGCAGAACAGCGGCCACGGCGACCTCATCGAGCTGCACGACGGCTCCTGGGCGCTGGTGCTGCTGGGCACCCGCCCCCGCTCCTCCACGCGCGCCTGGGCGCCCATGGGCCGCGAGACCTTCGTGACGCCCGTGACCTGGGTCGACGGCTGGCCGCATGCCGAGCCGGTGCGCCTGGACGACCGCCATCCGGCGATCGCCGGCGAGGTCTCGCTGACCGGCGAGGTCCCCGCCGCCGTCGACGGCTTCGACCCGGAGATCGTCGCCGTGCGCCGCTTCCCGCGCGAGATCGCGGATGCGTCGGCCCGTCCCGGTGCGCTGCGGCTGAGCGGCCGCGGCGTCGGCATGGACGACCTGCGCCCGGACTTCCTGGGCATCCGCCAGACCACCGAGGCCGCCGTCGTCGAGATCGCGATCGACCCGCGCGCGGGCGTCGGCGGCCTGGCGATGCGCTACGACGAGCAGACCCACCTCGACCTCGAGGTGCGCACAGGCGAGGTCGCCGCGACCATGCACATCCCCTCGATGCAGCAGACCTGGTCGGTGCCCCGCCCCTCGGGTGACGCCCCCGTGCGGCTGCGCCTCGAGGCGCGCCCGCCCGCCCCGGGCGTCGTGGACATGCTCTCCTCCTGCGACGTGCTGATCGCGTCCGTCCACGACGGCGCGGACTGGGTCGAGATCGCCCGCGTCGACGGCCGCTATCTCACCTCGGACTTCTGCGAGTCCTTCACCGGGCGCATCGTCGGCCCGTACGCGCGCAGCGGCGCGATCGACGTGCTGTCCTGGACCTTCAGCGGCCAGGACGTCCAGCGCGTCATCCGCTGAGCGGGCCGCGCCCGGCCGGCACTCCGGGGCCGACCGGGCGCCGTCGGCCGATCAGTGCGCGTTGACCGCGTCCAGGAACTCCTGGATCTCCTCGCGCGAGAAGCCGCCGAGGCCGGTGAGGCGGCCGACGGGGATCTGCTCGCCCATCTTGCGCATCTCCGGGTCCTGGAACAGCGGGGTGCGGGCGATCAGCGCCTCGAGCTTCTCGGCGCCGCCGGGGATCTCGGCGATCTCCAGCGGGGTGGTGGAGAAGGTGGCCTCGAGGACGGGCTCGTCGCCCGCGAGCACGATCTCGGCGCTCCCGCGCAGGTCGCGACTGGAGGCGCCGACCTCGACCCGGTAGGTGCCGGCCTCGACGGCCCAGGCGCCCGCACGGGTGCTCCAGTACTGCAGCTCCGTCGCCGGGATCTCGATGCGCAGGCGCTGGGAGGCGCCCGCCTCGAGCTCGACGTCGGCGAAGCCCTTGAGCTCGCGCGGGGCGCGGGCGATCCGCGAGTCCGGCACCGAGACGTAGGCCTGGACGATCTCGCGGCCGGCGCGGTCGCCGGTGTTGCGCACGGTGACCTCGACGGCGATGCCGTCGCCCGCGGCCTCGACCGCGACGTCCGTGTGCTCGAAGCTCGTGTAGCTGAGGCCGTGGCCGAAGGGGAAGGCGACCTCGGTGCCGCGGGCGTCGAGGCCGCGGTAGCCGACGAAGAGGCCCTCGCCGTAGGTCACGCGACCGTGCTCGCCGGGGAAGTGGAGCGCGGAGGGCACGTCCTCGAGGCGCAGCGGGATCGTCTCGGCGAGCTTGCCCGAGGGGTTCGTGCGGCCGAAGAGCACGTCGGCCGTGGCCTCGCCGCCGGCCTGGCCGAGCAGCCAGGCCTCCAGCAGGCCGGGGACGGAACGCAGCGTCGGGGAGAGGCGGATCGCCGAGCCGTTGGAGAGGACCGCGACGACGCGGTCGTTGACCGCGAGGACGTCCTCGAGCAGGCGCTCCTGCGCCGCGGGGAGCTCCATGTCGGTGCGGTCGTAGCCCTCGGACTCGACGTCCTCGCCGAGGCCCAGGAAGAGCACGACCGCGCTGGCGCCGCGGGCGAGCTCGACGGCCTCCGCGCGCAGCGCCTCGTCATCGGCGGAGGCGTCGGCGCCGTCGGCGGCACCCGCCCCGGGGGCGAAACCGCGCGCGAAGGGGACCTCGCCGGCGATCGCGCGGATCGCGTCGAGGGCGGTCGACAGGCGGGTGGGGTTCACGTGCGAGGAGCCGGCGCCCTGGTAGCGGGGGGTCGCGGCGAAGTCGCCGATCACCGCGAGCGGACGGCCCTCGGCGTCGGCGCCGCTCTCGGGCAGGGGCAGGATGCCGTCGTTGGCGAGCAGGACGATCGCCTTGCGGGCGGCCTCGAGGGCGACCCGATGGTGGTCGTCGGCGTCGTAGCTCGCGTCCTCGTCGTGCGCGGCGGCGGACTTGCGCAGCAGGTCCAGGACGAGGCCGGCGGCGCGGTCGACGTCCGCGGGGTCGATCTCGCCGGCGGCGAGCGCCCGGGCGAGCTCCGCCTCGGCGCCGGGATCGGCGGGCATCTGCAGGTCCAGGCCCGCGGCGACGGATGCCGGTCGGTCGGTCACGGCGCCCCAGTCGGAGACGACCAGGCCCTCGAAGCCCCACTGCTCGCGCAGCACCTCGGTGAGCAGGAAGCGGCTCTGCGAGACGAGCTCGCCGAGCACCGAGTTGTAGGAGCACATGACGGTCCACGGCTGCGCGCGGGTGACGACGGCGCGGAAGGCCCGCAGGTAGATCTCGTGGAGCGTGCGCTCGTCGACGGAGACGTCCACGCGCATGCGGTCGGTCTCCTGGTTGTTCAGCGCGAAGTGCTTGACGGAGGTGCCGACGCCCTCGGCCTGCATGCCGTCGACATAGGCGACGGCGAGCTCGCCGGTGAGGTGCGGGTCCTCGGAGAAGTACTCGAAGTTGCGCCCGCACAGCGGGGAGCGCTTGATGTTCATGCCGGGGCCGAGCACGACGGCGACGCCCTCGGCGAGCGCCTCCTTCGCGATCGCGCGGGCGACGGCGGCGGCGGTCTCGCGGCTCCAGGTCGCCGAGAGGCCGACGGCCGGCGGGAAGCAGGTCGCGGGCACGGAGTCGTTCAGGCCCAGATGGTCGCTCTCGCCCTGCTGGGCGCGCAGGCCGTGGGGACCGTCGGTCACCATCACGCCGGGCAGTCCGGCCGACGGGGCGGCGTTCGTGTGCCAGAAGTCGGCGCCGCCGGTCAGGGCGATCTTCTCGGCGTCGGTCAGCGCGGCGACGGCCGGAGCGGCGTCGGTCAGCGCGGCGGCAGGCAGATCGGTCATGGAGTCCTCCTCGAGCGTCCATCGGGTGTCACGCGTGAGGTTACACGAGTAATCCCTACCGGTGGAAGGGGTGTGGACCACCTCTTATCTACTATCTACTCAGTAGATGGGTAGACTGCCGGGACCGACCTGCTCGGCCCGACGCACTCCCTCCGCAGCGCCCGGCCCGGGCGACCTGCTCGCGCGATGAAGGGTGACCGCCATGGATCGACTGCTGTACGGAGCCGCCTACTACTCCGAGTACCTCCCGTACGACCGCACCGCCGAGGACGCGGCGATGATGACGGCGGCCGGGCACAACGTCATCCGCATCGCCGAGTCGACCTGGTCGACGCTCGAGCCGCAGCCCGGCGTCTTCGACTTCACGCATGTGGACCGCGCCCTCGAGGCCGCCCGCGAGGCGGGCCTGTCGGTCATCATCGGCACCCCCACCTACGCGGTGCCGACCTGGCTGGTCGCCTCCTATCCCGACGTCCTCGCCGAGACCGACGCCGGCCCGGGCCGCTACGGCGCGCGCCAGATCATGGACATCACGCATCCGACGTACCTCTTCCACGCCGAGCGCGCGATCCGCGCGCTGCTCGAGCGCACCGCCCATCACGAGCACGTGATCGGCTTCCAGATCGACAACGAGACCAAGCACCACGGGACCGCCTCCCGCGGCGCGCAGCGCGCCTTCGTCAAGCATCTGCGGGCGCGCTTCGACGACGACCTGGACCGTCTCAACGACGCCTTCGGCCTCGCCTACTGGTCCAACCGGATCGACGCCTGGGAGGACTTCCCCGACGTCCGCGGCACGATCAACGGCTCCCTCGGCTCCGCCTGGGAGGCGTTCCGCCGCTCCCTCGTCGACGACTTCCTGGGCTGGCAGGCGGGCATCGTCGCCGAGTACGCCCGCGAGGACCAGTTCGTCACGCAGAACTTCGACTTCGACTGGACCCCCGGCTGGTCCTACGGCCTGCAGCCGGCCGTCGACCACTTCTCCGCCGCCCGCACCGTCTCCCTCGCCGGCACCGACATCTACCACCCCACCCAGTCGCGCCTGACCGGCAAGGAGATCGCCTTCGGCGGCGACATGACCCGCTCGATCAAGGGCGGCGCCAACTACCTCGTCCTCGAGACCCAGGCGCAGGGGCAGATGGGCTGGCTCCCCTACCCCGGGCAGCTGCGCCTGCAGGCCTACAGCCATGTCGCCAGCGGCGCCCTCGGCGTCATGTACTGGCACTGGCACTCGATCCACCACTCCTTCGAGACCTACTGGAAGGGCCTGCTCAGCCACGACTTCTCGCCGAACCCGACCTATCTCGAGTCCGGCCGCGTCGGCCGCGAGTGGGCCGCGCACGCCGCGTCCCTGACGGGGCTCGCCAAGCGCAACCGGGTGGCGATCATGGTCAGCAACCGGGCGCTGACGGCGCTGCGCTGGTTCACCCTCGAGACCGGCTTCATCGACGGCGTCTTCGGCTCCTCGATCACCTACAACGACGTGCTGCGCTGGGTCTACGACGCCCTCTTCGACCTCAACGTCGAGGTGGACTTCATCGCCCCCGATGACGAGGACCTCGGCCGCTACACGATGATCCTCACCCCCGCGCTCTACACGGCGAGCCAGGAGACGATCGATCGCCTCGCGCGCTTCGTCGCCGACGGCGGCCATCTGGTCTCGACCTTCCGCACGGCCGTCGCCGACGAGGACGTGACCGTCTGGCACGACCGCGCCCCGCATGCGCTCACCGAGACCTTCGGTATCTCCTACGACCAGTTCTCCCGGCCCGACGGCGCCCGCCTCGCCCTCGCGGGCCCGCTCGCCGGCGCCCGCCCGTCGGCCGACGCGACCGCCGCCGGCGACGCGGACGCGGCCGACGACACGGACGCGGCCGACGGCGCGGCGCCGGCCGTCCAGCACTTCCTGGAGCTGCTGCAGGTCGAGGACGCCGAGGTGCTCGCCTCCTACGACCACCCCGCCTGGGGCGGGACCGCGGCCGTCACCCGTCGGGTGCATCCGGCCGCCGGCGGCACCGGCTCCGACGCGGGTTCCGACGCCGGCACCGGCACTGCGGGCTCCGCGACCTACATCGGCGCGATGACCTCCCCGGAGACGCTGCGCGGAATCCTCGCGCACGCCCTGCGCGAGGCAGGCCTGTGGGACTGGCCGCAGGAGATCGGCACGGTCGCCGTGCGCCGCGGCACCAACGGCCGCGGACGCGAGATCACCTTCCTGCTGAACTACTCGGGCGAGACGGTCGCGCTCGCGAGCCCCGTCGCCGGCGTCTCCGTGCTCGCCGCGTCGGCCGACGAGGCGGCGGCGCACGATGCGTCGTCGGCTGCGACGTCGGCGAGCGGGGCCGGCGCGAGCGGCGCGCCCGGCGCGCCGATCGCCGTCGGCGACCCGCTCGAGATCGCCCCCTGGGATCTCGTGATCATCGAGGGCTGAGCCCCCACCGCCTCCACCGCCG
Source organism: Brachybacterium netajii (SeqCode) (assembly GCF_054114245.1). Classification (NCBI taxonomy): domain Bacteria; kingdom Bacillati; phylum Actinomycetota; class Actinomycetes; order Micrococcales; family Dermabacteraceae; genus Brachybacterium; species Brachybacterium netajii (SeqCode). Next base: position 417,131 of record NZ_JBSYXB010000003.1, on the reverse strand, counting down.
CCGACGGCGCCCGATGACGGGCCCGTCGGCGGCTGTCGCTCAGCCGGCGGCGGGACCGGCGACCTCGGCGCCGAGGAGGCGGACCCGCTCGTCGAGCTGATCGCGGATCAGGCGCATGCGCTCCTCGCCGTCGATGCCGCGCTCCGAGGGCTCATCGAGGATCCAGGTCTCGATGCTCCCCGCCATCTGCGGCACGGGCTCGACGACCGCCTCGTCGCCGATCACGACGACGCGGTCCACCGTGCGCAGCAGGACCGGGTCGATGGGCTTCGGGCGCTCGCCCTCCATGCTGGCGCCGACCTCGGCGACCGAGGCCGCGGACAGGGCGTTGAGCCCGGAACCGGGCTCCGTGCCCGCCGAGTGGACCTCGACGGCGTCCCCGGCGCGCCGACGCAGGAGCGCCGCCGCCATCTGCGACTTCCCGCCGTTCTTGACGCAGACGAACAGCACGGACGGGACGGACGGGGTCTTCTCGACCATGGCGCGGCTCCTTCTCGACGGACGCGATCGTCCCCATCGTGAGGACCGGCGGACGCCGGCGCAAGCCGCGCCCGCCGCCGCCCCTCGACGGCGCGACGCCCTCCCGATCCGCGGCCTCGGGCCGAGGATCGGGAGGGCGTCGCGCGTGATCGGGAGGGCTTCCCTCGGGGAGGGCGGAGGTCAGTGCACGCCCTTGATGCGGGTGATCGTGAAGGCGCCGAGCACGGCCGCGAGGATCGAGACCGCGAACACCGCCGAGTAGCCGCCGGTCGCGACGACGATCGCCGAGGTGATGAGCGGGCCGACGGTCTGGCCGGCGGTCGTCGAGAGGTTGAGGATGCCGAGGTCCTTGCCGGCCTCCTCCTCGCTGGGGAGCACGTCGACGTTCAGCGCCTGGTCGACCGAGTTGTAGACGCCCTGGCCGAAGCCGGCGATCGCGGCGAACAGCAGGATGCCGGCCGTCGTCGGCAGGATCCACGGCATGGCGACGCCGATGCCGAACAGGACGCTCGCGACCACGACGGGCAGCTTGCGGCGTCCCAGGCGGTCCGAGATCGGGCCCGAGATGAGCGAGCCGACGAGGCCCGCGACCAGCAGGATCACGGACATGGTGGCGATCGTCCGGGCGGACTCGGCGACCGACTGCCCCAGGTGGCCCTGGACGATGTAGAGCTGGTAGGCGAGGACCATCTGGATGCTGACGAGCATGAAGAAGCGGCCGACGAACGCCTTGTAGAAGTCCGGCGCATGGCGCGGCGGACGGAAGGACATCAGCACGTCGCGCAGGTCCGTCGAGGTGATGGGCAGGTCCGCGGCCGAGCGCTCGCGGGGCCAGAGGACGACGGCGATGACGCCGCCGAGGAGCATGAGCGCGCCGCCGAGGAAGAAGCCGGGGACGGTCGTGGTGATGAAGGCGGCGCCGATGAGCGCGCCCAGCGGGCTGCCGACGGCGAGGCCGGCGCCGTAGAAGGCGCTCATGGTGCCGCGCACGGCCATGGGGACGCGGTCGGCGAGGATCGCGATCGCCGGGGCCAGCATCATGTTCAGGCCCACCATGCTCAGGCAGTACAGCAGGATCATCGGCGCGGGGCTCGCGACCAGGCCGATCGCGGCGAGGGAGCCGCCGCCGAGGACCGCACCGCCGAGGACCCACGGAGCGCGCCGGCCGAAGCGGCTGCGGGTGCGGTCCGAGAGGTTGCCGAACACCAGGTTCGACACGAGCGAGACGATCGCGGTCGCCGCGTTGGCGGTGCCGAGCATGGCCTCGGGCGAGGCGACGCCGATGTCCTGCAGGCGCTGGGGCAGCAGCACCTGGGCGACCATCTGCAGGCCGACCATCCAGACCGCGCCGAACAGCAGGAATCCGGCCGCGAAGCGCAGCACCTGCCCCTTGGCGAGCGGCAGCCCGGTGTCGGGGGCGATATCGGCGGGCAGCTCGGCGGGAGCGGCGCCGGCGGCGCCGAGCGGAGAGGCGTGCGGTATCGCGGTCAGCGGGGCTCCGGCGCGCGAGGAGCCGGCGGGCGAGTCGTCGGCGGGCAGGGCGTCGGCGGCGGCCGCGGTCTCCCGCGCACCCGCCGTCGGGGTGGTCGATCGGTTGTCCATCTGTGCCTTCTTCGGTCCAGGACGGCCGGCGATCCGGCGTCATTGCCGCGGGGCCAGTGGCCCCGTCGAGTCCTCCCAGCAGCGGCCGTCGAGGGCGGCCCCGCACCCTTATCGAGTGCATACTAGGTAACGCTCTGAAACTAAGTCCGTCGAGCGCGGATGTCAATCCGGCGTCCATGTGCCCCACGCCACGCAGCGCCGGTCCCCGCCGCGTCGGCCGCGACTACTGTGTCGTCATGCCCTCCCCGACGAAGTCCCCCAGGCCGCGCATCCGCCTGACCCCCGAGGAGCGCATCGCGCAGATCCTCGAGGCCTCCACGGACCTCGTCGCCCGGCACGGCTTCTACGGGCTCTCGCTGCAGGACGTCGCCGACGCCGTCGGCCTCACCCAGCCCGGCCTCCTCCACTACGTGAAGAACAAGGACGGCCTCCTGCAGCTGCTCGTCGACCAGCGCTACGACCGCCGCTTCGACCCCGACGACTTCATCGCGACCGGCGATCCCGCCGCCATCCACCCCGACGGCGTCTCGCTGCCCGCCTACTTCCGCTACCTGGTCCGCCACAACGCGCAGGACCCGCAGCTGATCCGCCTGCACATGGTGCTCAGCGCCGAGTCCACCTTCCCCGAGCATCCCGCGCACGAGCACTACGCCACCCGCCCCTCCGAGGTCTGGGCGCTCTACAGCGCCACGACCTGGCGCCTCCCCCCGGAGATCGGCACCTTCGAGGACGCCCGCGAGCTCGTCGAGATGGCCCTCGCGGCGATGGACGGCCTCCAGCTGCGCATGTTCCGCAATCCCCCGATCGACCTCGAGGAGGCCTGGGACCGCTTCGACCGCGTCCTGTTCCCCTCCCCCGTCTGGGACGACTACCGCTGAGGCCGCGGCGCCCGTCGGCCGCACGCCGACGGACGCCCCTCGCCACCGCCCCTCCACTGGATTAAAGTAAGGCAGTCCTTACATAAAGCGGAGAGGCGGCCCATGTCCACCGAGCGAACATCGCAGCACCCTGTCGACGCGCCCCGCACGAGCTCCCCGCGGCGCGGCCTGAACGGCGTCATCCTCAAGGCTTATCGCGCCCAGGACCTGCGGCTGCGGGTGCTCTCCCGCGAGCAGCGCTCCGAGCGCCTGCTGCGGCTGACGGTCGACGTCGGCGACCTGCTCGAGCGCGACGACGTCTACCCGACCTACTGGCTGCGGCTGTGGTTCACCACCCCCGCGGGCCGCGGCCACCAGCGCGCCTACACCCTCGTCGATCCCGATCCGGCGACGGGCACCGCCGCGATCGAGTTCTACCTCCACCCGGGCGTCGCCTCGGACTGGGCACGAGGCGCCCGCACCGGCGACGAGATCGATGCGACCGTCCTCAACGGCCGCAACCCGGTCGCCGACTCCCCGACCTCCATGGTCCTCATCGGCGACGGCGCCTCCCTGCCGGCGATCCGCGACCTCCTGCGCCGGGAGCCCGGGATCACGGCGACCGTCCTGCTCGAGCGCGGCTACGCGAACGACCCCGAGGAGCTCGACTCCCCCGCCCGCGAGGGCGTCGAGGTCGCCTGGTTCGACCGCGACGGCTCCATCGAGACCGCCGCCTGGACCGCCGGCGTCGAGGCGCCGGCGGGCACGACCTTCTTCGTCTCCCTCGAATCCGCCGCGACCCGCCGCATCGGCGCCATGCTCCGCAAGCAGCTCGAGGTGCCCAAGGAGAGGATCCACGCCCTCGCCTACTGGAAGCGCGGCTGACCCGGACGCACGAGCGTCCGGGTCAGCCCCCGCTCAGCTCACGCGTAGGGCTGGACCAGCTCCGCATACCGGTCGGCGATGATGCCGACGGACTCGGCGACGGGGGTCGCCCAGACGTCCTCGTTGAAGATCTCGACCTCGATGTCGCCGGTGTAGCCGGCGTCCTTGATCAGGGTCGTGATCGCGGGGAAGTCGATGTAGCCATCGCCCATGTAGCCGCGGGAGTGGAGGGGCTCCGCCGCGAGCGGCAGGTTCCAGTCGCACACCTGGTAGCTGAACAGGCGATCGGTGTCGGCGGCGCGACGGATCGCGGCGGCGAGGTTCGGGTCCCACCACACGTGGTAGGTGTCCACGACGACCCCGGCGGCCGGGCTGCCGGAGGCCTCGGCGATGTCGAGGGCCTGGTCGATGGTGGAGACGACCGCGCGGTCGGCCGCGAACATCGGGTGCAGGGGCTCGATCGAGAGGGTGACGCCCGCGTCCTCCGCATAGGGGGCGAGGCGGGCGATGGCCTCGGCGACGCGGGCGCGGGCGCCGACGATGTCCTTGTCCTCCCGGCTGATCCCGCCGACGACGAGCACGAGCGTCGGGGCGCCGAGCGCGGCGGCCTCGTCGATCGCACGATGGTTGTCGGCGAGGGCGGCGGCACGCTCGGCGTCCCCGGCGGCGGTGAGGAAGCCGCCGCGGCAGAGCGAGGAGACGCGCAGCCCGGCGTCGTCGACGCGGCGGCGCAGGGCGTCCAGGCCGACCTCCTCGACGTCCTGCCGCCACAGGCCCACGGAGCCCAGGCCCTGGGCGGTGCAGGCCTCCAGGAAGTCCTGGATCGGGGTGGTCCTGCAGGTCCAGCGGTTGATCGAGAGGCGCGGCGTGGTGCCGTGAGCGGTCATCGGGGTCCCTCCTTCGGAGGCGGTCATCGGGCGCCTCCTGCCGAGACGTCCTCGTCCTGCCCGATGGCGCAGCCGGCCAGCCGCAGCATCGCGTGCCAGCGCTCGACCGCCAGGGCCGGGTCCTCGAGGTTACCCGTCGCGGCGGCGAGCTCGAAGGTCCGCGAGAGGTGCGGGAGGCCGCGGGCGCTGTGCATCCCGCCGATCATCGAGAAGGCGCGCTGGTGGCCGTTGAGCCAGGCCATGAACGCGACGCCGGTCTTGTAGTGGTAGGTCGGCGCCGAGAACACGTGGCGGGCGAGCTCCTCGGAGGCGTCGAGGATCCGACGGGCCTCCGCGGGATCGCCCGCGTCGAGGGCCTGCACCGCGGCGGACGCCGCCGGGGCGGTGACCGCGAAGGCCCCCAGCAGCGCATGGGAGAAGTCGCCGACGGGCAGCGACCCGTCGTCGGCCGCACCGGTGCCGTCGCCCACGATCAGGTGGGAGAAGTGGAAGTCGTCGCCGGTGAGCATGACGACGCCCTCGGGCAGGCGCTCGCGCACGGCGACCTCGGCGGCATCGTCGAGCAGGCTCATCTTCACGCCGCGAACCTTCGCGGGATCCTCGGCGATGATCCGCAGGAGGGTCTCGGAGGCGACCGCGGTGTCGGCCGCGCCGAAGTAGCCCTCGAGCTGCGGGTCGAAGGCGGTGCCGAGCCAGTGCAGGACCACCGGCTGCTCGGCGCTCGCGAGCACCCGCCGGTAGACGTCCTCGTAGTCCTGGGCCGACGTCGCCGCGCGGGCGAGATGGCGGCTGGCCATGAGCACGGCGCCCGCGCCCGCGGCCTCGGTCGCGACGAGCTGCTCGGTGTACGCCGCGACGATCTCGTCGAGGCTGAGCTCGTGCTCCTCGCGCTGGTCGGTGGAGACGCCGGCGACGACGAGGTCGCGCACCTGCGCCCCCTCCGGGAAGACCGCGGCGATCTCCGGGTCCTGCAGGGCCTCGCGGGCGGCGTCGGCCGAGCGGGAGATGAGCTCGCGCGTCGCCGCCGGGTCCAGGCCCATGTTCCGCTGAGCGGTGTCCATGGCGTCGGCGACGCCGAGGCCGCGGGACCACATGGTGCGGCGGAACGCGAGCGTCGCCTCCCAGTCGATGTCGGCGGGCGCGCCGGGGGTGTTGTCCCCGTGGACCGTCGGGATCACGTGGACGGCCGCGTAGACGGTGCGCGAGCGCAGCGGCGCCGTCGGCTTCGGGAAGGCGGCGGCCTGCCCGACGGCGATCGTGCGCAGCCCGCCGTCCTCGTCGATCAGGGTCGCCCGCAGGGCGCCCGTGCCCGCAGCGGTGACCGCGTCGGGGCCCGCGCCGGTGCTCACATCGGTGCTCATGCCGGGACCTCGGTCAGCGGCTCGAGGGCGATGCGGCGGCCCTCGGCGGAGCTGGCCAGGCCCGTCTCGGCGAGGCGGACGCCGCGGGCGCCGGACAGGAAGTCGTAGGGGTAGGCGCGGCCCTCGACGTAGGAGGCGAGGAAGTCCTCCCACTGGACCTTGAAGCCGTTGTCGAAGCCGGTCGGGCCGGCGTTGTCGGGGACCTCGATCCAGTCGCCGCGGTAGTCGTGCCCGTCCTTGACATCGGGGTTCCACACGGGCTTCGGGGTCGCCTCGCGCGGCTGGATGCGCGCGCCGTGGAGGCCGACGACGGCCGAGCCGTGCGTCCCGTCGACCTGGAACTCGACGAGCTCGTCGCGGTGCACGCGCACGTCCCAGCTCGAGTTCATCTGCACGACGACGCCGTTCTCGAGGCGGAAGACGCCGTAGGCGGCGTCGTCGGCCGTGGCGACGTACTTCTGCCCCTTCTCGTCCCAGCGCTCGCCGATGTGGGTGGCGGTCTGCGCGTAGACGTCCTCGATGCGGCCGAAGAGCTCCTCGATGACGTAGTTCCAGTGCGGGAACATGTCGGCGACGATGCCGCCGCCGTCCTCGGAGCGGTAGTTCCAGGAGGGGCGCTGGGCGGTCTGCCAGTCGCCCTCGTAGACCCAGTAGCCGAACTCGCCGCGCACGGAGAGGATCTCGCCGAAGAAGCCGGAGTCGATGAGGCGGCGCAGCTTGAGCAGGCCCGGGAGGTACAGCTTGTCGTGGACGACGCCGTTGACGACGCCGGCCTCCTGGGCGAGCTTCGCGAGCTCGAGCGCGTCCTCGAAGGACTCGGCGGTGGGCTTCTCGGTGTAGATGGCCTTGCCCGCGGCGATCGCCTTCTTCAGGTTCGCGACGCGGAGGTTCGTGACCAGGGCGTCGAAGTAGACCTCATAGTCGGGGTTCGCGAGGGCCTCGTCGACGTCGGTCGTCCAGTTCTCGAGGCCGTGGCGCTCGGCGACGGTGCGCAGCTTCTCCTCGTTGCGGCCGACGAGCAGCAGGTCGGGGACGAGGCGGTCCCCGTCGGACAGCTCGACGCCGCCCTGCTCGCGGATCGCCAGCAGCGAGCGCACCAGGTGCTGGCGATATCCCATGCGGCCGGTCGCGCCGTTGACGATGATGCCGATCCTGCGTTCTGCCATGACTGTCTCCTGTGCTGTGTCGGGCGGGTCCTGCGAGTCGAGGGGGTCCTGCGCGTCCGACGGATCCGACGGTTCGGGCGGGTCCGACGGGACGAGCCGTCGGCGACCGGGGCCCCGACGGCGGTGCGGAAGGCGTCCGTCCGTCGGCCCTGACGGCGGTAACCGCTTTCCACTTCCCCCAGTCAAGCATGCCCGGCGCAGGAGGGCAAGCGGATTCCCGGACTCGGTGCGTCCGATGCGACCGAGATCGCCCGCCGCGGGGCCCCGGACGCAGTGCAGCGCCCCGGGGGCGGACGAGCAACGACACTCGTCCGCCTCCGGGGCGCTGGTCCGGCGGGCCGACCGGGAGACGGATCCACGGCCCGGCGGGCCGAGGGGCGGAGGAGGGATCGGCTCCTCCGTCCGACGGCGGCGTGGGGGTCAGCTCACCGGGGCGATCTCGATCTCCTCGGCGTGCCGACGGCGGGCCGCGCGGCGCTCGGCCTGGCGGTCCGGATCGGGGACCGGCGAGGCCAGCAGCAGGCGCTGCGTGTAGGGATGCTGCGGGTCCTGCGTGACCTGCGCCGCCTCCCCCTGCTCGACGATCTCGCCCTTGTACAGCACGGCCACGCGGTGGCTGATGTGCCGGACCACGTCGAGGTCGTGCGAGATGAAGAGGTAGGACACGCCCGTGATCTCCTGCAGCTCGAGGAAGAGGTCGAGCACGCGGGCCTGCGTGGACAGGTCCAAGGCGCTGACGGGCTCGTCGCAGACCACCAGCCGCGGCCGCAGGGCCATGGCCCGGGCGATCGCGATGCGCTGGCGCTGGCCGCCGGAGAACTCGCGCGGCAGGCGGCCCATGGCGTCCTGCGGGAGGTGGACGCGCTCGAGGAGCGTCTGCACCCGCTCGCGCGCCTCCGCGCCGTCGATGCCCTGGATGCCGAGCGGCTCGGCGAGGATGTCGCCGACGGTCATCGAGGGGTTCAGCGAGGTGTAGGGGTCCTGGAAGACCACCTGGATGTCCTTGCTCAGCCCCCGGCGCTGGCGCCGCGAGGCGCGGCCGATGTCCTGCCCGTCGAAGCGCACGCTGCCGGAGGTCACCGGCGCGAGGCCGAGGACGGCGCGGCCCATCGTGGTCTTGCCGGAGCCGGACTCGCCGACCAGGCCGAGGGTCCGGCCCTCGCCGATCGCGACCGACACCCCGTGCAGGACCCGGAAGGGCTGCGAGAAGACCCCCTTGCCGGGGTACTCGACGACCAGGTCGTCGACCTCGAGGAGCGGGCTCCCCTCCGCGGGCTTCTCCATCGCCGGTTCTCCTTCGGGTGCGGCGCCCCGAGGGGCGCGGGTGCTCTGCAGGATGCTCATCGCGCACCTGCTGCGGTCGCTGCGGTCGCGGCGCCGACGCCGGTGCCGACGCCCGAGGCGGTCGCGGTGCCCGCGGCGTCGTCGGCCGGGGGCATCAGGCGGGTCATGGGCTCCTTGCCCTCGAGCATCGAGCCGAGCAGCATCTGCGTGTACGGGTGCGCGGGGCTGCGCAGGATGTCGCGGGTGGTGCCCGCCTCGACGACCCGGCCGGTCTGCATCACGATGACGCGGTCGCAGATGTCGGCGACGACGCCGAAGTTGTGCGTGACCAGCAGGACGCCCAGGCCCAGCCGCTCCTGGAGGGCGCGGATGACGTCGAGGACCTCGGCCTGGACGGTGACGTCCAGGGCCGTCGTCGGCTCGTCGGCGATGATCAGGTCGGGCTCGCAGGAGATCGCGCCGGCGATCAGCACGCGCTGCGCCATGCCGCCGGAGATCTCGTGCGGGTAGGAGTCCATCGTGCGCTGCGGGTCGGGCAGGCCGACGCTCGCCAGCAGGTCGAGGGCCCGCTTCCGGGCCTCCTTGGCGGAGATGCCGAGCACCTTGGTCATGGGGCGGATGAGCTGGTGGCCGACGGTGAAGGCCGGGTCCAGGTTGCTCATCGGCTCCTGCGGGATGTACGAGATGCGCTTGCCGCGCAGCGCGACCATGGCCGACTGGTCGACCTCGGTGTCGCCCTCGCGCACGGTCCGCACGCCGTCGAAGACGATCGAGCCGCCCGCGATGATCGCGTTGTCCGGCAGCAGGCCGAGGACCGAGAAGGCGGTCTGCGACTTGCCCGAACCGGATTCGCCGACGATGCCGACGACCTCGTTGCGGTCCACGTGGAAGCTGACGCCGTCGACGACGACCTTGCGTCGGCCTCCGGCCTGCGGGTACGCGACCCGGAGGTCGACGACGGAGAGCAGGTGCTCCTCGGCGGCGGCCTCGAGCGCGGCATGCTGGGCGCTGCGGGCGGCGGGGGCGACGGCTGTGATGGCCGCGGTGCTCGTCGACGCCTTCGTCGGCTTCTTCTCGACGATCACCTCGAGGTCCTCGAGGGAGTCGCGCAGGGCGTTCCCGAAGAGCACGAAGCTGCCGATGACCAGCATGATCGCCAGCGACGGCCATACCACGTTCAGGGGCTGGCGGTAGATCGAGCGGAAGCCGTCGGAGACCATGACGCCCCAGGTGGGGACCGTCGGGTCGCCGAGACCGAGGAACTCGAGCGCGGACTGCACGGAGATCGCGACGCCGCAGCTCATGGCCGCCTGGATGATGATGGGCGCCCGGACGACCGCGAAGATGTGGCGGCCGATGATGCTGCGGTCGCTGAGGCCGGAGACGCGGGCCGCGTCGACGTAGAGCTCGCCGCGGACCGACTGCACCGCGGTGCGGGTGAGCCGGAAGAATCCGGGGCTGAGCAGGATCCCGAAGACCACCATGGCGAGGTAGACCGAGGGGCCGACGGCCGCGCGGAAGGCCAGCAGGACGATGAAGCCGGGCAGCGCCATGATCACGTTGACGACCCAGCCGGCGAGACCGTCGAAGATGCCGCCGTAGTAGCCGGCGATGAGGCCCGAGGGCAGGCCGATCGCGATCGCGACGGCCGCGCAGATCGCCGCCGACAGCAGGGTCACGCGGGCGCCGAACAGCAGGCGGGAGAAGATGTCGCGGCCGGCGCTGTCGGTGCCGAGGAGGTGCTCGCCGCCCGGGGGCAGCAGCACCGAGGACAGGTCCGCGACCTCGGGGTCGTGGGGCGCGATCAGCGGCGCGAGCAGCGCGCCGACGAGGATCACGAGGAAGACGGCGGCGGCGACGATCGCCATCGGGTTCTTCGCCAGGCGCCTCAGCGGGGAGGAGCGCAGGACGCCGGGGGGCGTCGCGACGGGGGCGGCGGTCTCGCTCATGCGGCACGCACCTTCGGGTTGAGCCATCCGTTGAGGATGTCGACGATCAGGTTGACGACGATGACGATGACGACCGTGTACATCACGACCCCCATCACCAGCGGCAGGTCGGACTGGGTGGTGGCGTCCACGGCGAGCTTGCCCATGCCGGGGATCGCGAAGATGCTCTCGATCACGACGACGCCGCCGAGCAGGCTGATGAACTGCAGGCTCAGCACCGTCAGGCCCGCCGGGGCGGCGGAGCGCAGGACGTGCTTGAACAGCACCTCGCGCTCGCTGATGCCGCGGCTGCGGAGGGTCCGCACGTAGTCCTGCTCGAGCTGCTTGATGAACGCGCTGCGGATCTGCTGCGCGGCGCTCGCGACGCCGTTGATGACCAGGGCGATCACCGGGAGCGTGAGCGAGGTGATCCAGACGGCGGGCGAGGAGGTCGCCCGGATCTGCGAGGTGGCGTCGAACCAGCCGAGGTTCACGGCGAACAGGGTCACCAGGAACACGCCGATGATGAAGCCGGGCAGGGCGCTGCCGCCGACGGCGCCGATCTGGACGACGCGGTCGATCCAGCCGCGCCGCACCGCCGCGGCGACGCCGAGGACGGTGGCGGCCACGGCGATCAGCGCGACCGAGACGATGACCATCACGAGGGTGACGGGCAGGCGGGAGGCGATGGCCTCCATGACGGGCTGGCTGGTGAACCAGGAGCGCCCGAAGTCCAGCCGGAGGGCGTCGCCCATCCAGGAGGTGAGCTGGACGAACAGCGACTGGTCGAGGCCGAGCTCCGCCTGCTTCGCGGCGATCTGGTCCTCGGTGGCCTGGTCGCCCAGGATGTTGCGGGCGATGTTCCCCGAGCCCGCGAACAGCAGGGCGTAGGCGAGGATCGCGACGACGAACAGGACGACGGCTCCGGACAGGAGCCGGCGGGAGATGAGTCTGAGCATGATGTCCTCTTCCCCGGTGCGCATTCCTCGTCAGCATTGACGGGACGGCGCACCGGAACGGTTCTCACGGCATATCCGTCCGACGGCGCCGGAATGCGGGGGCGGGTCGATGTTCCGCCCCGCGCATTCCGGTCCGTCGGTCGACGGGAATCCGGTCAGAGCACCGGCTCGTAGTTGTAGATGGACGGGACGGCCATCTGCGTCTGCGCCACCGGGGTCACGACCGCGGCGTCGTAGAAGTAGAGCTGGCTGGGCCGGTAGAAGGGCGCGAACCATGCGTTCTCCACGAGATAGCGGTTCATGGCCTGCGCGGCCTCGACGGCCTCGTCGCCGTGGATGCGGATCTCCTCGATCCACTCCTCCATCTCGGAGGTGGTGCTGTCGAAGGGGTTGTAGAGCACCTCGGGCTTGATCATCTGCGAGATCGCGACCCAGGTCGGGCCCTGGAAGAGGTTGAACCAGGCGGCCGCGTACTTCGCCTGCCCGAGCTCGCCCTGGTAGTCGATCGAGGGGACGGAGACCTGCTCCACGGTGATGCCCACGTCGGAGAGCTGCTGGGCGACGAAGGTCATGATCGTCTCGCCGCCGGGGGTGATGGTGGGCATCTGGATCGTGACGCCGTCGGCGTAGCCCGCCTCGGCGAGCAGGGAGCGGGCCTTGTCGGGATCGTAGGTGTAGTAGCTCTCGAGCTCCTCGTCGTAGGCGCTCGCGTCCGGGCCGAAGACCTGGCTCGAGACGGTGCCGTGGCCGAGGACGAGCTCCTGGAGGAGGGACTCGCGGTCGAAGGCGAAGTTGATCGCCTGGCGCACCTTGGGGTCGGCGAGGGCCGGGTTGAGGTCGCCGTCGCGGTCCATGAGCAGCAGGCCCGACCAGTCGGTGGGGTACTCCAGCAGCGTGCTGCCGGAGCTCTCGGCCTGCTCGAAGGTCGCGCCGTCGACGAGAGTCGCGTCGACCTCGCCCGCGACCAGCGCGTTCACCCGCGCGGTCGCGTCCCCCATGATCCGCAGCTCGATGCGGTCCCACTTCTGCAGGTCGGGGTTCCAGTAGCCGTCGCGCGCCTCGAAGACGTACTGGCCGCCGACGACGGACTCCTCCGCGACCATGGTGTACGGGCCGGAGCCGACGGGCAGCTGCTGGATGCCCTCGCCGCCGATCGCGTCGGGGCTGCCCATGAGGCCGAGCGCCTGGCTCAGGTAGTACTCGAGGGCGGAGTCGGGCTCGCTGAGCGTGATCTCGACGGTGTCCTCGCCGGTCGCGGCGACGGACTCGATGGCCGCGGCCTGCGAGGCCTGGCGGCCGTTGCCGCCGCGGAAGTTCTCGATGTTCGCGACGACGGCGTCGGCGTCGAAGGCGGCGCCGTCGGAGAAGGTGACGTCGGTGCGCAGGGTCAGCGCCATGACGAGGTGGGAGTCGTCGGTGTAGCCCCACTCGGTGGCGAGCATCGGGGCGAGCGTGCCGTCGGGCTCGCGCAGCAGCAGCGTGTCGTAGACCGCCTGGTACGGCTGCAGCGTGTGGCCGACGTGCGCCTGCGACGGATCCCAGGACAGGGGCTCCTGCAGGGCACCGAGGCGGAGGAAGGCCCCGCGGCCCTCGACGCTGCCGGCCTCGCCGCCGGATCCGCTCGACGCGCTGCTTCCGCATGCGCTGAGGGAGACCGCGGAGAGGGCTCCCGCACCGAGAGCTCCGGCCATGAACATTCTGCGTGACGCCATCGTCAACTCCTCGTCAGGGCGCCGCTCTCGCGGCATTCGTCCCATGAAGCGTGGGGTCATTCCCACTCGGCGTGAACAACACCATCGGAGGTCGATCCTGAAACACCGGTTGCCGGGAGTTGCCCCTGTTTCAGGAACAGGCGTGACACTCCCGAGACATGACCTCCCGGTAGAACTCCAAGGTCAGCGGCACGGAATACGGCTACGGAATGATCACGCGGAAGCAACACGTGGCAACATTCGGCAATTTTCGACGGAAGTAGCCAGCGCTGCGGCCCATGGAACTCGCCTGCTCTGCAACGCAGAAGACCCGATTTCGCGAGTTGCCGCGCATGCGCCCGCGCGCCTCCGCGCGGGTGCGCGCGCACGAGACTCGCGCGCGCGACGTGCACGAGGCGCCCGCGGGCGCCCGCGGGGAGCCCGCGGGGCACCTGCGCGGCGCCCCAGCGGTCGATCGCGCCCCCTTCCCTCCACCCCGCCCCTCACACATAGGATGTCTGTCGACGGAGAGTCGGCTCCCGCGGAGGCATCCCTCGGCGGCGACCAGCGGCCGACCCGTCGGCACCGTCGCCCGAGCGGTCGCCCCGTTTCCCGTGAAAACCTGGGAGTCCATCCATGACAGCCGCCCCCGTCCGCATCCATCGCGATCGTCCTGCGACGCGCTGGCTCGAAGCCCTCCCCCTCGGCAATGGTCGGATCGGTGCGATGGTGTGGGGCGACCCGCGCCGCGCACGGTTCAGCCTGAACGAGTCCACGCTCTGGTCCGGCGGGCCCCGCACCGTCGACCGCTGGCTCACCCCTGCCGACGAGGCCTCCCGCCTCCGCGCCGAAGCCCGAGATCTCTTCCTCGCCGGCCGCGTCCGCGAGGCCCAGGACGTGATCGAGGGGCTCGGCGCCGCCTGGTGCCAGGCCTATCAGCCCGTCGGCGACCTCATCATCGCCATCGAGGGCGACGACGGCGACAGCACCGGCACCAGCACCGGTGCCGACACCGACACCGCCACCGGCGGCCCCTCCCCCGCCGCCCCGCGGATGCTCGATCTCTCCCTCGCCGAGCACACGGTCTCGACGCCCGACGGCGAGCACACGAGCTGGATCAGCGCGGCCGACGAGGTCCTCGTGCACACCGCCCCGCTGGCCGACGGCGAGCGCGTGCACCTCGAGCTGACCTCGCCTCTCGTCGAGGAGCACCGCGAGTTCCTCGCCGGCGACGCGGGGCGGGGAGGCGCCGTCGGCCCCGGGACCGACGGCGGTCTCGAGCTGGTGCTGCGCGCCCCCTCCGACGGCGTCCCCACCCGCCATGCGGACCTCGCGGAGCTGGCCTGGGACGAGGAGGGCGCCTCGCGCGCCGCCGTCGTCGTCCGCACCCGGATCGTCGAGACGGGCCCGACGAGCGCGGCGGACGGGACGAGCGCGGCGGACGGGTCGAGCGCGCCCGTCGGCCGTCGCCTGCTGGTCGTGTGCGCGATCGCGACGACATGGCGGGGCCTCGGCGAGGAGCCCGATCGTCCGGTCGCGGAGGTGCTCGCGCAGGCGCGCGAGCAGGCGGAGTCGGCGCTCGAGCGCGGAGAGGCGGAGCTGCGGGAGCGGCACCGCGCCGCGCCGCTGCCGGCCGCCCATGACGTGGCCCTCGAGCTCACCGGTTCCGAGGAGTCGCGCCTGCTCACGACGATGTTCGCGTACGGGCGGCATCTGCTGCTGGCGTCCTCGCGGCCCGGTCTGCCGCCGGCGAACCTGCAGGGACTGTGGAACGACCAGGTGCTGCCGCCGTGGAACTCGAACTTCACGGTCAACATCAACCTCGAGATGAACCACTGGGCGGCGGGGGTCGCGCATGTGCCGGGCGCGGCGGGCGCGCTCGAGGGGTATACGGCGATGTGCCGCGTCGCCGGGCGGGACACCGCGCGCCGGCTCTACGGGGCGGGCGGCTGGACGATCCACCACAACTCCGATCCGTGGGGGTACACCGACCCCGTCCACGGCGACGGCAAGTGGGCGACCTGGCCGATGGGCGGGCTGTGGCTCGAGCGGGAGCTGGATTCCCTCGCCTCCTTCAGCGGAGAGGATCCGCGGGAGATCGCCGCGCGGCGTCTGCCGGCGCTGCTGCAGGCCGCGGAGTTCGCGCTCGACCTCCTGCACGAGGGGCCGGACGGCACCCTCGTCACCTTCCCCTCGACCTCCCCGGAGAACGAGTGGATCGACGACGACGGCCGTCCGGTCGCGCTCACCGAGTCCTCCGGCATGGACCGCTGGCTGCTGCGGGAAGTGCTCGAGTCGCTCGTGGCGAAGGCGGAGCTGCTGGGCGCGGACGACGACGCGGCCCAGGGCGAGGACCCGAACGGGGGCCGGGACGAGGACCCGATCGTCGGCCGGGCCCGGTCGGCGCTCGAGCGGATCCCCGGACCGCGGATCGGGGCCGACGGGCGGATCCTCGAATGGCACCGCGATGGCGTCGGCGAGGTCGAGCCGACCCACCGTCACGTCTCCCACCTGGGCTTCGAGTATCCGGGCGGGCAGCACCTCGCCCCCGAGCTGTCGGCGGCGGCGGCCAGCTCGATGGTCGCCCGCGGCGATGAGGCGACCGGCTGGTCGCTCGCCTGGAAGACGGCCCTGTGGGCCCGTCTGCACCGGCCCGACAAGGTGCAGGCGCTGCTGGAGCTGTTCCTGCGCCCCGCCGAGCTTCCCGACGGCTCCGAGCGCAGCGGCCTCTATCCGAACCTGTTCTCCGCGCATCCGCCGTTCCAGATCGACGGGAACATCGGCATCGTCGCGGCGATCGCCGAAGCCCTCGTCCAGTCCCATCGCGGGGAGATCGAGCTGCTGCCCGCCCTCCCCGCAATCATGGCCTCCGGCTCGGTCCGCGGACTGCGCGCCCGCCCGGGCATCGAGATCGCGATGACCTGGGCCGACGGCCGGATCACGGCGCTGATGCTGCGGGCCGTCGGCCCCGGCGCCCTCGGCGAGCACCGCGTGCGCGTCGGCGGGGCGACGGGCGCGGGCGGCGTGCGTGTCGCGCTCACCGACCTCGAACCGGTGGAGGTCGACCCCGCCCTGTTGGGCTGAGCGGCCGCAGTGCACAGAGCGACAGGCGAGGGCGAGGGGCGACGGGCGAGGGCGGCGCGCGAACCGGCGGCCGAGGGCGGCGGGCCGCGCCCGCCCGCCGCCCGTCGAACTCAGGACTTCTCGACGAGCACCCAGCTGACCTGGACGTCGGGCGAGAGCGTCGGGTGGATGACGAGGTCGATCCCGCCGTCCTTGGGGACGTCGACCTCGAGGGAGACGACCTCCGGGGTGGTCGGGAAGCGCTGCGCGGCGATGACGACCTCGCCGTTCAGGCTGACGCTGGCCTCGCGGTCGGTGCCCGCCCAGCGCTCGTAGAAGCACACGTGGACGGTGTGCCTTCCCTTCGCGAGGGTCTCGAAGCGGTAGCGGAGGTCCTGGCCGGACTTCGCGTAGCGGAGCGTGTAGTCCATGGACTCCTGCTCGGAGCCGGCGGGGGCGCTCGATCCCGTGTAGCCCCAGATCGCGCCGGTCGCGGCCTCGCGCCCGTACTCCTGGTCGGCCGCCTGGTTCCGGATCGTGCCGGCGGCGATGTCGCGGATGGCGAGCCAGTCGTCGGTCTCCTTCCCGCCGGCGTTGACGAGGTACTGCACCTTCTTCGGCACGACGAGCACGGGGCGGGTGAAGGTCAGGTCCTCCTCGGTCCCGGCGGCCGCGGCCGCGATGGTGCCGACGGCCGTGGTGATGCCGGGGCGGTCGAGGTCGCCGCCCCAGGAGACCTTCACCCGGCGGGTCGTGCCGTCGCGGTCGAGCACGACTCTGCCCGGCAGCGAGGACGTCTTCCCCGGTCGGATGTACTCGGGCATCGTGACCTCGACGTCGAAGCGTGGCTGCTCCTCGAGGTCCTCCCAGCGCCAGGTCTCGCGCCACTCGATGGACATCGAATCGCCCTCGCCGAAGAGGATCGGCAGCCACACGTAGGGCGCGGCCTTGAGGTCCGACGGCGTCCAGCGGTCCCCCATGTAGACGAACAGCCCGCGCTCGGCGTCGATCGGCAGCACATGGGTGGACTGCGAGCGGAAGGTCGTGCCCGCCTCATCGCCCATGCAGGGGTTCCCGTGGTCGGTCCACTCGCCGAGGATCTCCGTCGCCGTGGCATAGCTCGCGGGGTTCGGGTCCCAGCCCGTCGCCCCGGAGGTGATCAGCACGTACGTCCCGCCGCGCTTGAACAGGGCCGGGGCCTCGCGGTGCGCGCCGATGTAGGGGCGGATGAAGTCGACGCCCTTGACGGCGTCCTCGGGGCCGGTCGCCAGATAGGTGTAGTCCGCGTCCAGGCGCGAGATGAACAGGGAGTAGTTCTCCTCGCTCGAGTAGATGATGTAGGCGGTGCCGTCGTCGTCGCGGAACACCGTCATGTCGCGGGCCATGCCCGGGTTCGCGGGATCGTAGTTGTCCTCGCCCTCGGGCGCGACGTGCAGACGGTAGCTGTCGATCCAGCGGAACGGGCCCGTCGGCCCGTCGGAGACGGCGACGCCTGCGCGGGCCTTCGCGTACTGCGCGGTCGAGGTCTCGCTGGGACCGTCGGCGTGGACCCACATGACCCACTGGCCGGTGGTCTCGTTGTGCAGCACCTTCGGGCGCTCGAGGATCGCCATGGCGACGCTCTCGCCGGGGACGGGGACGGTGCGCAGATCGCGCAGCACGGCCTCGCGCTGGGCGTCGTCGTACTCGCCGTAGAGGCCGACGAAGTACTCGTCCTCGTCGAGCTGCGCATCGGTCTCCAGGGTCCGCAGCGCGAGCCCCTCGTCATCCCAGTCGTAGAGGTTCCGCGAGGAGTACACGTGCACGCCGGGGCTGCTGGCGTAGCCGTTGGAGCGGTCCTCGCCGTACCAGTAGTAGATGCTCCCCTGCTCATCCTCATGGGCGACGATCTGGCCGCCGTGCGCCTGGATGAGCTCGCCGGAGGTGTCGGTCCACGCCTGCCCGGGCGCGAAGGGGCCCGAGTCCGGGGCCGGGACCGGAGCGGCCGGGGCGACGGCCGCCCCGGGCGCCGCGGGGGCGGCGGTCGTCGGCGCGGCGTCGGCCCGGCTCGCGCCGACGAGCAGCGGCGCGGCGATCGCACCGGCGCAGGCCGCGCCGAGCAGGGCGGTGCGTCGGCTCATGCCGAGCGGGGCCGCGGTCGCGGCGGCCGACGGGCGAGCCGCGGGGGACGGCGAGGCCGCGCGCAGTGCGGCCGACGGGCGCGCTGCGGCCGACGGTTCCTGCGCGGGGAACGGAGACGGCGAAGGGAACGGCGAAGGGGCATGCGTCATCGGATGGCTCCTCAGGGGTCGCGACGGTCCGCCGCATCGTCGCGGCAGACCGGCACCACTTATCTCAACCCTTTATATAAGTGGTGCGCGCCACACGGTATCGGCCCGGCGGCCTCTCGTCCAGGAGGTTCCACGGATCCGGCCGCGCCGCACGCCCGTCGGGACGCCGAGCGGGAGCCGGTCAGAACAGGGAGGGCTGCGGCATCAGGTCGAGCGCACGCGGGCCCGCCACCAGCGCGGATGCTTCCGTCGGCCCGACCAGCCCCGTCAGCCCCGCCGGCCCGACCGCACTCGCTCGCGCGGCCGAGGCCGCACGGAAGGACGCCGCGCGGCGCACCTCGGGCTGGTCCTCGTCCTCGCGGGCGTCGAGTCCGTGGCGGGCGAGCAGCGGCAGGATCCTCCGGCTCAGATCGCGGCGGTAGCCGGCGGGCGCATAGTGCTCGCGGCCGTAGAAGCGGCGATAGCCGGTCGCGAGCTCGGGATGCTCGCGCTCGATCCAGGCGAGGAACCACTCCTTGGCGCCGGGCCGCAGATGCAGGGCGCCGAACTCGACGCGCACGGCCCCGGCCTCGGCGATGCGGGCGAGGGCGTCGTCGAGCTGCGCGGTGGAGTCGGTGAGCCACGGCAGGATCGGCATCATGAACACGGTGACGCCGAAGCCCGCGTCGGCCGCGGCCCGCACGGTCGCCAGGCGCGCGGCGGTGCTGGGCGTGCCCGGCTCGACGGCCTTCTGCAGCGCATCGTCGACGATCGCGATCGACATCGCGAGGCCGACGGGCACCCGCCGGGCCGCCTGCTCGAGCTGCGGCAGATCACGGCGCAGCAGCGTGCCCTTGGTCAGGATCGACAGCGGCGTGCCGGAGTCGGCGAGCGCGGCGATGATCCCGGGCATCAGCCGGTAGCGGCCCTCGGCCCGCTGGTAGGGGTCGGTGTTCGTGCCGAGGGCGACGTGCTCGCCCTTCCAGGAGCGGCGGGCGAGCTCGGCGCGCAGCACCTCAGCCGCGTTGACCTTCACGATGACCTGCTGGTCGAAGTCGGCCCCGGCGTCGAGATCGAGGTAGCGATGGCTGCTGCGGGCGAAGCAGTAGACGCATGCGTGCGAGCAGCCGCGATAGGGGTTCACGGTCCAGCGGAAGGGCATGGGGCTGGACTCGGGCACCTTGTTCAGCGCGGACTTCGCGAGGACCTCATGGAAGGTGACGCCCTGGAACTCGGGCGCCCGCACGCTGCGCACGAGGCCCGCGAGGGAGAGCAGCGCGGGGGCCTGCTGGTCGGCCCGCTCGCTGGCCGGCTCGTCGGCCCGCTCGTCGGCCCGTTCGTCGGCCCGTTCGTCGACCTGCGCGTCCGCCTGCTCGTCGACCCGCTGTCCGCTCCACCGCATGCCGACAGTCGAACATTCGTTCGATACGATGTCAAGGCGATGTCCGACTCGCCATCGCCGCCTCGACAGGGCACAGTGAGGCGGGGGTCGCCGCGTCATGCCGTCACCCCGTCATGCCGCCGCACTGCCCCCATCGCCGCCCCCATCATCGCTCCCGAGAGGACCGCATGCTCCGTCTCCCCCGTCCCGCCGGCTCCGCCCTCTCCCGCGCGCTCCGCGCGTCGGCCGCCCTGCTGGCGACGTCGGCGCTGGTCGGGACGCTGGGAGCCTGCACGCTCCCGGGGGATGCGCTCGCGGTCGACGTCGTCGACACCGCACCGGCGTCGACCGTCCTGCCGGACGAGGACCCCGCTCGCGCCGCGCTCCTGCTCTCATCCTCGCTGTTCGTCGCGTCCGACGGCGCGATCGTCGCGGCGGAGGCGAGCTCCGACGCTGTCCCAGGCCTGGCCGCGCTCGCGGCCGAGACGGGCCTCCCGCTGCTCCTCGGCACCGATGCGGAGGTCGCGGCCGAGCTCGAGCGCCTGGGCGCGACGACGCTGATCACCGCGGAGGGCGAGGACGCCGCGGCGCTCGAGTCGGCCCTCGAGTCGACGTTCGGGACGGCCATCGAGGAGGCGGGCGGCGAGGACGTCGACGTGCTCGCGGTCGACCCGTCGGCCGACGACGCCGCGGCATCCCTCCCGGACGTCGAGCGGGAGGGGACCTCCGCCGCGCTCTCGCTGCTCGTCGACCCCGAAGCGAGCGATGCCGAAGCGAGCGACGCCGGGGCGAGCGACGCCGGGGACGCGGAGGCGTCCGGACCGGGCGAGGATCCAGCGGCGCTCGCGCGCGTCGTCGCCTCCGCGCAGGTCCGCGCGGCCGGCGGGAGCATCGCGGAGATCCCGGGCGGGGACCCGGGCCTCGACTCGACGACCGTCGCGGCGACCCGGGAGGCCGCGACCGCGGACCCGTCGAGCGGGATGCTCGCCCTCGGGGAGTCCTTCGGCGACACGAGCGGCGCCGACGCCGCAGGCAGTGCCGCGGCCTGGACGAGGGTGCTGACCATGGCGATCACCGCGCCCGAGCTGCCCGGAGGCGGCACCAGCATCTTCCCCGGGCGCCGCATGGTCGCCCTCTACGGCACCCCCGGGGTGCCCTCGCTCGGCGTGCTCGGCGAGCAGGACGTCGACGCCTCGATCGCCCGCGTGAAGGACCTCGCCGCCGAGTACTCCGCCCATTCCGACGAGGAGGTCGTCCCCGCCTTCGAGATCATCACGACGGTCGCCTCCGACCAGGCCGGCTCCGACGGCGACTACTCCACCGAGCTCAGCATCGACACGCTGCGCGAATGGGTCGACGCCGCGGGCGAGGCCGGGGTGTACGTCGTGCTGGACCTGCAGCCCGGCACCACCGACTTCCTCACCCAGGCGAAGCTCTACGAGGACCTGCTGAAGGAGTCGCACGTCGGCCTCGCGCTCGACGCCGAATGGCGCCTGAAGCCCGGCCAGCGGCACCTCGAGCAGATCGGTTCGGTGTCGATCGAGGAGGTCAACGAGACTGCCGCCTGGCTCGCGGACCTCACCGCCGAGAACGGCCTCCCGCAGAAGCTGCTGATCCTCCACCAGTTCAGCCTGTCGATGATCACCGACCGGCAGGACCTCGACACCTCGCATCCCGAGCTCGCGATCTCGATCCACGCCGACGGGCACGGCACCCCGGACGCGAAGCTCGAGACCTGGCGCGCGCTGCAGCGGGACCTCCCCGACGGCGTCCGCATGGCCTGGAAGAACTTCTACGACGAGGACACCCCCACCTTCACCCCGGAGGAGACCTTCGCAATCGACCCGAAGCCCTGGTTCGTCTCGTACCAGTAGGCACAGCCCGCGCGCCGGCGGCATCGCCCGGGTCAGGCGGCGCGGAGGTGGGCGAGGACCAGCCCGACCGGGATGGACACCGCGGTCAGCACCAGCGCGGCCCGGAACACCCACAGCAGCCACACGGGACCGGCGGCCCGGCGGCCGACGGCGCGGAGCATCAGCACCATCGTCACCACGAGCAGCGCGCCGCCCGCGTCGACCAGCAGCGGCGTCCCCAGCACCGTCCCGCCGATCACGGCGAGGCCGCCGACGTTCCAGGTCAGCAGCTCCGTGGCGAGGACGCCTCGGCCGGGAGCACGGTCGGCGAGACCCTGCTGCGCGATGCCGAGCACCCCCTGCATCACGCCGCCGACGAGCACCTGGAAGGCCGCGGACCAGGAGCCGTGCTCGAGGCCGAGCGGGCCGGTGATCGCCGCGGTGAGCCCGCCGGTGATCACCCAGGCCAGGGCGAGGAGACGGAAGGGGAGGTCTCCGCGGGCAGGGCTCGCGGCGGTGGCGGCGGTGGCGGCGGAGGGCTCGGTCATCCCTCCATCCTGCGCCTCGCCACTCCCGGATCGCGCAGTTCTCGGCCGGATGTGGCACGGGCCCCAGCGATCCGTCCGTCGGCCGCGGCCGGCGTGCCGGCGTGACCCGCCGGCGCCGCCCCGGGCCGCGCGTCAGCTGAAGGAGACGCCGAAGATCGTCGAGCAGGCGACCAGCAGGACGAACGCGGCGATGCCGCAGATCGCCCTGGTCCGCTCCTGCTGCGCGAGGACCGCCGCCGCCCCGGCGAGCACGGCACCGGCCAGCCCGCCGACGGCGAAGCCCCGCGTCCACCCGGGGTCGGCCCCGGTGAGCAGCAGGATCCCGGCCGTCAGCGCGGCGAGCAGGCCCACGGCCCCGAGCGCGGCCGTCGTGCGGACCGCCCTGTCCCTGCCGGCGGACACGGTCGATCGTGCCGCCGCCTGCGGTGCAGTCATCGTGCTTCCCTTCGTCGCTGGCTCGCGTCAGTTGATATCACGGGTGCTGAACACGATCGTGGACGCGCCGATGGCGACCGCGCACCACCCCAGCAGCACGAGCAGGGCTGTGCCCACTGTCGCGTCCGGAGCACCTCCGACCATACCGGTGGACCCCGTGGCATCGGCAAGGACTCCCGCCGCACCGCTCAGGGTGAGCACCCGGATCCCGTCGAGGGCCGACACCATCCCGGCCAGGCCGTGCAGAGCCTGCTCGACGGCGAGCGCCCACAGCAGCCCGATGGCGATGGAGAGGGCGAGGCTGCGGGTCATGATCCCGAGCGCGAACCCGAGCACGGCCCAGGTGAGCCCCGTGGCATAGCCGTAGGCGATGTCGCGCAGGATGACGTCGAACGAGGCGAACGCGATCGGGTCGTCGGACAGCGCGGCGAGGATCGCCGAGCATCCGAAGGCGACCAGGAACGAGGCGAGGATGGCGACGGCCACGACGACCGCGAGGGCGATGATCTTGCCCCCGATGAGCGTGGACCGCTCCGGGAAGCGGCTGAGGATCGCACGGATCACTCCGGACTTCTCATCGCCCGCCGCGAGCAGGGCGCCCAGGATGATCATCACCGGGGCGCCGAACATCGGCAGCGACCCGACGACGGCGGCGGTCGCGTTCTCGGGTCGCAGAGCGTCCTTCATCGCCTCGATCTGCTCGGCAGGCACGCTGTCCACATTCTGCGCGAACAGGAAGTTCACCAGGTAGGCGAACAGCACGATCTGGAGGACCCAGACCATGGAGACGATCGCGAACGACCGCCGGTGTCGGATCCCGTAGAGCTCTGCGTCGGCTGCCCCGATCATCGCGCAACCCCTTCCTTCTCGGCGGCGGCGCCGGCCGCCTCGGTGTTCTTCCCGGTGCTGGTCATCTGCAGGAACGCCTCCTCGAGGGAGCGCTCGCGAGCGCGCATGCCCTGGACGGCGACCCCGCCGGCGACGAGCGCCTGGATCAGGGCGGCAGAGTGCTCCGGGGGAACCTCCGCCTCGATCCCGTCCTCCGCGACCCGCACGTCCTCGACCCCGGGGACGTCCCGGGCGATCGCGGCCGCCTCCTGCGGGCGGTCGCAGGTCACGAGGACCTCGTGGGCTGCGGTGTACTGCTGCTCGATCTCGCGCGGAGTCCCCACCGTGATGAGCCTCCCCTGGTGGAGGACCCCGATCCGATCGCAGACCTGGGAGATCTCCCCGAGCAGGTGGCTCGAGAGCATCACGGTGCGGCCGATCTCGGCCTGCTCGCGGATCAGATCACGCATCGCGGACATGCCGGCCGGGTCGAGACCGTTGGTCGGCTCGTCCAGGATGAGCAGCTCCGGGTCGCCGAGCAGGGCGCAGGCGAGGCCGAGGCGCTGCTTCATCCCGAGGGAGTAGCCCTTGAACTTCGAGGCCGCCCGGGAGCCGAGGTCCACCGTCTCGAGGGCCGCGTCGATTCCGGAGCGCGGGATCCGCGAGTACCGGGCGATGAGCTCGAGGTTCTGCGCGCCGGTCAGTCCCGCATAGAACGTGGGGCCCTCGATCATGGTGCCCACGCGGCGCAGCACGTCATTGGTGAGGCGCTGCTGGCCCAGCACCTCAGCGACCCCGCTCGTCGGCCTGGCGAGGCCGACCAGCATGCGCATGAAGGTGGTCTTGCCGGCGCCGTTCAGGCCCACGAATCCGTATACCTCGCCCCGCTTCACCTCAAGGCTCACCGAGTCGACGGCCGTTCGCGACCCGAATCTCTTCGTGAGATCACGGGACCGTATCGCCAGCTGATCGGTTGCGTCGGTCATGTGGTTCCCCATTTCGTTCGTTCCGGTGCGGCCGGGGCCTGAGTACCTGGTAGTTGGGCGAGATGCCGTCTGGACCGGCGGCTGACGATGAGCGCGGTGGCCACGGCGGCGCCGACCACGACGATCACGATGAGAGCCGCCGGACCGGTGCCGACCAGCGGGGAGAGTCCGCTGATCCCGAACACCGCGGCGGCCGCGGCGAAGGCTGTGTAGAGGGCGACGGTGAAGATCCCGTACGCCAGATAGAGAGGACGCAGCGGGTTGGCGCCGCGGGGGCCGCCCCCGCGGCGCAGGAGCGCGAGAAGCTCCTTCTGCGCCGAGCCCTCGAGGTCGCGGATCTGCAGCAGGTGCGCCATCGCGTAGTAGCCGTCCATCTTCAGGACGGGGATCAGGTTGAGCAGCCCCGAGAACAGGCCGAACGCGATGATCGCTGCCGCGACGGTGCCGAGCAGCCCCTCTCCGCCCGTCGCGAGATGGGGGATGACGAACGGCAGGCACAGTGCGACCGAGATCGTCGGCCCGGCGAGTGCGACCCGCACCCGCTGCATCCGGTCATGGAAGAGCACGGTGTCGTCCACCTTGCAGTACGGGATCAGGAGCGGGAGCCGCCACATGATGCCGATCTCGATGTCGCGCGCGCCGTAGAGGCGCGCAGTCACCCCGTGGCCGATCTCGTGCAGCAGGATCGTGGCCCAGAGGACCGCCATCACCATGATCACGGCCGCGGGCTGGGTCCACGCGGACCGCGCGGTCGTCCACACCTGGTCCCACTGCGAGATGAGGTACCCGAGCAGCGCGAGCGCGCCCACCCACGTCGAGACCCACACTGCAGGCCGGTCCAGCGCCTGCGCCAGGGGCGATAGGGCATCGAGCAGACGATCGGCGCGCAGGAAGGGCATGCGGGCATGCGCCAGGGTGCGCGAGTCGTCCAACTGACTCGCACGGGCGTCACGCAGGCGGTCCATGAGCACCGGATCGTCGCTGCCGACGAGCAGCCCTCTGGCTCCGAGCAGCGAGAACAGCGACGCCCACAGCGCCGGGGTGAGGGTCCTCTCGAAGTGCTCGGCGAACTGGGCCTCGATCTCCTCGATCGACAGCGCCCCGTCGAGCCGTTCGATGAGGAAGTGCTCGTGCTCCCCCACCTGGAAGTACCAGCCAGTGCGCGGATCGTGCAGCGTAAAGCGCCGCCGATCCCCGTCCCAGAGACCCGGCCCGATCCTGACCGCGGGGTCGAGGCACGGTCGGGCGTCGCCCGGGATTCCGGGAACCGCGAGGGAGCTCATCGATCCGCTCCGGTCCCGCCGAACATGATCCCGACGTCCCCGTCGAAGCCAGCCGGCTCGCCGTCGTTGAGGGTGACCTCGAGCAGGTAGGCGAGATAGCACTCGTCGATCATGCTCACGCCCAGCCGGTTGTTCGTCATATGCAGGTATGCGCTGAGCAGCGCGATGAGTCCGGTGTCGAGGTCGACGGCCTGCATCGCGCCGTCCTCGCCGACGGGGAACCTCAGCTTCCCCTGAGCGGCGATCTCCGCGAGCCGCGAGCGGAGCTCGATGCAGTGGTCCGCCCAGTCCCTGAGGAAGCCGGTGAGCTCCTCCGACCGTTGCTCGGCCGCCGCCCGGTAGACGGGGAGGATGTGCTCCTCGAGCCCGCCGGCCATGAGTTCGAAGGCCTCGTGGTACGCCTCCTGGCGGGGGGTCGAGTCCCCGGATCCGGCCCGCTCCCAGAACGACCGGTAGGTCGCGAGGAACGTCGCCGACGCGGCGGTATCGGCCTGGAACACGCCGAGCATCACCGTCATCAGCTGCGCGGCGAGGCCGAACAGCACCGAACGCACGTGCACGTTCGTGAACTCGACGAGGTGGAGCACGAGATCGCTCGACTTCTCGAAGTGCCATTCGGCGATGACGATCCCGTCATCTCCGCCGTACCTTCCGATCTCCGGCTCGTAGAGCATGACCTGGTAGGTGTTGTTCGGTCGCAGCGGCATCGAGCCGTCACGGCCGTACATCTCCTCCCACTGCTCCTCGGTGTACTCCCCGAGGAACATCTCCTTGAACAGGTCCGCCTGCTCGGCCTCGTCGATGTCATAGAGGGCGGGCCGGTCGTCGAGGAAGGCGTCGAGAGCCGCGAACATGCGCCGCGCCACCTCATGTGTGTCGCCGGCCTTCCGCGGAAGGAGGCGTACCCGCAGGTGCGGGCCCTCCATCCAGTAGCGGATGAAGAACCAGGAACGGAGCAGCCCGTCCGCACGCAGCTCCTCGATCACGGGGCCCACGCCGTCGACGAGCAGCGGATGGTTGTTGCTCGAGTAGAAGACGTGGATCGCGATCCACTCGCCGACCGCCTCCGGATCGGTGATGACCGGGAGCGTCGTCTCCCTCGCGACCGGCGTGGACGCCGCCCGCGGATCGGTGTCCTGCTGGGTCGTGGTCATCGGACTCCACCTTTCTGGTTGATCTCGAGGGTCAGCTCGGTCACGAAGCGCTCCCCGTCGGCGCTCCTCGCCACGAGCCCCTCCGGTCCGGGCAGCATCTCGGTGAAGACGAGCCGACGATTCGCGCGCCGGGCGAGGTTGTCCAGCAGAGTCAGCGAGAAGTGGTCCTCGAGATCCACGAACTGGGGCTTGCCGAACTTCATCGCGCCGTCATTGGCCTCCTCGTCCTCGGAGTCCGCGGTGTCCGGGGTGACGAAGAGGTATCGGGGCAGCCCGTGGCGGCGCGCCCAGCGCTTCCACTGCAGGATCCGGTCCGCCCCCTCCGCGCCGAGGAGACCCTCGGGCAGGTTCGACGGATCCGTCTTCCAGACCTGGCGCACCAGTATCAGGTCGCCGAAGCGCACCCGGGGGTGCCCCCCGATCTCGTCTCCGCCCAGCGGCTTGTCCGTGCCCGACCAGAGGTCGAGCATCGCGATGCGGCTGCGGGAGAAGGACAGCAGGAGGCGCTGCAGATCCGGGAGCGCCATCGGCATCAGGAAGCCGAGGTAGACCGGGACGACCTCCCGGTCCAGCCGCTTCGAGCGCAGCGAAAGTCGGCCGTCCTGCGGATCCCGGTGGATGAAGAGGTCCTCGATCGGGATCTGCTCGTGCGGGGCGCGGAACGAGACCTCCCCCGGGCACACGATCTCGTACGGCGTCACCGACTCGTGCAGGTTGAGGTTGGAGGTGTCGTAGCCGCCGGTGATCTCGGCGAGAACCGCCCCCTCCGGCGTGACGTCACTGAGGTGCTCGCGCAGAGCGCTCGGGAGGTCCCCCGCGCTGTCCTCCGGGAAGCAGTGGTGGAAGCGTGAGAAGAGCAGCGACAGGCCGGAGTAGGTGCGGTTGAGGATGACGCGGCGGTCGCCCTCCACGTCCCCGACCTGGGCGAAGTAGGCGCGCGGGTCGAGGTCCCGGTCCTGGGGCGGGAGCTTCGCGGCGATCCTGTCGATGAAGTCGTCGTCGAGCAGCATCTCCGCGCCGCCGTCATGGCGGGCATAGCGCTCGCGCATCTGCGCGATGAGCTCACGGCGCGCCTCGTCGAGATCAGCGATGTCCTGGAGCTTGAACCAGTTCTCCTGGTCCTGGTACTCGTTGTCGACGAAGTCCCGACGGTTCATCGCATACCGCAGGTACTGGTCATACACGTCCAGATGGAAGTCATGCGTGAACTTGATGAGGTCGTCGCAGCGCCCCTTCGCCCCGTAGCGGGACTCGAAGAAGCCGCGCACCATGTACCGATGCGGGGAGAGGGCGTCGAAGACGGGCAGGATCCGCGCGAACTTCGCGAGATCGGCCGCCGCCCCATCGGACCACGCCGAGCGCCCGGCGCGGACGTCGGTGCCGACCAGCGCCGTGTCCTCGTAGAGGACGGTGCGCGGGCTGACCGGGTCCTTGACGCGAAGCCGGCCCATCATCTCCTGGATCCCGCGCTGCAGGTCCCGCAGGATCAGCCGGCGCTCATCGACACCGGCGTCGCGATATCCGGCGGCGAGCTGCTCGAGGTCGAGGAGGTCCTCTGCCAGCCGCGTCGCCCACGGCACGTCGAGCTCGGCGATCCTCGCGCTGAAGTCCGCGACCGGGTACCGGGCGTGGATGTTCACGGAGAGGATCGGGACGGTCAGCAGGTTCAGGCGGACCAGGTGCCGCAGGTACCGCCGGATCTCGTCACGGGGTCGGTCCTGCGGGCTGCGCTCGTGCAGGGCGCGGCACAGCTCCCCGAAAGCCAGGGTCGTCCCGCCGTCGAGCAGGGCGAAGATGTCCTCCACGATGTCGCTGTGCGCGAGGAAGAAGACGTTCTCGTCGAAGCTGTCCAGCGTCATCGCCGCCTGGGCGTCCCCCATGCGGCGCTGGCGGCGCATGTACCGCACCCGGCGCCGGTCGGTCGACCAACCGGTGGAGATGGCCAGCGGCAACGCCTGGAGCATTTCGTCCTCGGCGAGGATCGCCTCGCCCACGCGAGCGATGACAGCCATGTTCAGCCGCGTGTGGCTGCTGAACGACGTCTCGCCCTGGCCACCGGGGTCCACCTCGAGCAGATTGTCGACGTCGTCCTCGAAGCTGCCGAGCGCGACCGAGGTGAGCGTGCTGAAGGGGCTGGTCTTGCAGATCGTCCGGTACACGTACTCGCTCACCGAGCGCTCGACCCGGCGCGCGCTCTTCGACGGGCTGACGGGATCGGATGCGAGATACCGAGGGATCGCCTCGTCGAGAGAGGGTGAGGCGAGCAGGATGCCGGAGCGGATCTCGGGCAGCGCCAGGAGGCGCTGGAGCGCCTTGCGTCGCTGCGGCAGCTCACGCCGGAAGATCGCTGTCCCTCGCTGGCGCACCTCGCGGTGCTGCTCGCTCAGCTCCAGCCACGCCTCGATCTCCTCGGACAGCTCCGACGGGAGCTTCGCGGCGGCACTCCGGACCGCGCCCGGATCGCGCGGGGCGCGGCAGTTGAAGACATCCCGACGCAGATTGATCAGGGCCTGACGCAGCTCGTCATCCCCCTCCCCCTTCACGTGGGGAGCGATCCGGTCCGGCAGGGCTCGGGCCGCCTCGTCGAGGCGCACCTCCAGCTCGAGCACGGCATCGGCCCAGGCCACGGTCTCGTCGAAGCGCAGCGGCTCCAGTCGCTCCCACGAGAGGGGCGCGATGCGCAGCATGAAGTGGGGCGCCATCGACTCCTGGACATCTGCTCCCCCTGGGCCCGGCCGGCCCGGTGCTTCACGGTCAAGGATTCCTGTCACAGTTCCCCCCTGGGAAAGTCGGTGCTGAGTGGAAATCTGAAATCCGCCTGATCCCCGCGATCACGCCCGACCATGAGCATGATCATCGGCCGCTCCCCGGTCTCCGCGACGCCGAGGAGCTCTGCGTATCCGACGTTGTCGAAGCCGAGCGCCGCCCCGCAGGCGATCCCGAGCTCGGCCGCTGCGAGATAGCACGCCTGGGTCGCAGCGCCGGTGACCGCGTTGGCAAGGCGGATGCCGCGGCCTCCGACGGTGTCGAGCACCGCCGTGACCGGGACCAGGAGCGTGATAACCGCCGCTGCCTGCTCGACGTTGTAGTTGTCGAGGAAATAGGCGGCCTGCAGGAACTCGCCGGGCGGCGTGGGATCGGCGAGGACGAGCTCTCGGGTGTCGATGTCGATCAAGTAGGTGCCGGCGGGGACCCTGTCGACGTGGTTGACGAACACGGCGGGCCGCGTGAACCGCGCCGTGCCGGCATCAGTGGGGAGCTGCGCACCCAGCGTGACGGCGTCGATCAGCTGGGCGAGCTCGGCGAGTGTCAGCGGCTCGGCGCTCGAAAAGGTCCCGAAGCTACTGCGCCGGCGGCCGACGACGTCGCTCAGCGCGTCACCGGGTCGCGTGGGGAGCTCCGGCAGGGCGATGCGGGGAGCGTCCGCCGCGAACGGGAGCCGCGACGGCTCGGGCAGCCGTCTGCGGGGCACCTCGCCAGAGGCCTGCTCGATCGCGACCACCTCGTCGACAGCGGGGAACGGGACCCGCCGGGTGAACCGCTCCGACTCCGCGAGCTCCACGTGCGGGCGGCCGACGGTGTCCGACGCGGGCGCCTCCGCGAAGGCAGGCACCGGGTGATCGGTGGCCACCGCCGCGGCGGCGGGATCTGGGCCGTCGTCGACGGCTCCATGACGGTCGGGGCGCTCGTCTACGGCGGGGACGCCGTCCGTGCGGTCCGGACCGCCGGGCAGCGGGATCACCGCGAGGGTCGTCTCCTCCGCGCTGTCGAGGCCCAGCAGGGAATCGAGCCGGGAGCTGTCGAACCACAGGTGGCTCACCCGCCCGGCGGCCTCGTCGACAATCCCCTCCAACCGGAGCGTCATGAGCGTCGCCCCGAGATCCATCGTGACCACGTGATGCGTGAAGCTGTTGTATTTGAAGGAGTTCTTCCAATACTTCACAGTCACCAGGAGGAACTGGTCGGTATGCGCGGGCACACCGAGCGCCTCCACGACGTGGTCGCTCACGTCCCCGGCGAGAAGGCGCTGCAGCCGGCCGGAAGACGTGTCCCAGTGGTGGATGCCCGGCGTCGGGCGCGCGGACGGCCCGTTGATCCAGTAGAACTCGAGCGGGTACAGCCCGCCCCCGTTCGCCGTCCCCCGCGCGTAGGTCGTCCCCATCGCACGGGGCTTGTGCTGCGAGTCGTCATTGCCGGAGACCCGCAGGCGCCTGCTGATCAACCCGTACGTATCCTGCAGGCCGCGCCCCAGGCGGGCGATCTCGAGCGGCTCGTCGGCTGGCCAGCCGGCCGCACCGCGCAACGCGTCCCAGAAGCCGGTGGTGACCGGCTCCCCGATCGGCAACGTGTAGGTCGGCGCAACGGGGTAGATCTTGTGGCGCCGCGGCTGTTCGCGCCAGCGGACCTCGTAGTCGAAGGGCGGCATCGGCACCCGGGCGCGCTGGAACACGTCGTAGGCGTAGTCGTGCAGGGTCTGGGGAGCAGTCATCGTCCCTCCTGGGACGGGGGTCGGCGGCGTGAGCGACGCGATCACGGGAACGGGTGCGGCACGGGATTGAGCTCATCCCTCTCGAGCGGCCGATCGCGCAGGCCCGCCTCGTGGTGGGCGGTGAGCACCCGGTCCATCTCGAGCCCGCGCTGCTTCGTCCACCCGAAGTCGATGGGGACGAGGCCGGGGACGATGGTGGCGTAAGTCGAGAGGCCGAGTGCCCGCTGCTCGGCGGTGGTCTGGTCCACCGCGAATACCTCGAAGCCGCGCTCGGCGAACATGTCGAGGAGCCACTGCAGGTCCTCTGTGAGGTCCCGGTGGCGCGGCCGGTCCCGTTCCCACTCCTCGTAGACCTCGGCCACCGCGCGAGCCCGCCCCTCACCGAGCAGGAAGTCCGAGTGGGCGGCGACGGACTCCAGGCCGTGCAGGAGTGCGTGGTGCTTGAGCTCGCCCACCTGCGAATAGTCCGCCTCCATCGCCTTCGCGTCCTGCGCGCCGTCAGCCATACGGCGTTCGAAGCTGGGGACATAGGAGGAGATCTCGCAGAGGGCCGCGCGCATCGCCTGCACCGGGTCCGGGGAGGAGCCGGCGGCATAGCAGAGCCGTCCGGGGGTGTCGTCCTGGCGCACGGCGACAGCGCTGATCACCGGGATCGGGAGGTCGATCCGGGTGTCGAACATACGCACCTCAAACCCCTCGAGCCTCATGCGGGCGATCATCAGGTCGATGTCCTCTGCGCCGCTGCTCATCGGATCCACCTCGTCCGCGCGATGCCGGGCGAACCAGGTGAGCAGGAACGAGTCCCGCTCGATGAGCTCGAGGAGGCCGTGGAAGATCGCTTCCTGCGGGGAGGCGCCGGTCGCGCAGCCGTTGGAGCACTCGTCCACGAACGCGGGACCGGCCTGGTCGAGATAGTGGACGAGCCGCTGCGGCACGAGTGTCGGCCGCTGCGTGGTGAGGTTCTGGCCCCAGACCCACGGCACCTCGAGGTCCGGGGTGAAGGCCGTGTAGAACGCACCGAAGCGCTCGTAGAAGCGATCAGGGTAGAGGGTGCACTCGCGCGGGTCGAGCGCCGCCGTCCCCTGAGCCCGCAGACCCTCCAGAGAGGACCAGATCGGGTCAGGCAGCCCGCGGGAGAGGAGGCCGGCGTAGCGCTCGAGGCCCTCGAGGATCGCGAGCAGCTGTGAGTCCCGGGTGCAGTCCGCGTGCCCGCTCCAGAAGAACTCGTGGATGTGGGCCGCACCGCGCACGAGGCTCACCCCGGTCACCGGCATCGTCGTGGGATTGTCGAACGCCGCGTTCATGACCGACCCCAGGGCACCGCAGACCGGGTTGGCGAAGGCGCGGGGGTCGATGTCGTAGTCGGTGACGGATTGCTGGCGGAATGAGTCCGGCCTACGCTTCTGCCGGCGCTCGAGGGGCACGATCGCCCGATGGGGGCCGGCTTCGGGACGGCTCCCGCACTGCGGGCAGTCGGGGTCTGCGAGGAGCGGGAAGGTGCTGGTCGCGAGCGTGTCAAGGCGCAGCCTGCGGATCGTTCCGGTTCCGACGGGCCGTTCCGCCCGGTCGACGTCGCGCTCGGCGACCAGGGCTCGCAGCGCGGTGAGGGCGAGCGGGGTGAGCCATGGGTCGGACGGCACCGCGCTGGAGGACCCGGTGACCTCGAGGGCGTCGCGCTCCTCCTGGTTACGGATCGCCTGCCACCGCCGGTGGAAGCAACGAGCGCACGGCGAGGGCCGCTCATCGGAGGCGGCGAGGAGGTATGCATCGCGGCCGTGCAGATGGACCGTCGTGGCCCCAGGCGGCGTGGGGAAGCCGACCTCGTCACCGATCTCCGCCCCGAGGACGTCCGTGAAGCCGAGGGCCATCACGACAGGGGGCTGCGATGCTCCCGGATCGCGCTCGGCATCGAGGAACGCCTGGGTCTTCTCCACGGCGGTCATGGTCAGGGGTGCGAGCATGTCGCTCCGTCTACCTCTCTGGGCTCGGGGCAGCCCGCGCTTCGGGCGCAGGCGGGGACGTCGTCGGATCCGCGGTGCGCGATCCAGCTGGAATGCGAGGGGACCGGGTTCGAGCTGCAGCTGACGTGTCTGCAGCTCGAACCCGTGCGACCCATCGCGGTCGATGGGCGCAGTGCGTCGGGGTCGAGAAGCCGTGGTGTCGAGAGTCAGGCACAGCCGGGCCGGTGAGTTCCGGACCAGCGCGCGCTTCGTCGTGCACCGGGCCTCGAGAAGCGGAGCGGGAGCGAGGCGCCCGCGAGCAGTGCTGGAACGATGGCTGCCGCCGTCGTCAGGGACCGATCCGGCGCCGAGATGCGCCTCGATCTCCCCTGCGGTCGGGGCCGCTGTCGTAGTGGGTGTTCGGAGTCCGCTCGCTTCGAGGGTCGGTCGCGCCGTATCAGGCGCAGGAAGAGGTCGATCCGCAGCTGCAGGAGCAACTGCTGCAGCTGCCGCAGCTCGAGCTCGAGCAGCCGCAGCAGCTCGACGTGGAGCAACTGGAGAAGGTCAGAGCCTCATCCTGGGACAGCTGCGCGACATCGGTGATCTCGAAGGTCTGCGCCTCGAGGTCAGCAAGCTGGTTCGCGAGCGGGTTCATGCGATTCTCCCCGTATCAGCCGCAGGACGACGTCGAGCTGCAGCTCGAGCTCGTCGTCGAGCAGGTGGAGGACGTCGAGCAGGAGCAGCATGAGGTGCTGCACGATCCGAAGTTCTCCTCGGGCGAGGACAGGTCCGCGACCTCGAAGGTCTCAGCCTCGAGCGCGGCGATCTGGCTTCCGAGAGTTGACATCTTCTTCCTTCTTTCGGTGGTGGCCCTTCACTGCACAGCACAGGGTGGGCCGGGGGCCCTGCACTGCGGTCCGGTGGTGCGCTCCGAGCGCACTGGCTCAGCCGCTGGTCGAGCCGCAGCTGCACGAGCAGCCGGTGCAACTGCCGCAGCTCGAGCTCGAGCAGCCGCAGCAGCTCGAGGTCGAACAGCTCGACCAGGTCCAGGCGTCGTCCTGAGACACCTCGGCGACGTCGCTGATCTCGAAGGTCTCGGCCTCGAGGGCCGAGAGCTGGGTCTTGAGCGTTGACATGTCGTTCCTCCTCTCCTCTCCTCAGTGGCCCTTCGGGGCGCCGCAGCGGATCGGGCCCGGATCCGTGCGGAGATCGGGGTCAGCCGATGTGGCTACAGCTCGTGGTCGAGCTGGAGCTCGTCGAACTGCAGCTGGTGCTGCTGCAGCTCGAGCTGGAGCAGCCGCAGCAGCTGGAGGTCGAGCAGCTGGACCAGGCGATTCCCGCGTCGAGCATCACCTCGGCGCTGTCGACGATCTCGAACGTCTCCGTCTCCAGGACGGACAGGTCGGACGAGAGCTTCGAGCTCACGACTCATCTCCTTCCGGTGGGTTTCGTCATGCACCGGCGCGGGTCAGGAGGACCCTCACCGTCCTCAGCGCCCCGGTCGACAGGACGTCTGCAGGTGTGGTGTCCACGACCACCGCTTGGCGGCCCTCCGCACGGAGCTGCTCGGCGAGACCGAGGCCCGACGCCTCCGGCGCGGGAAGCGAGGTGGTGGAGGTCGAGGAATCGACGCGGATCGTCCGCGGATCGAATCCTGGGAGGAGGAGCTCATCGGACATCGGCCGCCCCTCGGGCACCAGGCTGCGACCGAGATACGACAGCAGAGCGTCGTTCGCCGCGCTCACGAGGTCGACACCGGCACCGACGGCATAGGCCGCCGAACCGTGAGGGTTCCGCGCGAGCACCACCGCGGCCGTACCGCGCGTCGGGAGGACGACGAGCTCCGGGACGTTCCGCAGGATCCCCGCGGACTCTCGGAGGAAGACGGTCGCCGCATCGACGTGCCCGCTGGGGTAGCTCCGGCATGCGGCCCCTCGTGCCGCCTCACGGACCGCCTCGAATGCGATTGCTGAGATGATCCCCTGGCGGATGGCGTCCGGGAGGCTCGGGCCGGAACCTTCACCGGCGCTACTGCGCTCGAGGTCACCGGCGGAGTTGAGGTCGCTCCGGGCGTACACGGCTGCCGCAGGGACGGCTACGAGCTCGCCGCCGAGAGCGCGACCGATCACCGGCGCCGCCGCCGGATCCGCATCGCTCCCGGGCCCTCCGAGCCCGGTGGCGAGCACGAGGTCGGACGCGGTGATCTCCTGGGTCCCGGCCGCATCGGGCTCCGGAGCGCGAGGGATAGGGCCAACGTGCGCGACGTAGTCCAGGACCGCCCGCTGCACCGCGTCGCGCCGTGCATCGCCCAGGGTCTCGAGGGCGAAGCCCCGCATCGCCGAAGCCCTGCCGTCCGCGCCGATCAGAGCGCGGGAGATCTTCACAGGCGACTGATCGATATCCTCGTCGTCGAAGTCACGGACCACGCCCACGTACTCGCCGACGAGCTGCAGGTACCGCTTGAGCTCCTCGTTCTCATCCTCGAGGGACGTCGCGGAGTACTCGTCGGTGTCCGCGGGCGTCGCGACTCCGCCGAGCCGAATATCCTTGACCGTCGGCACGCCCGTGGCCCCGAGCGAGACGGATCGCGGGTCGGGGAGGACTTGCTCCTGGTGGGAGTCCCCAGTCTCCATGTCGAAAACAACCACCGCGCCATCGGTCTCGGGAGCAGGCGCGGCGGTGAGCACGCGGAACGCCTCGTACGCTGTGGCCAGCCCGATGATCGACGTGTGGAGTGCGCCTAGCGCTGCTGGTCGGCGCCCGTTGCCAGGTAGCGCCGCGGCGCGCCATACCTCGGCCGCGGTCGCGGGGTCATTCCGAGTCATCCGCGTCATGGCGGTCGTCCAGTCACTCTCGCGTCCTGCTCCGGACAGCGGGCCGAGAACGACCGTCGATCCCCAGCGGGTCACGGGCAACACTGCCGTCTCCCCGTCGCGGAGCGCCGCGACAATGCGGGAGGAGTCGCCGTCTTCGGCACATACCACGACGAGGTCGGCCGAGTCCGGCGACGCCGTATCCATCGAGGCAATGGCGCGCAGCCCGTTGAGCCGCAGCCCGTCCTGGACGGTCCTGGCGAGGGGTCCATCCCCCCACACGCGGATGTCCGCGCTGCGGAAACGTTCGAACCTCGTGGCCCCGTGGTCCGCATAGTGGTCGATGTAAGCGATCTGCGCGCGGTACTCAGCGAGCTCATCGTCCTCCAGGACGGACCGTCCGGACACCTCGGTGACGACATCCTTCTCGCTCAGAGCGCGGACGAGCTGCTCGACCATCTTCGCGCGGTCCTCGTCGAGCCCGGCGAGGAGCTCCTCCCGGGTCAGCGAACCGTCAAGGAACGGTGCGATGGACGCGAGCCACTGGTAGGTGTTCTCGCCGCGAACATAAAAACCTCCGTCCGAATGACGCACGAGAACCCCTTGCGGCGCTTTCGCAAATACCGCGTCGTGACGAAGTCGAAGGCGTGCGGGCATGCTAACGCCCAGAGTTTGCGAACTCACGTTCCCCCAATTCACGGGCCGTACACCCCGAACGCGATCGCGCCGGTGCGGCCCTGGCTCCTCTGCTGGCCTCGCGGACTTCTCTCTCGAGTCGTCCTGGAGCCCCCCACCTCGGACAATACGCACCGAGCACCTCGGGGAGACCCACCGCCACACTGACAACAACCCCGACCAGACGCAATGCATGATCCCTGCAGTTCACCTGAAGTACGCCTGAGCGTCAGATTTGGTCGCAAATAATCTTGAGAACTCAATGAATTCTTGTATCGAGAGGTCGGACTCTTAGCACCGCCGCCATCCCGAGTCACATCAGAGTGACCGCCCGCGAGACGGGGCCGGAGATTCTTGGCACCTCCCCCCGCTCGCACCGCGGCGCCCGCACGATCGGGGGCGTCGGCCTCCAGGTCGACCCAGCCGATCACGTCGACATCCGCGGCAGTACCGGCGCAGGCGAACGGCCACTCCGATGAGCCCGACGAGCTTCGAGAGCGGGCCACGAGGACAGCCGTGGAAGCGCGACCGGTACCAGCGACGAGGTCGGGAACGTTCTGCGGCGCGGGCGGGCAGCTCGGGATCCATCCCGAAGCGCTGAGAAGCCGGGGCATGTGGACCGAGATCGACGGCGGACGCCATCCTGGAACAACGACCAGCGATGCAGACTGAACCCAGAACGCGCTACGCGCTTTCCCGTGACACGGGGTGGGTCGACGGCCAGGCCGACACTACGGACGCGGAGGCCGGCGCGGCCGGGGTCAGCGCGGCGGGGCGCTGAGGACGGCGTCGAGCAGGCCCGGGAAGCGGGCGTCGAGATCCTCGCGGCGCAGCGAGTTCATGATCGAGGCACCCTCGTAGACCTGTCGGATGACACCGGATTCGCGCAGGATGCGGAAGTGGTGGGACGCGGTCGACTTCGCGACCGGCA
This sequence comes from Brachybacterium netajii (SeqCode), assembly GCF_054114245.1. Lineage (NCBI taxonomy): Bacteria > Bacillati > Actinomycetota > Actinomycetes > Micrococcales > Dermabacteraceae > Brachybacterium > Brachybacterium netajii (SeqCode). The sequence continues at coordinate 379,403 of NZ_JBSYXB010000003.1, read as the reverse complement.
GCTCGATCGCCACGCAGGTCTGCTCGTGGGCGTGGTCGGCGAGCTTCCGCACGATCGTCCGACGCACGGGGTCGGCGAGCGAGGTGAGCACGTCGTCGATGCACAGCTCGTCGCGCGCGGGATGGGCGAGGGTGCGCATGCCACTTCCTGATCCGAGGTCCGATTCGCGAACATCGATCATACGTCGGGGTTCGACGGGCGTCGATCATCGACGCTCGTCGACGGTCGACGGAGATCGACGGTCAATAGAGATCGATGATCGACAGAGATCGATGTCCGACGGGGGTCGAAGTTCGATTGCCATCGAAGTATGATCCCCATCGAACATCGCGCTGCGGGTCGACCGCGGTGCGCCCCGACCTCAGGAGGACCTCGGTGTCCAAGAAGCTCTTCGATCCCCTCACCCTGCGCGGCCTCACCGTGCGCAACCGGGTCTGGGTCCCACCGATGTGCCAGTACGCCGTCGAGGCGCGCGACGGCGTCGCGACCGCCTGGCACATGGTCCACTACGGCGGCTTCGCGCGCGGCGGCGTCGGCGCGATCATCGTCGAGGCGACGGGCGTGTCCCCCGAGGGCCGCATCTCCGACAAGGACCTCGGACTGTGGAACGACGAGCAGCGCGACGCGCTCGCCCCGATCGTCGACTTCGCGCACTCGCAGGGCGCCGCCATCGGCATCCAGCTCGCCCACGCCGGCCGCAAGGGCAGCTTCTGGCCCGAGTGGGGCGAGTGGGGCACCGACCGCTCCCACACCTCGCAGCCCATCGAGGACGGCGGCTGGGAGACCCTCGCCCCCTCCGCGATCGCCTTCGAGGGCATCGCCGCGCCCCGCGCCGCCGAGCTCTCCGACATCGACGCCGTCGTCGAGGCCTTCGCCGCCTCCGCGCGCCGCGCCGCCGACGCCGGCTTCGACCTGCTCGAGATCCATGGCGCCCACGGCTACCTGCTCCACGAGTTCCTCTCGCCGCTGTCGAACCGCCGCACCGACTCCTACGGCGGCTCGCTCGAGAACCGCGCCCGCCTGCTGCTGCGGGTCGTCGACGCGATCCGCGCCGAGATCGCCGACGACATGCCGCTGCTCGTGCGCCTCTCGGCCACCGACTGGCTCGAGGACGGCCTCACCCTCGAGGACACGATCCAGGTCTCGCAGTGGCTGCGCGAGCACGGCGTCGACATGATCGACGTCTCCACCGGCGGCAACGCCCCGGCCGACATCCCCGTCGGCCCCGGCTACCAGGTGCCCTTCGCCGCGGGCATCCGCACCGCGACCGGGCTGCCGACGGGCGCCGTCGGCCTCATCCTCGACCCGGCCCAGGCCGAGCAGATCCTGCTCACCGGCCAGGCCGACGTCGTGCTGCTCGGCCGCGAGATGCTCCGCGACCCCAACTTCGTCCTGCGCGCCGCCGACGTCCTCGGCTACGCGAACCCGCCGATCCCGCTCCCCTACCACCGCGCCCACCGCTGAGCGGGCGGCGTCCGGCGTCTGCGTCGGCGTCGGCGTCGGGCGGCGTCGCTTGAAGGTCTGTCACAACACTACCGTTTTCGGTATAGTTGCGCCATGCCTTCGTACGTCGGATATCGCCGCCGGGTCCGCGAGATCGCGCTCGACCACTACGGGTACATCACGACGCGCGAGGCGGCAGAGGCCGGTATTCCCCCCGGCGAGCTGCCCAAGCTGGCCGCACGAGGTGGACTGCGGAACGTGGCCTACGGCCTCTACCGTGTGGAGGACATGCAGCCTTCACCGTACGACCAGTTCGCCGAGGCCCTGCTGCGAGCGGGCGACGGCTCGTTCCTGCATGGCGAATCCGTCCTGGCACTGTTCGGCCTCGCCGACGTCAATCCTCGTCGGATCGCCGTCGCCGTGCGGCGTCGGACGCGCTCGAAGCTTCCGCCCTTCATCTCGATCACCCAGGTCGACGGTGACCCCCGCACGACCCACTACGAAGGCCTCGCAGCCCAACCTGTGGCCGATGCGCTCCTCGAATGCCGGGGTGCCATAGACGCCGACCGCCTGCGGGCGGCCGCTGAACGCGCACGCCGGGAGGGGCTGCTCACCACCGCCGAATGGCAGAGGGTGCGGAGAGGATTGCGAGCATGACCTGCTCCCGGCGAAGCCGGAAGCATCGTCGGCCGCCCTCAGGCTCTCGACGCAGCGAGCCCCCGGTGCCGCCCGCCCCGCAGGGGACGGAGAGCGCCGGGGGCTCGTGGCTCGGCGGACCGAGCCGAGGATCAGGCGTCGACGACGACGGCCATGACGGCCGGCTCGCGGCGCGAGTTGCGGCGCAGGTAGCTCGAGACGGTGTCGACGACGATCTCCTCGATGTCGGCGATCTCCTCGACGTTCTCCGACTTCGCCCGCGCGAGAGCCTTCGCGACCTGCGCGTTGACGCCCTCGAAGGTGCGCTTGTCGTGCACGAAGCCCTTGGTGAGGAACTCGACCGGCTCGACCGGCTCGTAGGTGTCGGGATCGATCAGCGCGACCACGGTGACGACGCCGCCGCCGGAGAGCAGACGACGCTCGGCGAGGGTGTCCTCGGTCGCGGCGCCGATGGTCTGGCCGTCGACGTACACGAGCCCGGCGGTGACCTCGCCGACGATCTTCGCGTGGCCGTCGACCAGATCCACGACGCTGCCGTCCTTGCCGATGACGACGTTCTCGTCCGGCACACCGGTCTTGCGGGCCAGCTCGGCGTTCGCGTGCAGGTGCTTGGACTCGCCGTGCACCGGCATCACGTTCTTCGGACGCACGATGTTGTAGCAGTACACGAGCTCGCCGGCGCTCGCGTGCCCGGAGACGTGCACCTTCGCGTTGCCCTTGTGGACGATGTTCGCGCCCAGGTCGGTCAGCTTGTTGATGATCCCGTAGATGGCGTTCTCGTTGCCGGGGATCAGCGACGAGGCCATGAGGACGGTGTCGCCCTCGCCGACGGAGATCTGGTGGTCGCCGTTGGCCATGCGCGCGAGCGCGGCCATCGGCTCGCCCTGGGAGCCGGTGCAGATCAGGGTGATCTTGTCGTCGGCCATGTTCTGGATCTTGCGGAAGTCGACGACCAGGCCCTTGGGGATGTCCAGGTAGCCGAGGTCGCGCGCGATCGCCATGTTGCGCACCATCGAGCGGCCGACGAACGCGACCTTGCGGCCCGCGGCGTGGGCGGCGTCCAGCACCTGCTGGATGCGATGCACGTGGCTCGCGAAGCTCGAGACGATGATGCGGCGCGGCGACGTCGCGAACACGCGGTCGATCGCCGGCGTCAGCTCGCGCTCCGACATCGTGAAGCCGGGGACCTCGGCGTTGGTCGAGTCCGTCATGAACAGGTCCACGCCCTCCTCGCCCAGACGGGCGAAGGCGCGCAGATCCGTGATCCGATCGTCCAGCGGGAACTGATCCATCTTGAAGTCGCCCGTGCACAGCACCATGCCCGCCGACGTGCGGATCGCGACCGCGAGCGCATCCGGGATCGAGTGGTTCACGGCCACGAACTCGAGGTCGAACACGCCCTGCTTGCGGCGGTCACCGGCCTCGACCTCGATCGTCACCGGCGTGATGCGATGCTCCTTGAGCTTCGCGGTGACGAACGCCAGCGTCAGCTGCGAGCCGATCACCGGGATGTCCTCGCGCTCCTTGAGGAGGTAGGGAACACCGCCGATGTGATCCTCGTGCCCGTGGGTCAGCACGATGCACTCGATGTCGTCGAGGCGATCACGGATCGAGGTGAAGTCCGGCAGGATCACGTCGATGCCGGGCTGGTGCTCCTCCGGGAACAGCACACCGCAGTCGACGATCATCAGCTTGCCGTTGTGCTCGAACACGGTCATGTTCCGGCCGACCTCGCCGAGGCCGCCCAGCGGCGTGATCCGCAGACCGTTCTGCGGCAGGCGCGGAAGCCCGCCCTGGTTCTGGGTCCGACGAGCGCCCGAGCGCGACCCGCGCGAGCTCTTGCGGGAGCCGCGCGAGGAGCGGCCCTCGCCGGAGCCCTGGTTGCCGTTGTTCGCGTTGCTGCCGCCGTTGCTGTTGTTGGCGTTGCTGTTGGCGCCGCCGTTGTTCGCGTTGCCGCCGTTGCCGCGGCCGCTGCTGCGACCGCCGGAGTTCCGGTTGTCGCCGCCGCGGGACCCGTTGCGGTCGTCGCCGCGATGGTCGGAGTTCCGCTCCGAGCGCTGGTCGTTGCGCGAATCCGAGCGCGTGGACGTACGTGAGTCAGAGGTCATGAAGTGTTCGCAATCGTCGTAGGGACAGGGACTCAGGTCTTCGGGGAGCGCGCATCACGGCGTTCGTCGCCGCGGACGCAGCAGCATCCACACCCTTCAACGTACGGCAGAACTGCGCCGTACGCCTCACCCGTGAGGTGAGGACCATGATTGTCGGCCCCTCCGAACCGCCCTCGCGGGCCGCGGGTGCGCCTCGCGGGGACCGTGGGTGCGCTTCGCGGGCCGTGGGCGCGCCTCGCAGGGACCGTGGGCGCGTCTCGCGGGGGCATCGGGTGTGCCTCGCGGGAGCGTCGCCTCCGCAACGGGCGGAATACTCACCCTGCCCCCGTCCCGTCCCGCCCACTGTCCCTCAGCAGTAGCTGAAGCGCTCCATATCCGACAGTTCCCGGCCACTCCCCCTCGCTGACCGGAGAGGGGACGGTCCCGGCGCCCTCCCCGAGCCCACCATGCACTCAGCCTCACGGCCACAGCTGCCGCCGCGGCTACCCTCCCGCCCACTGTCCCTCAGCAGTAGCTGAAGCGCTCCATATCCGACAGTTTCCGGCCACTCGGGGCCGATGCACGGTCGGGACTGATGCCGGTCAGGGGTCGGGGCAGCTGAGGTTGGGCCCACTGTCCCTCAGCAGTAGCTGAAGCGCTCCATATCCGACAGTTTCCGGCCACTCCCCCGCGTCGCCCGGAACCGAGGCGCCCGGAGCAGAGGCTCCCGGAGCAGAGGCACCCGAAGCAGAGGCGCCAGGAGCAGAGGCATCCGAGACGCACTCCCCCACGAGACGTGCAGGCCCTCGAGAAGCAGCCACCCGAGAAGGCGAGTCACCGTGCGAGGACAGCCTCCGTCACCTCGGGGACGTCCCGCGGGTCGGTCAGGTGGGCGGGGACCTCGCGGGCGTCGGCGATCCAGGCGTCGAGGCGGGCGAGGACATGGTCCTGGCGGATCCAGTCCGGACGGATCCAGTGGGTGGCCTGCGCGGATTCGAGGGCGAAGGCGGGGTCGGCGGCCTCGAGGGCGATCGCGGCGGCGAGGCGCTCGGGGCTCAGCGGCTCGGGGATCTCCACGTTGTCGAGCTGGGCTCCGGGGACGCGGGCATCCTTGCGGACGACGCTCTGCCAGGCGGCGTCGAGATGCGGCGAGAGTGCGCGCTGGAAGCGTCGGGCGAATCCGGCGGAGCGGAGGACCTCACCCGCAGCCTGCTCCACCGCAGGCACGCCGGTAGCAGCCACGCCATCTGCAGCCACATCACCCGCAGCCACGCCGCCCGCCCCGCCCGCCCCGCGCGAAGAGCCACCGAGGCCCCCGACCCCAGCACCGCGGTCCCCGCCCCCAGCACCGCGGTCCCCGGCATCGAGGAGCTCGGTGGCGAGGAGGTCGCGGAGGACGGTGGCGGCGACGGCGGCCATGGTCATGCCCTGGCCGGACGAGGGGTTGTAGGCGGCGGCCGCGTCGCCGAGGTGGATGAGGCCCTCGGGCTGGTCGAGGGAGTCCTCCCACAGCAGACGGTGGTCGCTGGCGGCACGGGAGGAGGCGGGGGCGCTGAGCTGCTCGGCGCCGCGGAGGGCGCGGGCGATGAGCGGGGTCGGGAGCTGCTCGGCGATCTCGAGGATCGCCTCGACGTCGGTCGGCGGGTAGTTCTTGCCGACGCCGTAGGCGATGACCATGTGCTCGCCGCGGCCGACGTCGCGCAGGTGGACGCTGATCGGGTTCGTCGCCGAGGGCGGGCCGAGGAGCGTGGAGACGCCGTCGGGCAGTGCGCCGTCGGCGAGGCGGACCCGGTAGCAGGTGTAGCCCATGTGCACCCAGGCGGTGGAGGTCGTGGGGCGGGGGAAGCCGAGGCCCTCGAGCCACTGCGGGGTGCGGGTGCTGCGGCCGGTGGCGTCGACGACGAGGTCGCCGAGGACGCGTCCGTCGGGGAGGTCGGCGGCGCCGCGGACCTCGGCGCCGATCACGGTCGATCCGTCCTCGGAGAGGATCAGCCCGGAGGCCGCGCCGCGGACGGCCCGGATGCCGGGGAGCGCGAGCACCCGTCGGCGGATGACGCCCTCGAGCACGGGACGGGTGAAGGTCACGGGGTCCAGGCCGCTCGCGGTGCGGGCGCGCCAGGAGCCGCCCTGCCAGAGGGCGGCGTCGACGAGGTCGTCGTGCGGGGTGCAGCCTTCGGCGATCAGGTCGTCGCGGAGGCCGGGGAGGATCTCCTCGAGGCGGGCGGCGCCGAGCGCGAGGAGGTGATGGGTCTGCTCGCCCTGGGGCACGCCGCGGCGGGGCGCGAGCGCCTCGGGGCCGGAGACGACGAGCTCATCGCGGTCGACGACGGTGACGTCGACGGAGCGCTGGGCCAGCACGGCCGCGGCGAGGAGTCCGGCGATGCTGCCGCCCAGCACGACCGCGCGCGGGCCGACGGCGGACCGACCGTCGGCGCTCGCAGCCGGCTCGACGCCGGCGTACGCGGAGGGTTGGCCGACGGCGCTCGCGGAGGGTTGGCCGACGGCGCCCGCGGCAGGTTGGCCGACGGCGCTCCCGGTCGTCGTCCTCGCAGCTGCTGCGGCATCCTGCTCGCGCGTCATCGTCCGCCTCCCGTCGCATGTCGGCCGACCCCGTCGAGGCGGCTCCGATCCCAGGATCGATGCCGGTCAGGGCCTTAGGACAAGCAGGATGCGCCCACAGCTCTCATTTTGACAAGCTATGGCGTTCATAAATCACGGCGGTGTGGTGACTGCCACCCATCGCGGTCCGGGAGCCGGTACCTCCGGGCAGACGTCGGGCCCGACCGGGTGTCCATCCGGTCGGGCCCGGCGCCCGTCGGCCTCCGCTCAGGCCATGGCCGCGGCGAGCAGCCGCACGGACTCCTCGCCGACGAAGCGGTGCCCCTCCCCCGTCACCACGAGCTGCGCATGCCCCAGCGGGGCGATCTGCGCGAAGGCGGCGCGGGTCGCGGCGATCGGGAAGATGTGGTCCTTCTCGCCGGCCTCGAGGATGAGAGGCCGCGGGGCGACGAGCGCTCCGATGTCGGCCATCTCGAGGCCGCGGCTCCCCTCGGCCCCGACGAGGATGCCGGGGATGATGTTGCAGGGGCAGTGCCGGATGGAGCAGAGGCTCGCGGCGAAGGACGAGAAGTAGGTCGCGGAGAGGGCCCCCGCGATGGACTCGTCGGTCGCGGCGAGGAGCAGGGAGACCGCTCCGCCGCCGGAGCCTCCGACGACGGCGATCCGGTCGGGGTCGACGCCGTCGAGGGTCCGCAGGGCGGCGGCCGCGAGTCCGGCGTCGGCGACGCGCGCACCCATGAGCGGCTGCCCGCGCAGCAGGTAGCGGGCGGCGTCGATGCCGCAGGAGTTCTCGCGCTCCTCGTAGGGCTCGGCGCCCTCGGGCCGCGGGAAGCGGCGTCGGCCGAAGGAGATGGCCTCCGGGGCCAGCACCGTGAACCCGGCGCCCGCGAGCGTGTGCGCGAGGCCGTCGTGGTACTCGTCGGCCGGGTCGGTGGAGACGAGGTCGTCGATCCCGCGGCCGTGGCCGGCGATGAGCACGACCCCGGCGCCGAGATCCCGGTCCGGCGCGGGCCGGAGCAGGTAGGCGGGGATGTCCGCCTGCTCGGCGGCTGACGGGGCGACCTCGATCTCGGCGTCCGATCCGTCCGGCGAGCCCGCCGACGCCGCGGCCGATGCCCCCTCGATCGGCGTGCGCCGGATGCTGACGAGCACGGGACCGTCGGCGCCGACCTCGGGGCCGACGGGCGTGCCGTCGGGCCCGACGACCGTCGCCGACGGACGTCCGGCGCCTGCACCCTGGCCCTGGCCCTTCCCGTCCCGGGCCGTCGGCCCGAGGGCGAGCAGGGCCCGCAGGCGGGCGCGGTCCGTCTCCGGAGCGCGCGCCTGCCCGTCGTCGGCCCGCTCGCCGGCAGCCCGCCCGGAGGCGGCCCGGTCGTCGGCGGCGCGGTCGCCGACGGACTGCCCGCCGACGACGCGCCCGTCGGCCCCGTGCTCGTGCTCGTGCATCAGATGTCGTCCCCGATCACCGTCGGAGCCGCGCCGTACTGCGGGCCGGCCCAGGCGTCGACGACCTCGGCGACGTCGGAGGCGTCGTCGACGCGGGAGCGGAGGGTCGGCTCCCAGCTGTCGTCCTCGGTGAGCTGGGTGCCGCCGAGGGCGTTGTAGGCCTCGCGGAGGTCGACCTCGACGCCGTCGACGAGGTTGCCCTCGGTGCGCACGGTCGTGCCCTTGAGGACGGAGAGCAGCTGCCCGGCCTCGACGACGCCGCCGGTGTCGAAGGCGTTGGCCTCGGCCCACACGTGGGACTCGTAGCCGATGCCGAGGGAGTAGCCGTAGGAGACGGTCTGGTCCTCGGTGATCACGTAGTGGTTGTTGTAGACGTCGACCTGGCCGAAGCGCACGCGCGGGGCCCGCTGGCCGACGCCCTCGTAGAGGTTGTGGTGGAAGGTGACGCGCAGCAGGCCGGGGTCGCCCTTGTCTGGGTTGTCGGTGGAGCCGACGAGGGTGAGCTTGTCGTGGTCGGCGAAGGAGTTCCAGCTGACGGTGACGAGGTCGGAGCGGTTGGTGACGTCCAGGGCGCCGTCGTGGCGCTGGTAGGTGCGGCCGAAGTACTCGGGCAGCTGGTCGTCGGTCATGGGCTCGTCGGTGAACGCGTTGTGGTCGACCCAGATGTGCGTGGCGTCGTCGTAGATGCGGACGCTGTCGTACTCGCTGTTCCAGTTGCCGAGCGATCCGTCGGTCGGATCCCAGGCGGGGAAGCAGTCGTAGGTGTCCGCGAAGGTCAGGTTGCGGACGATGACGTTGTCGACGCCGGTGATGGCGAGGCTCGCGCCGGTCAGCCCGGCGCCCTCCTCGGCCCCGATCAGGGTGGTGTTCGAGGGGATGACGATCTTCACGAGGGCCGCCTGCTTCTTCGCGGCGGCCGCGCGGGCGTCCTCCTGCTCGCCGGAGGGCTCCTCGTCCCAGCCCCACACCTCGGGGTCGTAGGCCGCGAGATAGGCGTCGAAGTCGTAGCCGGTGCCCTCGGCGATCTCCTCGCAGGTGATCGCGTTGCCGTCGGCGTCGGCGTTGACGGGGATGGTGCCGTGGACGCGCACGATCGAGGGCTCGTCGCCGGCGTCGGCGAGGGCCTCGACGAGCTCGGTGCGGGTGCTGACGTCGTAGACGTGCTCGGCGGTCGCGTCGGCGCCGCCGGTGGTGCCGCCGTCGGCGCTCGCCCAGCCGTCGTCCTCGCCGAGCACCTGGCGCTCGGTGATCGCCGCCGTGGCCTTCGGCCCGCCGTTGCCCTTCCCCTGGCCGTTGTTGCCCTTGCCGTTGCCGGTGCTGTGGCTGTTGCCGTTGCCCTTGCCGTTGTTCTGGCCCTTGCCGTTGTTCTGGCCATTGCCCGTGCCGTTGCCCTGGCTCTGGCTGCTGCCGCTGCCCTGGCCGTTCCCGTTCCCGGGGGCGGCGACGGCCATCGTCGGCGCCGCGAGCAGGAGGGCGGCGGACGCGACGGCGATGCCGCGCATGAGCCGTCGGCGCGGGCCGACGGCGGATCGTCCGGCGCGAGCGGCCGACGAGGCGTCGTCGGCGGCGGAGGCGGGGCGGTCGGAGGGAGAAGAGGAGGTGCTGCGGAACAGGAAGGTCATCGTCGTCCTCGGTGTCCGGGGGGATGGGGATGGTGGGGAGATGCAGGGGCGGGCCGCACGCGCGCGGCGTGCGGCCCGTCCCGATGATGTCAGCCCTTGACGGAGCCGATCATGGCGCCCTTGACGAAGTAGCGCTGCACGAAGGGGTAGACGGCGAGCATCGGGAGGGTGGCCACGGCGATCACGGCCATCTTCACCGACTGCGCCGGCGGCACGACGTCCACGGCGGTGGCGTCGGCGTTCATGCCGGAGGAGACGACGACGACCTGGCGCAGGAGCACCTGGATCGGCCACTTCTCCGAGTCGTTGATGTAGAGGACGGCGCCCATGTAGGTGTTCCAGTAGGTCACCGCGTAGAACAGGCCGATGGTCGCGATGGACGCCATCGACAGCGGCAGCACGATCCGGCCGAAGACGCCGAGCTCGGAGCAGCCGTCGATGCGGGCGGCCTCCTCGAGGCTGTCGGGGATGCCGGCGAAGAAGTTCCTCATGATCACGAAGTTGAAGGCGTTGATCGCGACCGGGAGGATCAGCGACCACAGCGAGTCCAGCAGGCCCAGGCGCGAGACGACGATGAAGGTGGGGATCATGCCGCCGGAGAACAGCATGGTGAACACGACCATGAAGTTCACGGCGCGTCGGCCCAGCAGGTACGGCTTGGCGAGGGCGTAGGCCATGAGCGCGGTGAGCACGAGGCTCAGGACGGTGCCGATGACGGTCACGTAGATCGACACGCCCAGGGAGCGGAAGATCGTCGGCGTCGAGAGGATGTACCGGTAGGCGGAGAGGGTGAACTCGCGCGGGATCAGCAGGAAGTTCCGGGTCGCGAGCTCGCCGGGGGTGGCGAAGGAGCTGCCGATGACGTGGATGAACGGCACCAGGCAGATCAGTGCGAAGGTGGTCAGGATGATCCCGTTGACCACCGCGAAGATCTTCTCGCCGGCGGAGCGGGGGCGGGCCCCGCCCTTCTTGCGGCGGGGCGCGGCGGGCGTCGGGCTCGCGCCGGTCCCGGCGGCGACGACGTCGCTGAGGTCGGCGACCGGCGATGCGGCGGAGCCGGAGCCGGCGGCGGCGGTGGCCGGTGCGGCAGGGGTGGTGGTCATCGGGTGCTCCCCTCGGAGGCGGGACGGCGCACGGCGTAGAGGCCGGCGGCGACGAAGAACAGGAAGGCGATCGGGTACAGGATCAGCTGGCTGCCGACGAGGCAGACGACCCCGGCGGCGAGGAACCACCAGCCGGGAGCGCGGCGCTCGGGGCGGACGCGGGTCTGGACGATGCCCGCCGCGCACAGCGCGAGCATCACCACGAAGGAGACGCCGAACCAGGCGCCGAGGGTGCGGGCGGCCTCGTGGGCGGCCCCGACCTCGACCTCGCCGGCGGCGTCGCCGAACAGGGAGGGCATGACGGTCTCGGCGAAGCCCGACTCGTCGAGTTGGTTGATGACGAGGGCGAAGCCGCCCATCACGACCAGCGCGATGACGAGGCCGACGGCGACGACGATCAGCTCGGGCGTGCGACGGATCCGCGGGGCGGGCGCCTCGGTCCGGCCGGCGGCGCGCCGCCCGTGGGGGCGGCCGACGGAACCGGAGGAGCGGCCGACGGAGCGGCGATCAGCGAGCATCGACATGACCGCTCTCCGATCCGGCGCGTCGGACGTCGGCCTCGAGGTCCTCGCAGCCGACGGCGACGAGCACCTCGCCCTCGGCGCCGCGGATCCGGACCCGGCGCAGCTCGGCGCCGCGGGCGTAGCCGATGCGCAGGCCCTCGCGGACGACGGGCTCGAGGCCGGTCGCCATCTCGGGGGTCCCGGGGATCGGGTCGGCGGCGAAGGCGACGTCGAGGTCGTCGACCGAGAGGTCCTCGATCGGGGACTCGGGGAGGCCGAAGAGGTGGCCGGCGCTGGCCCGCACCCCGGTCGCGGTGACGTGGGCGATGCGCAGGCCGCGGAAGCTCGGCGTCCCGGCGTCCACGGGCAGCGCCGAGCGGTCGCCGACGTGCGGGAGCTTGCCGTCGGGCCCGCAGAAGTAGAAGGAATTGATGGTGAACGGGCACAGCACGTCCTCCATCACCACGTTGGTCACGCGCACGTGCTCGACGAGGCCGCCGCGCCCGCGCCGGGTCTTCATGCGGATGCCGCGGTCGGTGCCCTGGAAGACGCAGTTGGAGATCGCGACGTTGCGGACGCCGCCGGCCATCTCGGAGCCGATGACGACGCCGCCGTGGCCGCGGACCATCGTGCAGTTGGTGACGACGACGTTCTCGCAGGGGACCCGCTCGGCGGTGCCCTCGGTGCCGGCCTTGATCGCGATGCAGTCGTCGCCGACGTCGATGTGGCAGTCGGAGATGTGCACGTCGCGGCAGGACTCGGGGTCGATGCCGTCGGTGTTCGGGGAGTCCGCGGGGTTCTGGATGCGGATGTTCGAGACGGTGACGGTGCGGCACAGGGCCGGGTGCACGGTCCACGCCGGGGAGTTGCGCAGGTGCACGTCGCGGATGGTCACGCGCTCGCAGCCGTGCAGGCCGATCAGCGTGGGGCGCGGTGCGGCGAGCTCCTCGCGGCGCTCGCGGAAGGTCTCCCACCACCAGGCGCCGCCGCCGTCGATCGTGCCGAAGCCGGTGATCGCGACGTCGGTCTCGTCGGCGGCGTAGAGGCACGGGGAGTGGACGGACCCGAGGACGCCCTCCCAGCGGGCCTCGACGATCGGGTAGAGCGCGGGGTCGGCGACGAACTGCAGGACGGCGCCGGGCTCGAGGTGCAGCTCGATGTGCGAGCGCAGGCGCAGCGCCCCGGTGCGGTGGACTCCGGCGGGGACGCTCACGCGTCCGCCGCCGCGGGCGGCGGCCTCGTCGATCGCCCGCTGCAGGCGCGCGGTGGCGAGCTCGCCGTCGACGGCGATCGCGGCGTCGGCCGAGGTCGCAGCGGCGTCGGCGGTCGCGGCGTCGGGAGCGACGGCGCTCTGCTGGTCGGTGAGGGTCACGGGGAGCCTTTCACGTGGTGCGTCCGACGCCGGTGGGCGGGAGGGGCGCGGGGAAGCGGTGGGGCGGGCAGGGCCCGCACGAGGCGGGCGGAGGGCAGGGCCCGCACGGGGCGGGCGGAGGGCGGGGCCCGCACGGAGCGGGCCCCGCCCGCGCGATCAGCTCGCGGCCTCGTTGGCCTCGGTGAGCTCGGCGATGATGTCGTCGAGGCCCTGGCCGCGGATCGACTCGATGGTCGCCTCGAAGTCGTCCATGGAGGTCTGGCCCACCATGTACGTGTTGTAGGCGTCGTTGACGATCTGCTCGAGCGCGGCCCACTGGCTGTCGTAGGTCTTGGAGGTGAGCGACTGGGCCGGGTTGGTGACCGCGTACTCGTCGTTCTCGGCCATGAGCTCGTTGGCGCGGTTGACGTACTCGTTGGTGGACTTGTAGGTCACCACGTTGTCGGCGGGGCGCGAGCTCGAGTAGGGCTGCACCTCCTGCTCCCACAGGGTCTGGTCGATGATGTTGACGACCCCGTCGGCGTCGACCTCGTAGTGGGTGCCCTCGATGCCGTTGGTCATGAGGGCGAAGGCCTCCTCGTCCAGCAGCTTGTCGATGAAGCCGAGGCCGCGCTTGAGGGCGTCTTCGTCCTTGAGCGTCTGGGTGTTGAAGGCCAGCAGGCCGCCCATGCCGCCGCTGGTGTCGGAGATGATCCGGCGCGGCACATCGCCCCAGGTGATGTCGTTGATGAGCTCCCACTCGACGCCCGAGTCGGGGTTGATCTCGTCGGCGAGGGCCATGTAGTTCTTGGCCTCGAACAGGCCGGTGACGACGATGCCGCCCTTGTCCTGCGCGATCGCCTGCTGCTGGTTCTGCTTCTGGACGGTCACGAACTCCTGGTTCACGCCGCCGAACTCGAAGACCCCGCGGTACCACTCCATGGCCTCCTTCCACGCATCGGTGGTGAAGGCGGGGACCATCTGGCCGGAGGAGTCGAGCTCGAACCGGTCGGGGGCGCCGAAGTAGCCGGACAGCGAGCGGAAGCCCACCGCGAAGGACTCCTGGCGGTCGATGAAGCCGGTGACCTTCGCGCCGGTGCCGGTCGGGTCGCCCTCGACGAAGGCGCGGGCGACCTCGGTGAGGTCCTCGATGGTGTGGGGCACCTCGAGGCCGAGGCGGTCCAGCCAGTCCTTGCGCACGAGGACGCCGTAGCGGGCCAGCGGCTTCTGGAAGGGCACGCCGTAGAGGACGCCGTCGAGGCGGGCGGCCTCGATCGTCTTGGGGTTGATCGCGGAGAGGTTGGTGTACTCCGAGAGGTACGGCTCGACGTCCCAGAACAGGCCCGACTGCAGCGGCTCGCGGACGGCCGCCATGCTCTGGTTCAGGACGTTGATGTCCGAGAGGTTGTTGGAGGCGAGGGCCGCGGTGATCTTCTCCTCCTTGGAGGCGTCCGGGACCCAGGTGATGTCGAAGTCGACGCCGGTGTGCTCGGCGAGCGCGGTCGCGATGGGACCGTCGGCGCTGGGCGTGGTCGGCGTGTGCAGCATCGACATCCAGGTCAGCGCGCCGTCGGAGCCGCCGGAGCCCGAGCCATCGGAGCCGCCGGAGCCGCAGGCGGAGAGCGCGGCGGCGCCCGCCGCGGCGAGGGGAAGGGACTTCAGGAGGGTTCTGCGCTGGATCATGCCGGGGACCTTTCGAGAGGGGACGGACGTCCGGGGTGGGGTGGGCGGTGGGGGTCGCGCCGACGTTGGCGCTCCCTCCCGCCCTGTCAGCTGGGAGACCGGCGGAGCCGGAGACGGGTGAGGGGGCTCGGGACGACGGCGGGGCCGACGGCCGGAGCGGTGAGGGATGCCGGGGCGCCGGCCGCCGCGGAGGCGGCGTCGGCGGAGGCGGCGTGCGCGACGGCGACGGCCTCGTCGAGGTCGCGCAGCACGCTGCGGAGGATCGCGGCGACGACCGCGAAGGGCAGCACCGGCACGAGCAGGAGCAGGAGCGGGACGGCGAAGCGGGTCATGAGCCAGCAGGAGAGGCCGACGGCGGTGGCGCCCAGCACCGTCCAGTGCAGGGAGCCGACTCCGAGCAGCAGCGCTCCGGAGAGCTGGCGGCGCATGCCCCGCACCTCGGTCGCCGCCATCACGAAGAAGACGTACGAGCCGATCACGGCGAGGAGGACGAGGGCACCGAGGTTCGCGGCCCGCAAGTACCAGTCGGTCAGGCTCATGAGGTTCACGGCGATGACGACGGCCGCCGCCTGGAGGATCGCCGCCATGGCGACCGGCCGCAGGCCCTGCTCCCGCGCGTACCGCCAGAACGCGGGGACCATCGCGGGGGTCTCCCCGTGACGGAACCAGCGGTCCAGGTACTTCGCGAGCGCATAGCTGGCGGGGCCGATCCCGACGACCACGAGGCCGAGCAGGGTCACGGCGATCCACAGCAGGTTCAGCGCGATGAGGCGCCAGAACCCGCCGAGCCAGCGGTTGAGCTGTGCGAACTGGTCGAAGGCGAACATGTCAGTACACGCCCTCTTCGCCCATCTTCTTGGCGACCGAGTTGGCGCCGATCACGAGGATCAGCCCGACCAGGCCCTTGAAGAGGCCGACGGCGGTGGAGTAGCTCAGCTGCCCGTTCTGGATGCCGGCGGTGTAGACGTAGGTGTCGAAGATCTCGCCGACCTCGCGGTTCATCGAGTTCAGCAGCAGGAACATGTGCTCGAAGCCCAGCTCCAGGAAGTCGCCGATGGAGAGGATGAACAGCACGATGATCGTGGGGCGGATCGCCGGCAGGGTGATGTGCCAGGTCTGGCGCCAGCGGTTGGCGCCGTCGATCTCGGCGGCCTCGTAGAGGTTGACGTCCACGGCGGTCAGCGCGGCCAGGTAGACGATGGTGCCCCAGCCGGCGGTGCGCCAGATGTGCTGGAAGACGTACATCGGCCGCAGCCAGTCGGGGTCGGTGAGGAAGCCGACGGGCTGCCCGCCCGCGGCGACGATCAGGTTGTTGATCGCACCGCCGTCGGTCGTGAGCATGACGTAGAAGATCGACACCACGATCACCCACGACATGAAGTGGGGGATGTAGACGATCGTCTGGATCGTGCGCTGGAAGATGCGGCTGCGCAGCTCGTTGAGCAGCAGGGCCAGCACGATCGGCACCGGGAACGAGATCACCATCAGCAGCAGCGACAGCACCAGGGTGTTGCGCAGCAGCATGAAGAAGGTGTCCTCGGTGAACAGCCGCACGAAGTGCTCGAAGCCCACCCACGGGCTGCCCAGGACGCCGAGGAACGGCTTGTAGTCCTGGAAGGCGATGATCAGCCCGCCCATGGGGACGTACTTGAAGATGATGAAGTAGACGACGCCCGGGAGCACCATCAGATACAGGGTCCGCATCTTCCAGACCTTGGTCCAGACGGACCGCTGGCGCGGGGTGATGGACGTGCCCGAGCCGAGGCCCGCGGTCGCCGCGGGTCCCGTCCCTGGGACGGTCGAAGGGTCAGCCACCATCGGCGTTCCACGCTCCTCGTCGAGTGTCGGATCGCGGCTCCGACGGGCGGGTGGATCCGATCGCGTCACTGCCGGTCGATCCGCTGCCGGGATGCCCCTCCGTCGGGGATCCCACCGCTCCGTGGGAAACCGATCAGAAACCGGTCTCACCGCGTGCCGACCAGTGTGGAGGTCGCCTCGCCGCCTGTCAACAGATCTGGGCAAGCACTTTCCCAAAATCTCGCGACGAGCACGTTCCCGGACCCCGCATCCCCAGGTCAGACCCTGGTCACAGAATGATCTCGGAGCCCTCGGGTGTGCGCCGCACCGCCCGCGCGGCCCCTCGGGACGCCCCTCCCCCATTTGCTCTCCCGCCCCTCCGAGGAGCCTGCTACTGTGGGCGGCCACACAGTCGCAGAAACCGGTCTCTCCCCGTTTCCGACCCTGTTCCCGCGGCCCGCGGCCCGCGCACCGGCGCCGGGCGCCCCCGCGCCCGCCCGGACCGGCCCCGCCCACGCCTCGCATCCGCGCACGCATCCCACGCATCCCAGGAGTCCGCATGCACCGCCGTTCGAACCCCGTCCTCGACGCCGACTGGCCGGACCCCGACGCGATCCGCGTCGGCTCCGACGTCTGGATGATCGCCTCGAGCTTCAACCGCGCCCCCGGCCTGCCGGTGCTGCGCTCGCGGGACCTGGTCGACTGGGAGCACGTGACCAATGCGCTGCCCGCGCTCCCGCAGACCGCGCACTATGCGGTGCCGCGCCGCGGATCGGGCGTCTGGGCGCCGAGCATCCGCGAGCACGAGGGCCGCTTCCACATCGTCTACCCCGACCCCGACCACGGCATCTTCGTGGTCAGCGCCGACTATCCCGCCGGCCCCTGGGAGGAGCCGCACCTGCTGCTCGCGGGCCGCGGCCTCATCGACCCCTGCCCGCTGTGGGACGAGGACGGCGGCGCCTATCTCGTCCACGGCTGGGCCCGCTCCCGGGCGCGCGTGAAGAACCGCCTCACGCTCCTCGAGGTCACCCCCGACCTGCGCGCCCCGCTCGACGGCGGCGAGATCATCATCGACGGCGACGACCTCGGGGACATGCTCACCCTCGAGGGCCCGAAGATCTACCGGATGCACGGCGCGTACTGGATCTGGGCTCCCGCCGGCGGCGTCGCCGACGGCTACCAGGTCGTCTTCCGGGCCGACGACCTGCGCGGCCCGTGGGAGCACCGGATCGTGCTCGAGCAGGGCTCGACCCCGGTCAACGGCCCCCACCAGGGCGCGCTCATCGACGACGAGGACGGCGCCTGGTGGTTCCTGCACTTCCAGGATCGCGGCGTCTTCGGCCGCGTCGTGCACGCCCAGCCGGTCCGCTTCGGCGAGGACGGCTGGCCGCGCGTCGGCGCCCCGATCGACGACCTCCGGGGCCAGCCCGTCGCCGTCGTCCCCGCCTTCCCGGCGTCCGCGGGAGCCGCCGCCTCGCAGGCCGACGCCTCGCAGGCCGACGCCGCCGCTGCGACCGGGGCCGACGCCGCTGCCGCCTCGGACGGCTACCACGAGCCGCAGCGCTCCGACGACTTCTCCTCCCCCGTCCTGCATCCGCGCTGGCACTGGCAGGCGAACCCGCGCCCCGAGTGGATCGACCTGCCCGGCGATGGCGCCCTCCGCCTGGGCTTCGCCTCCTGCACGCGCGGCGACCTGCGCGACCTCGGCGCGATCCTCGGCCAGCAGATCCCCGGCAAGCCCAGCCGCTGGACCACGATGCTGTCCCTCGAGAACCCCGCGGCCCCCGCGGCCCCCGCAGACTCCGCGCCGGACGCGTCGGGCGAGACCGCGGCGTCGGCCGCCTCCGCAGTGCCCGCCGGTCGGCCCGCGCGCGTCGAGCGCGCCGGTGTGACGGTCCTCGGCTACGCCTACGCCTGGGCCGGGCTCCGCCGCACGGGCGACACGGTCGCCCTGGTCAGCGGCACCATGGGCGCCGACGACGCCGACGAGCAGCTCACCGTCCACCGCCTCCTCGCCCCCGCCGAGGCGGGCTCCGCGGGCGCGGGCTCGTCGGACTCGTCGGGCTCGTCGAACGCAGCCGCGGGCGCCGTGAGCGTCGAGCTCGCGGTGGAGATCGACGCCGAGGGCCGCGCGACCCTGAGTGCCGACGGGCAGACGCTGCTGGCCGGATGGCAGGCGACGGAGGGACACTGGATCGGTGCCGAGATCGGCCTGTTCGCGGCGACGGACGGGCAGCTCGGCTCGCCCGTCGACGAGCGTCGGGCGCGCTTCGGACCGCTCGTGGTCCGGCGGGAAGGAGAGCCGGCGTGAGCCCCCGAGGAAGCGGTGGACCCACCATCACCCAGGTCGCGGAGGCCGCCGGCGTGTCCCGGGCGACGGTCTCGCGCGTGCTCAACGGCCGCACGAGCGTGGACCCGAGCATCGGCGAGCGCGTGCGGGAGGCCGCCCAGCGGCTCGACTACCGACCGAACATGACCGCCCGGAACCTCTCGATCGGGCGCACCCTGACGGTCGCGCTCGTCGTCCCCGACCTCGGCAACCCGCTGTTCCAGACGATCCTGCGCGGGGTCGCGAAGGCGGCGGAGGCCGACGGCTACAGCGTGTTGGTCGCCGAGGCCGGCGATCCCGAGCACGAGGCGCGGATCGCGCGCGATGCCCGTCAGCGCTGCGACGCCGTGGTGCTGGTGTCCCCGCGCATGAGCGAGGAGGACCTGAACGTCCTGGTCCCGCAGGTCGCACCGGTGATCGTCGTGAACCGCGCGAGCGCGATCCCGGGGGTGGCTACCGTCGGCGTGGACTATGCGCGCGGCATCCAGCAGCTGGCCGAGCACCTCCTGTCCTACGGGCACCGCGACTTCCTCTACGTCGCGGGCCCGGCGGGCAGCGTGGCGAACCATGCGCGCATCGCCGCGCTGGGCGCGATCCGCGAGGCCAATCCGGACATGCAGGTGCGCACCCTCGCTGCCGGGTCGACCATGCGCGCGGGCTACGACATCGCACCGGAGGTCCTGGAGTCGGGGGCGACGGCGGTGCTCGCCTTCAACGACCTCCTCGCCTTCGGGATCCTCGCGCGGCTGAACGAGTTCGGCGTGAGCGTCCCCCGGGACCTGTCGGTCACGGGTGTGGACGACATCGAGCTGGCCCGCTTCGCGGTGCCCTCGCTGACGACCGTCGGCCAGGGCGGCACCGACATCGGCGCGGTCACCTGGTCGCTGCTGCATCAGCGGATCGTCCGCGGCCGCACCCCGAGAGGCACGGCCGGCGCTGCGAGCGCGGTCGGCACGATCACCTCGTCGGGCACCGGGTCCTCGGGCGCCGGGTCGTCGGGCGCGGTTGCGTCGGGCGCGCTCCTCGCGGCGGATCCGCAGGACAGCGTGCTGGTCGCGCCGACGCTCGTGATCGGGGACAGCACCGGACGGGTCCCCCCGTCGCGGATCCCGATGGCGCCGGCCTCCTCCCCCTCGAGCCCGTCCGCTCCGCCCACGGGCACCGGGGTGCGGCCGCTGGGCTGGGTGAAGGAGGGCGCCGACTGGACCCTCCTGCACGGCGGCGAGCTGCTCGCGGCCGCGGTCTCCGGCGCCTCCATGGCCCCGCTGCACAGCCCGCGCCCGCACCTGCATCCGGTGCGCTCGCTGCAGGGCCGGGCCATGACGGTCACGAACCCCCTGGACCACCGCCACCATTTCGGGGTCTCGCTGACGGTCTCCGACGTCAACGGCACCACCTACTGGGGCGGACGCACCTACATCGAGGGCCGCGGCTCGACCCTGCTGAACAACCACGGCCGGCAGGAGGTGCAGGCGATCGACGCCGTCGGCGACGGCCACGAGCTGCGCTCCGACGTCCGCTGGCTCTCCCATGAGGGCTCCGAGCTGCTGCGCGAGAGCCGACGCCAGAGCGCCTTCGTGCTGCCCGGCCGGGAGGGCTGGGGCCTGTCCTGGTCCTCGCGGCTGCATGCCGACGAGGAGGACGTGCGCATCACGAGCCCCGCGGTCCGCGGCCGGATGGGCGCCGGCTACGGCGGCCTGTTCTGGCGTCTGCCCTCGACCGACGAGGCCCGCATCGTCGTCCCCGGCGGCACCGGCGAGGGGGCCGCCCACGGCTCCGAGCATCCCTTCGTGATCCTCCAGCGCCGCCACGGGGACGACTGGTCCAGCCTCGTGCTGATCCAGGACACCGCCGCGCAGGGCCGCATCGACCCCTGGTTCGTGCGGTCGACGGACTACGTCGGCGCCGCGACCTCGCTGGCCTGGTCGCAGCCGCTGGACATCCCCCGCGGCACCTGGGTCGACGTCGCGGTCACCGCCCTCGTCCTCGACCGCGCGATCGAGGCCGACGAGATGCAGGAGCTGCTCGCCGCCCTCCCGGCCGTCCCCGCCCCCGGCATGGGCGCGTGACAGTTCCGGACTGACAAGGATCTGCTGATGACCTCTCGCCGCGCACTCCTCGCACTGGGCACCTCCTCGGCCGTGGTGCTGCTCGGAGCCGGCTGCGGCGGCCAGCCATCCGCCGACGGAGCATCCGGGGAGACGCCCGAGGAGACGGCCGCCGAGTCAGTCGTCGAGGTATCAGCGGACTATCCCGACTACGGAAGCCTCGAGGCCGCGTTCGAGGCGGCGGACACCGTCGTCGTCGGCACGGTGGAGTGCTCCCGCGAAGCGTTCGAGCACCCGGACGCCGAAGTCGCCGAGGGCGCCGACGACTCCGGGACGGATCTGGAGAACCCGCAGTCCGGAGTCGACCTCTCCGACGAGGACTGCGAGGCGATGGGGGTCCTCACCTCGATCGCGACCCTCCGGGTCACCGAGGTGATCTCGGGAGACGTCGAGGTCGGCGATTCCCTCGACGTCGTGCAGACGGTGGGAGCGGATGACAGGGCGACGTCCGAGGACGAGAGCGGCGCCCCCATCGAGGAGGTCGACTCCCCCGAGGTCCTCCTGCTCCTGAGCGATCTCGGCGATGGCGCATATGTCCTGGTGAACCCCTTCGAGGGCGTGTACACGGTCGCTGACGGCAGGCTCGGAGCGGTCACCGCGGACGGGGCGGGGCCCGACGTCGGGTCTCTCGAAGAGCTCCGCGAGCTCGCCGGGTGACCACGGCCCTCACGGCCTCATCCGGCTGGTACCTCATCGCTCATCAGTCCCATGCGCTCGACCTGACGCCGGCGGAGCGGGAGTCGCGTTCATGAGTGGGAAGCGGGGTCGAGTGTCCGTGAGCTGTAGGTATGCGGGCTCGAGTGTCCGTGAGCTGTAGGTATGAGGGGTCATTTCGACTGCTGGTGGACACTCGCCGGTCTGTTGAGGGCCATTCCGACTGCTGGCGGCCACTGGACGGGTTCCCGGTGCGCTCGATGCGCAGGCCGTCTGTCCGGATGGGCAGGCCGCCTGTCCGGATGGGCAGGCCGCCTGTCCGGATGGGCAGGCCGCCTGTCCGGATGGGCAGGCCGCCTGTCCGGATGGGCAGGCCGCCTGTCCGGATGGGCATGGCGCCTGTCGAGTGGCCGTGAGCTGTAGGTATGCGGGCTCGAGTGTCCGTGAGCTGTAGGTATGAGGGGTCATTCCGACTGCTGGTGGACACTCGTCGGTCTGTTGAGGGTCATTCCGGCTGCTGGCGGCCACTGGTCGTGCTCGAGGATGCTGTGCGGGAGGGCTCGTGGGGCGAGCTCGAAGGAGGGGTGGCAGCGAAAAGGATCTCAGCGGCACGTGGCCCGCATATAGCAGGGCAGATGCTTCTCACGTCCCATTCGCGGACAGACCACCCCGGGCCCGCCGACCCTCGGGACGACAGACCGCCCCGGGCCCGCCGAGCCTCGGGACGACCGACCGCCCCGGCGCGCTCGACGACACGAAAGCCCCCGCCGCTCCCGTCTCCGGGGGCGCAGCGCCGAACCGCGGAACAGCGCAGAACAGCCCGATCCCGTCCCCTGGAGATGCATCTCCGGAGAACGGGATCGGACTGTCTGCGTCGGGGCCGCCGCCGAGGCCGGGATGGACCGGCCGGCCTCGGCCCCGCCGCCGGCTCAGGCGAGGGTGAGGCTCACCGTCGCGAAGGAGTGGGCGGGCAGGGTGAGCTCGAGGCCCTTGGGGTGCTCGCGCACGTCGGTCAGCGCGACCGGGACGACGGCCTCGGGGTGCTCCGGCGAGTTGAAGGTCGCGGTGCCCTCGCCCGTGAGGAGCGTGGCCGTGACGTCGGCGATCTCGCGGCCGCGGAGGTCGAGCACGAGGGTGCGGGCCTCGTCGGCGTCGAGGTTCGAGAGCGAGATGAGGGCGGTGCCCTCGTCCTCACGCACCGAGGCGGAGGCGGAGACCAGCGGGAGGGCGCGGCCCTCGACGTCCTTCGGCGCCTCCGGCAGGGACACGTGGGTGGCGAGCGAGCGCGCATCCTGGTGGGCGGCGTTCATGCGGAACACGTGGTACGTCGGCGTGAGGACGAGGGCGCCGGACTCCTCGTCGGTCAGGATCATCGCCTGCAGCACGTTCACCGTCTGCGCGATGTTCGCCATGATCAGGCGGTCGGCGTGGCGGTGGAAGCCGTCGAAGTGGATCGAGGCGACGAGGGCGTCGCGCACCGTGTTCTGCTGGTACAGGAAGCCGGGGTTGGTGCCGGGCTCGACGTCCCACCAGGTGCCCCACTCGTCGAGGACCAGGCCGACCTTCTTCTCGGGGTCGTAGCGGTCCATGATCGTGGAGTGGCGGGAGACGAGCTCCTCGGTGCGGGCGGCGTTCGCGAGGGCGGTGTACCACTCCTCGGGGGTGAAGTCGGTGGCCGAGCCCTTCTCCTCCCAGCTGTGGGCGAAGGTGTAGTTGTGCAGGGAGATCGCCTGGTAGGGCAGGTGCGGGCCGGCGTCCTTCATGAGGGCCTCGGTCCAGCCGTAGTCGTCGACGTTGGCGCCGCCGGCGATGCGGGTGATCTTGTTCCCGGCGTGCTCGCGCACGAAGGTGGAGAACTGGCGGGCGAGGGCCGTGTAGTCGTCGGCGCGCATGTTGCCGCCGCAGCCCCAGGACTCGTTGCCGATGCCGAAGAAGGGGATCTTCCAGGGCTCGTCGCGGCCGTTCTGGCGACGGAGCGCGGCCATCGGGGAGTCGTCGGCGCGGGTCAGGTACTCGATCCACTCCGACATCTCCTGCACTGTGCCGGAGCCGACGTTGCCGTTGACGTAGGGCACGGTGTCCAGGAGCTCGACGAGGTCCATGAACTCGTGGGTGCCGAAGGAGTTGTCCTCGACGACGTCGCCCCAGTGGGAGTTGACGACGCGGGGGCGGTCCTCGCGGGGGCCGATGCCGTCCTTCCAGTGGTACTCGTCGGCGAAGCAGCCGCCGGGCCAGCGCAGGTTCGGGATGTTCAGCGCGCGCAGCGCGGCGACGACGTCGTCGCGGATGCCCCGGGTGTTGGGGATCTCGGAGTCCTCGCCGACGAAGAAGCCGCCGTAGATGCAGCGGCCCAGATGCTCGGCGAAGTGGCCGTACAGGTGGCGGGAGATGACGGGACCGGCGAGGTCGAGGTCGACGACGACGGTCGCGGGGCCCTCGGCGGTGCGGGTCGTGGACCCGGTGGCCGGGGTGCCCAGCGCGGAGACCAGGTTCGCGGTCAGGGAGGAAGCGGTCATGGCTGTTCCTTCGAAGGGTGCGGTGCGGGATCAGGCGGTGCGGGGCCGACGGGCCGAGCGGAGGCCCGGCCCGTCGGCTGGTGCGGATCAGGCGGTGCGGCGTGCGAGGCGGACCATGGTCCAGGAGATCGCGGGCAGGGTGCCGGTCAGGCGGGTGCCGTCGACGGCGATCGAGGCGTTGGCCTCGGGGGCGACGGTGTCGGGGGCGTCGGCCGAGTTCGCGGCGTAGGCGTCCTCGTGGTGGAGGGTGACGGCCTCGACGAGCTCGAGGTCCCCGAAGGCGGAGAGGTCGACGTCGAGGGAGAGCTCCTGCGCGGGGTCGCGATCGACGATGAACAGCGCGAGGTCGCCGGACTCGGCGTCCCAGGTGGCGACGGCGTCGGCCGAGGCGGAGTCGCCGAAGCGGGCGTTGCCGAAGGTCGGCGCATCGATGCCGACCTGCAGCACCTGGCCCTTCGCGTACCGGGAGGTGAGGGCGAAGGGATGGAAGGTGGTCTGCTTCCAGGCGCGGCCGCCGGGCTCGGTCATGATCGGGGCGATCACGTTGACGAGCTGCGCGAGGGAGGCGGAGGCGACGCGGTCGCTTTGGCGCAGGAGGGAGATCAGCAGGTTGCCGAAGACGACGGCGTCCTGCGCGGAGTAGATGTCCTCCAGCAGCACGGGCGCGACGGGCCAGTCGTCGCCCTGCGGCGGACGGGACTCGGCGCGATGCTGGTACCAGACGTTCCACTCGTCGAAGCTGATCATGATGCGCTTGTCCTTCTTGAGCTTCGCGCGCACATGGTCGGCGGTCGCGACGACGGACTCGATGAAGTGGTCCATGTCGTCGGCGGAGGCGAGGAAGGACGCCTGGTCGTCGTCCTTCTCCGCGTAGTAGGCGTGGGCGGAGATCATGTCGACGAGGTCGTAGGCCTCCGTCAGCACGGTGTTCTCCCAGGCCGCGAAGGTGTCCATCGAGGAGCTCGAGGAGCCGCAGGCGATGAGCTCGAGGTCCGGGTCCTCCTGGCGCATGACGCGGGCGGCCTCGGTCGCGACGCGCGCGTACTCCTCGGCGGTCTTGTGGCCGGCCTGCCAGGGGCCGTCCATCTCGTTGCCCAGGCACCACATGCGGATGCCGTAGGGGTCGGGGTGGCCGTTCGCGGCGCGCTGGTCGGAGTAGGCGATGCCCTGGGGGGCGTTCGCGTACTGCAGCACGTCGAGGGCCTCCTCGATGCCGCGGGTGCCGAGGTTCACGGCGTACATCGGCTCGACCTCGGCCTTGTCGGCCCAGGTCATGAACTCGTCGAGGCCGACGGTGTTGGGCTCGGTCGAGTGCCAGGCGAGGTCGTGGCGGGCGGGACGCTCCTCGACGGGGCCGACGCCGTCCTCCCAGCGGTAGCCGGAGACGAAGTTGCCGCCCGGGTAGCGCACGGAGGTCACGCCGAGCTCGCGGGTGAGGGCGAGGACGTCGGTGCGGAAGCCGTCCTCGTCGGCCGAGGGATGCTCGGGCTCGAAGATGCCGGTGTAGACGCAGCGGCCGAGGTGCTCGACGAAGGCGCCGAAGGTGCGGCGGCGCACGGGGGCGACCGAGAAGGCGGGGTTCAGGGCGAGGGAGACGGAGCCGGCGGTCGACGCGGCGTCGACGGCGGCGGGTGCTGCGGTGCTGGACATCAGGGGTGGCCTTTCAACGGCATCGGTGGAGGGCGGGACTGCGGGATGAACAGGGGGTGCGGGACGGCGGGATGACAGGGTGAGCGGGAGAGACGGGAGGGTCGGGCGCCTATGCATGAACGCTCCCGACTGCCCTGCGACCGCCGTTCGTGCAACGTTGTACATAAGCCAACCACGCCCCTCCGCACCCGTCAAGCCGCTCGCGCCGACCGCCTCTGCCCGCCGCCCCGTCGGCCGCTCCTTCGGCCGAGTGAGAGAATCCGGGCCATGACCGCTCAGCCCTCCCGCCGCCGACGACCCCCTCGCCTCGCCGATGTCGCGGAGCTGGCCGGGGTGAGCATGAAGACCGTCTCCAACGTGGTCCACGGCTATGCGCACGTGCGCCCCGAGACCCGCAAGAAGGTGCAGGCGGCGATCGACAGGACGGGCTACCGCCCGCAGCTCGCCGCCCAGCAGCTGCGCAAGGGGTCCAGCGACATCGTCACGCTCGCCGTGCCCTCGCTGACCTTCGGCTGGTTCTCCGACATCGCGCAGCACTTCATCGACCAGGCGCGGGTGCGCTCGCGCACGGTCGTGCTGCATACGACCTCCGACGGCCGCGAGCAGGAGCTCGAGGTCTTCGAGGGCTTCAAGCGCCGCCTCGGCGACGGGGTCATCTACTCGCCGCTGCTGATCGAGGAGGAGATCTTCGCGCGGACGGCCGAGTTCCCGCAGCCGACGGTCCTGATCGGCGAGCACGTCCCCGAGGCGTCCCTGCCGCGGGGCTCCGACTACGTGCGCATCGACAACACGCGCGCGATGGCGGATGCGACGGCGCACCTGCTCGACGGCGGCCGCGAGCACCCGGCCTTCATCGGCGCCCTGCCGATCGGGCCCGTGCTGCACCCCCACAGCTCGGCGGCGCTGCGCATGGAGGGCTTCCGTCGGGCGCTGGACGAGCGCGGGATCGATCCGGCGTCGGCGCCGGCGCCGGAGGTGGAGAACTGGCATCGGGCCGACGGCCGTGACGCCGCGCTCCGGCTCCTGGAGGAGCATCCGGAGGTCGATGCGATCGTCTGCGGCAATGACGAGCTCGCCCTCGGCGTCCTCGCGGGCCTGCGCGAGGGCGGCCGGAGCGTGCCCGAGGACGTGGCCGTCGTCGGCTACGACGACTCCCCCGACGCCCCCTTCGCCTTCCCGACCCTGACCTCGATCAGCCCCGACAAGGCCTTCCTCGCGCGGATCGCGCTGGACATGCTGATCGAGCGGATCGAGGGCCACGACGGCCCGCCGCGGATCGTCACGGCCCCGCATCAGCTCGTCGTGCGCGACAGCTCCGCACCCCGCCACTGACCCCGGGCCGCTCAGCCCGCGCCGATCCCTCGGCCCGCGCCGCACCCGTCGGCCGACGGGCGACCGACGGGCGACCGACGCGCGACCGACGCGCGGCCGACGCGCGGCCGACGCGCCGTTCTACAACGTTGTTCCCGATCCGTGACCAACAGCATCACTACCGGTCACATGCCGTTTTCGCCGCCGAACGACGAGACATCCGACCCCTCTGCGAAGCCCGCCCCTTGCCACTTTGCTTTACAACGCTGTAATGTCCTGCTCGATCGCTCCGCTGCACTCCGCATCGACGCATCCCAGCGCGATCATCACCGTGCAGACTCGCTGCTCGCAGGACGGAACACCATGAAACGACGAAGTTTCCTCGCGGGAACGGCCGCCGCCGCCGGGCTCGCCACGACAGGCTGTGGCAACCTCGCCACCTCGGACCCCAACACCATCACCTTCATGTTTCGCGGAGGCATCGACGAACGCGCCGCGTACGACCAGGCCATCGCCGAGTTCGAGCGCCTGAACGATGTGACGGTCAACGTCATCGTCACCAACGCCGACCAGTACGACACGAAGCTCCAGGCCGCGATCCTGGGGCAGAAGACGCCCGACGTCTTCTACTTCGACTCCGGCAAGGTCAAGGCGTACGCCATCAACGAGGTCCTCCAGGACATGACCCCCTACCTGGAGGGCACGGGCGCCGCGGTCGACGAGCTGTGGCCGCTCGCCGTGGACCTCTACCGCTACGACGGCGAGCTCCAGGGCCAGGGCGATGCGATCTACGGCCTGCCCAAGGACATCGGACCCTTCTCCTTCGGCTACAACCGCACCATGTTCGAGGCGGCGGGCCTCCCGCTGCCCGATCCGGAGGTCCCCTACACCTGGGACGAGTTCGTCGACGTCTGCCAGGCGCTCACGGTGGATCTCGACGGCGACGGCGAGCTGGACCAGTGGGGCACCGGCCTGAACGTCACGTGGAACCTGCAGGCGCTCGTGTGGTCCAACGGCGGCGACTGGTCGAACGAGGCCGCCACCGAGGTCACCGTCGACACCCCCGAGTTCGCCGAGGCCCTGCAGTACTTCGCCGACCTCCAGAACGTCCACGGGGTGACCCCGTCGATCGCCGAGTCGCAGACCCTGGACACCTACCAGCGCTGGATGCGCGGCCAGATCGGCTTCTTCCCGGTCGCCCCCTGGGACCTCTCGACCTACCGCGAGCTCGACTTCGAGTGGGACCTCATCCCCTACCCCGCGGGCTCGACGGGCAGCCCGTCCACCTGGATCGGGTCGCTCGGCATCGGCGTCTCCGCGACGACCTCGAACCCCGAGATGGCCACCCGCCTCGCGGCGTACCTCTCGGCCGATCCGGACACCCAGGCGCTGCTCGTCGACGCCGGGATCCAGCTCTCCAACATCCGCTCGACGGCGATCGAGTGGGCCTCCGACGACACCTACATGCCGGTGAACAAGGAGGAGATGATCCGCATCGTCGAGGACTACGGGCGTCCCCTCCCCGGCTACAACACCTACAACGCCGAGTGGTACACGGAGTTCTTCACGAACATCCAGCCCGTGCTGGACGGCAAGCAGACCGCCGCCGAGTACTGCACCTGGGTGCAGCCGCGCATGCAGGACCTCCTGGATGCGGCCAACGAGCAGGAGAAGTTCGACCGAGGAGAGTACCGATGAGCGCCGTCGACACCGATCGCACGCACCGCGGGGATCCCCGCTCCGGCGGCCCCACGGGCTCCGGCCGTCGCGCCCAGCGCGGCGCGGGCGCCGACGGGCCCGTCGGCCGCGCCTCCGGCGGCCGCTCCGGCACCCGCCCCTCGGGGACGACGAACGCCCTGCACAAGGCCGAGCGCCGCTGGGCCACGATCTTCATCGCGCCCCTCGTGATCGGCTTCCTGCTGTTCGCGGTCGCCCCGTTCTGCTATTCGCTCTATGCGGCGTTCACGAACTGGAACGGCCTCAGCTCGCCCACCTTCACGGGTCTCGACAACTTCCGGCAGATGGCCTCCGACGACTACTTCTGGAAGTCGCTCTGGAACACGCTGTTCATGATGATCGGCATTCCGATCGGCCTGTCGATCTCGCTGCTGCTGGCGATCGCCCTGAACCGCAGGATCCCCGGCCGCTCGCTGTTCCGCGTCATCTACTACCTGCCCGTGGTCACCTCGCTCGCCGCGATCTCGATCCTGTGGCAGTGGGCCCTCAACGGCGACTTCGGCCTGATCAACCAGGGCCTCGCGCTGATCGGCATCGACGGCCCGAACTGGCTGAACGAGGCCGCGACCTCGAAGCCCGCCCTGGTCCTCATGATGGTGTGGAAGGGCCTCGGCTTCTCGATGCTGCTGTACCTGGCGGCCCTGCAGTCGGTCCCGCGCTCGCTCTACGAGGCGGCGGAGCTCGACGGCGCCGGCTCCTGGAACGTCTTCCGCCACATCACCTTCCCGATGCTGCGACCGGTCACGTTCTTCCTCGTGGTCACCAACATCATCGGCGGCTCGCAGGTCTTCACGGAGATCAACATCATGACGCCGACGGGCGGCCCCGAGTTCTCCACCGCGACCATCGTCTGGTACATCTGGCAGAAGGGCTTCCAGAACCTCCAGCTCGGATACGCGACCGCGATGAGCCTGGTCCTCGGACTCATCATCTTCGTCATCACGCTCATCCAGTTCCGGCTGAACGCCCGGAACTCCTTCTCGGTGGAGTGAAGCCATGTCCCGCCACAGCACATACCGCATCACCAACGCCGTCGTCGTCACCCTGCTCGCCCTGGGCTCCGTGCTCATGCTCGCGCCCCTGATCTGGATGATCTCCACGTCGCTGAAGACGATGGAGGGCGTGTTCGAGCTGCCCCCGCAGTGGATCCCCGACCCGTTCGTCTGGTCGAACTACGCCCGCATCTGGGAGGCCGGGCCGCTGCTCTCGGGCATCCGCAACAGCGTGATCATCTCCCTGACCGTCACCATCATCGGCACGCTGACCTCGTCGATGGCCGCCTTCGCCTTCTCGAAGCTGCGCCTTCCCGGCAAGAACGGCATCTTCCTGGCGATCCTGGGCGGGATGATGGTCCCGTTCCCGGCGCTCATGATCCCGACGTTCATCATCTTCGCGAGGATCGGCTGGGTCGACACCCTGCTGCCGCTGATCGTCCCGGGCCTGCTGGGCAACATCATGATGGTGTTCTTCCTGCGCCAGTACCTGCACAACGTGCCGGACTCGCTCGTGGAGGCCGCCCTCCTGGACGGCGCGACCTATCCGCAGATCTTCGTGAAGATCATCTTCCCGCTGATCCGCCCCGCGGTCGCCGCGCAGTTCATCCTCTGGTTCATGGCCGTGTGGAACGACTACCTCGGCCCGATCATCTACCTGAACTCGGAGAACGTGCAGACGCTGCAGCTGGTCATCGCGAACTTCAACGCGACCTACGCCATCCAGACGGACTATCCGCTGATCATGGCAGCCTCGCTGGTCGCGCTGCTGCCGGTGCTCGTCGTGTTCCTCGTGTTCCAGCGCCAGATCATCGAGTCGATCGCCCTGACCGGCTCGAAGGGCTGAGCATCCGATGTCCGAGGCCCTCATGGTGTGGCTGCGCGTCGCCACGCGGCTGGTGCTGGTGCAGCTGATGATGATCGCGCTGACGCTGGCCGGGCTGGTCGTGCTGGGCCTCGCCCCGGCGGCGACGGCCGCGGCGCGCGTCGTCGGCCCGGTCCGCCGGGACGAGCCGCTGCCGATCGTGCGCACCATGGGGGCCGCCTGGAGGGCGTCGCTGACGAGGTCGACCCTCGCGGCGGCGCCCTCGGGCGTCCTCGCCCTCGCCGCGGGCGCGAACCTGCTCCTGCTGGGCTCCGGCGCCATGGCCCTCCCGGGGCCGACGGCCCTGACGAGCCTCGTGCTCGCCGCCTCGGTCCTCGTGCTGGTCCTCGCAGTCCTCGCCTGGCTGATCGCGACGACGCTCCTGGCCGACGAGGGCCTCTCGGCCGGCGAGGCGCTGCGCGCCTCGGTCCTGTTCCCCCTCGCCTTCCCCGGCACCGCCCTGTCGCTGCTGGTCACGGTCGCGGCGATCGTCCTGGTGGGCACCGTGCTGCCGCCGGTCGCGGCCCTCTGGGGCGCCGCGGCGATCATGCTCGTCGTCGAGCTGCTCGTCTCCGCCCGGCGCCAGCTGCTCGCCGAGCGCCTCGCCGCCGCCTGACGCGCCCGCGCCCCGGGCCGTCGTCCCGGATGGAAGAATCCCCCTCATGCCTCCTCGCCCCCGCTCGGGTCAGCCCCGTCCGCCGACGCTCCGCGACGTCGCGGACCTCGCGGGCGTCTCCATCAAGACGGTGTCGAACGTCGTCAACGACTATCCGCACGTCAAGGCGTCCACCCGGGAGCGAGTGCGCGAGGCGATCCTGCAGGTCGGCTACCGGCCGCAGGCCGCCGCGCAGCAGCTGCGCACGGGCAGCAGCGGCATGATCACGCTCGCCCTCCCCTCGCTCGCCTTCACCTACTTCTCCGACATCGCGCAGTCGTTCATCGACGAGGCGCAGCGTCGGGGCCGCACGGTCGTGCTGCATTCCACGTCGTCGGGCCGCGAGGAGGAGCTCACGGTGCTCAGCGGCTTCAAGCGGGTCCTCGGCGACGGCGTGATCTTCAACCCGCTGCGCCTCGAGGAGGCGGAGTTCGCGGCCATGGAGCGCACCAGCCAGCCGACCGTCTTCATCGGCGAGCACCTGCCCGATGAGCTCCCGCTGGGCTGCGACTACGTGAAGATCGACAACGGCCGCGCGGCCTTCGACGCGACCAGCCATCTGCTGGAGACCGGCCGACGCCGCCTCGCGTTCATCGGCGCGATCACCACGCCCCTCGGCGAGCAGCCCCACAGCTCCGGCACCCTGCGCCGCGACGGCTTCCTGCGGGCGCTCGCGGAGCACGGGATCGCGCCCGATCCGGCGGCGATCCAGGAGGTCGGGGACTGGCACCGGCCCGACGGCGTCGAGGGCACGGAGGCCCTGCTGGCACGGTTCCCCGAGGTCGACGGCATCGTCTGCGCGAACGACGAGATCGCGATCGGCGCCCTCCTGCGCCTGCGCGCGCACGGCCGGCGCGTCCCGGAGGACGTCGCCGTGATCGGCTACGACGACACGCCCGACGCCAGCTACTCGTTCCCCCCGCTGTCGACGATCGCACCCGACAAGCACCAGCTGGCCTCGACGGCCCTCGATCTCCTCGCGGAGCGCATCGCCGGCTACGACGGCCCGCCGCGCACCGTCGAGACGGCCTACGATCTGGTGGTGCGGGAGTCCACCGCGCCCGCCTCCTGAGGGCTCGCGCGCGCCCCGCCCGTCGGCCGCGGCAGCGGTCGTCCACCGGCCGCGGCGGCGGCCGTCCCGTCGGCCGTGCGAGCGGCCGACGCCCCCAGCAGCGAGAACAGGATCGACAGGACCGATGAGCATCCCCACCCCGTACGAGGACCTGCTGCGCGACGTGCTCGAGAACGGCGCGCACAAGGAGGATCGCACCGGCACCGGGACCCGCAGCGTCTTCGGCCGGCAGATCCGCTTCGACCTCTCCCAGGGGTTCCCGCTCATCACGACCAAGCGCGTGCACACCCGTTCGATCATCGTCGAGCTGCTGTGGTTCCTCCGCGGCGACACCAACATCGGCTACCTCCACGACCACGACGTCACCATCTGGGACGAATGGGCCGACGAGAACGGCGACCTCGGCCCCGTCTACGGGGCGCAGTGGCGCTCCTGGCCCGACCGCGACGGCGGCGTGATCGACCAGATCACCGACGTCGTCGAGCAGATCCGCACGAACCCGGACTCGCGGCGCCTGATCGTCTCGGCCTGGAACCCGGCCGACATCCCCGCCATGGCGCTCGCGCCCTGCCATGCGCTCTTCCAGTTCGAGGTGCACGACGGGAAGCTGTCCTGCCAGCTGTACCAGCGCAGCGCCGACATGTTCCTCGGCGTTCCCTTCAACATCGCCTCGTACGCCCTGCTCACGCACATGATCGCGCAGCAGGCGGATCTCGAGGTCGGCGACTTCGTGTGGACCGGCGGGGACTGCCACATCTACGACAACCACGTCGAGCAGGTCGAGCGCCAGCTCGCCCGCGAGCCCTTCCCGTATCCCGCGCTGCGCCTCGCCCGCCGCCCCGACTCGATCCTCGAGTACGCGCCCGAGGACATCGAGATCGTCGGTTACCAGCACCATCCGGGCATCAAGGCCCCGGTGGCCGTCTGATGGCGCAGCCCGCCCCGCACGACGCGCCCGCCCCGCACGACGCGGCCGCCCCGCGGATCGGCATGATCTGGGCGCAGGCGCACGACGGGATCATCGGCGCCGGCGGCACCATGCCCTGGCACCTGCCCGAGGACCTCCGCCACTTCCAGCGCACGACCCTCGGCGCTCCCGTCATCATGGGCCGGCGCACCTGGGAGTCCTTCCCGCCCCGCTTCCGTCCGCTGCCGGGCCGCACGAACATCGTCATCACCCGCGACGACGCCTACCCCCTCGAGGGCGCCCTGCGGGCGCGGGACCTCGACGAGGCGCTCCGCCTCGCGGCGGCGAGCGCGGCCGACGACGCCTCGTCGGATGCCAGCTCCGCGAACGCCGCCGGTTCGTCGGCCGCCGCCGATTCGTCGGACGTCGCCGATTCGTCGGCCGACGGCGCGGCGGCGAGCGCGCGGACGCTCTGGGTGATCGGCGGCGGAGCCGTCTACGCCGAGGCCATGGACCGGGCGGATCTGCTGGTGGTCTCCGAGATCGACCTCGAGGTCGAGGGCGACACCCGCGCCCCGGCGATCCCCGCGGACTTCTCGCTCGTCGTCGGCGCCGACGACGACACCCCCGCCGTCGCGGCGGACTCCCCCTGGCGCTCCTCGGCCTCCGGGCTGCGGTTCCGGGTGCTCACCTACCGGCGCTGAACCGGCGTTCCGCACCCCTTCTCGACGCTCCTGCCGACGATCCGGCAGGGGCGTCGTCGTGCGCCCTGCACCGCCGCTGCCCGTCGGCCCACGCGGCGCCCGCCCGTCGGCCCGCGCGATGCCCGCCCGTCGGACCACGCCGACCATCCCGACATCACCGCAGGTCAGAGGCTTTGCTGAAGATTTTTCCTTCCAGCGGTCAAGAAGTACTCGACAAATTAGTGGCCTTCCACTAATAATCGGCGTCGGACCCGCGCGGTCCTCGCCCGGCGACGACGCCCGGCGGACACGGACGAAGGAGTCACTGTGAGCGCACCGACCCCCCAGACGGGCTTCCCGCCGGACCCGACGATCGATCTCCAGGGCAGCCCCAACCGTCTGGGGCCGGCGCTCCCGATCCCGCATCTGGGGATCAAGCCCGACCGCGAGCGGCCGGTCTGGTTCATCGCGGGCATCATGCTGGCCCAGTTCGGCCTCTTCGTCGCGCTCCTCGCCCCGGCGACCGTGTCGATCCAGCTCAAGGTCCAGACCCTCACCGCGATCCCCGCCGAGCAGGCCTCGATGACGGCCATGGTGGTCACCCCCGGCGCCCTCGCCGCGGTGCTGTTCAACGCGATCGGCGGGCGCCTCTCGGACCGCACCACCTCGCGCTTCGGGCGCCGTCGGCCGTGGATCCTGCTGGGCATCGTCGGCCTGATGCTCTCGCTGCTGCTGATCGCGCTGGCCGGCGGGCCCGTGCTGATGGCGGTCGGCTGGTTCATCTCGCAGGCGTTCGCGAACGTCGCCTTCGCCGCCTTCCTCGCCTCGGTCGCCGACCAGCTCCCCAGCTCGCAGTACGGAAAGACCTCGGGCCTCATCGGCATCGCCCAGAACGCCGGCGTCATGGTCGCGACCTGGCTCGCCGCCTTCTTCGTCGACGACATGCTGCTGCTGTTCATGATCCCGGCGCTGCTGGGCGTCATCCTCATGACGGTCTACGCGCTGATGCTCCCCGAGCCCGTGCTGGTCGCCAACCGCTACCCCTTCAACCTCCGCGAGCTCGTCGCGACCTTCTGGACCAACCCGCTGAAGCACCCGGACTTCGGTCTGGCCTGGTGGGGACGCTTCCTGATCATCCTGGCGTCCTACCTGTTCATCACCTTCCGCCTGCTGTACATGACGAACCACCTGGGACTGGACCCCACCACCGCGGCCGCCGCCGTCGCGATCGGCGTGACCGTCTACACCGTCGTCTCGATGGTCGCGAGCGTCGCCGCCGGCTGGCTCTCCGACAAGCTCGGCCGACGCAAGGTCCTCGTCGCCGTCGCGATCCTCATCTTCGGGATCGGCACCTACGGGCTCCTGCACGCCGACACCGTGACCGCGTTCTACGTGTGCGAGGCGATCATGGGCCTCGCCTACGGCACCTACGTCGCCGTCGACCTGGCCCTCGTGCTGGACGTGCTGCCCGACCGCGAGAACGCCGGGAAGGACCTCGGCGTCTTCAACATGGCCAACGCCCTCCCGCAGTCGCTCGCGCCGGGCCTCGGCGGCGTGCTGCTGGCCAACCTCGGCGGCGGCACCGACTTCACCGCCCTGCTCGTGGCGGCCGCCATCGCCGCCGTCCTCGGCGCCGTGATCACCATGTTCATCCGCGGAGTACGCTGAGAGGCCGAGCAGACCGGCGGTCCCGAGGGCCCGTCCGCCCCACCCGGTCGGCATCGACGCCGCACCGACGGAGGGGAACCGTGACCACAGCCGACCCGGGAGATCCCGGAGCCGGTCGACCCCGCCGTCGTCCTGGCCGCCCGCGCGGCCAGGACTCGGCCGTCGTGCGGGATGCCGCGCTCCGCGCGGCCGTCGAGCTGATCGGCACCCAGGGGTACACCGCGACCTCGATGGCCCAGGTCGCGGCCGCGGCCGGGATCTCGCCCTCGGGCCTCGCCCACCACTTCCCCTCGAAGCCCGCCCTGCTCGCGGCCGTCCTCGAGCATCGCGACCAGACCGACCGGCTCGACGACGAGCTCGCCCGCCACGGCGGCTGGGACGCCCTGGAGGCGCTGATCCGGCTCGCCGGCACGAACATGCGGCGGCGGGAGCTGGTCGCGCTGTACACCTCGGTGATCGGCGAGGCCGTGCAGCCGGAGCATCCGGGCCACGGCTGGATGCGCGATCATTTCGCGCACGCCGCCGAGCTCCTGGAGAGCGCGCTGCGCACCGGGCAGGAGCGCGGCGAGGTGCGCGCCGACGCCCCCGTCGGACGCATCGTGCGCACCCTGATCGCGCAGATGGACGGTCTGCAAGTGCAGTGGCTGCTGGACCCGACGATCGACATGGAGGCCGATCTGCGCGAGCTCGTCGACGACATCCGGCACCGCTGGGCCAGCCCGCAGTGATCGCGGACTGACCGCGGGCCGACCGCGCTCCGATCGCGCTCCGACCGCGGCCACCCCTCCTTGCTTCGCGCATCCGCCCTTTACAGCGCCATTTCAACGCTGTAATCTCGGCGCCGGATCACGACAGCGGAGTCCCCGGCGTCACCGACGACGCCGCGATCCGGGACCCAGCAAGGAGCCGAGCATGAGCACGCCCATCCCGTCCCCCGCCCCCGACAGCGCGTCCGACGGCGCATCCCGCCCCGCCCACCCGGCCGGGCTCTCCCGCCGCGGCATCCTCGCGGCGACGACGGCCCTCGCGACGATCGGCGGCGCCGCCGCGCTCGCCCCGTCGGCCGCCGCCGCGCCCTCCGGGAAGGGCGGCAGCAACGGCAAGGGCAATGGCAAGGGGAACAGCGGCAACAACGGCGGACGCTCCCGCGACCGCGCGACGAAGGCCCTCGCCGACCTGCCGGTGCCGACCTTCGCCGAGGTCTCCGTGCACGATCCCTCGGTGATCGTCACGGGCGGGACGACCTACGTCTTCGGCTCGCATCTCGCGGCCGCCCGCACCGAGGACCGGCTCGCCTGGACCTCCGTCGCCGACCTGGTCACGCCCGAGAACCCGCTGTTCGACGATGTCACCGAGGAGCTCGCCGAGGCCTTCGCCTGGGCGAACACCGACACCCTGTGGGCGCCGGACGTCGCCGAGACCCCCGACGGCCGCTTCCGCATGTACTACTGCGCCTGCGAGGGCTCGTCCCCGCGCTCCGCGCTCGGCTCGGCGATCGCCGACGAGGTCGAGGGCCCCTACGTCGACGAGGGGATCTTCCTGCGCTCGGGCATGTGGGGCGAGGCCAGCCCCGACGGCGCGATCTACGACCCGCTCGTGCACCCCAACGCCGTGGACCCGCAGCACCTCGTGGACGCCGACGGCCGCCACCGCCTCGTCTACGGCTCCTACTCGGGCGGCATCTTCCTGCTCGAGCTGGACCCCGACACCGGCCAGCCACTGCCGGACCAGGGCTACGGCATCCACCTCATCGGCGGCAATCACTCCCGCATCGAGGCGCCGTACATCATCCGCTCCGAGGAGACCGGCTACTACTACCTGCTGGTCACCTTCGGGGGCCTCGACGCCGCGGGCGGCTACAACGTCCGCGTGGGCCGCGCGACCGACATCGAGGGCCCCTACCTCGACCCCATGGGCCAGGACCTGCGCGACTGCCGCTCCGACGCGAGCCTGCCCCTGTTCGACGACGCGACCATCGAGCCCTACGCGGCGAAGCTCATGGGCAACCACCGCTTCACCCAGGAGGTCTCGTCGGACGCCTCGAGCTCCACGGGCTCCACGGGCTCCAGCACGACGGACGAGGGCACGACGACGCTCGTCGGCCAGGGCTACGTCTCCCCCGGCCACGTCTCGGCGTGGACCGATCCGGCCGACGACCAGCCCTACCTCTTCTTCCACACCCGCTTCCCGGACACCGGCGAGTTCCACCAGGTGCGCGTCCACCGCCTGCGCACCACCAGCACCGGCTGGCTCGTGGTCGCGCCGCACCGCTACGGCGGCGAGTCGGCGCGCTCCTTCGCCTCGGGCCGCGCGCGCTGCCTGCGCTCGGACACGCTCGCGGGGAGCTGGCAGCTCGTCGACCACGGCCGCGCGATCTCGGCCGACGTCGTCGCCTCGACGCCGATCCGCCTCGAGGACGACGGCACGATCACGGGATCCGTCACCGGGACCTGGGCGCTCGAGGGCTCCGACCGCGCGGTCATCGAGATCGACGGCGTCCGCTTCGACGGCGTCTTCGACCTCGGCTGGCACGAGGGCTGGGACGCCTGGACCACGACCTTCAGCGTCCTCGGCCCCGACGGCCGCACTCTCTGGGGCTCGCGCGAGATCTGACCGCCCGCCGGCCGACGGGCCCGCTCCCGTCGGCCGGCCCGCTCGTCGGCCGCCGGAACTCCCGTCGGCCGACGCCGGATCGTGACCGCGCGCCGACGACGCGACGCCCGGCGGGCTTGATTCTGCGGGCCGGAAGGAGGATGGTAAACGTTGCAAGTGCTCCAGGGCACATGCGATGACCTCAGCTGTGTTCACGATGGAGTGATGCCATGCTCGACCGCAGACCGACCCGTCCACCCCGCCCGCCCCTCTCCCGTCGTCGGGTGCTGGGAGCCGGTGCGGCGGCCGCCGCGGCGGTGCCCCTCGCCGGATGCTCGTCCCCGCTCGCCGCGGGCCTCGTCGGCAGCCAGCTCAATCCCGAGACCCTGGTCTTCTGGAACCTCTTCGGCGGCGGCGACGGCGGCCGCATGCAGACCATGGAGGGCATCTACCAGGACGAGAACGGCGGCGCCGACTCGCTCCAGGCCACCACGTTCTCCTGGGGCAACCCGTACTACTCGAAGGTCACGCTCGCGACCGTCGGCAACCAGCCGCCCGACGTCGCGGTCGCGCACCTGACCCGCGCCCAGTCGCTCTGGGACGGCGGGATCCTCGACCCGATCACCGAGGAGGACCTCGCCGGCGTCGGCCTGTCCTCCTCCGACTTCAACACCACCGTGTGGGAGAAGCAGATCGTCGACGGCAGCAACATCGCCGTCCCGCTCGACACCCACCCCTTCGTGATGTTCTACAACGTCGAGGTGCTCGACCAGGCCGGACTGATCGAGTCCGACGGCTCGCTGACCGACCTCACCGGCGTCGACACCTTCGAGGCCGCGCTCGCGGAGATCAGTGGCGTCACCGGCGCCGCCGCCCTCAACGTCGCCAACGTCTCCGAGACCGCGACCCCGTGGCGCTTCTTCTGGACGATCTACAACCAGTATGCCGACGCCACGCCGTTCCTCTCCGGCGGCGGCACCGAGATCTCCGTCGACGTCGACATCTACACCGAGGTCATGAACCGGGTGCAGACCTGGGTCGACAACGGCTGGCTGAACCGCGGCATCGACTATGCGGGCGCGCAGACCGAGATGTTCACCGGCAAGGTCGGCATGTTCCTGCAGGGCGAATGGGAGATCTCCACCGCCCAGTCCATCGAGGGCCTCGAGTTCGGCATGGCGCCGGTCCCGCAGCTGTTCGACAAGCCGGCCGCGCAGGGCGACTCCCACACCTTCGTGCTGCCGAGGAAGGACCGCACGCCCGAGCAGCGCTCCCAGGCGATGGGGTTCATCAAGTCGATGCTCGACCAGTCGATGACCTGGGCCGAGGGCGGCCACGTGCCTGCCTACCTGCCCACGGCGGAGAGCGCCGAGTTCAAGGCCCTCGAGCCGCAGGCGAACTACGCGGCCGCCGCCGAGAACGTCGTCTTCGACGACGCCGCCTGGTTCGGAGGCTCCGGCTCGACGTTCGAGGCCACCGTCGGCGCGCAGCTCGCCCTCGTCCAGCAGGGCACGGCGACGCCAGAGCGCGCGCTCGACGCCATCCGCGAGCAGCTCGCGGTCTACCTCGACACCCCCAGCCCCCTCTGACGCGAAGGGCCACCTCATGACCACCGCATCCCTCGAGAGCCCGACGGGCTCCACCGGCACCACCGCGTCAGCCGCCCGCCCCCGCCACGGCGGACGCCCCTCGGACCGCGGCACCGGACCCGGCGCCTGGCTGTTCATCGCCCCCTTCGGCGTCTTCTACCTGGCCTTCCTGCTCGGTCCGACGATCTGGATGCTCATCTCGAGCTTCTTCAACACCTCGCTCGTGCACAAGGGCCTCGGCTCCTTCGCCGGCCTGGACAACTACATCGAGATGTTCAGCCGCAGCGACTTCTGGTCCTCGCTGTGGCACACCCTCCAGTTCACCCTCTACACGACCCCGCCGCTGGTGATCCTCGCGTTCGTCTTCGCGGTCCTCACCAACCGGCTCCAGCACGGCCAATGGTTCTTCCGCCTGGCCTTCTTCCTGCCGTTCATCCTGCCCTCGGCGACGATCTCCCTCATCTGGGTCTTCCTCTTCACCCCGTCGACCGGCCTCTGGGCGACCGTGCAGAGCTGGATCGGTCTGACCCCCGGCTCGGGCATCCTCGCGAGCCCCTCGACCGCCATGATCGGCATCGCCATCGCCACGATCTGGTGGACCATCGGCTTCAACTTCATCCTCTACCTCGCGGGCCTCCAGGAGATCCCCCGCGAGCTCTACGAGGCCGCCGCGGTCGACGGCGCCACCACCGGCCAGCAGATCCGCCACATCACGGTCCCGATGCTGCGCCGCACCACCACCCTCGTGGTCCTGCTGCAGATCATCGCCAGCCTGAAGATCTTCGACCAGGTCTACCTGATGACCGGAGGCGGCCCCGGCATCTCCACGCAGGTCACCCTCGGTCTCGTCGCCAACACGGCGTTCACCGACAACCGCATCGGCGCGGCCTCCGCCGCCTCCGTGCTGCTGTTCATCATCATCGTCGTCATCGCCGTGATCCGCGAGATCGTCGAGCGCGCCGCCGCCAAGCGCGAGCAGGAGGCCTGAGCCATGACCGCTGCCACCCCCACCGCCCCCCGCTCCTCCGGGTCGTCCGGGTCCTCCGGGTCGTCGCGCGGATCCTCCGCGGTCTCGCGCGCCGTCTCCGCGGCCGCCCCTCCCGCCCGCCGCGCCTCCCACGGCGTCAGCGGACGGACCT
Source organism: Brachybacterium netajii (SeqCode) (assembly GCF_054114245.1). Lineage (NCBI taxonomy): Bacteria > Bacillati > Actinomycetota > Actinomycetes > Micrococcales > Dermabacteraceae > Brachybacterium > Brachybacterium netajii (SeqCode). The sequence goes on along the minus strand of NZ_JBSYXB010000003.1, from coordinate 338,685 downwards.
TCGCCGTCGTCTCCTGGATCGTCCTCGGCGTCTTCGCGATCATCTGGCTGGTCCCCAGCCTCTTCGCCCTGAAGACCTCGATCACCGACAACGGCGTCGCCGCCCTCGGCGCCTCCGAGATCCTCAGCGACTTCAACCCGACGCTGTACTCCTACTCGTCGCTGTTCCAGCAGGGCGACATCTGGAACTGGTACCTCGCCAGCTTCGTCACCGGCATCATCGCGACCCTGATGGTGATCGTCTTCGCCTCCATGACGGCGTTCGCGATCTCCCGCCTCCGCTTCCGCGGACGCACCGTCGTCATGCTGCTGATCCTCATGGGCATCATGATCCCGAGCCAGGTGCTGATCGTCCCGATCTTCGAGTTCCTCGGCTTCATGAACCTGCTGAACACCTACTGGGCCGTCATCTTCCCGCAGGTCCCCGCGGTCATCTCCGTCTTCATCTTCAAGCAGTTCTTCGACGGCATCCCCCGCGAGCTCGAGGAGGCCGCCCGCATCGACGGCGCCGGCCTCTGGAAGATCTACCGCTCCGTCATCCTCCCGCTCTCGAAGCCGGTCGTCGCCGCCGTCGCGATCCTGACCTTCGTGGGCGTCTGGAACAACCTGATGCTCCCCCTGTTCGTCCTGACCAACCCGGATCTCATGACGATCCCCGTCGGCCTCGCGACCGTCCAGGGCAGCTTCGGCCAGCGCTACGCCGACATCCAGGCCGGCGCGATCCTCGCCGCCCTCCCCCTGGTCATCCTCTACATGCTCTTCCAGCGCCAGATCGTCGAGGGCGTCGCGGGGACGGGGCTCAAGGGCTGACGCCGGGTCGGGGGTCGCGAGCTCCTGAGCTCGGGGCTCCTGGGCTCCTGGGCTCCTGGGCTCCTGGGCTCCTGGGCTCCTGGGCTCCTGACCAGCGCATATCGAAGCCCCCGTCGCTCCTCATCACGAGGAGCGACGGGGGCTTCGGGCCGGCGAGTGCGCTGGGGGCGCCCTTTCCTCTCGATACCCGGCTGGCTCGACAAGCTCGGCAGCGAACGGGACGTGAGCGGCACGTGCCCTGCTATATGCAGGGCACGTGCCGCTGAGATCCCTTTCGCTGCCACCCCTCCCCCGAGCTCGCCCTACGAGCCCTCCCGTACACATCCGGTCTCCCTGTCCGGCACCCCTCAGCGCGGTCAAGCACGCAGGGAGCACACCGGGAGCACGCCCAATGGCCCTCAGCTACCGCTCCGACCCTCTTCCGCCCGCCCAGTGGGCACCAGCCCCCGTTCTGGCGCCCCAGAACGAGTGCTCACGCCCACTCGATCTCCATACCGACAGCTGAAGCCCACTCGCCCGGGCTTGCTGGGCCAGGGCCTCCCGTCGCCGGGCGCGCCGAGCTCTACGAGCGCAACGAGCGCAACGAGCTCACTGGGATAGGCACGGGGAAGGGCACCGGCGACGCCGGGAAGCATCAGGCAACGCCCGAGGAGACCGAAGACAGGCCCAGTGGGCCTCAGCCCCCGTTCTGGCGCCCCAGAACGGGGGCTCACGCCCACTGGACCCGCATACCGCCAGCTGGAGCCAACTGCCCCCGCAAACAGCGACGCCCGGAGCGCTCCCCCGCAGGAAAGCTGCTCCGGGCGTCATCGATCCGAGCGCATCAGCCAGAGTCAGCCAAGGTCAGCCGAGTTCAGCCAGCCGCACCCGACCCGACCCGGCCCGACCCGACACCACCCGACCCCGACCACCCCACTCCTCAATTCTCCGCCCCCGCATGGCGCTTGTTGTAGACGCCGAAGGCGATGGCGAGGACGAGGACGATGCCGCGGACGATCTCCTGGGTGGGCTGGGCGATGCCCATGATCTGCATGCCGTTGGGCATGACGGCCATAATGAGGCCGCCGATGAAGGCCACGGCGGTGTGACGCGCATCGCCTCGGATGCTAACGTTCACATCTTGATCGGTGTCCAGCCGTGGCCGTTTCGAAGCATCCCGATACGGTAACGACCAGCATCGATGCCCCCGCAGGCCCGTCGGCCATCGGGGCGCCACAATGCACCCGACACCCGACACCCGACACCCGGCCCCCGGGGTCCGACGACGAGAGGAAGCGCATGGACCGCACTGCTCGTCGACCGTCGATGGCGGACGTGGCGCAGCGCGCCGGCGTCTCGTACCAGACGGTCTCGCGGGTGCTCAACGACCCGGACCTGGTCCGTCCCGCGACCCGCGAGCGGGTGCAGGCGGCGATCCTCGAGCTCGGATACACCCGCAACCGCGCCGCCCGCGCCCTGAAGACGACCCGGTCCTCGCTGATCGGCGTGCTCACCGACGGATCCTCGCTGTTCGGCCCCTCGGAGACGACGACCGCGATCGAGGAGGCGGCCCGCGCAGCCGGCTACTCGATGCTGCTGACGACGGTCGCGCCCCATGCGGCCTCGCCGCGCGAGATCGGGGCCGACCTGCTGGGCTCGGGGGCCGACGGGATCCTCGTGGTCGCCGCCCACGAGGGGATGGTGCACGCCGTCGAGGCGGTCGCGCGGACGACGCCCGTGGTCGCGGTCTCCGCGGAGCCCCTGGAGGTGCCGGGCGTGACCGCCGTCGGCGTCGACCAGCGGCTCGGCAGCCATCAGGTGATGGAGCATCTGGCGCGCACGGGCTGCCGCCGCATCGTGCATGCGGCGGGGCCGCCCGACTGGTTCGACGCGCGGGCCCGGCGCGCGGGCTTCGAGGGCGCGCTCGAGGAGCTCGGGCTCGACGGTGCGATCGTCGGCCCCGGCGACTGGACTCCGCGCTCGGGCTACGACATCGCATCGCGCCTGGTCACGAGCGGTCTGCCGGATGCGATCTTCGCGGCGAACGACATGATGGCGATCGGCGTGATCCATGCGCTGGCCGAGCACGGGGTGCGGATCCCGCAGGACGTCGCGGTCGTCGGCTTCGACAACACGCTCGGCGCGGAGTTCCTCCTGCCCTCGCTGACGACCGTCTCCCAGCCCTTCGCCGAGCTCGGCCGCACGGCGCTGACCCGGCTGGTCGGCGAGCTCGAGGGCCCGCCCTCCGCCGCAGGCATCGGAGCCGTCGACGACGCCTCCGGCAGCGCGGACGTCGCCTCCGGCAGCGGGACCGACGCCTCCGGCGGCGGGGACGTCGCCTCCCTGCCCCCGCGCCTGGTCGTGCGCCGCTCGACCCTTCCCGAGCGGACCGGCTGACCCCTCCCCCGGGCCCCACGCGCGCTCCCGCACCCCAAAATGTGAACGTTGACATTCGGGGGCGCGACTGGTGCAATATCCGTCATGACGCACAACGACGTGGACTCCTCCGCCGCCGACGCGATCGCCTCCGGCCGGGCGTTCCTCGGCATCGAGCTCGGCTCGACCCGCATCAAGGCCGCTCTCGTGGACGGCTCCGGCGCCGTGCTCGGCTCGGGCTCCCACTCCTGGGAGAACCAGCTGGTCGACGACAGCTGGACCTACTCCCTCGAGGACGTCTGGGCGGGCGTCCGCTCCTGCTACGCCGACCTCGCGCGCGAGGTGCGGGAGCGCCACGGCGCCGAGATCACGGAGCTCGGCGGCATCGGCGTCTCGGCGATGATGCACGGCTACCTGGCCTTCGACGCCGACGGCGAGCTGCTGGTGCCCTTCCGCACCTGGCGCAACACCTACACCGAGGATGCCTCCGCCCTGCTCAGCGAGGCCTTCTCCCTGAACATCCCGCTGCGCTGGAGCGTCTCGCACCTGCTGCACGCGGTCCTCGGCGGCGAGGAGCACGTCGGCCGGATCGGGCACATCACGACCCTCGCCGGGCATGTCCACGAGCGCCTCACGGGCCGCCGCGCGCTGGGCGTCGGCGACGCCTCGGGCGTCTTCCCGATCGCCGCCTCCGGCGACGCCTACGATCCGGAGCTCCTCGCGCGCTTCGATGCGCTCGAGGCGACCGCGGGCGTGCCGTGGAGCATCGCCGACGTGCTGCCCGAGGTCCTCGTCGCCGGCCAGGAGGCCGGCCGCCTGACCGCCGAGGGCGCCGAGCTGCTGGATCCGACGGGCGCGCTGCGGCCCGGCGCGATCGCCGCCCCGCCGGAGGGCGACGCCGGCACCGGCATGGTCGCCACCCAGGCCGTCGAGCCCCGCACCGGCAACGTCTCCGCCGGCACGAGCGCCTTCGCGATGGTCGTGCTGGAGAAGCCGCTGTCGGGCCCGCGCCCGGAGATCGACCTGGTCACGACGCCGTCGGGCGATCCGGTGGCGATGATCCACACGAACAACTGCGCGAGCGACCTCGACGCCTGGCTGGGCCTGTTCGCGCGCTTCGCGGAGCTGACCGGCAGCACCGTCGACGCGCAGGAGCTGTTCGCGACGCTCTTCGCGGCCGGCGCCGCGGGCGACCCCGACGCCGGGGGCGTCCTCACCTACAACTACATCTCGGGCGAGCACCAGACGCACGTCGCCTCGGGCCGTCCGCTGCTGGTGCGCGAGCAGTCCGCGCGCTTCACCCTCGAGAACTTCATGCGCGCCCAGCTCTACGGCGCCTTCGGTGCGCTCGCGGTGGGCATGAAGGCCCTCCTCGAGGACGAGGGCGTGCAGCTCGACGTGATGTTCGCGCACGGCGGCATCTTCCGCACCCGCGGCGTCGCCCAGCAGATCCTCGCCGACGCCCTCGGCACGCCCGTCGCCGTCGGCGAGTCCGCCGGCGAGGGCGGCGCCTGGGGCATGGCCCTGCTGGCCGCCTTCGCCGCCCGCACCGCCGCCGGATCGGCCGACGCCGGTTCCGCCGGTTCGGCCGACGACGCCGCCGCGCCGGCCGCCGCCCCGTCGGCCGCCGCTCTCAGCGCCTTCCTGGCCGACGAGGTCTTCGCCGGCCAGTCCCGCTCGACGCTCAACCCCGACCCCGAGGGCTCCGCGGGCCATGCGCGCTGGCTCGAGGGCTACCGCGCCGGTCTGCCCGTCGAGCGCCTCGCCGGCGAGACCCTCGCCTGAGCCGCTCCCAACCCGCAGCGCCAGCACCGCACACCACCACGATCCGCTCGACCCCAGGAGATCCCATGACCCTCGTCCTCGCCGACCTCCCCGAGGCGGTCCGCACCGCCGTCGCCGCCGCCCGCGAGCGCGTCGCCGCGCTGCACGCCGAGCTGCCCCGCAACCAGCTGGTCGTGTGGACCGCCGGCAACGTCTCCGAGCGCATCGTGCTGCCGGCGGACGCCCCGGCCGACGCCGCCGCCGTCCCTGGCCTGTTCGTCATCAAGCCCTCGGGCGTGTCCTACGACGACCTCACCCCCGAGTCGATGGTCGTGTGCACGCTCGACGGCGCGAAGATCGTCGACGGCACGCCGGACGCGCTGCAGCCGTCCTCGGACACCGCGGCCCACGCCTACGTGTACACGCACCTCGAGCACGTCGGCGGCGTCGTGCACACCCACTCGACGTACGCGACCGCCTGGGCCGCGCGCGGCGAGGAGATCCCCTGCGTGCTGACGATGATGGCCGACGAGTTCGGCGGCCCGATCCCCGTGGGCCCCTTCGCGATCATCGGCGACGACTCCATCGGCCGCGGCATCGTCGAGACCCTCCGCGACTCCCGCTCGCGCGCGGTGCTCATGCAGAACCACGGCCCCTTCACGATCGGCAAGGACGCCCGCGACGCCGTCAAGGCCGCGGTCATGTGCGAGGAGGTCGCCCGCACGGTGCACATCTCCCGCCAGCTCGGCGAGCCCCTGCCGATCGCGCAGGAGAACGTCGACGCCCTGTTCGACCGCTACCAGAACGTCTACGGCCAGCGCTGACGCCGGCCCGGCACCGACCCCACCTCCGAGAGGACATCCCATGCAGAACCCCTTCGAGACCCGCGAGATCTGGTTCCTGACCGGCAGCCAGGGGCTGTACGGCCCGGAGACGCTGGAGCAGGTCGCCGAGCAGTCCCGCGTCATCGCCGAGACCCTCGACGCCGCCGCCGGCATCCCCGTGAAGATCGTCTGGAAGCCGGTCCTGACCGACCGCGACGCGATCCGCGAGACCGCGCTGGCCGCGAACGCGGACCCGGCGTGCGTCGGCGTCATCACCTGGATGCACACGTTCTCCCCCGCGAAGATGTGGATCCAGGGCCTCGACGCCCTGCAGACCCCGCTGCTGCACCTGCACACGCAGGCGAACGTGGCCCTGCCGTGGTCGACGATCGACATGGACTTCATGAACCTCAACCAGGCCGCCCACGGCGACCGCGAGTTCGGGTACATCGCCACGCGCCTCGGCGTGAACCGCAAGACCGTCGTCGGCCATGCGACCGATCAGGGCGTGCAGGCGAAGATCGGCCGCTGGGCCCGCGCCGTCACCGGCTGGGCCGAGATGCACTCGCTGAAGCTCGCGCGCTTCGGCGACAACATGCGCAACGTCGCCGTCACCGAGGGCGACAAGACCGAGGCCGAGCTGCGCCTGGGCGTCTCCGTGAACACCTGGGGCGTCAACGACCTGGTGGCCGTGGTCGACGCCGTCGAGGACACGGCGATCGACACCCTCGTCGCCGAGTACGAGGACCTCTACGAGGTCGTCCCCGAGCTGCGTAAGGGCGGCGAGCGCCACGAGTCGCTGCGCTACGGCGCCCGCATCGAGATCGGCCTGCGCACCTTCCTGGAGGAGGGCGGCTTCGGCGCCTTCACCACGAACTTCGAGGACCTCGGCGGGCTCCGCCAGCTGCCCGGCCTCGCCGTGCAGCGCCTCATGGCCGACGGCTACGGCTTCGGCGCCGAGGGCGACTGGAAGACCGCGATCCTCGTGCGCGTCGCGAACGTCATGGGTTACGGCCTGCCGGGCGGCGCCTCCCTCATGGAGGACTACACCTACGAGCTCACCCCCGGCCAGGAGAAGATCCTGGGCGCCCACATGCTCGAGGTCTCCCCGTCCCTGACCTCGCAGAAGCCGTCGCTGGAGATCCATCCGCTGGGCATCGGCGACCGCGAGGACCCGGTCCGCCTGAAGTTCGCGGCCGACGCCGGCACCGCCGTCGTCGTCGCCCTCTCCGACATGCGCGAGCGCTTCCGCCTGATCGCGAACGTCGTCGACGTCGTCGAGCCCGACGAGGAGCTGCCGAACCTCCCGGTCGCCTGCGCCGTCTGGGAGCCCCGCCCCGACTTCGCGACCTCCGCCGAGTGCTGGCTGACTGCGGGCGCCGCCCACCACACGGTCATGACCTCGGCCGTCGATCTCGAGACCTGGGAGGATCTCGCCACCATCGGCGACATCGAGCTCGCGATCATCGACGAGGGCACCACGGTGCGCTCCTTCGCGCAGGACCTGCGCACCAACCAGGTGTTCCACCGCCTGGCCCAGGGCTTCTGAGCCCGACGGGCGGGTCCGCACCGTCGGACCCGCCCGCCCCGCGGGACCCGCCCGCCCCGCGGGGCCCGCCCGCTCCGCACCATCCCGCAGGCCCGCCCGCGGGCCCGCCCCGCAGCCCCGCCCCACCATCAGGAAGACGCGCAGAACCATGAGCATCGGATCCGACGACGCCGTCGGCCGCCGCCCGGGCCGGAGCTGGTCCGGCACCGTGGACTACGGCCCCGGCCCCCTCCATACCCCCGGGACCGTCGACGAGCTGCGCGCGCTCGTCGGCCGCAGCCGGAGCCTGCGGGCCCTCGGCACGCGCCATTCCTTCTCGCGCGTCGCCGCCTCCGCGGCCGATCTCGTGACCCTCGAGCGGATGCCCGCGGACATCTCCGTGGACACGGCCGCCCGCACGGTCCGCGTCGGCGCGCAGGTCCGCTACGGCGAGCTCGCGATCGCCGTGCAGCGCCACGGCCTGGCGCTGCCGAACATGGGCTCGCTGCCGCACATCTCCGTCGGCGGCGCTGTCGCCACCGGCACCCACGGCTCGGGCGATGCGCTGCGCTCGCTGTCGAACGCGGTGCGGACCGTCGAGCTGGTCACCGCGGGCGGCGACCTGCTGACCCTGGACCGCGAGGCCGACGCCGACGTGTTCCCCGGCGTCGTGCTGTCGCTGGGCGCCCTCGGCGTCGTCACCCACCTGGTGCTCGACCTCGTGCCCGACTACCGGATCCGCCAGACCGTCCACCTCGACCTCCCCGCCGAGCGCATGACCTCCGAGGATCTCCTCGCGCTCCACGCCGGCGGCCGCAGCGTCAGCCTGTTCCACACCTTCGACGGCACGATCTCGCAGATCTGGCGCAAGCAGCAGGTCGACGACGCCGACGCGGCCGACGGGGCCTCCGGGTCCGACGGCGCCTCCGCGGCCGACGGTCTCGCGGCCGACGGCTCCTGGTTCGGCGCCCGCCGCGCCGAGGCCGGCGTGCACCCGCTGCCGTCGATGCCCGCGGACTTCTGCACCGACCAGACCGGTGCCCCCGGCCCGTTCTACGACCGGCTCCCGCACTTCAAGCTCGAGTTCACGCCGTCCAACGGCGAGGAGATCCAGTCGGAGTTCTTCGTCGCGCGGGAGCATCTCGCCGACGCCGTCGCCTCCCTCACGGAGATCGGCGAGCGCATCCGTCCGCTGCTGCTGATCTCCGAGCTGCGCACGATCGCGGCCGACGAGCTGTGGCTCTCGCCGATGCACGGCCGCGACAGCTCGGCCCTCCACTTCACGTGGGCGCGCGAGCCCGAGGCCGTCGAGGCCCTGCTGCCGGAGGTCGAGGAGCGCCTGGCGGACTTCGCCGCCCGCCCCCACTGGGGGAAGGTCTTCACGATGTCGCCGGACACCGTCCGCGCGCAGTACCCGCGGCTCGGCGACTTCCAGGCCCTCCGCGACCGCCTCGACCCCGACCGCGTCTTCGCCAACGCGTACGTCGACCGCCTGCTCGGCTCCTGACCCGCCCCCGACCTGTCCCTGGCCCGTCCCCGACCCGCCCTCGACCTGCACCACCTGTCGAACACCGACCCGCACCTCCCTTCTGAGATCGGATCCCCCTCATGACGCAGACGTCATCCCCCGCGCCCGCCTCGTCGACCGCCGCGACCGCGGCCCCGTCGTCGGCCACCGCGGCCCCGGCCGTGCGCGGCCACCGTGCCCCGTCGGCCCGCCCGCCGATGGGCTGGAACAGCTGGGACTGCTTCGGCACGACCGTGACCGAGGAGGAGGTGCTCGCCAACGCCCGCTTCATGGCGGAGCATCTCGCGCCCTACGGCTGGGACACGGTCGTGATCGACATCGACTGGTCGGACCCGTCGGCCCGCTCCCACGGGTACAACGTGGGCGCGCCGCTGACGATCGACGAGAACGGCCGGCTGCTGCCGGATCCCGTCCGCTTCCCCTCCGCGGCTGACGGCGCCGGCTTCGCCCCGCTCGCCGCGCAGATCCATGACCTGGGCCTGCGCTTCGGCATCCATGTCATGCGCGGCATCCCGCGCCTCGCGGTCGACGCCGACAGCCCGATCGCGGGCTCGTCCGCGAGCGCCGCGCAGATCGCCTTCCCGGAGAACTCCTGCGAGTGGAACCCGCACATGGTCGGCATCGACCATGCGGTCCCCGGCGCGGGCGACTACTACGATTCGATCCTGGCGCTGTACGCGGGATGGGGCGTGGACTTCCTGAAGGTCGACGACATGCTCTGGCCGTACCAGGCCGCGGAGATCGAGGCGTTCGCGGCGTCGATCGACCGCTGCGGCCGGCCGATCGAGCTGAGCCTCTCCCCCGGCCGGGACCTGTCCCTCACGCGCCTCGACCATCTGCGCGAGAACGCCACCATGTGGCGCGTCTGCGACGACCTGTGGGACTCGTGGGCCGACGTCGAGGCGAACTTCGCGCGCTTCGCCCGCTGGGCGCCGACCGCCGGCGCGGGCGGCTGGCCCGACGGCGACATGCTGCCGCTGGGGCGCATCGGCATCCGGGCCGAGCGCGGCGAGCCCCGCCACGACCTGCTCACCCCGGCCGAGCGCCGCACCCTGATGACCCTGTGGTCGATCGCCCGCTCGCCGCTCATGATCGGCGGGCATCTGCCCGAGTCCGATCCCGAGACGATCGCCCTGTTCACGAACGCCGACGTCCTGGCCGTGCAGACCTCCTCCCGCGAGGGCCGCGAGGTCTTCCGCGAGGGCCCGCTCGTGCTGTGGACGGCGCTCGGCGAGGCCGACGTCCGCTACGTCGCCGCCTTCAACCTCGGCGACGAGCCGCTGACGGTGTCCCTGGACAGCCTGAACGTGGGCCTGCCGGCGGATCTCGGCGGCGCGTCGGCGGATGGCGCGTCGACGGGCGGCGAGCTGCGCGAGCTGTGGACCGGCGAGCTCGTCCCGACCCGTGCGGTGAGCGTGCAGTCGAACGCGGCCCGCGGCGTCGCCCCCGGCTCGACCGCGATCGACGTGACGATCGCGCCCCACGGCACCGTGCTGCTGCGCTGGACCCCGGCGGCCTGACCGCCAACCGCCGGGCCGGGGGCTCGTCCCCCGGCCCGGCCGGCGCCGCTCGCGGCGCCGCACTCAGAGCCGCACTCAGAGCCGCTCTCAGCGCGGCTCGACGCGGGCGACGATCTCGGCGTCGTAGCGCTGCGAGGCGTCCATGGTGCCCTGGTACCAGGTGAGCACCTGCAGCGTCGGATCCCCCGGGACCGCGATCGGCCGGAAGGCGGAGCGCGCGGTGCCCGGGGTGATCGGCGTCCACTCCCAGCGCTCGTCGTCGGTCCCGGTGACCCCGTCCGCCCCGGCGACGAGCCGGCCGCGGAAGATCTCGTGGCGGGCGAGGGCGGTGCTATCGCGCGGGTCGACGGGCGTCGAGATCCACAGCTGCTCGGGATCGTCGGGGTCGATCGTGCCGAGGCCCGTGTAGTCCTCCTCGTGGGGCATGAGATGCGGGCCCGCGACGGCGAGCTCCCGCACCTCCCACGCAGCCGAGCCCGGGCGCAGGACCGCGCGGAAGAACCGGTGGTCGACCGGCCCCTCCGGCGGACGCCGCGGCCCCTCATGGCCCTCCCGGGCGGCGCGCTCGTCGCGTGCGAAGGAGGTGCCGAGGGTGTCGTCGGCGCGCGCGGTGAACAGCGCGACGACGGTCCCGTCGGCGAAGGACCGCAGGTCCGTCGTCCAGGCGTGCGTCATGGGGCTGCCGCCCCAGACGGTGCCGTTCGCGAACACGCAGGTGAGGTCCTCGGCGCGCGGGGTCGCCTCGCGCAGGCCGCGTCCGAGGGGGCCGACGACGGTGCCGTCGGCCCGGTGCAGCGCGCCGCCGGCGAGATAGCCGTGCCAGATCGAAGTCGCCATATCCCGGGGATGGTGCTCGGTGATGATGAGGTCGAGTCGGCCGTCGGCGCGCCCCGCCCCGTCGTCGGCCCGGGCCGGGCTCGCGTCGGCCCCCGTCGGACCGTCGCCGGCCGCGAAGCGGTTGGGCGAGGCGTAGCGGGCGTAGCCGTTGACGTAGCCGACCTTCTCCCGGGTCAGCAGGCGGCCGCCGAACTCCCAGCTCTCGCCGTCGTCGTGGGAGACGAGATAGCAGGGGTCGTCGTTGATCGCGCGGACGAAGCAGTGCAGCACGCCGTCGATCCGATGCAGGTTCTGGTAGGTGACGCCGCGGTGCCCGCCGAGTGCGGCGACCTCCTCGGCGTCGGCGCCGGTGAACAGGGTGCGCCAGTCGACGGCCCGCTCGGGGCCCCAGGCGCCGGCGGGGTCGTCGGTCTCGGAGATCCGCCACCGGGTGAGGTCGTCGCTCTTGTGGCGGCTGTAGACGGCGAGCCAGCGGCCGTCGTCGCGGCGCCAGAGCGCGGGATCGTCATGGTCGTCGGACTCGAGGCCCGCGTGCAGCACGACCGTGCGCACGGCGTCGGCCCCAGCATCGGCCGCAGCGTCGGCAGCGCCGAATGCCGCGAGGTCGACAACGTGGAGGTCGATGTCGCCGCCGCGGCTCTCGCCCTCGTGCCCGGCGCTCGAGGCGACCGCGCCGATCAGCAGGCGCCCGCCGACGGGGTCGACGAGCGCGCGCTCGTCCTGGAACCAGCACCAGCCGCCGTTGGCGTCGACCACCGCAGTGCGGACGTCGGAGCGGGCGTCGGAGCGGGCGTCGTCGGACAGGGATCTCGCGTCATCGCGCTGAACAGCCATGTCCCCAGGATCCCTGATCACGGCGACGAAGGAAAGCGATTGCTCGTCGGTGTCCGAGGAAAGGTCGGAAAACTCGGGACAGGAATCCGCGGGACTCCGAAGGCTGCCCCCGGGAGACCGGGAGACCGGGAAACCGGGAAACTGCGCGGGCCGCGGGCCGGGGGCGCGCGGATCGTGCGCGGATCTCGTAGCGTGGGGTCCGTCGGGACCGCGACGATGCACCCGACCGCGCACACCCGGAGGTCTCCTCGTGATCACCCGCCGACAGTCCCTGTCCCTGCTGGCCGCCGCCGGCGCCGCCACCGCCTCCCTGCCGCTGCTCGCCTCCTGCGGACCGAACTCCTCCCCCGGGGGCTCCGACGGCTCGGTCCGCATCTACTGGTGGGGCGGCGATCTGCGCCTGACCCTCACCCAGGAGGCCCTCGACCTGTTCCGGGCCACGGACCCCGGCTTCGAGGTCGCCGACGAGTTCAGCGAGTGGACCGGCTATTGGGACAAGCTCGCCACGCAGGTCGCCGGCGGCGCCCCGCCGGACCTGCTGCAGATGGACGAGGCCTACATCGACTCCTACGGGAACCAGGGCGCCCTCGCGGACCTCGAGTCCCTCTCCGACGTGCTGGACCTGTCGGCGATGGACGAGAACGTCCTGGACACCGGTCGCCTCGCCGACGGCACCCTGGTCGGGGCGCCGCTCGGCGTCGGCATCTTCTCCGTCGGGGTGAACACGGACCTGCTGGCCGAGTCGGGCGTCGACGTCCCCGCGGACACCGAGTGGACCTGGGAGCAGATGCTCGAGGTCTGCACGGAGATCGGCGCCTGGGGGAAGGAGCAGGGGGTCGTCGCGCTGGACTTCTTCGGCCAGAGCGCGGCCGAGCTCGGCGCCTGGGCCCGCCAGTCCGGCGAGCGGGTCTTCCCCCGCGAGGACGAGACCCTGGTCAGCCTCGACACCATCAAGGCGTTCCTCGACTATGCGAACCGCCTCATCGAGGCCGGCGCCGCCCCGGGCGCCTCCGATCAGATCGAGGACTTCAACGCGGGCGTCGAGCAGGGCCGCTTCGGCACCGGCACCTCCGTCTTCCACTTCCAGTTCCACACGCAGGTGCAGACCTTCCAGAAGGCCTCCGGAGCGACCATGGACCTGCTGCGCCTGCCGGCCCTGACCGCCGGGGACCCGCAGATGGTGAACAAGGCGTCGATGTACTGGTCGATCGCCTCCGCCTCGGTCGACTCGGGCGCCGCCGAGAACGCCGGGATCCTCATGGACTACCTGCTGACGGATCCGGACGCCGCGAAGGTCCTCAAGATCGAGCGCGGCGTCACCGCGATCCCCGCGATGCAGGACGCCGTCGAGCCCGAGCTCGACGACATCGAGACGATCTGCCTCGAGTTCGCCCGCACGATGCAGTCCGAGGTCGTCCGCGCGCCCCTGGTCACGCCCGCCTCGGGCGTCGGCTTCGGCGAGGAGGTCACCCGCATCAGCCAGTCGTACTACTTCGGCGACAGCGATCTCGACGCCGCCGCGCAGGAGATCCTCACCGCGCTGGAGGGCATGCAGGGCTAGAGCTCATCGAGGAGACCGATGGAGATTCACCGAGCGACCTATTCAACATGCTTCAGGATGTCGCCGGGCTGACAGTCGAGAGCCCGACATAGAGCTTCCAGTGTGGAGAATCTGATGGCTCGCGCTCTGCCGTTCTTGAGGACACCTATGTTCGCCGGACTGATACCCACCAGATCGGCGAGTTGACCGACCTCCATCTTTCGCTCAGCCAACAGGACATCGATCTTCACGACAATCGGCATCAGATCACCTGCGCCAGTTCAGCATGCTGCAGGGAAGCCTCCCTGAGGAGCGCTCGCGAGATCACCGCGAGAAGCGTCAAGCCGGCGCCGCCAGCCACGCACACCAAGAGCATCATCACAACCCCAGGCCCCCCGACACCAACACCGATGAGCAAATGCATCATCGTCGCCGCAGGGATCGCAGCGAAGAGGCAGAGACTCACGATGATCACATTCATGCCGCGCAACGACCTGCCATGGAATATATCCCCGGACTGCACTCTGCTCAGGAGCCACCAGAGTGCGCACAGGACTACCTGCAGGCATAGGACCGAGATGATCGCGGCAATGCTGTACGGCACGACCAGATGGGTAGTCTCGGAATATTCTCCACCCAGCTCGTTCGCCAAGATCGGAAGGAGGATCTGCGTCATCAGCGAGCCGAGGAGGAGAGCGACCAAGGCCGCTCGAGCCGCACGGACGATGGATCTGTTCATCGATCGAGTATCGATCGATACCCATCGATTGTCAATGGATCTCCAGCGAGGGGATCTGCAGGACCGAGATCGGGCGACGCGCAGGGCGGGCGCAACTGGCCGCTGAAGGGCAGCAGAAGGGCAGCAGCAGCGACGCGAGTGCCGGGGCTCACCATACCCCGGAATCAGGCGCGCCTAACTTGTCGGCGCCTCTGGACTCATCGTCTGACCTGCTGGAACAGTCACCGATGCGACGCGGCGAGGACCTTGGTCCCCGCCGCGCCCCATCATGACGGGCCCGCTGTCCGGGCCGCTTCCCGAGGATCCCCATGCCCGCTCCCCTGCTCCGCCGGATCATCCTGTGCCTCGCGATCGCCGCCCCGGCGATCGTGCTGCGCGTCTCCGGTGCCTCCGCCCATCCCGTCGTCGAGCTGCTGCTGTTCGGCGCGGCCGTCGTCGCCGCGTCCTTCGCCCTGTGCTGGGCCGCGGAGGCCGCTCAGAAGGACATCTCCGGTGCGCTCGCGATCGCGATCCTCGCGCTGATCGCCGTGCTCCCCGAGTACGCCGTCGACCTGTACTACGCCTTCCGCTCGGGCTCCGATCCCGCCTACGAGCAGTTCGCGGCCGCGAACATGACCGGCTCGAACCGTCTGCTGCTGGGCTTCGGCTGGCCGCTCGTCGTGCTGGTCTCGCTGCTGGTCGCGCGCCGCGCCGGCCTCGCCCAGCAGGCCGCTCAGGACGCCTCCCCCGCCGACGCCCGTCCGACGGACCCGCTGCGCGCCCTGGTCCTCCCAGCCGCCGCCCGGCTGGACATCGGCGTCCTCGCGATCCTCGCGGTCGTCGCCTTCGCGATCCCCGCCATGGGCTCCATCCCGATCTGGTTCGGCATCGCCCTGATCGTCGTGTTCGCGCTGTACATGTGGCGCGCCGGTGTCAGCGCCGACGGCGAGGACGACGACGAGGAGGAGTTCGTCGGCGCCTCGAAGATCATCGCCGACATGGCTCAGCGCGCCCGCCGCATCACCGTGGTCAGCATGTTCGTCGGCTCCGCCGCCGTGATCCTGGCGAGCGCGGAGCCCTTCGCGAACGCCCTCGTGGAATCCGGGTCCTCGCTCGGCATCGACAGCTACTTCCTCGTGCAGTGGCTCGCGCCGCTGGCCTCCGAGGCCCCCGAGTTCATCGTCGCGGTGCTGTTCGCGCTGCGCGGCCTGGGCGCCGCCGCGATCTGCACGCTCATCGCCTCGAAGATCAACCAGTGGAGCCTGCTCGTCGGCTCCCTCCCGATCGCGCACCGCCTCGGCGGCGGCCAGTGGGAGCTCGCGCTCGACGCCCGCCAGATCGAGGAGTTCACCCTCACCGCGAGCCAGACCCTGATGGGCGTCGCGATCCTGCTCGGCCTGCGCTTCCACCGCGGCGCCGCGGTCGCGCTGCTCGCGATCTTCGCCGCGCAGTTCGCGATCACGAGCACCGAGGGCCGCTGGGTCCTCAGCGTCCTGCAGATCGGCATCGCGATCGTCGTGCTGATCATGAACCGCCGCCATATCGGCCCAACGCTCGCCGCGCCCTTCCGTCGCGCGGGCGCCGGTCACGACGACGACGCGGGCGATGGGGCCGACGACGCGTCGGACCGCTCCCTCCAGCACGCCTGACCGCAGGTCGAGCAGGTCCCGCGGGCCGACGGCATCCCGCCGTCGGCCCGCGGTGCCTGCTCGTCAGCCCGCGGGGTGCTCGTCGGGGGCGATGCGCATGGCGCGCGCGGCCACCAGCGGGAGGTCCAGGTCGCGCGCCTCGTCGTCGGCCGTCCAGGTGACGGCGAGCGCGCCGGCGGCCTCGGAGCGGGCGAGGACCCGCAGGTGCGTGCCGACGCCGATGCCGCGCGCGTCGAGATAGCGCAGGAGGCCGGGGTCGCGGTCGGAGATGCGGGCGATGAGGCCGCAGGAGCCCGGGGCGAGGTCCGCGAGCCGGCCGGCGTCGGGCCGGTGGACCGTCCCGTCGGAGGCGGGGATCGGATCTCCGTGGGGGTCGGAGGTCGGGTGGCCGAGCTCGGCGTCCATCCGCTCCAGCAGACGATCGGAGACGGAATGCTCCAGCAGGTCCGCCTCGTCGTGCACCTCGTCCCAGCCGTAGCCGAGCCGCTCGACGAGATAGGTCTCCAGCACGCGGTGGCGGCGCACCACGCGCACGGCCTCGGCGCGGCCGGGGTCGCTCAGCTCGATGGCCCCGTAGGGCTCGTACTCGATGAGCCCGTCACGGGCCAGGCGCTTGAGGTTCCCGGACACGGAGGAGGGCGTCACCTGCAGGATCTCGGCGATCTCGCCGGTCGTGATGGAGCCGTCGTCCCATTCCTGGGCGCTCCAGATGACCTTCAGGTAGTCCTGCACCATGGTGCTGGGTCGATCGGCGGGCATGGGTCCGATGGTAGTCGTCCGCCCTACACTCGAGGCATGTCTCCTGACGCCGCATCCCCCGACGCCGCCGAGATCCTCCGCCAGGCCACGCTGCTCGACCGCGATCAGCTCGAGCAGCTCGTCCAGGACCTCGTCCGCGTCCTGGACGACGGAGCCGGGTCGACGACCGCGGAGGCGGTCGATGAGAAGTGGAAGGCCGAGGTCCTCCGACGCCACGACGCCTTCACAGGCGGTCGGGCCGAGATCGTCGATCCGTGGGAGTCCATCTCCCTGGCCCGAGCGGCCCTCCGCTCCCGCAGCGCATGACCTCCCCGCTGCAGGAGGACGGCGAAGCGCGCGCGGAGCTGATCGCGATGGCTCGCCACCTCGAGGACGTCCGACGCGGACTCGGTGCGGAGCTGCTCGACGCCGCCGCACGGGCGCTCAGCGACATCGCCCGCGACCCCGACTCCCGGTCCCCCTACCTCGAGGCCCCCGGGCTGCTGCTGCGCAGTCGCCGCATCGGACGCTTCAGGGTCCGCATCGTCTACGCGATCAGCGCCGGGGCCGTCCACATCCTCGCGTATGCGCATGACAGCAGGGAGCCCGGGCACTGGCGGGCTCGCCGCCGGTGACGGGAGACCGCTGACCCCTCAGCGGGCCGCGCGCCGCGCCCGTCCGGGCGAGGCCCAGACGCCCGTCGGCCGCTCCTCGCGGTCCACGACGGCGGGCGCCGGGACGCTCGTCGAGCTCGGCAGGCCGACGCGGGCGAGGAAGGCCTCGAGGGCGAGCACCGCCATGCCGAGGGAGACGACCTCGCCGTCGGCCTCGGTGAACTCGAGGTTCACGATCGAGCCGGGGCCGGGCAGACACTCCTCGGCGATGCGCTCGCGGACCCGTTCGCGCAGCTCGGTGCCGGCGTAGCGGGTGATCCAGCCGAGGATGGAGACGTGCTCGGGGTTGACCAGGTTCACGAGGTTCCCGACGCCCGCGGCGAGATAGTCGCCGGTGCGGCGCAGCGCCTCGGCGGCGGCCTCGTCGCCGGCGGCCTCGGCGCGCGTGAGGCGCTCGATGAAGGCGCGGTGATGCTCGACGGAGGCGAGCTCGTGGTCGGGGGCGATCTCGGCGAGGGTGCGGCGGATGCCCTCGACGCCGATGTACGCCTCGATGCAGCCGCTGCGTCCGCAGCGGCATTCGCGGCCGCCCCAGCACAGGGTCGTGTGGCCCCATTCGCCGGCGGAGTTGCCGAGGCCCCGCAGCAGCTGGCCGTCGATGATGATCCCGGCGCCGACGCCGGTGCCGAGGTTCACCGCGACCATGTCCCGGAAGCGGCGTCCGGCGCCGAACCAGAGATCGCCGGTGGCGAGCGCCATCAGCGGGTTGTCGATCCGCACGGGCACGCCGAGCGCCTGCTCGAGCTCCTCCTGGACCGGCAGGTCGCGCCAGCCCCAGTTCGGGGCGAAGACGTCGACGCCGCGGACGGGATCGACCTGCCCGGGGAGGGACACGCCCGCGCCCAGCACGTCCCCCGAGGAGGGGTCCTTGCGGGCGAGGAGCGCCTCGGTGCAGCGGGCGATCGCGGCGGCGATCGTCGCGATGCTCTCGCCGGAGCCGACGCTCAGCTCCACCTGCTCGGCGTCGAGGGCCGCGAGCGCGAGGTCGTACAGCTCCACGCGCACATAGGTCTCGGCGACGTCGACGGCGAGCAGGGCGCCGCGCTGCGGATTCGCCTGGAAGGTGGAGGTGGGACGCCCGCCCTGGGAGGAGATCCGGCCGGCCTCGCGCAGCACGCCCTCGTCGAGGAGCTCCCCGACCAGCGTGGTGACCGTCGCCGGGCTCAGCTCGGTCTCGGCGCTGATCTGCGCCCGGGTGACCGTCCCCCTCGCGTACACCGACCGGAGCACCATGAAGCGGCTCTCGTTGCGGATGTCCTTGGACGTCTTCGCGGCCATCGTTCTCCTCCCGGGGATCCGTCGTCCCCCGTCACCGGGGCGCGGGACCGACGGATCCCATTGTGCCGCTCAGCGCGGGACGGCCGACCAGCTCACGGATCCGAGCGTCCCGCCGTCGGGCGAGAGCGCCTCGACCAGCAGGAGCACGTCGTCCGACGGCGCCCAGCCCGCGGGGATCCAGGAGCGGCGCGGGTCGCCCCCGGAGACGGCGGCCGACGAGAGCACGTGGCGCGACACGCGCCGGTCCCCGGCGATCACCGTGACCTCGACGTCCTCGCCCGCCACGTCGAGCAGCGCGCCGCCGGTGCTGTCGGCGGCGGCCGGAGCCCCCGCGGCGGACCCGGGCGCCGCGACCCGCAGCACCGCCGGACGGCCCGGCTGCACCCGCAGCGGCAGTCCCGCGATCGGCGCGGCGTCCGACGGCGCGTCCGCCGCGAGCCCGGCGTCCGACGCGAGCTCGATGCCCGCGACCGCCCTGCGCACCGCGCCGACCAGCTCCTGGGCACTCTGCGCGCGCACCGCCGTCGGCGCGACCTCGAGGGACGTCAGCAGCTCCACGCCGTCGACGAGCCCGCCGGGCACATGCGGCGCCCGCACCGCGACCTCGACGGTCCCCGCACCAGCACCAGCACCAGCACCAGCACCAGCACCAGCACCAGCACCAGCACGATCGAGCACGAGCACGGGGGCGGCCGGCATGACGAGCGTCTCGGGGCCGCCGTCGATGCTCGCGCGCACCGGATGGGTGAGCCCCTGCAGCCGCAGCACGTGCACGCGGTCCTCGCCGCCGGCGAGCGCGAGGGTCCGCGCGTAGACGACGTCGCCGCCGGCATCGGTGCTGGACCAGCCGCCGAGTCCGCGCAGCGGCTGCTGCGCGAGCACGCCGCCACCGCGATGGCCCGGCAGCGAGCGCACGCTCCACAGGTCGGTCACGTCCTCGACGTCGGTCACGGCGAGCACCCGGCCGACGCCGCGGCCCGCTCCGAGCCGCAGGGCGGGCCGACGGGCCTCGTCGAAGTTCGCGCGCCCCCAGATCTCCGCGGTCACGCGGGCATGGTGCGCGCTCCCCGGCGCGAGGGGGAAGGACAGCGGGGCGCCGTGCGGGACCTGCGCGCCGCAGTCGACGCCGTCGACGACGACGCGGACGATGTCGGCCGCGCCAAGCAGCAGCAGCTCGCGCGCCGCGGCCGGGAGCTCCGCCTCGACGTCGACCCGTCCGTCGCGCAGCCCCAGCTCCTCGGCATCGGGGATGCTCGCCGCGGTCGCCGCGTTCCCAGCATCCGCAGCATCCGCGAGCAGATCGCCGACGACGGCGCCGACGACCGTCGGACGCTCGGCGACCGGCTCCGGATCGGCGACGCTCGCACGGCGCGGGACGAGGACGACACGGGTGTCCCCGTCGGCCCCGGAGACGGTGCCGGTGCCGGTGCCGGCGATTTCGGCGGTCCCGTCGGCGGCCACCTCGAGGCGGGCCGTGCCGCCGTCGGCCGCCGGGACCTCGAGGACAACCCGGGCGTGGGCCGCGCCCTCGAAGCGCAGCTCGAGGACGTCGCCGTCGCGGCGGATCCCCACCAGCTCGGCGGTCGCGACGGCGATCGCGCCCCGTCGGCCCCAGGGGTCCAGCGGCACGTCGAGCGCCCAGAAGGGGCACGCGCCCGCGGGGACGACGGCGGCGACGGCGGTCCCGTCGGCAGAGATCCCTTCGGCCGACGACGGGTGCAGGCGCACGGGCAGCGGCTCCTCGCCGAGCGCGGCGGGGCCGACGAGATGCCCGCCGCCGGGCAGGGCGAGGGCGCCGCCGACGATCCGCTCCCCCGCCGGGCCGGAGACGAGCGCGGGCACGAGCGGCTCCGGCTGCGCGGCGGCGAGCCGCTCGCCCCAGGCCTCGAGGGTCGCGGACAGCACGATCGCCTCGTCGAACTCGGGGCGGCGACGGCCGTCGGGGCTGATGTACCCGGCGAAGTCGTAGTCGTGGGTCATGAGGTTCCCGGGATCGCCCCAGTTGCCCGCCGACGGCAGCACCAGATGGTCGAAGCCGGAGGTCTGCAGGTAGGGGGCGACCAGGCGCGCGCCGGCGAGGATCTCGCGGCGCAGGGTCCGGTGCAGGCGGTTGGTCTCGGTGACCAGCAGCGGGAGGCCGCGGCCGGCGAGCTCCGCGGCGTAGCGGCGGGCCTCCTCGTCGAAGGTCGTCGAGGTGTCCGCGGGGTAGAGGTTCACCGTGGGCACGACGCCCTCCGCGTCGCCCGAGGCGCCGTGGAGGTCGCCCTGCCCGGCGCAGGCGATGAGCGGCACCTCGATGCCGTTCGCGCGCGCCCGCTCGGCGAGCCAGGTCTGGTAGGCCGCGGGGTCGGGGCAGTCGAAGAAGTCGAGCTCGTTCTCGATCTGCACGAGGGCGACCGGGCCGCCGCGGGTGGTCTGCGCCTCGGCGAGCACCGGCATCACGGCGTCGAACCAGCGTCCGACGGCCTCGAGGTAGACGGGGTCCATGGTGCGCATCTCGACCGGGCGTCCGCCCCGTCGGCCGTGCAGCCACCAGGGCAGTCCGCCGCCGTCGGTCTCCGAGCAGATGTAGGGCCCGGGACGGGCCATCACCGCGAGGCCCTCCTCGGCCGCGAGGGCGAGGAAGCGGCGCAGGTCCCGCTCCGGGGACTCGAGGTCGATCTCGCCCTCGACCTCCTCGTGGAAGCCCCAGTGGACGTACACGTCGATCATCCGGTAGCCGGACTCGCGCACGAGACGCAGGCGGTGGGCCCACTGCTCGGAGGGGATCCGGAAGGGGAACACCGAGGAGCACAGCAGCACGCCGGGCGCTCCGTCGAAGCGGAGCTCACCGGGAGCGAGCTCGAGGGACGCGGGCAGGGGGTTGTTCACGATGCTTCTTTCGGGGTCGGGATGTACCGGGCGAAGACCGCGCGCAGCAGGAACGCGTTGACGCAGGCGATCGCGCCGAAGCCGAACAGCAGCCACAGCAGGCCGTAGCCGGCCAGCGCGGGATCGGTGGCGGTGGCGACCATCGGGAGCACGAGCACGGCGGCCATGGCGAGCGCCGCCAGGGGGTGGCGCGCCGACATCTTGCGCGCGTTCCGCAGCACCTCGCGGGTGTCGCCCTCGAAGGTCGCGTGGTAGGGGAACAGGAACAGCAGGAAGGTCAGCAGACGCAGCGCGATCATGATCAGCGCCCCGTAGATCACGAGCAGGCCGAGCCCGCTGATCTGCAGGTTCGTCGCGACGATCCACCAGGCCAGGAGCACGGCGAGGATCCCGACGGTGATGCCGATCAGCACGGTGGACTGCCGGAAGTTGCGGCGGAAGGAGCGCAGGAAGGTCTCGTGGACGGACTCCGTGGAGCCCTCGACCATCTTCAGCGCCGAGAAGTTCAGCGCCGTGAGCGCCGCCCCGATCGTCACCACCGGCAGGCAGGCGAGGAGGAACAGCAGGTTCAGGATCATCACGTCGGCCACCCGGCCGAGCATCCTCTGCAGCGGGGAGTCCGCCGCCATCAGGCCTTTCATGTCTGCCTCCTCCTGGTCGTGCTGCCGGTCGTGCGGGTCGTGCGGGTGGAACGGGTGGTGCGGCCGGGGCCGGGTGCGCGGGCGTGGGCCGCCCGCGCACCCGCTCCGGTCAGCTCAGGCCGTTGTCGGCGGCCCAGGTGTCCATCTGCTCCTGCACCGAGGCGATGATGTCGTTGATCCCCGCCGACTCGAGCGCCGAGCGCATGTCCGCGATCGCCGACGTCGGGTCGTCGAACTTGCCGTACTGCAGCTGCGGCAGGTACTCGGAGAGCACGCCGCTGACCGCGGAGAGCGACGGCGCGAAGGGGTTCTGGTCGATCACGAAGGTCTCGTACGGGTAGTCCTTCGCCACCGCGTCGAGCTCGGCGTAGAAGTCCCACTTGAAGTCCGCATCGGTGACCTTGTCGAGCTCGAAGTCGTCCATGCGGCCGTACCAGAAGTTCGCGCCGAGGCCGTCGGTCGACGGGTCGAAGCCCTCCGGGTAGTCGAGCTTGCCGTCGTCGGTGACGACGTAGTCGGTGTCCTCGATGCCGAAGTTGATCAGGCGGTAGCACTCCTCGTCGTTGCGCAGGAGGTCGTACACCGCCAGCGCCTTCTCCGGGTTGGTGCTGGCCGAGGAGACGGCCATCGCGCCATGGGTCTTCAGGTCCTTGAAGAAGTTCCCGTTCTCGCTGCCCCAGTAGAAGAACTTCGGCTCCGAGCCCTCCTGCTTGGCGGTCATGTTGTAGACGATGCCGGTGAGGAAGGTCTGCGTGTGGTGCTGGTCGGCGCCGGAGAGGCCCGCGTAGAACAGCTCGCGGGTGTCGCCGTCGTAGTTCACGGCGTCCTCGCGCCACACGCCGAGGTCGTTCCACTGCTTGGCGATCGCAGAGGCCTCGGCCAGCAGGTCGCCCTCCATCAGCCAGGAGGTGATCGTGTAGGGATCCGACTCCTTGGTGTGCAGCGGGTAGTAGTTGCCGGCGCTGACGCCCTGCAGGGTCTGGAAGTCGCCGTGGCCGGCGATGTAGCCGTCGAGGACGGCGGCGTTCGAGCCCGACACGTCCCAGGGGTACGCCTCCGGCTTGTTGTCCTTGACCCACTGGAAGTAGTCGGTGAAGTCCTCGAACTTCGTGATGGTGCCGTCGGTGAAGCCGGCCTCGGTCGCCCAGTCGCCGCGGTAGAAGAAGCCGTGGTTCGTGTACTGGGTGTAGTTGTCCTCGGGGGCGAAGTAGATGACGTCGTCGAGCTTGGTGAGGTCCCAGTGGCCGGCGCCGTCGACCTGCTCCCAGGTCTGCGGGGCGTTCTCCTGCAGCATCGCCTCGTCGAGCTCGAGGAAGGCGCCCTTGGAGGCGTTGTCCCAGGCGAACAGCCAGTCGGTCGCGGTGCCGATGAGGTCGATCGAGCCGTCGCCGGAGAGCAGCTGGACGTTGTACTGGGTCTGCCAGTCCGCCCACTCCACGTAGTACAGCGCGAGGGTCGCGCTCGCCTTGTCGGCCAGCTTCGCGTTCAGCTGCTCGAGCATCGCCTCGAGGCGGCCGTTGGTGGGCTTGTCGCCGAGCACGAGCATCGTGATCGTCGGGGTGCCGCTGTCGCCGCCGCTCCCGCCGTCGGACGAGCAGCCCGCGGCGACGGAGGTGACGAACAGGGCAGGCACGGCGGCCGTGCCGATCTTGAGAAGGGTCCTGCGTTCCATGAGGTGTCCTCAACTTCCTTGTCTGCGACACGAATAGGGATGGAGCGGAAACGGGTGGGGCGGGAGGGTCGTGCCGGGCGGGCCCGTCGGGGCCGGTGCGAGGGCCTCAGCCCTTGACGGCGCCGACGGTCAGACCGGTGACGAAGTACTTCTGGACGAACGGGTAGAGGAGGATGATCGGCCCGGTGGCGACCACCGCGCTGGCCATCTTCAGGGTGTTGGTGGGCAGCTGCGTCACCGTGACGTTCGCGCCGGCGACGGAGTTCTTCAGCGCGTTCGCGGTGTTGATGACGTTGTAGAGGTAGTACTGGAGCGGCTTGAACTCGACGGCGCTGCCGAGATACAGCGAGGACAGGTACCACTCGTTCCAGTAGCCGAGCGCCAGGAACAGGCCGACGGTCGCGAGCGCGGGCTTCAGCATCGGGAACGCCAGCTGGATGAAGATCCGGAAGTCACCGGCCCCGTCGACCTTCCCCGACTCGACGATCTCCCACGGGACCGAGCGGGCGAAGTTCTTCATCAGGATGATGAGCCAGGGCGTCATCAGCAGCTGCAGGAACACCGCCATGTACGACCCCTTGAGGCCGAGCACCTGCGTGATCCACAGGTAGGTGGGGGCCAGGCCCGCGGAGAACAGCGTCGTGAAGTAGATGAAGAACGAGATGTAGTTGCGGTAGACGAAGTCGCGGCGCTGGATGGCGAAACCGGTCATCGCGATGATGAACAGGCCGATGGCCGTTCCGGCGACCGTCATGATGATCGTGACGGCGTAGGAGCCGAGGATCGCCCGCGGGTAGCGGAAGATGTATTCGTAGGCCTCGAGCGAGAATCCTCGCGGAAGGAGCCCGAAGCCATCCTTCATGATCTCCGCCTCGCTCGAGAAGGAGGCCGAGACGATGAGGATGAACGGGAGGGCGCAGAAGATGGTGAAGATCGTGACACTGACGTAGGAGATGATCCTCAGCACGACCTCGCTGCGGTCGAGCTTCACCTTCACGGGCTTGTTCCGCACCGGCGTCGAGGTCGACGCGGTCGGGAGCACCTCGGCGGCACTGCTGCTGGTCATGTCGATCCTCCTCTCAGAAGAGCGCGTAGTCGGAGTTGATGCGGCGCACGATCCAGTTGCAGATCATGACCAGGGCGAAGCCGAAGAGCGACTGGTACAGGCCCACCGCGGTGGAGGCCGTGAAGTTGTTCTGCGACATGATCATCCGGTAGACGGACGTCTCGATGATGTCCGTGCTGGAGAACAGCGCCGAGTTGTTCCCGATGAGGTTCCAGAAGAGGCCGAAGTTGCCCTTCATGATCCCGCCCAGCGAGAACAGCAGCAGGATGATGAACGTCGGCTTCAGGCTCGGGAGGATGATGTAGCGGATCCGCTGCCAGGCGGATGCGCCGTCGATCGCCGATGCCTCGAACATCGAGTTGTCGATGCCCATGATCGCGGCGAAGTAGACGATGGATCCGTAGCCCGTGCTCTGCCACAGGTGGAACAGCACGATGATGATCGGCCAGAGGCCGGCGGTGCTGTAGATCTTGATCGGATCGCCGCCGAACTTCTCGATGAGCGCGTTGACGGCGCCGGTGTCGTAGTTCAGGAGGTTGAACGCGATGACGCCGATCAGCACCACGGAGATGAAGTACGGCAGGAACATCACGGCCTGGCTGACCTTCTTGAAGTACTTCTGGCGCACCTCGTTGAGCATGATCGCGAGCGCGATCTGCAGGATATTGCCGATGATGATGAAGGCGAGGTTGTACAGCAGCGTGTTCCGCGTCAGCAGCCAGAGCTGTCCGGACTTCACGAGGAACTCGAAGTTCTTGAACCCGACGAACTCGCTGCCGAAGATGCCGTCGCGGAAGTTGTAGTTCGTGAACGCGACCCAGCTGCCGGGCAGGGGACCATAGCTGAACACGAGGAAGAAGATGATCGCCGGCAGGCACATGACCAGCAGCGCGCGACTCTCCCACAGGCGGGCGCGGACGCTGCGGCGCCGTCCGGTCACGGGGGCGGGCGCGGCCTCGACGGCGCTCTCCGCCGCGAGCGGGGCCGCCTGCGCGGTCACCGTCCGTCTCCGATGCTCGCGATCGGGGCGTGCCGCCGCTCCTCGGCGCCCGGGACGCTCCCCCGGGCCGTCGCCTCGGTGCCGGCCCGCAGGCAGGACTGAGGAAGGCTCATCGATGTGCCTTTCGTCGGATCGCAGCTCGGACGCGGTCGGCCTCACTGCCGTCCTGCGGTGCGGGCCTCACTGCCCGCCTCTGCGATGCGACTTAATTTAACCGGTGCGATAAGGCTTGTCGAGAGCGCCGCAGGACACGAGAAGGTCACGGTGCAGGCGCGGTGAGGGCGCGGTGGCGGCGCGTCGATCCGGCGGCGGGCATGACGGAGGACCGGGAGGGGATGATGCACGTCCCCTCCCGGCAGGGC
The DNA here is from genome assembly GCF_054114245.1 of Brachybacterium netajii (SeqCode). Classification (NCBI taxonomy): domain Bacteria; kingdom Bacillati; phylum Actinomycetota; class Actinomycetes; order Micrococcales; family Dermabacteraceae; genus Brachybacterium; species Brachybacterium netajii (SeqCode). The sequence goes on along the minus strand of NZ_JBSYXB010000003.1, from coordinate 312,477 downwards.
AGGCAGGAGCCCGCCTCAGAGCCCGGCGACGATCCCGGCCATGCGGTCCCAGGACTGGGCGGCCTCGGCGAGGCCGCGCTTGTTGAGGTGCCCGTGGGTGACGCCGCGGCGCACCTCGAGCTCGACGGGCACCCCGGCCTCCGTGAGCTGCTCGGCGTAGCGGCGGGCGCTGCGGCGCAGGTCGTCGTGCTCGTCGACCTCGATGTAGGTGGGCGGGAGGATCGCCAGCTGCTCGGCGGTGCCCAGACCCGGGTACTCGTGGAAGGTCGCGGTCTCGAGCGGAGCGCCGAGGTGGTTCTCGGTCATGCGGCGCATGCCCTCGGGCGTGAAGCGGAAGCGGTCGGGCACGAGGGCGAGGGCGGCGCTCTCCTCGTCCGTCGGCTCGGGGTTCAGCGGATGCGTCACCGGGTACATGAGCAGCGAGGCGGCCGGGGCGCGGCCCGCCTCGGCGAGCCGCAGGCTGGCGGCCGCGGCGAGGTTGCCGCCGGCGCTCGCCCCGCTCACCGCGAGGCGGTCGGGGTCGATGCCCAGCTCGGCGGCCTGCGCGCGGGTCCAGTCGACGGCGGCGATGACGTCGTCGCACGGGATCGGGGAGCGCACGTCGAGCGCGGGATCGGTGCCGGGGATCCGACGGGCGGGGCTGCCGCCGGGCGGCTCGTCGCACAGCCGGTAGTCGACGGAGACGACGACCGCGTCGGCCCGTCCCGCGACGCCGCGGGCGGTGTGATCGCCCTCGGGCATGTCGAGGTCGCCATGCTGGAAGGAGCCGCCGTGGCAGTGCACGAGCACCGGACGGGGCCGCTCCGCGGGGCCGACGGGCGTGTAGACGCGCACGGGCACCGGGCCGTGCGGACCGGGCGCCTCACGATCCTCGACGCGCAGCTCCCACTCCTCGGCCGGGCCGTAGGGCGCGTTCCAGGCGGCGTCGTCGGCCTCCGTCAGGGGCCCGCGCCGCGAGGCCTCCAGGATGACGGCCAGGCGGCGCGCCATCGTGCCCGGGACGTCAGGGACATCAGGGGCGTCGGGGACAGCGGAAGGCGGGGTGCTCATGGGGCTCCGTTCAGGCGGTGGAGAGGGGGCGGGCGAGGATCAGGCGAGGTGGAAGTACTGCGGCAGGACCTGCTTGTCGCCGCCGCCGGGGGCGAAGTACTCGGCCATCGCGGCCTCCCAGCGGGGGCTGATGGCGGCGCGGGCGATGGCGTCCTGGGCGGCGTCGACGTCGTCGGACTCGAAGTAGCCGACGACCATCCCGTCCTCCGCCCGCAGGAACAGCGAGTAGTTGCGCCAGCCGGCCTCCGTCAGCGCCTCGCGCATCTCCTCCCACACGTCCTGATGGGCGGCGACGTAGTCGACGAGCCGCTCGGGCCGCACGTGCAGCAGGAAGCAGCAGCGGTGCGGGCTGCGGGCGGTGCTCGCGGCGAGCAGGGCCTCGAGGGCGGGGTCGGTCATCGGGTCTCCTCGGGGGCGGACGGGCCGGGCTCGACGGACGCGGCGGGCGGCGCGGCCGGGATGCCGCCGTCGGCGCGCTCGATGCCCCGCAGGGACCGTGCGACGAAGGCGGCGACCTTGCGGGCGCCGCGGAGCTGGAAGTGGGTGTCGTCATGCAGGCCCTCGGGCCAGGTGGGGTGCATGCCGACGGGATAGTGGCTGAGCAGGCCCATCGACCCCTCGGGGCCGAGGTCCTCGTAGAGCCAGGCGGTGAAGGCCTGCAGGTCGATCAGGGGCGCGTCGATCTCGTGGGCGAGGTCGCGCACGGCATCGGGATAGTCGCCGTGGGTGGGGGCGATGCGGTCGCCGACGAAGCGGCGGCGCTCGACGGAGGTGCACAGCACGACGCCCGCCCCGCGCGCGCGGGCGTCGGCGGCCATGCGGCGCAGACGCTCGGTGTACCCGCCGCGGGCGGCGAGCAGCTCGGGCTGCTTCTGGTCGTTGTGCCCGAACTGGAGGATCACGGTGTCGCCCGGGGCGATGCCCGCGAGCAGCTCGTCCCAGTACTCCTGGAGGCAGGACTCGGTGGTGCCGCCGCCGACGGCGAGGTTCCGCACCGGACGGTCGACGACCTCCCCGAGCACGGCGCCCCAGCCCGACATCGGATGCTCCGACGGCGGGCACGCGGCGACGGTCGAGTCACCGGCGAGGTGATAGGTCATCAGGTCTCCTCATCGAGATCCGGGGGCGGGAAAGCGCATGCACGACGATCCTACGCGCCCGCGCCCGCGTCCAGCGCGTCCCCGATCAGGGCGAGGTTCTGGATGGCGGCGAGCCCGTACTGGGCGGCGTCGTTGGTGGAGACGAAGGCGGCCTCGTCGACGGGCTCGAGCACCGTCGGCCCGTCGATCCGGGTCCGCTCCCACTGCTCCTGCGCGACCAGGGAGTTCACGTTCAGCTGGTCGCCGAGGCCCACGAAGAAGGCATCCCAGGCCCACGCGGCGAGCACCGGATCCGCAGCGCCCGCCCCGCCGGCCCCGGCCGCTGCGACCGCGAGCAGCCGGCTGTACGCCGGGACCAGCGAGATCCCCGTCAGGGGTGCCCCGAAGCGCGCGGTCTGCTCCTCAGGGGTCGCGAGGTAGTAGCGGCAGTACTCCTGCCAGGCGGCCGCGGCGGCGGGCTCGTCGACGAGGTCGAGCGCCTCGGTCATGATCTCGACCAGGCCGAACACGGCCGCCAGATGCGAGACCTGCACCCGGTCGCGGGAGGTGTCCAGCTCCCGACGGTCCAGATCCCACAGCGCCTCGCCGGTGAACAGGCCCTGCGCGAGCTCGCCGATGCCCCGCAGCATCGCCCGGACCTTCTGCTCGGCCGCGGCGGCGCCGTCGGACCCCGCGCCGTCGGACCCTGCACCCGCACTCCCCCGCTCCCAGGCGGAGATCCAGGCGCCCAGCAGGGCGCCGAGGTCGGTGCCGAGGCCGATCGCGAGGGCGCGGCGGTCGGGCGCGTAGACGTCCGTGCGGACCTTGCGGGTCGCGTCGACCCGCAGCAGCGCCTCCTCGGAGCAGGCGATCTCGTCGAGGAGCTCGGCGGTCCGCTCGTCGGCCGTCAGGGCGTGGAAGATGCGCCGGTAGACGGCGTTGGAGATCCGCAGCTGCTTGGCGCTGCAGCCGAAGTGCTGGACGTTGTGGCGGGTGCCGAGGCCGGCGAAGCGTCCGACGTGGTAGACGTCGACCTCGCTCGTATGGCGGGTCATGGCCTCGGCGAGGCGGTAGGCGTCGGCGTCGCCGCTGCGCAGGACGTCGTACCAGAGCCACAGGTCCGGGGACAGCTCGGAGTTGTCCCAGGCGTAGCCGCCGACGTCATAGCGCCAGATGTGCCGGTCCTCGTCGTAGGCGTGCATGACGTCGCCCTGGTCCCAGAACCCGTACCAGCCGCGCTGCTCGACCTGGTCGCGGTAGTGCTCGCGCAGCCAGACCAGGCGGTCCTCGATCGCGGCCCGCGCGGGCGTGGAGCGGTCCGCCGGCGCCCAGGTGCCGAAGACGCCGGCCGCATGCAGCCGCGCGGGCGTCGGCAGGATCTGCGGGGGCAGCGCGGAGGTCGCGGCGCGCGCGGCGAGCTCGGCATGCGGCGGGGTCGCGGCGAAGGCGTCGATCGCGAGCTCGTGGGTGCGGGCGATGCCGCGGGCGTCGCCGTAGCCGGGCTCGTAGTCCTCGTAGGTGATCTCGAGGGCCTCGAGCTGGTCGACATAGGTGTCCTGGCCGAGGCCGTCGTGGTAGAACCGCAGGTCCATGGGGTCGGCCGACGGCGCCCACATCCACGCGGTCACGCTGCCCGCATCCCCATCGCCCGCATCCCCCGCGGCGCCCTCGATGTCGATCCCCGTCGGCGGACGCGTGCCGAGGTCCCGCAGGCCCAGGCCGATGCCGCCGTGGATGTCGCTGAGCGTGGCGTACCCGGCGGCGCGCCGACCCGATCCGGCCGTGATCCAGGGCCGGTCCGCCCCGGTCCGCTTGGCGAGGGTGTATCCCTCGGGGCCGGGCTGGCGCAGCGTCCAGGCGTCCCAGGTCGGCACGAGGTGCAGCCGCCGGGAGACCGTTGGCGCCCAGGCGTCCGTCGGCGGCGTCGGACGTCCCTCGACCTGCGCGCGGCGCACCTCCTCGCCCGGATCGCGGCGCAGCCCGGTGATCCCGCGGACCGCCTCGGTGAGGAACCCGATGGTGCCGTCCTCGCGCGCGGTGCCGGCGATCCGCACATGCCGGTCGTGGGGCGCGGCCCGCAGCGGCACGTCGACGCGCAGGCCCAGCGAGGTCAGGAACAGCGCCTCCGGATCCGCATCCCACACGATCGAATGCACCGCCCGCACCCGGCTCGACCCCGCCGTCGCATACAGCCGCAGCACGAACGGCAGGACCTGTTCTCCCGCGCCGCCTGCACGGCCGATCTCGTGGTGGCCCTCGAGCCGTAGCACCGCCTGCACCGCGCCCGCCCGCTCGACGCGCACGCCCGTCGTGACGACCGCGTGCTCGCGCCGGGGCGCGGTCCGCACCGGGGAGGCGGCCGACGAGGCGACGATCCGCCCCTCCCGGCCGACGACCCGTCCGTCGACCTCCAGCCGACGGATCGGCGCGCTCGGATGCGCCGCGACGACGAGCCGCAGCGCGCCCGTGTCCACGACGATCCCCTCGTCGGACTCCTCGACCGACAGCCGCGGGGCGTCGGCGGTGTCGGCGTCGGCGCCGCCGGTCGTCCCCGCCGGTTCCAGCACGAGCTCCGCGGCCGACGGCGCGAGCGCCGCGTGACCGGTCCACTTCACCGACCCGTCGGGCCAGCGCGCCGTGACCCAGCTGTCCACGGGCGCGGCGGCGGGAGCACCGTCGGCGCCGGGAGCACCATGCCCCGCCCGCCCGGCCCGCAGCCGCCACTCCCCCGCCTCCGCGAGCGCCCCGCGCTCCCACGGCACACCCCACTGGACGGGGACGGGCGCGGGCGGGGCGCCCTCGATGAAGCGGAGGTCGACGGATGCGGGCATGGCAGCTCCTGGGAGATCGGGGCGGGCGGGCTAACGGGTGGGCGAACGGGCGGACGAACGGGGACCGGCTCAGCGCCCGGCGGGGACGGTCACCGTGAGCGGCGCCGTGCGGGTCTCGCCGGCGGCGTTGGACAGCACGGCCTCGTAGACGTGCTCGCCGGGGGCGACGCCCTCGAGGGCGACGGCGACCGACTGGGCGGCGGGGCTCGCGGCCTCGAGGTCCCGCTCGGCGACGAGCTCGCCGTCCTGGTAGAGGGCGAGGGCGGTCCCGTTGGTGCCCCACCAGAGATCGGCGGTGATCGTGAGGGCGCCGTCGGCCGACGGCGCCTGCGCGCTCAGCACGGCCTTGCCGGGGGCGGCGTCCGCGACGGTCACGGTCGTGGGGCTGCAGGCGGTGGTGCCCGCCGGGTTCACGAGCTCGCAGGTGTACGCGTAGGTGCCGTCGGCGCGGCCCTCGATCGCGAAGGACGCGGTCTGGGCGGCGGGGGTCGCGTCGGCGAGGTCCTGCTCGGCGATCAGCTCGCCGTTCTCGAAGAGGCGGACGGCCGTGGCGTTCTGCCCCCACCACAGGTCCATGGTGACGGTGTAGTCGCCGTCGTGCAGGCCCGTGTCCCATCCGCTGTCGTTCGAGAGCACGCCGGCGGCGGGCGCCTCCCCGATCCCGTCGACGGGCTCGAGCACGGGCGCGTCGGTCGTGTACGCCGCCGCGGGCATCGCCGGGGTCTCCATGCCCTCGCCGAGGAAGTAGCTGGTGTGCGGGGGCTGGTTGTAGGCGACGTTCTGCCAGGCCACGGACAGGCGGTACTGCGAATCCGAGAGCAGCGTGCGCAGACGGTGCTCGGTGAGGTCCGTGGTGGTGAACAGGCGCAGCGCGGTCGAGTCCTCGGTGCGGTAGATCAGCTCCTCGCGCCAGTCGCCCAGGAGGTCGGCCTGCAGCGCGGGGTTGCCCTTGGTGTCGTTGTTGGTCAGGACGCCCTCGGGCTCGAAGATCGTCACCTGCCGACCGTTCTCGTAGTCCCACTTCGCGACGAGCGGGGTGCCGGTGCGGCCCTCGGTCTCGAAGGTGTGGTCGACGATCTCGCTGAGCAGGTCCCCGTCCCACAGGGCCACGAAGTTCGCGGCGGGGATCGCGGTGCCGATCTGCTCTCCCGAGGCGCTCATGAGGAAGCCCTCGGTGGAGTCCCAGTTCGCCTCCTGGCCGACGTTCCAGCCCTCGGCCCCCTCATAGCGGGGGTCGATGTCGGCCATGGCGCCGCGCCCGGTGTCCTTCTGCGCGGGCACCGACCAGAGGATCTCGCCGGTCGCGGCGTCGCGGAAGGTGGAGCCGCGGTTCCCGCTCGCGCTCATGGACTCGTGGACGGAGAAGACCTCGAGGCCCGGACGGGAGGGGTCGAAGTCGCCCACGTGCTGGGCGTCGCCGTGGCCGAGGCCGGTCGTGTACAGCCCGGTCCCGTCGTCGTCGATGGTTACGGCGCCGTAGACGATCTCGTCGCGGGAGTCGCCGTCGACGTCGGCGACCGAGAGGTTGTGGTTCCCCTGCCCGGCGTAGCCCTCGTTGCCCTCGTCGTCGGAGTCGAAGATCCAGCGCTCGGTGAGCTGCTCGCCGTCGTAGTCGACGGCCCACAGCACCGCGCGCGTGTAGTAGCCGCGGGCGAAGACGGCGCTGGGATGCTCGCCGTCGAGATAGGCGGTCGCGGAGAGGAAGCGGTCGACGCGGTTGCCGTAGCCGTCGCCCCAGTCGGTGACCGTGCCGCGGGCGGGCACGTAGTCGATCGTGTCGACGGCGCGACCGGTGGAGCCCTCGAAGACGGTGAGGAACTCCGGGCCGTCGAGGATGTACCCGGCGCTGTTGCGGTAGTCGGCGTCGGCATCGCCGATGACGGTCCCCTCGCCGTCGACCGTCCCGTCGGCCGTCTTGACGATGACCTCGGCGGTCCCGTCGGAGTCGAAGTCGAACACCTGCGGCTGCGAGTAGTGGGCGCCCGCACGGATGTTCGCGCCCAGGTCGATGCGCCACAGCTGCGTGCCGTCGAGCTCGTAGGCGTCCAGGTAGACGTTCCCCGTGTACCCGGACTGCGAGTTGTCCTTCGAGTTCGTGGGGTCCCACTTGAGGACCAGCTCGAGCTCGCCGTCGCCGTCGAGGTCGCCGACCATCACGTCGTTCGCCCGGTACTCGAAGTCGACGCCGTCGGGGGTGGTGCCGCCCGCGGGCTTGTCCAGCGGGATGTCGAGGGACTGGTCGTCCCAGGCCGTGAACTCCTCGCCGGTCCAGAACTCGCGCCCGTCCTGCACGACGGCGATGCGGTAGACCGCGTCGGTCGTGCCGTCCGGGTCCAGCAGGTTCGTCGAGCCGGTGACCGGCTCCTCGGTGATCCGCTCACCGTCCCGGTAGACGACGAAGCCGGTGTCCATCGCCTCGTCCCCCAGCAGCCGCCAGGAGAGGAACACCCCGTCGTCGGTCGCGACGGCGACCGGCGCCCGATCCAGCCGCTCCGCATCGCGGGCGACGGCGGCGGTCTCTGTGGTCTCTGTGGTCTCTGTGGTCTCGGCGGTCGCGCTGGTCTCCGCGCCGGCGGGTGCGGCACCGACGACGAGGCCGGCGCCGAGCGCACCCAGCGCGAGCGGGAGGACCGCGAGCGCCGCGAGGGGCCGACGGGCGGCGGCGACGGACGAGGAGGACGGGGCGGGGGCAGGGGCGGCGTCGGGCGAGGGTCGGTGGTGCATCGTTGCTCCATTCGGCGAGGTGCTCGGGGAAACGCGGGGACTGCACGGAGTGAGGAGGGACGGGGGAAGGAGAGAGGGCCGGAGGAGAGGAGGTGCGCGGCTCAGCCCTTGACCGAGCCGATCATCACCCCCTTCGCGAAGTGCTTCTGGAGGAAGGGATAGACGCACATGATCGGGAGCGTCGCGATGACGATGACCGCGAACTTCAGGCCCTCGGCGGGCGGGATGTAGTTCGGGTCGAGGTTGCCGATCGTGGTGGAGGGGTCGGTCGAGATCGTCACCTGCCGCACGAACATCTGCAGCGTCCACTTCGAGGAGTCCGAGATGTACAGCAGCGGGGACATGAAGTCGTTCCAGATGCCCACCGCGTAGAACAGCGAGAACGTCGCGATGACGGGCTTCGACAGCGGCAGCATGATCCGCCAGAACGTCGAGAGCTCGTTGGAGCCGTCGATCTCGGCGGCCTCCCGCAGCTCGCCCGGGAGCGCCTGGAAGAAGGTGCGGATGACGATCAGGTTGAACGGGTTGATCGCCGCCGGCAGGATCAGCGCCCAGTAGGAGTCGAGCAGGCCGAGCTCCTTGACCACCAGGAACAGCGGGATCATGCCGCCGGAGAACAGCATCGCGAACAGCACGAGCCGCATGATCAGGCCCCGGCCCACGAGGTTCGGGTCCGCGAGCGGATAGGCCATCAGCATCGTCAGCGTGATCTGCACGAGCGTGCCGACGACGGTGACACCGATCGTGACCAGCAGGGACCGCACGAACGTGTCCGTCGAGAAGATGTACTTGTAGGTCTCGAGGGTGGGGTTCTGGGGCCACAGGAAGAACGGCCGCGCGGCGATCTCGGCCTCGGTCGCGAACGATGCGGCGAGGACGTAGACGAACGGCAGGATCGTGATGATCGCGAACAGCATCAGCAGCGCGATGTTGACGCCGTCGAAGACCCTGTCCTTCGTCGAGGAGAACTGGAGAGACATGGGTGCGCTCCTAGAAGAGGGACGAGTCGGTGAACTTCTTGGCCAGCCAGTTCGCACCGAGGATCAGCACGAGGCCGACGACGGACTTGAACAGCCCGATCGCCGTCGAATAGCTGTAGGCGCCGTTGGTGATGCCCATGAAGTACACGTAGGTGTCGAACACGTCGGCGACATCGCGGTTGAGCGAGTTCGTGAGCATGTAGATCTGCTCGAACCCGGTGTCCAGGAAGTTGCCGATGTTGAGGATCAGCATGATGATCACCGTCGGCACGATCGCCGGGATCGTGACGTGGCGGATCTGCTGGAAGCGTCCGGCGCCGTCGACCGTCGCCGCCTCGTACAGCTGCTTGTCCACGCCCGCGAGCGCGGCGAGGTAGATGATCGTCCCCCAGCCGGTGGACTTCCACAGCGTCTGCGCCATCACCAGCGGACGGAACCAGTCCGGGTCCGCCAGGAAGTTGAAGCGGCCGTCGAAGAGCTCGTTGAACAGCACCGTGATAGGGCCGGTGTCGAGGGCGAACAGCAGATAGGTCAGGCCCGAGACGATCGCCCACGACAGGAAGTGCGGGATGTAGATCGCGGTCTGGATGAACTTCTTCAGCAGCTGCTGGCGCAGCTCGTTGAGCATCAGCGCCGCGATGATCGGGGCGGGGAACGCGATCACCACGCTCAGCAGCGCGAGGATCAGCGTGTTGCGCAGCAGACGCACGAAGTCCGGTCCGCTGAACAGCCGCTCGAAGTGCTTGAGCCCCACCCACGGGCTCCCCTGCATGCCGAGGAACGGCAGGTAGTCCTGGAAGGCGATCGTCACGCCGTACATCGGGGCGTACTTGAAGACGGCGAAGTAGACGAGGCCGGGCAGCAGCATCACGTAGAGCATCGGGGCCCGTCGGAGGCGCTGGAGCAGCGAGCGCCTCCGACGGGGACCGCCGCCCGCCCGAGCGGGCGTGCGGTCCACGGCCGTCGGCGCCGACGGCACCGGGGGCACCGGTGCTCCGGACGCGGGATTCTGGGTCATCACCATGGGTCCGTCAGCCCTGCTGGTAGAGCTCGTTCATCTCGTCGACGACGGCCTGGCCGCCGCTCGAGACCCAGCGGTCGAGCTCGGACTGCAGACCCGCCTCGTCGAGCTGCCCGGCGAGGAACTTCAGCCGCGCGTCGACGACGATCTGGTCGAGGATCGCGCCGTTCTGCAGGTAGCTCTCGGACATGTAGGCGGCGCCCGGGTTGAACACGGCGGACTCGAGGTCGGACTCGTGGAAGGCGAGGCGCTTCTCGCCGAGGGCCTTCTCGGGCTCGCCCTCGGGCTCCGAGGAGTAGGCGAGGTAGCCGTTGGAGTTCGTGCCGATCTGCGCGAACGCCGAGCGGTCGGAGTCGATGATCGACGCCTCCTCGCTGTCGATGCCGACCATCACGTCGCCCTCGACGGTGTAGTTCACGCCCTCGATGCCGTTGTTCAGCAGGTTCTGGCCCTCCGCGGAGGACAGCTTGTCGAGCACCGTGAGCACCTGCGCGAGCTGCTCCTCGGTGGGGACGGAGGACTTCGGGATCGCGAGATAGCCGGAGTAGCCGGGCGTCGGCAGCGCGAACATCGTCCCGTCGGAGCTCTTGAGGTTGCCGACCATGGTGACCTTCTCGCCATAGGTGTCGGGGTCGGACTCCTTGAACAGGCTCAGCAGCTGCATGCCGCGCGAGGACACGTCGGCGATCAGCCCGCCCTGGCCGTTGAAGAAGGGCTCGTTCCAGGTCGCGGAGTCCATGGTCGCGAAGTCGGCGTTGACGTACCCGCCCTCGACCATCGCCTTCATGGTGCGGTTGGCCTCGATGAACTGGTCGTCGAGGAAGGAGGGGCTGAGGGTGCCGCCGTCCTCGCGCCACACGTTCGCGGTGCCGTTCCAGACCTCCCACAGGTCGTACGGGCCGTTGTTGCCGAAGCCACTCCAGGCCGGGATGATCAGGCCGGTCGTGGCGGAGCCGTCGCCGGCGGGATCGTCCTCCGTGAAGGCCCGGGCGATCTCCTGCAGGTCGTCGACGGTCTCCGGCTCCGCGAGGCCGAGGTTGTCCAGCCAGTCCTTGCGGATGCTGATGGCCGCGCGCATCGCATCACGCAGACGGAAGATCCCGTAGGTCTTCCCGTTGATGCTGGCGCCGTGGGCGACCTCCTCGTTCGCCGGGGTGAGGTTCGTGTAGTCGCCGAGGATGTCGGTGAGATCCCAGAACCCGCCGGCCGCGGCGGTCTGCGCGAACTCCGCGGTCTTGCCGGTCTGCACCATCACGTGGGGGATGTTGTCGCTGGCCATCGTCACCGTGACGCGGTCGCTGTAGCTGGAGTTCGGAACCCAGGTGATGTCCATCGGCATGCCGATGAAATCCTCGATGGCCTTCTGGAGCTGGCCCTCGGGATCGGGCGCCGTCTCGGACAGCAGCGGCGCCATGATCTTCAGCGTCGTGATCTCCTCGGTCGAGGCGGAGGAGCCGCCGCCGCAGGCGGCCAGACCGAGAGCGGTGGCGCCGGCGGCAGCGCCGCCGAGGAGGGTGCGTCGAGTGAACATCCTTGTTCCTTTCGATGGGTGGACGACGGTCGTCGTCCGGGGAGAGAGCAGGTGCGGGTTCAGGGGCCCTGACGGGCGAGGACGGGTCGGGAGGGCTCGGCCGACGCTTGCGCCTGGGCCGCCACCAGCGCGTCGTTGCGCTCGAGGGATCGGGAGACCAGATGCTGGGCCATGAGCACGGGGACGGCGATGCCGAGGAACGGCACCAGCCCGGGGATGCTCGAGAGGATGCCCGCCCACAGCACGAGGACCGCCCCGAGCAGGAGCGACGTCGGCAGCTGGGCGAGGCTCACCAGGAGCGCGCGGGAGAGCACGCGGCTCGCGGGCAGCTCGTAGCGGCGATCGAGCATCGGCACGTGCAGCAGCGCGACGGCGAGGCCGACGGCGCCGATCGCCGCCGGGACGCGGGCGATGAGCGGCGCGCCGGTGGTGGTCGCGGTCAGCAGCCCCAGGACGAGCGCCAGGCCCGGCAGCCCCAAGGTCAGCTGGCTGCGCCGGAAGCTGTCGCGCCAGACCCGGGCGGCGCGCGCCAGGGTGATCGACTCCCCGCGCTCGCCGCGCGCCGCCGCGTCGACGGCGGCCATCGTCGCCGGCGCCCACCCCAGGACGACCCCGCCGGCGAGGGTCCCCAGCAGCCAGATCCCCTGCACCGCGAGCGCCCGCACCAGCAGGTCCCCCGCCGTGCCGAGGAGCTGGAAGGCCCGGTTCATGACGCGTCCCCGCGGTCGGAGCGGGCGGGGCCGGGCTCGCCGAGGGTGTCGGCATCTGCATCGGCAACTGCATCTGCATCTGCATCTGCATCTGCATCTGCATCTGCATCGAGAGCCTCGACGAGGAGGTCCGCGTACTCGGCGATCAGGGGCGCCATCTGCCGCAGACCGATCGCCCCGCCGGAACGGGCGGGCCCGCCGACGCTGCCGTCGTCGGTCCAGGTCAGGCAGTCGATGCCGTCGATCGTGAAGCGGACGGTGCTGTTCTGCCAGGTGAGGGAGAGTCGGTAGTCGCGGTCGGCGTCGAGGACCGCGGGAAGCGGGTCCGCGCCCTGCGCCACGAGGTGGAAGCCGTGGGACTTGCGGACGTTGCAGGTGTGCAGGCGGCGCTCGGTGGGCCACATGCGGCGGTAGTAGGAGAGGTGGTAGGCGTCGATCGCGCCGGAATGGTACTGGTCGTACTCGCCGTTGCGGGGCGGGAGCGCCGAGTCGTGGATCGAGGATCCGGTGCGGGAGCGCGCACCCCAGAAGACCATCGCCAGTCCGGGCTCGCGCAGCGGACGGAAGCTCCAGGAGATGCGCACGTCGCCCTCGTGCTCGACGGGCAGCCAGGCGACGAAGTTCGCGGCCTGCCCGACGGCGGGATCGGCGGAGCTCTCCATGCGCAGTCGCCCCTGGGGGAAGGAGACCGCCAACGGGCCTTCGACGACCCAGTCGGACAGGTCCGCAGGCGAGGCGAGCGCACTCGAATACAGCGTTGAAACCACGATCTCCGCCTCTCTGCGCTGGTCAGCGTGGTGCATATGTTCGTCGGCGCGCCCCATGACGCGCTCCGACCGAGCCCCTCGTCGTCATCGACTGTCGTTCTCGTCGCCTTCGACGATCGGTCGCGTGCACAGCCTGAATCGTTCCAGAGCGGCTGTCAACCGCTTTCCGGTTTTCCGTCTGATTCGTTTCAAGACTGTTGCTCGACCGCGCTCACCGCACTGAGCGACGATCCCGCGTCTGTCCCGCGTCGACCCGGCGCTACGCTCGGGCCGACGCGGGCCTCTGGCGAGGTCACGCGCTCTCGGCATCGACCTCGCCGTCGCCACCCTCGGTCGAGTCATCCGATCGATTCGAGGATCGGGTCCGACGGAGTCGTGGTGGTCGGCTGGTGTACTCGTGGCCGGTGGGGGTGGTGATCCGGAGTGTTCCGGGAGTCTCGGTCTCGGGGCCGTCGAGGCGGGATTCCCAGCCGTCCTCCTCGAGGACGAGGTTGAAGTGCCAGCAATGCCCCGCCGCGTTGTCCACGGTCGATTCCCCGCCATCGGCATACCGATGCACGTGATCGACATCCCGGATCTTCGCATCGCAGTACGGGGCCCGGCACGCCTGATCCCGCAGCACCACGAACCGTCGCACATGCGCGGAGAAGTCCCTCCGCCGTGCGTCCACATCCACCAGCTCCCCCGTCACCGGATCCGCATACAGCCTGCGCACCCACCGGTGCGCGTCCACCAGATCCACCTCGTCGCACGCCGTGCAGGCCTCGATATCCGGTCCTGGTGGCGAGGAATCCTGTTCATGACGCTGCTCGTGCCGCTCATGCTGCTCGTCCTGCTCAGGTCGGTCGTCGTCGCTGGCCCATCGGGCGGGCTCCTGCCGGGGTGCTTGCGCGGGACGGGTCCGCACTCCGAGCGCGATCTCCCGCGCGCGGGGCGCCGGCACGGGATGACCCTCGACCATCCCCGGCTCGCTCCCGCCCCGCAGCAGCGTCTCGTCCGTCATCAGCAGCTGGACCTCGACATCGACCTCATCCACGCTCGCCACCCCCAGCGTCCGCTCCACGAGCGTGTCCGAGGCGATCTGCCCCATCGACCGCTCATCCCCCGCCGCGCGCTTCGCCTTCGCCTCCTGATCCAGCGCATGCTTCACCGCCACGCCCTCGACCAGCGGCACCACCGCCCGCAGGACCGCCATCCCGTCCGAGCCCGCGCGCAGCGACACCCGACGCTTCGCCGTCGCCCGCTGGAGCCGCTCGATCGCGGCCTGGGGATCCTTCTCCTGCACCAGACGCCGCGCCTTGCCCGCCGCCGTCCACGGGGTGTCTCCCGCGATCTCCCCGGCGAGCTCCTCATCGACCGCCGCACGATCCTGATCCTCCAGGCAGATGACCTCACCGGCGATCTTGTGCGCGGTCCACTGCTTGATCTCCCCCGCCTCCAACAACCCCATGATCCTCGGCATCGACTCCACCAGCACCCGATTCAACGCGCCCTCGTTGCCCGCCGCGGTCGGGGTGATCCCCCGCGCCAACGACACCTGCTCCGAGATCCCCCGTCCCAGCCGCTCCGACGGCACCCCCGCCGCCTTCTGCGCATCGATCTGCCCCGCACGGAACGCGACCTCCACCCGCGTCGCGAGCGCATCCAGACTGTTCCGCGTCGACTCCAACAACCGCATCAGATCCACCAGCGCCCCCGGCGACGTCTCCATCAGGACCTCGAGGCCCGGCGCGGACGCCGTCAATGCTGATGCCTGCGCCATCCACCAGCGCACCAGCCCGTCCATGCCCCCAGCAGCAGACCCGGCACCTTCGCCCGACCCGCCCTGACCGCCCCGGCCCCCTTGGCCGCGTTTCCCGCCCATCCCGACACCCCCTCCCCTGCATCCCGCCGACCCCACGGCCAGCTCTCGTTCATCGATCCATCATCGAATTCACCCCCATCATCGACAATCCATGAACAGCAAAGAAACAGCCTGTGGATATTTGACCATTGGGGAGGAGTGAACAGCGACTTCTCCTCCCCAAGATCCCTTCATCCACATTTCCCCAATGACATTGGGGATAACGTCCGATGGGGAGGAGCACTTCTCCCCCGGGCCGTCGGAGCCCTCCATCGCGACCCGCCCGCGCCCCGCCCGCGATCCGCACGTGTCAGTCCGCGTCAGCCCCGCCCCCGCCCGCAATGCCCGATCCCAAGGCCGCCTTCCCGTCCCGCACCCTCCGTGCTAGCATTCGTTGAGTCGTTTCAATCACTGCAGGACCCACCCCTCCACACCTCCCGTTGGCGACGGCATCGACGCTCGTCCCGCCGCAGGGAGAGCGCATACCCGTCAGCAGCGCACCGACCCAACCGACCCCACCCCACCCGACTCCCGAAGGAGCCCACCATGTCCCCCGCTCCGCTCACCGCCCTGCCGGACCTCGTCGCCCGCGATCTCGCGGACTTCACGATCGAGGTCCCCAGCTGGGGCTACGGCAACTCCGGCACCCGCTTCAAGGTGTTCGGCACTCCCGGCACCCCGCGCGATCCGTTCGAGAAGATCGCCGACGCCGCGCAGACCCACGCGCACACCGGCGCCGCGCCGCGCGTGTCCCTGCACTACCCCTGGGACAAGGTCGAGGACTTCGGAGCGCTGCGCCGGCACGCCGAGGACCTGGGCGTCTCGATCGGCATGATCAACTCGAACACCTTCCAGGACGACGAGTACAAGTTCGGGTCCCTCACGCACGGGGACGCCGCCGTCCGTCGTCGGGCGATCGACCATCATCTCGAGTGCCTCGACGTCATGCAGGCGACCGGCTCGTCGGAGCTGAAGATCTGGCTCGCCGACGGCACCAACTATGCAGGTCAGGACTCGATCCGGGCCCGGCAGGATCGTCTGGCGGAGTCGCTGCGGGAGATCTACGGCGCTCTCGGCGAGGACGAGCGCATCGTGCTCGAGTACAAGTTCTTCGAGCCGGCGTTCTACCACACGGACGTCCCGGACTGGGGCACGAGCCTGCTGCACTGCCTCGCGCTCGGCGAGCAGGCGCTGGTCGTGCTGGATACGGGCCATCATGCGCCGGGCACGAACATCGAGTTCATCGTCGCGCAGCTGCTGCGGCAGGGCCGGCTGGGCGCCTTCGACTTCAACTCCCGCAACTATGCCGACGACGATCTGATCGTCGGCGCCGCGGACCCCTTCCAGCTGTTCCGGATCCTCTTCGAGATCGTGCAGCAGGATGCGCATCGGCCCGAGTCGCGCGTGAACTTCATGCTCGACCAGTGCCACAACCTGGAGTCGAAGATCCAGGGGCAGATCCGCTCGGTGCTGAACGTGCAGGAGACGCTCGCGAAGGCGCTGCTGGTGGACCGCGAGGCGCTGGCCGACGCGCAGCAGCGCCATGACGTGCTCGAGGCGAACGCGATCCTCATGGACGCGTTCTGGACCGATGTGCGGCCCGCGCTCGCGGCGTTCCGCGAGGAGCGAGGCCTGCCGGCCGACCCGTTCGCGGCCTTCCGCGCGAGCGGCTACGAGGACGAGATCGCCGCCGCGCGCGTCGGCGGGAACCAGATGGGATGGGGAGCCTGAGCATGAGCACGAGCACGAACACGAACACCACCACCGCCGACAGCACCGTCGCCGCGCTGATCGCCCGCTCGAACGCGCTGGGCGCGGACCCGCGGAACACGAACTTCGCCGGCGGCAACACCTCCGCGAAGGGCACCGCGACGGATCCCGTGACCGGGGAGGCGACGGAGCTGCTGTGGGTCAAGGGGTCCGGCGGCGACCTCGGCACCCTGCAGGAGAAGGGGCTCGCGGTGCTGCGCCTGGACCGCGTGCGCGCGCTGCAGGACGTCTACCCCGGCGTCGAGCGCGAGGACGAGATGGTCGCGGCCTTCGACCACTGCCTGTTCGGGAAGGGCGGGGCGGCGCCGAGCATCGACACCGCGATGCATGCGCTGGTGGACGCCGGTCATGTGGACCATCTGCATCCCGATGCCGGGATCGCGCTGGCGACCGCGGCCGACGGCGAGGCCCTGACCCGCGAGTGCTTCGGCGATGCGGTGGTCTGGGTGCCGTGGCGCCGTCCCGGCTTCCAGCTGGGCCTGGACATCGCTGCGATCCAGCGGGAGAACCCCGCTGCGATCGGCTGCGTGCTCGGCGGTCACGGCATCACCGCCTGGGGGGACACCTCCGAGGAGGCGCAGGCGAACTCGCTGCGGATCATCGCCGAGGCGACCGCGTTCATCGAGCGCACCGGCTCGACGGAGCCCTTCGGCGCGCACGATACGCGCCGGGAGGCGCTGCCGGAGGCGGAGCGCCGCGCGAAGGCGTCGGCCCTGTTCCCGGTGGTCCGCGGGCTCGCGTCGACGGATGCGCCGATGGTCGGGCACTGGACGGACACGGAGGTCGTCCACGAGTTCCTGGCCTCCGAGAAGCTGGCGCCGCTCGCGGAGCTGGGGACGTCCTGCCCCGACCACTTCCTGCGCACCAAGGTCAAGCCGCTGGTCCTGGATCTTCCGGCCGACGCCAGCGTCGAGGACTCGATCGCCCGCCTGACGGAGCTGCATGCGCAGTACCGCGAGGACTACTCCTCCTACTACGCGCGCCACGCCGACGCCGACTCCCCCGCCATGCGCGGCGCGGATCCGGCGATCGTGCTGATCCCGGGCGTCGGCATGCTCTCCTTCGGGGCCGACAAGCAGACCGCCCGCGTGGCCGGCGAGTTCTACGTCAACGCGATCAACGTGATGCGCGGCGCGGAGGCGATCTCGACCTACGCGCCGATCGAGGAGTCGGAGAAGTTCCGCATCGAGTACTGGGCGCTGGAGGAGGCGAAGCTGCGGCGACGTCCGGCACCGAAGCCGCTGGCGACCCGGGTGGCACTCGTGACCGGCGGCGGGTCGGGGATCGGGAAGGCGACCGCCGAGCGGCTCGTCGCCGAGGGCGCGTGCGTCGTCATCGCCGATCTGAACCTCGAGAACGCCGAGGCCACGGCGACGGAGCTCGGCGGCCCCGACCGGGCCGTCGCCCTGCGCGCCGACGTGTCCGACGAGCAGGCCGTGATCGCGGCCGTCGCCGATGCCGTGCTCGCCTTCGGCGGCCTCGACCTCATCGTCAACAACGCCGGCCTGTCGCTGTCGAAGCCGCTGCTGGAGACGACCGCACGGGACTGGGACCTGCAGCACGACGTCATGGCGCGCGGCAGCTTCCTGGTCTCGCGGGAGACGGCGCGGGTGATGATCGACCAGGCCATGGGCGGGGACATCATCTACATCTCCTCGAAGAACTCGGTGTTCGCGGGCCCCAACAACATCGCCTACTCGGCGACGAAGGCGGACCAGGCGCATCAGGTGCGGCTGCTCGCGGCGGAGCTCGGCGGCCACCAGATCCGCGTCAACGGGATCAACCCCGACGGCGTCGTCCGCGGCTCCGGCATCTTCGCCGGAGGCTGGGGCGCGAGCCGCGCGAAGGTCTACGGCGTGGAGGAGGAGAAGCTGGGCGAGTTCTACGCGCAGCGCACCCTGCTCAAGCGCGAGGTGCTCCCCGAGAACGTCGCCAACGCGGTGTTCGCCCTGACCGCGGGCGACCTCTCGCACACCACCGGCCTGCACGTCCCGGTCGACGCCGGCGTCGCGGCCGCGTTCCTGCGATGAGCGCGGCCGACGGTGCGGTCGGCGCCGACGCCGACACTCCTGCCGCTCCGTTCGCGGTCGCGGCGGTCGACCTGGGGGCGACCTCGGGTCGGGTCATGCTCGGCGTCGTGCGCCCGGGGTCGGCCGCGGCCGACGGGGCGGGCGCTTCGATCGAGCTGCTGCAGGCGCGGCGGTTCGAGAACGGGCTGTCCGTGCGCGAGGGGCATCTGAGCTGGGACGTCGAGGCGCTGTGGGCGGAGATCCGGGCGGGGCTGACGGCCGCGCAGGAGCTCGCCCGCGCGCACGGCCTGCCGGGGATCTCCTCGATCGGCATCGACTCCTGGGCGGTCGACTACGGGCTCGTCAGCCCCGACGGCGCGCGCATCGGCGAGGTGATCGCCTACCGCGACGACCGCACCGACGGCGTGCCCGAGCAGGTCGCCGCGAGGGTCGACGCGGCCGCGCAGTACGCGTCGACCGGCATCGCCCAGCAGTCCTTCATCACGCTGCACCAGCTCGCGGCCGACGATCGTCTCGCCGGTCTACCGGCGGGGTCGACGCTGCTGCTGGTGCCGGACCTGATCGGCTTCCTGCTCACCGGCGAGCGCCGCACCGAGCGCACCAACGCCTCGACCACGGGCATGCTCTCGGCGACGACGGGCGACTGGGACGATGCGCTGCTGGCGGCGGCCGGGATCGGGCGCGAGCTGCTGGCGCCGCTCGTCGGCCCCGGCGAGAGGATCGGGCGCGTCGCGGAGGATCTCGCGCGGGAGCTCGGGATCCCGGCGGTCCCGGTCGTCGCCGTCGGCTCCCACGACACCGCCTCGGCGGTGCTCGCGGTGCCGGCGGAGGAGCGGCCCGAGCACGGGCCCGTCGCGTACATCTCCTCGGGGACCTGGTCGCTGATCGGGCTCGAGCTCGAGCGTCCGGTGACCACGGAGCGGGCGCGGACGGCAGGGTTCACCAACGAGGGCGGGGCCGACGGACGGATCCGCTTCCTCAAGAACGTCGCCGGCATGTGGCTGCTCAGCGAGTCGATCCGGCAGTGGGAGGAGGAGGGCGCGCAGGTCGAGCTCGAGGGCCTGCTGGCCGCGGCCGCGGCGATCCCCGGGGACCGCTTCCGCATCGATCCCACCGATCCGGCGTTCCTCGCGCCGGGCCGGATGGCCGACCGGGTCGCGCTCGCGGCGGAGGCCGTCGGCGGCGACCAGGAGCATCCGCGGACCCCGGCCGAGCTGGTGCGCTGCATCCTGGAGTCCCTCTCGGAGACGTATCGCGACGAGCTGCGGACCGCCTGCCGGATCGCCGGGGTGCCGATGCCGACGCGGCTGCACGTCGTCGGCGGGGGCAGTCGCAACGCGCTGCTGAACCGGCTGACGGCGGACGCGCTGGGCGTCGACGTCATCGCCGGTCCCGTCGAGGCGACGGCGCTGGGGAACGTGGCGGTGCAGGCGCGGGCGCTGGGCGTCGGCGCGTCCCCGCGGGAGCTCGTGCGGGCGAGCACGCGCGCGAGCGTGGAGGTGTTCGAGCCGACGGCGGAGTGAGGTCGGCCGGGTGAGGCCGTCCGGGTCGGGACGGCCGGGCCGGGAGGGCACCGCCCGGCATCGGACTGGACGCGGAGGCGCCGACGGGCTTGGATCGAGGGGTGCGCGCATCGTGCGCGCATCTCTCCCCTCCCCTGTCCCTCGACCTGGAAGGCGCGATGAGTCCCCTGATCATCACGATCCTCGTGCTCGTGGCCGCTGTCGCGGCATTCCTCAGCGGGAGGATCTCGCCGCCGCTGGTCGCGCTCGGGGTCGCCCTCGCGCTGTTCCTCACGGGCGTCAACGACCTCTCGGCGACGCTCGCGGGCTTCGGCGACCCGATCGTCCTGTACATCGCGGGGCTGTTCGTCGTCTCCGAGGCGCTCGACGCGACGGGCGTGACCGCCTGGGCGGGCCAGCAGCTGACCCGTCGGGCGGGCGAGGGGCGATCGCGGGTGCTGATCGCGCTGATGCTGCTGTCGGCCCTGCTCACGGCGTTCATCAGCGTGAACGGGGCGGTCGCGGCGATGCTGCCCGTCGGCGTCATGCTCGCCGCCCGCACCCGGATGAAGCCCTCGCGGCTGCTCATCCCGATGGCCTTCGCGGCGCATGCCGGCTCGATGCTGACGCTCCTCGGCACCCCGGTGAACGTGCTGGTCAACGAGCTGTCGGTCGCGGCCGGCGGGCGCGCCTTCGGATTCTTCGAGTTCGCGCTGGTGGGTGTTCCGCTGCTGACGGGCGTCCTGCTGATCACGCTGCTGCTGGGTCCGCGGCTGCTGCCGGAGCGGCAGCCGGAGAACGCGCCCCGCGACCTCAGCCGCTATGCCGAGACCCTGGCCCGGGAGCACGGTCTGGGGAAGGGCGAGGCCGCGCTGTCCACGAGCACCGGGGCGATCGAGGTGGTGATCCCGCCGCGCTCGAGCATCCTCGGCGACGAGGTCCATCCCGGCATGATGCTCGAGTCGGGGGATCTCGTGGTGACCTCGGTGCAGCGGCGCGGGACGGCCGTGGATCGCGCGGAGCTCGAGGTCGGGGACGTGCTGGTCCTGCGCGGCGCCTGGGATGCGCTGTCCCGCCGGACCCGTCGGCCGAGCGTCCTCGGCGTCGAGGACCCGGACCTGCTGCGCCGCCAGACCGTGCAGCTCGGCGGACGGGCCGCGGTCGCCCTCGCGGTGATGGGCGTGATGTGCGTGCTGCTGGCGCTGCAGGCGCTGCCGCCGGCGATCATCGTGCTGCTGGCGGCCGTCGTGCTCATGCTGGCCCGCATCGTCACCTTCGAGCAGGCGCAGCGCTCGCTGTCCCTGAGCACCCTGGTGATCGTCGCGGGCATGATCCCGCTGTCCTCCGCGATCCAGTCCAGCGGCGCCGCCGACCTGCTCTCCTCCTGGCTCGTCGAGCGCCTGGGGGCGAGCGACCCGCGGCTGCTGCTGGTGGGCCTCGTGGTCATCGTGCTGATCCTCGGCCAGTTCGTCTCGAACCTGGCCTCGGTGCTGATCGTCGCGCCCGTCGCCGACGCCGTCGCCTCGACCGCCGGGATCTCCCCGCTGCCGCTCATGATGGGCATCGCCGTCGCGGGCGCCGCCGCGTTCCTGACCCCCGTCGCGACGCCCGGCAACCTGATGATCCAGGAGGCCGGGGCGTACCGCTTCGGGGACTACTGGCGCCTGGGCCTGCCGTGCCTGCTCTGGTTCGGCGTCGTCGCGACGGTGCTGGTGCCGATCATCTGGCCGTTCTGAGGCGGGGCGTCAGGGGGCGCCGACGGCCGCCTCACCCCGCGCTGGAGCCGCGGATGACGAGCTCGGGCTGGAAGGACACGTGCCGGCGGGGCGCGTCGGCGCGGACGATCTCCTCCTCGAGGAGCGCGAGGGCGGTGCGGCCCATGAGCTCCGCGGGCTGGGACACCGAGGTCAGCGGCACGATCGTGCTGCGGGCGAACTCGATGTCGTCGTAGCCGACGAGCGCGATCTCCTCGGGCATCGCGACCTGGTGCTGGTAGGCGAAGGCCTGCATGACGCCGACGGCGAGGAGGTCGTTGACGCAGAAGAGCGCGTCGGGCCGCTCCTCGCGGGGACGGGCGGCGATGCGTTCGCCGGCGTCGCGGCCGGCGAGGACGCCGAGCCCGTCGGCCTCGATCACCTCGAGCGCGAGGCCGGCCTCCGTCGCGGCGCGGCGGGCGCCCTCGAGACGGGACGCGACCTGGTGCAGCTCGGGGCGGGCGAGGAGCATGGCGATCCGTCGTCGGCCCTGCTCGAGGAGGTGGCGGACGGCGAGGGCGCCGCCGGCGGCGTCGTCGACCGCGACGGAGGAGCCGCCGCCCGCGGAGTGCTCGTGCTCGACCATCACGACGGGCGTGCCGCGGCCGCGGATCGCGGCGATCAGGTCGTCGTGGCCGCCCGTGGAGGCCAGCAGGATGCCGCGCACCCGCTGCTCCTCGAACAGCGAGAGGTACAGCCGCTCCCGGTCCTCCTCATGCGCGGAGGAGCCGACGATGACGGCGAGCCCCGAGGCCTGCGCGGCCGCCTCCATGCCGCGCGCGAGCTGCGCGTAGAAGGGGTTGCCGGAGTCCAGCACGATCGCGCCGACGGTGCTCGAGCGCCCCGCCTTCAGCTGCCGGGCGGCGTCGTTGCGCACGTACCCGAGCTCGCGGATGACCTCCTCGACGCGGGCCCGGCGGTCCGGGGAGACGATGTCGGGCCGGTTCAGGACGTTGGAGACGGTGCCGACGGACACGCCCGCCGCTCTGGCGACGTCCTTCATCCCGATGGGTCGAGTGCTCACGGGCCGAACCTACCGCAGGGCGGCCGCGGTCGCGGGCCGTCCGCCGACGGCGGGCCGGGCCGGTCGACGGCGGGCTGGGTCCGTCGGCGGACGGCTGCGTCAGTCGGCGGCCGACGGGACGGACGGAGCAGCCGGAACCGTCGGGGCGGTGTAGCGGGCGGTGGAGCCGCGCGGGACGAAGGTCGTCTCGAAGCGCCAGCGCACGCCGACCTCGTCGTCGGGATCCTCGACGAGCGCGTCGATGCCGGCGGCGCCCATCTCGTAGCGGGGCACGCGGACGGTGCTGAGGGCCGGGTCGGCGATCTCCGCGAAGGCGATGTCGTCCCAGCCCACGACGCTGAGGTCCTGCGGGACCCGGAAGCCGCTCTCGCGCAGCTGCGAGATCAGGCCCAGCGCCATCACGTCGTTGTAGACGAGCACGGCGCCGACGTCGGCCAGGAGCACCGCCTCGGCCGCCGAGCGGCCGCCGTCGGTCGTCGGCGCGAAGCCTCCGATGTCGACGGCGTCGAGGCCCAGCTCGGTCGCGAGCTCGAGGACGGCGAAGCGCCGACGGGTGTTGGAGTGGCTCGCCTCCGGTCCGCCGACGAGGCCGATGCGGCGGTGGCCGAGCGCGGCGAGGTGGCGGAGGGCGGCGCGGACGCCGGTCATGGCGTCGGCCGAGACCGCAGGGAGGGTCGCATGGGTGCGGTTGACCAGGGCGATCCGCGTCAGCAGGGAGGCCGCGTCGAGGCTCTCGTCATCCATGCGCGGGGAGCACAGCAGCACGCCGTCGACCTGCGAGGCGAGGGTGCGCACGAGCGGCAGCTCCCCCTCCGGGGTCTCCTCCGCGTCCGCCAGGAGGAGCTGCACGCCGTGATGCCGGGCCCGCGCCTGCGCGCCCTTGAGGACCGCCGGGTAGAACGGGTTCAGCAGATCGGGGACGACGACACCGAGCACGCCGGTGCGGCCCGTGCTGAGCGTGCGCGCCGAACGGTTCACGGTGTACCCGAGATCCGCAGCGGCCTGCTGGACGCGGTCGCGGGTCGCCGGCAGCACCATCTCGGGGCGCTGCAGCGCCCGCGAGGCCGTCGCGACGGAGACCTCGGCGCGCGCCGCGACGTCCCGCAGGGTGATCGCCATGCCGGTGCCCTCCTCACGCCGCCGCCGAGACCCCTGCCCCGACCCACGACCTGCATGAAACATTTGCACCGATTCTGACGCAGCGGCGGGACGCGGTCAACACCCCACGCCACCGTGATGCAATCGTTTGCGAATAGGGGCGTTCGTCGGACGCGCCGCGCCGCGCCGGTCAGCCGGCGTCGCGGGCCGCGAGGATCGCCTCGGCGACCGGCACGTGCCGGTCCTGCACCTCTGCGGTCCATGCCCCGAGGAGATGGAGAGTGGCGACGCGGAACACGAGCGCCCGCAGCAGCAGCTCCGGCCAGTCCCCGGCCCCGTCGTCCGCGGGAAGCTCGGGAGGCCGGACCATCTCGGTCAGCGGGAGGCCGTGCCAGCAGGCCGCGTCCGCTGCCGCGATCGCTGCGCCGAGCCCGACGGGCCGCATGCATGCAGGCTACCGCCCGAGCTCCCGGCGCCGGCGCCCATCCGTCCGCTCACGCCCGCAGCCAGACGCTCATCTCGTTCTCGCCGCGGTTCGCCCAGGCGAAGTACGGGATCAGCAGCGCCTCGGCGGGCTCGGAGCGGGGGCCGCGGTACACCGTGTAGAGGGATGCGCCCGCCGCGTCGGCCGCCTCCGCCCCCGGGTCGCGGCGGGCGGGGACGCGCAGGCGCACCATCGGCTCCCCCAGCGCATCCCACTCCTCGATCGCGATCGCGTACGGGTCCAGGGCCGACGGGTCCAGGGACAGCAGGTGGAGGTCCTCGCCGTTGTCGGCGGACTCGGCGCAGAAGGTGATCGGTCCGCGCTGGATCGCGACCCGGCCGGCGTCCTCGCGGACCCGCGGGTCGGCCTGCATGATGCGCACGGGCATCGGGAAGTCGAAGGAGATCAGGTCGCCGTCGGCCCAGTCGCCGGTGAGGCGCACGTAGCCGTCGGCCGTCTCGCGGGTCACGGCGCCGCGGTCCTCGGCGGTGGAGGTGATCGCCGCGCCGTCGTCCCCGGACCAGCCGGGCACGCGGAGGGCGAGCGTGCCGATCGCGGGCCCGGCGACGCCTGCCGCGCCGTCGGCCGCACCGTCGATGCGCACGCGGATCGACCCGGTCCCGGACCAGGGCATGCCGGCCTCGACCTCGAGGCGGACGGGCGTCCCGCCGAGCGAGGCCTCGACGTCGCCGCCGAGGTAGAGGTGGACGAGCAGGGCGTCGTCGGTCGCGGTGTACGCGTAGGACTGCAGGGAGGCGAGGAGCCGGGCGAGGTTCGGCGGGCAGCAGGCGCAGCCGAACCAGGGCTGGCGGACGATCTTCACATGCGCCTTGCGGGAGTCGCGGTGCGAACCCGCGGGGGTCGCCTCGAGCGGGTTGACGTAGAAGAAGGCGCGGCCGTCGAGGTCCATGCCGGCGAGGACCGTGTTGAACAGGGCCAGCTCCATGACGTCGGCGTACTCGGCGCGGGGCCGCAGCTGGAGCATGCGCCGGGCGAGCAGGACCAGGGAGATCGCTGCGCAGGTCTCCGAGTAGGCGGTGTCGTTGGGGAGGTCGTGGTCGTAGGAGAAGGCCTCGCCGTCGACCGTGCCGCCGATGCCGCCGGTGATGTAGAGCTTGCGGTCGACGATGCTGCGCCAGAGCCGCTCGCAGGCCTCGACGAGGCTCGCATCGCCGGTCGCGCGGGCGACGTCGGCCATCCCGGCATACAGGTAGCCGGCGCGGACGGCGTGCCCGACGGCCTCCTCCTGCTCGCGCACGGGCGCATGGGACTGGAAGTAGGCATGGTTCACGGTCCCCTCCCAGCCGGCGCGCTCGAGCCCGGCGTCCTGGGCGCGCTGCCGCTCGACCTCGAAGTACTTCGGGTCCTGGCCGCGCTCCTCGATGAAGAAGCGGGCGAGCTCGAGGTAGCGCTCCTCGCCGGTGACCTCGTGGAGGCGCACGAGCGCGAGCTCGGCCTCCTCGTGGCCGGGGTAGCCGCGGAGCTTCCCCTCCTCGCGGCCGAAGCGCTCGTCGATGTGGTCGGCGAAGCGGCGCACGATGTCGAGCAGCGAGTGCTTGCCGGTCGCCCGATGATGGGCGACGGCCGCCTCGGCGAGATGCCCGAAGCAGTACAGCTCGTGGTTGTACTGCAGGTTCGTGAAGGCGAGATCCATCCCGGTGAGGATGTAATAGGTGTCGATGTAGCCGTTCTCGAGCTGCGCGGCACCGATCAGGGCGATGGCCTCGTCGAGGTCCGCTTCGAGGCGGGGATCGGGATGGGTCTCGAGCGAGTACGAGGCCGCCTCGATGAACTTCGCGAGATCGCTGTCCTGGAAGACGAGCCCGTAGAAGGCGTCGGGGTCGGGGTTCTCCGGGTCCGCGGGGAGCTGCTGGAATCCGCGACCGGTCAGCTCGGGGGCGACGAAGGCGTCCCCCTCGCGGCGCGCGCGGTCGCGCTGACGGGCGGCGGCCGTGAAGTTGTGGATGCACCAGCTGGGCTCGGCGCCGGGGACGCGGTCGTGCAGCGCCTCCCACTGGTACGGGATGACCTCCTCGCGCACGAGGCGCTGCTTCGCGCTCCAGAACGCGTCGCGCACGCGCACCGCCGACAGCGGCAGCGGGACGCTCGGCGTCGGGAGGGCGGGATCGACGGGGCCGACGGGCGTGCTGGGTGTGCTATTCATGCAGAGCCTCCTCGATGAGCGCTTCACCCTCGCACCACAAGGGCTTTCGATACGGCCAGCGTGCCGCATCCGCGATCATTCCGCAAGGCCTTTCGGTCTGCTATCGGTCTGACGAGCGGACCCCGGCCTCAGCCGAGCGTCGAGCGGCGGGCGACGACGGTCCCGGCGACGAGATGACGGCCGGGGCCGATCCGCGGGCCCGCGCCGTCGGTCTCGTCGGACCCGCTCGCCCCGTCCCCGGGCACGGCGGCGAGGACCGCGCGGGCGGCGAGGCGGCCCATCTCCTGAAGGCCCAGGTCGACCGAGGACTGCGGCAACCGGCCCTCGACGACGGGCGTCCAGTCGTCGAAGCCGATGACCGCCACGTCCTCCGGGACCCGCCGGCCGCGGGAGCGCAGCAGATCGATCGCGCCGCGGGCGACGGTGTCGCTCGCGCAGACGAGGGCG
The DNA here is from genome assembly GCF_054114245.1 of Brachybacterium netajii (SeqCode). NCBI lineage: Bacteria > Bacillati > Actinomycetota > Actinomycetes > Micrococcales > Dermabacteraceae > Brachybacterium > Brachybacterium netajii (SeqCode). Next base: position 285,668 of record NZ_JBSYXB010000003.1, on the reverse strand, counting down.
TCGAGCGCGCCGCCGTCGGCCGCTCCCCCGTCGGCCTCGCCCAGCAGATCGGCCGCTCCGGCGAAGCCCCAGTCCTCGGTCCAGGCGCCGAAGCGCGGGGCGCCGCCGACGGGGCGGAGCCCGGCGGCCTCGAGGGCGTCGACGACGCCGAGGGCGCGGGCGCTCGAGGCGGTGTGGCCGCCGGCGCCGGGGTCGAGCGGTCCGGCGAGCATGCCGACGCGGGTGCGGCCGAGCGCGAGCAGGTGCTCGGCGGCGAGGCGCCCGGCGCCGCGATGGTCGGCGAGGAGGCTGATGTCGGCCGGATCCGTCGAGGGCGAGTACGCGTAGACGACGGGGACATGGGCGGGCACGGGCAGCGGGGTGCGGGGCTCGGGGATGCTCCCGACGACGATGATCCCGTCGACGCGATGCCGCAGCAGGGAGGCGAGGTGGCGGCGCTGGAGCGCGTCGTCGCCGTGGCTGTCGGCGAGGATCGCCATGGTGCCGACCTCGGCGAGGGCCTGCTCGGCTCCGATCAGCACGGGCATGGCGAAGCGGCCCTCGAGGTCGTCGGTGAGGACGCCGACGATCCCCGTCCGCCCTGACATGAGGCTCCTGGCCTGCAGGTTCGGGGTGAACCCGAGGGCGTCGGCCGCGGCCCGGACCTTCTCGCGGGTCGCCGCGGCGACCTCGCCGCGGCCGTTGAGGGCCTTGGAGGCGGTGCCGGCGGAGACCCCGGCGGCGCGGGCGACGTCGGCGAGCGTCGGACGGCGCGGCGCGGTGGAGCTCTCGCTGCTCACCTGGGCTCCTTCCCGGCGGACCGCACGCGCGTCCCGCCCCGCCCGAGGATAGCGGGAGGGGCGGGACGGGAGCGCGGGTCAGCGGGTCAGCGCGTCAGCGCGTCAGCGGCTCACGGGGTCCAGACGCTGACGGCGTCCTCGCGGGCCCAGCCCACGCCGATCTCGCTGAAGGGACGGCCGGCCTCGAGGGCGCGGGCGAGGATCTCGCGGATGTCGTGGACGGCGGGATGCGCCTTCTCGCCCTCGCCGATCCAGTCCACGTGCTCGGCGTCGATCGGCAGCGGGTCCGGGACCGACTGGATCGCCTCGAGGACGGCGCTGAAGGCGCCCGTGGAGGCGAGCGGGCTGATCAGCTCGGTCCCGCGGTCGCGGACATGCGCGAGGAGGTTCTCCAGCAGGTCCGCGCGCTCGTAGCGGCTGGTGGTGACGGTGCCGTCGGCCTGGCGGGCCTCGGAGCGGTCCTCCGTGTAGAACAGCCGCAGGGTGCCGCCGGTGGCGACGACCTCGACCCACGGGGCGCCCTGCTCGGGCGAGGTCGTGGTGAGGGCGGCGATGACGGAGGGGCCGTCGCCGGCGGGCTCGATGCGCAGGAAGCTGGTGTCGTCGGCCTCGATGTCGTGGGCGCGGCGCAGCTCGGTCGTCACCTGCGCGACGTCCTCGACACGGGTCATGCCGGCGGCCGCGAGGCCCGCGTGCACGGCGTGCGCGAGGGGGTTCGTGGCGACGCCGTCGGCGACCCGGTGCCCGTCGAGCCGGCGCCGGCCGGCCCAGCGCGAGCGCCGGTAGTAGGCGCGGTCGCGGGTCCAGGCGCCGTAGACGTGCACGGCGGTGACCTCGCCGAGGGTCTCGTGGACGACGGTCTCGCGGAGCTCGTCGACCCCGGCCCCGCCGCGCGCCTGGAAGCCGACCTGCACCGAGCGCCCGGCCGCGCGGGCGGCGTCGAGCAGCACGGCGTGGTCGGTGAGCGAGGGCACCGGCGGCTTCTCGAGGTAGACGTCGCAGCCGGCCTCGAGGGCGATCAGCGCGAGCGGCACATGGGTGTCGATCGGCGTGGCGATGATGACGATCTCGGGAGCCTCGTCGGGCCCGAGCGCGGCCAGCAGCTCCGGGAGGGAGGCGTGGTGGATCGCGCGCAGCTCCTCCGGCGGCTCGGCGACGTCGACGACGCCGACGAGCCGTGCGACCCCGTCGGTCGCCAGGCGCTCGAGGTTCGCCCGGTGGATGCGGCCGTAGCCGTGGGTGCCGACGAGCGCGACCCGCACCGGGGCGGTCATGCCCGGGCCTCCGCGGCGACGGGCTCGGCGTCGGGCTCGGCCGTCGTCGCGCCGGCGACGCGGGACAGGTCCAGGCCCAGGTGCTCGCGCACCTCGACGGGCTGGCCGGTCTCCAGCGAGCGGTTGCCGCAGATGCCGACGGCGATCGCGCGCAGGCCGTCGTAGTGGTCCGAGGGGCGGCCGAGGTCGTCGATCACGGGGCCGACGAACACGTCGCGCAGCAGCAGCGCGTCGCCGCCGCCGTGACCGCCCTCGCCCTGCGGGATCTCGACCTCGCGGGCGGGCTCGAAGTGGTGCTGGACGACGAGGCGCTCGCCGCGCTCGCGGACGCCCGCGTCCTCGGAGGTCACGGCGACGGCGCTGGGATCGAGGTGGGTGCCGCCGTCCTCGTCGGCGCGGGGCGCGACCTCGGCCCGCTCGATGACCTCGAGCTCGGCGCGGCCGCGGGTGCCGTTGACGGCGACGCGGTAGCCCTCCCACGGGCAGTGGGCGTTCAGCGCATAGGTGAGGACGGTGCCGCCGGCGTAGTCGACGATCGCCGTGAGGTTGTCCTCGGTGGTGATGCCGGCGCCGAAGACCGACTGGTCGCGGCGGTAGCCGTCGTGCTGCTCGGCGTCGAGGTAGAGCGCCTTCAGCCGCTCGTCCTCGCGCAGGTCCAGCTCGAAGTCCGAGTGGCCGCCGTCGTGCGTGCCGCGCTCGGGGCTCTGCTCGCGGCCCTGCGCGCGAGCGTTCTCGTCGCCGTAGAAGCGCAGGCCGCCGCGGGCGTAGACGCGCTCGGGGACGTCCGCGGTCCACCAGTTCACGAGGTCGAAGTGGTGGGAGGACTTGTGGACGAACAGGCCGCCGGAGTTGGTCTTGTCGCGGTGCCAGCGACGGAAGTAGTCGGCCCCGTGCTGGGTGTCGAGGACCCACTCGAAGTTCACGGAGACGACCTCGCCGATCTCGCCGGACGCGATGATCTGCTTGAGGGCCGTGTTGCGGGGGCTGTAGCGGTAGTTGAAGGTCACGACGACCTCGCGACCGGTCCGCTGGACGGCGTCCTCGATGAGGCGGGCGCTCTCGGCGTCGATCGTCAGGGGCTTCTCGACGACGACGTCGGCGCCGGCCTCGAGCGCCCGCACCACATGCTCGGCGTGGAAGCGGTCCGGGGTCGTCACGATGACGCGGTCCACGCCGAGCTCGGCGACGATCTCCTCGAGCTGCTCGGGTCCGGCGAGGCGGACGCCCGCGAAGGCCTCGTGGTGATCGCGGTGGTACTCCCGCCGGGCGGGGTTGGTGTCGAGCAGGGCGACCAGCTCGGCGACGTCGGCGTGGGGGCCGGCGATCGCGTCGAGGTACATCTGGGCCCGATGGCCGGATCCGATGAGGGCGTAGCGCGTGCGCATGAGGGGTGTCTCTCCAGGGACGAGGGGACGGGCGGGGCTGTCGGTGCGGGCGGTTCTGTCGGGACGGACGAGGCTGTCGGGGTGGGCGGGGGTCACTTGATGCCGGTGGTGGCGAAGCCCTTGACGAGGAAGCGCTGGCCGAAGAGGAACACGATGAACAGCGGGACCAGGGACAGGATCGACATGGCGAACATGGCGCCCCAGTCGGAGGATCCCTGGGTGTCCAGGAACTGCTTCAGCGCGAGCGGGACGGTGAAGTTGTCCGGCGTGGTCAGGTAGATGAGGGAGCCGAAGAAGTCGTTCCACATCCACATGAAGGTGAAGATCGTGGTGGTCGCGAGCGCGGGGAGCATGAGCGGGAGGATCACGCGGAAGAAGATCCGGAAATGCCCGCAGCCGTCGATGCGCGCGGCCTCGTCGAGCTCCCGCGGGATGCCGCGGATGAACTGGACCATGAGGAACACGAAGAATGCGTCGGTCGCCAGGAACTTCGGCAGGATCAGCGGGAGCATCGTGTTCACCCAGCCGGTCTGGCTGAACATGATGTACTGCGGCACGATCACCACGTGGATCGGCAGCATGAGGGTCATCAGCATGACCGCGAAGGCGATGTTGCGCCCCCAGAACCGCAGCCGCGCGAAGGCGTAGGCGGTGAGCGAGCAGGCGATCAGGTTGCCGATGACGCAGCCCAGGACCAGCAGCGTCGAGTTGATCAGGTAGTGCGAGAACGGCTGCGCGAGAGCGTTCCAGCCGCGCACGTAGTTGGAGAAGTCCAGGCTGATCGGGAACAGGCTGGGATTGCGGAAGATCTCCTCGTTGGGGCGGAGGGAGGAGACGACCATCCACAGCAGCGGGTAGATCATCACGAGGCTCGCGACGATCAGGACCACATGGCGCAGGGCGCGTCGGCCCAGGCGGCGGGGGCGCGGGCGGACCTCGATCGCGGGGCGGTCGGTCACGGCGGCAGGGCTGGAGAGATCAGTCATCGTAGAACACCCAGAACTTGGAGAGGACGAAGTTGATGGCCGTGAAGATCGCGACGATGATCAGCAGCAGCCACGCCATCGCGGAGGCGTATCCCATGTCGAACTGGCCGAAGCCCTTGAGGTAGAGGTACAGCGTGTAGAACATCGTCGAGTCCGACGGGCCGCCGGTGCCGCCCGAGACGACGAACGCCTGCGTGAACGACTGGAACGCGTTGATGACCTGCAGCACGAGGTTGAAGAAGATGATCGGGGTCAGCAGCGGGAGCGTGATCCGGAAGAACTGCGCGACGGCGGAGGCGCCGTCGACCGAGGCCGCCTCGTAGTACATGCCGGGGATCTGCCGCAGGCCCGCGAGGAAGATGATCATCGGCGAGCCGAAGGTCCACACGTGCAGCAGGATGATCGTGCCGAGCGCCGTGTCGGGGTTCGAGACCCAGCCGGGCATGTCGGTGAAGCCGAGCATCCCGAGGACCTGGTTGACCAGGCCGTTGGCGCCGAACATCTGGCGCCACAGGATCGAGATCGCGACCGACCCGCCCAGCAGGGAGGGCAGGTAGAACACCGAGCGGTAGAAGGCGAGGCCCTTCATGCCCTGGTTGAGCAGCACGGCCAGCAGCAGCGCGGCGATGAGCTGCAGCGGGGTGCCCACCAGGACGTAGATGAAGGTGACCTTCAGGGCGTTGTGGAGGCGGGTGTCCGCGGCCATCTCGCGGAAGTTGTCGAGGCCGATCCATTCGGGGGCGGCCAGCAGGCTGTAGTCGGTGAACGACAGGTACAGCGAGGCGATCATCGGGATCAGGGTGATGCCGAGGAAGCCGAGCAGCCAGGGCAGCATGAACCCCATCGCTGCCCGATTGTCGGGGTGCTTCTCCTTCGGACCCCCCTTGCGGCGGTTCTTGGCCATGCTCGAGAGCTCGCCGAGTGCGCTCATGGGGTGCCTCCCTTCGTGTCTGCGTCAGGTCGTGGGGTGAGGGTCGGACGGTCGCCGCCGCCCGCGGGCGGGATCCCGCGGGCGGCGGCGACGGGGTGCGGGGAGGCCGCGCGGCGCTCGGGGCGCTCCGCGGTCTCCCCGCCGCTCAGGCGAGAGCCGCCTCGAGCTCGTCGATGACCCGCTGGCCCGCGTCCGCGGCGGACACGTTCCCGAACAGGACGTCCTCGCCGGCGCGGCTGAGGATGCTCTCGAACTCGCCGCCGCCCTGCGGGGTGATCTCAGGGGCGGAGCCGAGCTCGGACTCGATCATGTCGAGATAGTCCACGGCCTTCGTGTTCGCCTCGTCGAGCTCGGCGACGACGGCCTCGCGGACGGTCAGGTTGCCGGGGACGCCGCGCTCGACGAGGGTGATACGTCCGGCGTCGGGCGAGTTGACCAGGAAGTCGACGAACTCGATCGCCGCCTCCGGGTACTTCGTCGTCGCGGAGACCGACCAGTACATCGAGGCCTTGTACCAGAGCTGCGCGTCGTTCGCGGAGCCCGTCATCGACGGCGGACGCAGCACGGTGACGCCGCCGTCGATGAGCGCGTCATGGGCGACGACCTGGTTGGACCAGACCATCGTCATGCCGATGCGGTCGGTGGCGAACAGCGACTGGTCCATGGAGGAGGCGGCGTCCTCGACCGTGGTCGAGGCGTCGGGGCCGGCGCCGGTGTCCTGGATCTGCTGGGCGAACTCGAACAGGCTGGTCGCGGTCGCCGCGTCGAATCCGGGGCCGCCGTCCTTGTACTGGTCCTGGCCCTTCTGGCGGACCCAGATCTGGAAGACGGCCTGCACGGTGGCGATCTGCGTCATGCCGTAGACGCCGTCGTCGGTGGCCTCGGAGATGGCCTGGGCGGTGGCGAGCATGTCGTCCCAGGTCCAGGTGGTGTCGTCGGGCAGGTCGACGCCGGCGGCCTCGAAGACGTTGGGGTTGGCGATGATCGCGACCGCGTTCAGGCCCGCGTTGATCGCGAGCAGGCCCTTGTCGGCGACCTCGCCGACCTCGACCGAGCCCTCGGCGAAGTCGTCGGTGTTCAGACCGGCCTCGCGCAGGTCCAGCAGGACCCCGCGCTCGCCGTACTCGGCGAGGTACTTCTCGTCCATCTGGATGACGTCGGGGGTGTCGCCGCCGGCGACCTGGGTGGCGAGCTTGTCCCAGTAGCCGCTCCACTCGCCGGGCTCGAGGGAGATGCTGACGGTGTCGTCGACGTCCTTGAAGGCCTCGACGACGGCCTCGGTCATGGGGTTGCGGGTGTCGTTGCCCCACCAGGCCAGGCGCAGCGAGGACGTGCCGTCGCCGCTGTCGCCGCTGTCCGAGGAGGAGGTCGCGTTGGGGCCGCAGGCGGCGAGGCCGGCGAGGCCGGGCACTGCGAGGCCGAGGGCGAGAGCGTGCCGTCGAGAGAACATCAGATCTCCTTTGATCCGGGTGGGCGTGAGCCGCGATGAGGAATCGATGGGAACTGCCGAGTGCTGCGGGGCCGGGGTGCGGGCCGAGGCTCCCGACGCTGGGAGCACCGGGCCGTCCCGATGGGTGATGCCGGCGGGGCCGGCGCGAGGATGCCACCGGGTTGCCACGATCTATGAAAGGTTTCATGCGCGTCTCGCGAGGGTTGCGCGATCCGGCGGGCGAGAGGGGTGGGTACCCCGGCCCGACTCTTCTAGGAAAGCGCTTGTCGGCGGTCCTGTCAATTCTCGCGACCATCCTGGACCACGGCCGTGACCGCCTTGTGACCGCCGTGCGGCAGTCGCGCGGCCGCCGCGCGGTCCCTACCGGTCGTTCACCGGGCGGCGCGGCGACCGCCCGGGGCCGGTCCGCCTACGCTGGCACGATGAGCGAGCAGACCGCCCAGGCCGCCGACGTCGGCCGCTGGTTCTCGACCGCCGCCCGCACGCCCCGCCCTCCCGCCTGGGGTCCGGTCCCCGGCGGAGCCTACGGCACGGTGAGCCCGCCCGAGGAGGTGCGCGCCGCGCTCGCGCTGCTGCGCGGTCGGCCGACGGCGGTGCTCACCGGCGCCGGCATGTCGACCGGCTCCGGCCTGCCGGACTATCGCGGGCCCGACGCCGTCCCCCGCTCCCCCATGACCTTCCAGGAGTTCGTCGGCTCCGACCTCTCGCGCCGCCGCTACTGGGCGCGCTCGACGGTCGGCTGGACGCCGTTCCGCCGCGCCGCCCCCAACGCGAGCCATCGCCGGCTCGCAGAGCTCGCCCGCCCCGGACACCCCGGACACCCTGGCCGCCCCGGACATGCCGCCCCAGCGATCCTCCCGACGACCGCCGTCATCACGCAGAACGTCGACGGGCTGCACCAGGAGGCGGGCTCGGATCCCGTGATCGACCTGCATGGACGCCTCGACCGCGTGCGCTGCCTCGGCTGCGACCGGCTCTGGTCCCGCGCGCGCCTGCACGAGCGGATGCTCGCCATGAACCCCGAGCTGGCGCGGCGTCTGCCGGCTCTCGCCGCCGATGCCGCCCAGGCGCCCGACGGCGACGCCGAGGTCGACCGCACGAGCGCGTTCCGCTACCCCGACTGCTCGCTGTGCGGCGGGATTCTCAAGCCCGACGTCGTCTTCTTCGGCGAGTCGACCCGCCCCGAGGTCGTCGGAGCGGCCGTCGACGCCGCCTCCCGCGCCGAGGCGCTGCTCGTGCTCGGCTCGAGCCTGAGCGTGCAGTCGGGGCTGCGCTTCGTGCGCGCGGCGGTCCGCGACGGGCGGCGGGTCGTGATCGTCAACGATGGCCCGACCCGCGGCGACGACCTCGCCGACCTGCGCCTCCACGGCCGCCTCGAGGACGTGCTCGGCGCCTGGCTCGCGCTCGGCGCGGACGGCTGAGGCCGGCGGGCCCGGCCGACGGGCCCGGCGGACAGACCCGGCCGACCCGCCGCCCCGCCGCCGCACCGCTCAGAGCAGGCGGAGGAGAACACCCAGCTGGGAGCGCAGGACGATCTCGCCGAGAGGCCCGGCCTCGGGGCCGTACTGGGCCGTCAGCTCGGCGGCGACGAGGCCGACGAGGGAGCTCCACAGCACGGTCGCACGCAGCATCGCCGGCGCGGAGATCTGCACGCCGACGTCGCGCGCCCCGTCCTCGAGGAGGGCGCGGACGGCCGGGTCGAGGGCGTCGGCGCCCGAGCCCGCGCCCGCGCCGTCGGCGCCCGCGTCGCCGACACCCGCGTCGGCAGCACCGGCGTCGGCGTCGGCCACGATCTCCGCGAGGCGCGCGATCACGCGGACGCCCGGGCCGACGGTGTCGCGGGGCGCGGCGTAGCCGCGCACGGGCGTGCCGTACAGGAGCGCCCAGCGCGCCGGGTTCGCGACGGCCCAGGCGCGCAGCGCGAGGGCGAGCGTCATCAGCCGCTCGGCGGGCGACGCCGGCCCCGCGCAATCGGACCCCGCACCATCGGACCCCGCATCGTCGGGCCCCGCGCCGTCGAGAGCCGCGTCGACGGCGTCGGCGAGATCGTCGAAGGCGGAGACGAGGAGAAGGGTCAGCAGCTCATCGCGGCTGCCGACGTAGCGGTAGATGGCCGAGGAGACCATGCCGAGGCCGCGGGCGACCTCGCGCAGGCTGAGGCCCTCCGGGCCGTTCGCATCGAGCTGCGCATTGCCGAGCTCGACGATCCGGGCCATCGTCCGCGCGCGGGCCGCCGCCCGCGGGCCGCCCTCGCCGGCCTGCGCCGACCGCCCCGTCCGCGCCGTCCGCGCCGCCTGCTCCCTCTGCTCCGCCTGCTCCATCCCGCCATGATGCCAGAAAGGGAGAGCACTGCTCTTGACGCGGAACCGAGAGCGGTGTTCACTCTTTCCTGACAGCAACGAGAGCAGTGCTCACACTTTGCGGAGGGAACGGACATGCATCATCTGCTGATCGGCGAGGGACAGATCGGGCGCGAGATCGTCGAGGCCGCGCTCGCCGCCGGGGACACGGTCACCGTGCTGCGGCGCAGCGCGGCCGTCGGCCCGGAGCGGCCGGGCGTGACGCGGGTGCGCGGGGACGTCGGGGACGCGGCGGTGCTCGCGCGCGCCGTCGAGGGCGCCGACGCGATCCACGCCTGCTTCCACGCCCCCTACGACGTGAGGATCTGGCGGCGGGAGCTGCCGCAGCGGGAGCGCGCGGTGCTGGATGCGGCGGCCGCGCAGGGCGTCCCCGTCGTGTTCCCGGAGTCGATGTACGGCTTCGTCGGCGCCGCCGACGATCTCGCCGAGGGCGCCGCGCCGAGCCCCCGCGACGCCAAGGGCGAGGTGCGGGTGCAGCTGCTCGCGGCGCGCCGGGCGCATGCGGCGCGCACGCTCAGCATCGTCGCCGCCGACCTCATCGGGCCGACGTCGGTCGGGACCGGGGCCTCGGTCGCGGGCACCCTCGTGATCGAGCCGATCGTCGCGGGCCGACGGGCGATCGTCCCGGCCGCGCTCGACGCCCCGCACTCGCTGACCTTCACGCCCGATCTCGCCCGCGCGATGCTGCACGCGGCCCGGCATGCGGATCGCCTCCCCGCCGACGGGATCCTGCATGCGCCGACGGCGCCTCCGCGCAGCCTGCGCGAGCTCGCCGCCCGGACGGACCGCCTGGTCGCGGGCCGTTCCCGCGCTCCCCTGCCGGTGCCGCGCGCGGTCCTGCGGGCGGCGGGGACCGTCTCCACGACGATGCGGGAGATCGCCGGGATCGGCGACCTCTGGTACCGGCCCTGCCGCCTGGCGCCCGGTCTCCTCGAGACCGCCGAGGGCCTCGCGCCGACGAGCTGGGAGGGGGCCGCCGACGCGACGATCCGCGCCACGCTCCACGAGCGGGGGACGGCACCGTCAGCGCCGTCAGCACCGTCGGTACAGGCGCCCCGGGGCGCGGGCGCCGGCGCTCAGTCGGCCGCGGGGGCCGCCGCCCAGGCGGAGTAGCCGCCGTCGAGGTGGCGCAGGCGCCCCTCGCGGAGGCTCCAGGCGGGACGGAGGCGCTCGAGCGCCCGAGCGGAGCGGACCCCGCCCTGGCAGTACAGGACGACCTCGCCGCCGCCGACGCCGCCGGGCAGCGCCGCCTCCCCCTGCTCGAGGAGGTCGCCGAGGGGGATGTTCACGGCCCCGGCGATCGCCCCGGCCTGCACCTCCCAGGGCTCGCGGACGTCGATCAGGGTGATCGCCGCACCGACGCCTCCGGCCGCACTCCCGTCGGCCGCGGCGCCGTCGGCCCTGAGGAGCGCGCGCAGGGCGGGGACGTCGAGGGTCTCGTCGGGCGCGGGGCCGCCGATGCGGCAGGCGGGGTCCGCGGCCGGCGGGATCGACACCGCGGTCGCCGCGGGACGCGCGGGGTCGCGCTCGATGCGGAGCGTGCGGGTGCTCGAGGTGTCCTCGTCCCACAGCATGAGGCGGCCGACGAGCGGATCGCCGGTGCCCGTGACCAGCTGGACGACCTGCGAGGCCATGACCGTGCCGATCAGGCCGGGCAGCGTGCCGAGCACCCCGGCCTCCGCGCAGGAGGGCGCCTCCCCGGGCGCGGGCGGCTCGGGGAAGACGTCGCGGTAGTGGGCGCCGCGGCCCGGCCAGAACACGCTGACCTGGCCGTGGTGGCGGAGGATCGCACCCCACACCACGGGCACGCCGGTGATCTCGCTGGCGTCGGCGACGAGATACCGGGTGGCGAAGTTGTCGGCGCCGTCGAGCACGAGGTCGTAGCCGCGCATCAGCTCGACGACGTTGTCGGCGCTGAGCCGCATCCGATGCGTCTCGACCTGCACGTCGGGGTTGATGCGGGCGACGGCCGCGGCGGCCGAGTCGACCTTCGCCATGCCGAGCACATCGGTGCCGTGGATGACCTGGCGGTGCAGGTTCGAGAGGTCCACGACGTCGTCGTCGACGATGCCGAGCGCACCGATGCCGATGCCCGCGAGGTACTGCAGGGCGGGCGTGCCGAGGCCGCCGGCGCCGACGACGAGCACCCGCGCGGCGCCGAGGCGGCGCTGGCCGACGGTGCCGATGCGGGCGAGGGTGATCTGGCGGCGGTAGCGCTCGATCTGCGCGGGGGTCAGCTCGGGACCGGGCTCGACCAGGGGCGGGAGGCTCACAGCGACTCCGCCTCCCGTCCGTTCGCGGCCCCGTCGACCGGGGCGATCAGTCCCTCGAAGGCGCTCGAGGCGCGGGCGAGGCGTCGGCGCGGGATGCGTCCGGCGCCCGCGGCGGCCCGGCCCGCACGGACCGCGAGGTCCATGGCGCGGGCCATCGCCTCCGGGTCCTGAGCACGGGTCACGGCGGAGGCCGCGAGGACGGCCGAGCAGCCGAGCTCCATCGCCAGGGCCGCGTCCGAGGCGGTGCCGATGCCGGCGTCGAGCACGACGGGCACGCCCGCGCGCTCGCAGATCAGCTCGATGCTGTGCGGGTTGAGGATCCCCAGGCCCGTGCCGATGGGCGAGCCCAGCGGCATCACGGCCGCGGCGCCCGCATCCTCGAGCCGACGGGCGAGCGCCGGATCGTCGGTCGTGTACGGCAGGACGGTGAAGCCGCGCCGGACGAGCTCCTCGGTCGCCTCGTACAGCTCGACGCCGTCGGGCAGGAGCGTGTCCTCGTCGGCGATGACCTCGAGCTTGATCCAGTCGGTCTCGAGCGCCTCGCGGGCGAGCTCGGCGGTGAGGATCGCATCGCGGGCGCTGTAGCAGCCGGCGGTGTTCGGCAGCACCCGGATCCCCAGGCGCCGGATCATCGCGAACACCGAGTTGCCGGTCGACGCCGAGAAGCGGCGCATCGCGACCGTGGTCAGGGCGGTGCCGGAGGCGACCAGCGCGCGCTCGAGGGCCGCGAGGTCGGTCGCGCCGCCGGTGCCCATGATGAGCCGCGAGGCGAGGGCCTCCCCGGCGATGACCAGCGGATCCTCGACCGCGGCGGGTGCGGTGGTGGTGCTCATGCTCAGCCTCCCTGGACAGCGGTGACGAACTCGCAGCGGACCCCGGCGCTCAGCGGCGTCGCGGCCCAGCGGCTGCGGGGGACGACGGCGTCGTCGAGCGCGACGGCGACGCCGAGCGCCCCGCCGTCGGCCGCGCGGCCGTCCTCCCCGACCTCCTGGCCGAGGCGCTCGGCCACGAGATCGCGGACGGTCCAGATCGCGGGGACCTCGGCCTCCTCGGCGTTGACGGTCAGGGCGATGGTCGTGGGGCTCATCGGGCCTCCTCCAGGACGGGGGTGAAGCGGTCGGGCCGGACGGCGTCCAGCTGGTCGGCATGCTCGGCGGCGAGATCAGGGGCGAGATCAGAGGCGGTATCAGCGCCGTCGACGAGGTCGGCGGTGCGCTGCGCGGCCCACGCCGACAGCAGGATCCCGTGGCGGTGGTAGCCGGTGGAGACGATCACGCGGGGATCCTCGGGGGCGGCGCCCAGCAGCGGCAGGTCGTCGGGGGTGCCGGGGCGGTCGCGGGTCGTGACCTCGATCAGCTCCGTCTCCCGGATCGCCGGGAGGATCTCGGCCGCGTCCTGCAGCAGCTGGAGCACCCCGCCCGCGGACGTCCCCGCGAGATCGTCCTCGCGGCTGGTCGCGCCGAGCACGAGGGTGCGGTCGTCGCGCGGGACCAGGTAGACGGGACGCCCCCGGACGATCGCCCGGACCGTCCGCCCCACCAGGTTCTCCTCCCCCGGCAGCAGCAGGCTCTCGGGGACCCGCAGGCGCAGGATGTCCCCGCGCACCGGCCGCATCGCCAGGTCGAGGGACCGGTGGGGCCCGTCGATCCCGGGAACGCCGAGCCCGGCGGCGAGGATGACCCTGTCGACCCGGCCGCCGGTGCCGTCGAGGATTCCGGCGATCGCGTCGACGCGGCCCTCGCGGATCGTGATCGCGGGGCCGTCGGGCCCGTCGGACTCCAGATCGGCGCGGACGGCGGCGGCGAGGCGGCGCGGATCGACCTGGTGGTCGCGCTCGAGGAGCACGCCGCCGCTGATGCCGCGCAGCAGCGCGCCCTCCTCGCGGCGGGCCTCGGCGCCCGTCAGCTCCCGCACCGCGGCGCCGTTGCTCCGCTGGACCCGGGCGAGGTCGTGCAGGGCCGCGAGATCCCCCGCCTCGCGGCCGACGACGAGCGTCGAGGCGTCGCGATAGCCGGGATCCGGCAGCGGGTCCGCGCCGTCGGCGATCCGGGCGGCGCTGCGCTCGGCCAGACGGGCCGCGAGCGCGCGATGATCCTGCTCGGCCTCCCGCATGATCCGCCACAGCGGCCCCTGGCCGTACTGCATCTCGGCGGCGGGGGCGAGCATCCCGGCGGCGGCGAAGGTGGCCTGCTCGGCGACCCCCGTCGACCGGAGCTCGACGCGATGGCCGCGACGACGCAGCTCATGCGCGGTGAGCAGGCCGACGATGCCCGCTCCGATGATGACGACACGCTCCACAGGCGCATTCCTCCTGACGACGGCATGATCCGCATCCAGTGCTGGTGGTCGGCGCCTCGCGCCCTCTCAGCCCGCGCATCGGGCTCCCACGGAACCCCTCGATCCTACGCCGCGCCCGCGATCGGCGGCCGGGACGTCCGGACGGGCGGCGACGTGCCGGCAGGGCAGCCGACGACCTGCCGGCGGGGCGGCCGACGGCGGAACGTCCGACGCCGACGGGTGGACGCTGTGCGACCCTGTGCGGATGAATGCAGATCAGCAGCCCCCCACACGCCGGCGCGCGACCCGCGACGAGACCGGCGACCGACGTCGCGCCGCGCTCGCCGACGCCCGCCTGTACGTGTGCGTGGACCTCTCCCGCGGCCTCGAGGGGCTCCTCGAGTTCGCCGAGGCGGCGTTCCGCGGCGGCGTCGACATCCTGCAGGTGCGCGACAAGGGCGCCGAGGCCCGCGCCGAGGTCGAGGCGCTGCGCGCGCTGCGACCGATCGCCGACGCCCACGGGGCGCTGCTGGCCGCCAACGACCGCGCCGACGTCGCCGTCCTCGCGGGCGTCGACGTCCTGCACCTCGGCCAGGGCGATCTGACCACCGAGGACGCCCGCGCGCTCGTCGGCCCCGACGTCCTCATCGGACGCTCCACCCGCACCCCCGAGCAGCTGCATGCGGCCGACGACGATCCCGGCATCGACTACTTCTGCACCGGCCCCGTCTGGGCGACGCCCACGAAGCCCGGCCGCGAGCCCGTCGGCCTCGAGCTGCCCCGCGAGGCCGCCGCGCGCGAGGACGCCGCGAAGCCGTTCTTCGCGATCGGCGGGGTCGACGTCGAGCGCGTCCCCGAGGTCCTCTCCACCGGCGCCGACCGCATCGTCGTGGTGCGCGCCGTGACCGAGGCGGAGGACCCCGAGGCCGCCGCCCGAGCGCTGCGGGAGGCGCTCGGCGCCGGCTGACGCTCCCTCCGTTCCACCGCTCCCACGCCCTGCGCCGGGGGACGACAATGGGGTGACCGCCGCCGTCCGCGCGAAGGAGATCCCCCATGGTTGCCCGTCCCGCCCCGTCCCCGGACCTGCCGACGGACCCGCCCCGGGACCTGCCGACGAACCGGTCCCTCGACCTGAACGCGGATCTCGGCGAGGGCTGGGGCGCCTGGTCGATGGGCGACGACGAGGCCATGCTCGACGTCGTGACCACGGCGAACATCGCCTGCGGCGGGCATGCCGGGGACCCCTCGACGATGCGTCGGGCCGTCCGCGGGGCCCATGAGCGGGGCGTCGCGATCACCGCGCACGTCGCCTATCCGGACCTCCAGGGCTTCGGCCGACGCTTCGTCGACATCGCCCCCGCCGAGCTCACCGACCAGGTGATCGCGCAGACCGGGAGCCTGCTGGCGATCGCCGGGGCCGTCGGCGCGCAGGTCGTCGGCGTGAAGCCCCATGGCGCCCTCTACTCGGCGATCGCGCACCATGAGGCGCAGGCCGAGGCCGTCGTGACGGCGCTGCGCGAGCTCAGCGGACTCAGCAGTCTCAGCGGACTCGACGAAACCGGCGGTGCGCTGCAGCTGGTCGCGGCCCCGGGTTCGGTCGTCGCGCAGAAGGCCGAGGCGGCGGGTCTCGAGGTCGTCCTAGAGGGCTTCGCCGACCGCGCCTACCGGGCCGACGGCACCCTCGTCCCGCGGCGCGAACCGGGCGCGGTGCTCCTGGACCCCGAGGCCGTCGCCGCGCAGGCCATCGAGCTTGCGCTGCGCGGGCGGGCACGCGTGCACGGCAGCACGAGCTGGGTCGACGTCCCCTGCCGGAGCATCTGCCTGCACGGAGACACCCCGGGCGCGGTCGCGCTCGCCCGCGAGGTGCGGGCCCGGCTCGAGGGCGCGGGCGTCGCGCTCGCCGCCCCCGGCTCCTCCGGGCGCTCCGGTCGCTCCGGGGTCCGACGGTGACCGCGCCGGAGTCCGTCCCCGCCGACGCATCGCACGCCGCCGGCGCTCCCCTTCCCCGCGGCCCGCTCCTTCCCGCGCCGCTCGCCGTGCATCGGGCCGGCGAGACCGCGGTGCTCGCGGAGTATCCCAGCACCGCGGAGGTCCTCGCGGCCGCCGCGGCGGTGCGGGCGGCCGCGCCCGTCGGCCTCGTCGATCTGGTCCCCGCCGAGCGGACCCTGCTGCTGCGCGGCACCGCCGTCGGCGATGCGCGCGAGCTCGCAGGCCTGCTCGCGCACCTGCCGGAGGCCGACGCCGACGAGGAGGAGGGCACGGACGTCCGCCTCCCCGTCGTCTACGACGGGGAGGACCTCGCCGACGTCGCCGACCTGCTCGGGATCACGACGGACGTCCTGGTCACCACCCATTCCGAGGCCGTCTGGACGGCGGCCTTCGGCGGATTCGCCCCGGGCTTCGCCTATCTCCTGCCCGCGTCCCTCCCGCGGGACGTGCCGTGGGACGTGCCGTGGGACGTGCCGTGGGACGTGCCGCGGCGGGCGGAGCCGCGCACCGCGGTCCCCGCGGGCGCCGTCGGCCTCGCCTCCCGCTACTGCGGGATCTACCCGCGCTCCTCCCCCGGCGGCTGGCAGCTGATCGGCCGCACCGACGCCGTGCTGTTCGACCCGGCGCGGGAGCATCCCGCGCTGCTGGCCCCCGGCACCCGCGTGCGCTTCAGCCCGCGTCGCGCGATCGTGCAGGCGCGGACCCCGCTGCCGACCCGGGTCGCCGCCCTCCCCGCCCGGGCCGCCGCTCTGCCGGCGCGCGCCGCGGCACTGCCCAGCCGCGCCGCCACCCTGCCCGGTCGCGCCGCCGCTCTGCCCGCGCGGGCGCTGCGGTTCGTCGGGGCGCAGGAGCCGACGGAACGGCCAGGGCTCACGGTCCTCTCCCCCGGCCCCCTCGCCCTGATCGAGGACGGCGGACGCCCGGGCCGCGGCGCCATCGGCGTGAGCGGCTCGGGCGCCTTCGACCGCGCCGCCCTGGTGCGGGCGAACCTCGCGGTGGGGAACCCCTCGCAGGCCGCGGCCCTCGAGATGCTCGTCGGCCCGCTGCGCCTGCGTGCTCTCGGCCCGGTCGTGCTCGCGGTCGCCGGGGCCCCGGTGCCGGTGGCCGTGCGCCGCGCCGTCGAGGACGACGCCGATCTCGACCTCGACGCCGGCCTCGGCGACGCCCGTCCGATCGCCCTCGACGCCGGGGACCGCATCGAGATCGGCCCCGTCGCCTCGGGGCTCCGCACGATCGTCGCCGTCCGCGGAGGGATCCGCCCGGAGTCGGCCGACGGGACGGTCGGAGGCGCGAGCGGTGCCGCGGCCGACGGAGCGGGCAGCGCCGTGCCCCGCCATGCGAGCGGTGCCGTCCTCGGGTCGCTGTCCCGCGACATCCTGTCCGCGCTGGGCCCCGCCCCGCTCGCCGCCGAGGACCGGCTGCTCGTCGGCCCCGACCGCGGTCTCTCCGCGGTCCCGGCGGCGGTACCGGTCGCCGACGGGGAGGCGGGTCCCGGCGAGCGCGGAGCGGCCGACGGCGAGCCGCTCCTCGTCGATCTCGTCCCGGGCCCGCGCGACGGCCTCCTCGGCCCGGAGGCGATGGACGCCCTGGTCACGACCGTCTGGACGGTGCGGGGCGACTCCGACCGGGTGGGCGTGCGGCTCGACGGTCCGCCACTGCCGCTGCCCGTCGGCGCCGCCACGATGCCCAGTGAGCCGACCCTGCCGGGCGCGGTGCAGATCCCGCCGTCGGGCCAGCCCGTCGTGTTCGGGCCCGACCATCCGATGACCGGCGGCTATCCCGTCGCCGGGGTCGTCACCCGGGCGGGACTGGACCGGCTGGCGCAGGCCGCGCCGGGGAGCGCCCTGCGCTTCCGGCTGCGGACCAACGCTCCGCTCCTGCGCTCCTGACGTCCTGCATCGCGCTCGCGCCGTGTATCGCACTCACGCCGTGGGTCACGTTCAGGCCGTGTGTCGCGCTCAGGCTGCGCCGGGGTCGACGAACCAGGCGCCGAGGTCGAGCAGCTCAGTGCGGGAGATGCTCTTGAGGGTCACCTCGGCCTCTCCGTCGGCCCCCTCCTCGGTCTGCTGGGCCAGCAGCTCCGTCGTCGTGGCGTACATGATCAGCTGCTTGACCTCGTCGGTCCGCGTGCCGAGGGAGGAGACGACGGTGATGGCGCGGGCGTCGGCGAGGCGCGCGGCGACGGGCCCACCGGCGGCCAGATCCTCCGCCGAGACCTCCAGCGGGGCGGAGCCGTCGTCGGCCGCGACCCGGTCCTGGTCGATCAGCAGCGCGAGGCGCCCGGGGACCGCGCTGCGCCGCAGCGAGCGGAAGATGTGCATGCCCGACGCCGTAACCTCCTCCTCGAGCACTCCCTCGGGGTGGACGTAGTAGTAGAGGCGGTGCTCCTGCACACCCGCCTCCGAGCGCACCTGCCGCTCCGCGGAGGCGATCACCCGCGCGGTCCGCCGCAGGACGAGGCAGCCGTTGACGGCCGGGTCGACGAGCCAGCGCCGCTCCCCCGTCTCCCGGTCCTGCCCGGCGACCACGAGGTCCGCCGCCATCAGGCTCCGCAGCCCGGCCGCCGCGAGGAGCTCCCGGGCCCCGGCGCCGGTCTCCTCCTGCGCGGTCGCCCAGGGCAGGGCGACGGGCTGGGGCCGCCGATGCCCCTCGACGCCCAGCAGCTGCTCATCGGTGAGGGTGATGATCTCCTCCGCCGGGCCTGCACCGTCGGCCGGACTCCCGCCATCGGCCGAGTCGGCGGCGGCCTCTACCGGGCCTGCGCCGTCGGCCGGGTCGGCGTCGGCGGCGCGCTCGAGGACCGCGAGGGCGCTCGCGGCGTCGTAGGGGGTGTGCTCGATCGGGGCGTCGGGGCCCGCCGCGCGGCCGACGCCGTACGGGAAGGCGCCGTTCGGCTCCGGGGCGGATGCGGTCTCGGTCATGTCAGATCCTCGGGGGTGTCAGGGGGCTCGGGGTCTCGGGGCTCACCCGAAGATCGAGCCCAGGGGGTCGGAGAAGAAGTCGCCGACGGCGCCCGTCGCCGCATCCCAGGCCTCGCCGGCCGCCTCGGTCGCGGAGTTCCAGGTGTCGGAGACGTAGGTGGTCGTCGCGTCCCAGGCGGCGCCCGCGGTCTCGGAGATCGTGTCCCAGTTCTCGACGATGGCCTTGCCGGCGTCGATCGCGAGCGAGACGCCGCCGGCCACCGCGCCGACGCCCGCGACGATCGGCGCCGCGGGACCGGTGAACGGGGCGGCGAGCAGGAGCGCGCCGCTGAGGGTGCTGAGACCGCCGGAGGCGACATCCCAGCCGTCCTCCGCCGTGGCCATCTGGTAGATGCCGGTGCCGATGTCGAGGATCGGCAGCGCCTTGCCCAGGAACTTCCCGGCGCCCTTGACGATCCCGGAGTCGAAGATGCCGCCGGCGACGTCGGCGATCCGCGACAGGCCCTTGCTCGAGAGGAAGTCCTGGATGAGCTGGCCCGGACGGCGCGTGAGGTCGACGAGCTCGTCGATGTAGCTCTGGTTGATCAGGGTCCGCAGCCCGTCGAAGCCCGCCTCCGTCAGCTGCCCGAGATCCGAGAACAGCCGGAAGGCCGTGAACCCCTTGAACAGCTTCAGACCGGCCTTGCCGAGGTCCAGCGCGGCGTCCCCGATGCTCCCGAAGAAGTCGCCGATCGCGTCGAACCAGCCGCCCGCACCGTCGTCGGCCTCGGAGACCTCGTCCTGCTCCTCGGCCTGCTCCTCGAGCTCGGCCCGGCGCCGGCCGGTCGCCTCCGCCGCCTCGGACAGCTGCGCGCCGACGCCGCTCCAGCGGTCGCGGAACCCCTCCGCGTCCGTCCCCACCCAGACGTCCTCGCGCAGGACCATCACGTCGATGCTCTCGCGGATCTCCCGGAGGCGGCGCCCCCGCCGCTCGAACAGATCGGCGACGTCCCGGAGCGCCTCGGTGTCGGCTCCCAGGAATCCCGTCATGCCGCTCCCCCTCATCACGCGCTCCCGCAGGATGTCGCGCTGCCCCGCGGCACGGCCCCTCGCCGCACCATCCGACGGACGACAATAGGCTGAGCCGCGGACCGCGGTCGATGGGGAGTCCTCCCCATCGCGCCGCTCGTCGTCCGCCGTCGTCCGCCGTCGACCGCCGCCCGTCGGCCCCGGCCGACGCTCCGACCCGCCCCTGGAGGCCCGAGGGACCATGCCCCATCTGCTGCCCGATCCCGCCTACTTCGCGACCCTGCCCAAGGTCGTCGCCTACGGGGCGGTCATCCTGCGCGACGAGCACGGCCGGGTGGTCGTCGAGAAGCCCACCTACCGCGACCACTGGCTGCTGCCCGGCGGCGGCGTCGACCCCGGCGAGGACCCCCGCGCCTGCGCCCGACGCGAGGTCCGCGAGGAGCTCGGCCTCGACATCGAGGTCGGACGCCTGCTGTCGATCGCCTGGGTCCCCGCCCGCGCCGACCGCGGCGCCCCGATGGGCGCCCACTTCCTGTTCGACGGCGGCACGATGCCCGCGGCCGAGCTCGAGGCCCGCATCGTCCCCCAGGCCTCCGAGCTCGAGGACTGGCGCCTCATCGAGGAGTCCGAGCTCGAGATGCTCTCCCGCTGGGGCGCGCACCGCGCCCGCCAGGCCCTCGCCGTCCTCCACGGCGAGGCCGACGCCGACCTCGACACCACGCCCCAGCGCTGACCCCGGCTGCCCTCGTTCGCACCCCTGCGGAGATCCCATGACCACGCCCCCGACGTCCTCCTCGACGACCGACCCCGGCAGCGCGCCCACCCGCGCCGAACGGCTCGACCGCCTCCCCTTCACCCGCAAGCACGCGAAGCTGCTGGGCGCCTCCGGCATCGGCTGGGCCCTCGACGCGATGGACGTCGGCCTGGTGTCCTTCGTGATCGCGGCGCTGACCGTGCACTGGGGCATCGGGAAGTCCGACGGCTCCCTCATCGCCTCCGTCGGCTTCGCCGGGATGGCGATCGGCGCGACCGTCGGCGGGCTCCTCGCCGACCGCATCGGCCGACGCTCCGTCTTCGCCCTGACCCTGCTGGTCTACGGGCTCGCGACCGGTGCCTCCGCCCTCTCCGGCGGCCTCGCGATGCTCATCGCGCTGCGCTTCGTCGTCGGCCTCGGCCTCGGCGCCGAGCTGCCCGTCGCCTCCACCCTCATCAGCGAGTTCGCCCCCGCGCGGATCCGCGGCCGCGTGATCGTCTGGCTCGAGGCGTTCTGGGCGCTCGGCTGGATCCTCGCCGCCGTGATCGGCACCTTCGTCGCCGCCTCGGGGCCGACGGGCTGGCGCTGGGCCCTCGCGATCGGCATGGTTCCGGCGCTGTGGTCGCTCGTGATCCGTCTCGGCATGCCCGAATCCGTCCGCCACCTCGAGCGGACCGGGCGGCATGCGGAGGCCGAGGAGATCGTCCGCGGATTCGAGGCGTCCCCCGCCGTCGGCCGCGCGCGCGAGGCGCGGGTCCCGGTGCGGGTCGAGGAGAAGGGCGAGGAGAGGGGCGAGGCCCCGGCGGATGCCGCGGCGGGCGCTTCCGGCGGGATCTGGTCCCGCCCCCTGCGCGCCCGCACCGCCGCGCTGTGGGCCGTGTGGTTCTGCATCAACCTGTCCTACTACGGCGCGTTCATCTGGATCCCGACCCTGCTGATCGACCGCGGGTTCTCGCTGACCACCTCGTTCTCCTTCACCCTGATCATCACGCTCGCCCAGCTGCCCGGCTATGCGGTCGCGGCCTGGCTCATCGAGGTGCTGGGGCGGCGCTGGACGCTGACCGTGTTCCTCGCCGGATCCGCCGTCGCCGCGGTGCTCTACGGCATGGCCGACTCCGAGGCCGCGATCATCGCCGCCGGCTGCATGCTGAGCTTCTTCAACCTCGGCGCCTGGGGCGCCCTCTACGCGATCGGCCCGGAGCTGTACCCGACGGCGGTGCGCGGCACCGGCACGGGCGCCGCCGCGGGCTTCGGCCGTCTCGCCTCCCTGATCGCGCCGTTCATGGTCCCCGTGCTGGTCGCGACCGGCGGGCAGGTCCTCGCCTTCATCGTCTTCGCGGCAGCCTTCGCCCTCGCCGCTCTCGCCGCCTTCACGCTGCCCGAGCAGCGCGGGAAGGCCCTGGCGGGCTGAGGGGGAGGCTGGCGCCGGCGCCGGGGACAGGGGCGGCAGGGCGGCAGCGAACGGGATCTGAGGAGCATCTGCCCTGCTCTATGCACGGCAGATGCCGCTGACGTCCCGTTCATGGACGCCCCTCCCGTGAGACGATGGCACTCGGCGACGGCGCCGATCTCCCGTCGTCCTGCTCTCCCGGCGACGCTGCGGAAAGGAGCCCGCCATGGCCCCCTCACTGTTCTCCCGACCAGCCCCCGAGACCGACGACGGCGATAGGAATCTGACGGTCCGGAAGCCCGAGACCTGGGCGACCGGCATCCCGGCCGCCGTCAACGCGATCACCACCGGGCTCGAGCAGATGGGCGCCGTGCGCACCGCCCGCACCCTGCTGAAGGTCAACCAGGTCGGCGGCTTCGACTGCCAGTCCTGCGCGTGGCCGGATGAGGATCCGTCGCAGCGCAAGCGGATCGCCTTCTGCGAGAACGGGGCACGCGCGGTCGCCGACGAGGCCACGCTGCGCCGCGTCACCAACGAGTTCTTCGCCGAGCATCCGATCAGCTCGCTGCGGGAGCGCTCGGACCACTGGCTGGGCGAGCAGGGCCGGCTGACGCACCCGATGATCCGCCGGGAGGGCTCGGACCATTACGAGCCGATCTCCTGGCGGGCGTCCTTCGAGATGATCGGTGCTCAGCTCCGCGGCCTCGACTCCCCCGACCAGGCGATCTTCTACACCTCGGGCCGCACCGAGAACGAGACGGCCTTCCTGCTGCAGCTGCTCGCCCGGCAGCTCGGCACGAACAATCTTCCGGACTGCTCGAACATGTGCCACGAGTCGAGCGGCGTGGCGATGAACGCGACGGTCGGGGTCGGCAAGGGGACCGTCACCCTCCATGATGTCGAGACCGCGGACCTGCTGATCGTGGCCGGTCAGAACCCGGGCACGAATCATCCGCGGATGCTCGCGGCCCTCGCGGAGGCGAAGCGGAACGGCGGACGCATCGTCGGCATCAATCCGCTGCCGGAGGCGGGCCTGCTGCGGTTCAAGGATCCGCAGTCCCCGAAGGATGCGCTCGGCCGCGGCCAGGTCATCTCCGACGAGTTCGTGCAGATCCGTCTGGCCGGCGATCTCGCCCTCTTCCAGGGCATCAACAAGATCCTCCTCGAGCGCGCGGCCGACGACGAATCGATCCTCGACAAGGTCTTCATCGAGGAGAGCACCTCGGGCTTCGAGGCGCTGCGGGAGCATCTCGCGGGGATCTCCTGGGAGGACATCGAGTATGCGGCCGGGGTCCCTCGGTCGCAGATCGAGACGGTCGCGCAGATGGTGATCGACGCGCGCAGCGTGATCGTCTGCTGGGCGCTCGGGCTCACGCAGCATGTGCAGGCGGTCGCGACGATCCAGGAGATCGTGAACCTGCTGCTGATGACGGGGAACATCGGTCGGCCGGGGGCGGGGCTGTGCCCGGTGCGCGGCCATTCCAACGTGCAGGGGGATCGCACGCAGGGCATCTACGAGAAGCCGAAGGAGGAGTTCCTCGCAGCGCTGGATGCCGAGTTCGGGATCGTCTCCCCGCGGGAGCACGGCGTGGACACGGTCGAGGCGGTGCGTGCCATGGCCGACGGCCGCGGGCGCTTCTTCCTGCAGATGGGCGGCAACTTCGCGCGCGTCACCGGCGACTCCGACCTCACCGACGCCGCCCTGCGGAACGTCGACATGACGGTCTACATCTCTACGAAGCTCAACGGCTCCCATCTCTCTGCCGGGAAGGTGTCGCTGATCCTCCCGACCCTCGGCCGCACCGAGCTCGACCTCACGGGCGGCTCCCCGCAGCGCCTCAGCGTCGAGGACTCCATGTCGATGGTCCATGCCACGCAGGGGAACCTGAAGCCGGCGTCGCGGATGCTGCTGTCCGAGCCGGCGATCCTCACGGGCATCGCCCAGGAGACCTTCGGCCCCGAGTCCGTCGTCGACTGGCCCGCGATGATCACCGACTATGCGGTGATCCGGGATCACGTCTCCCGCGTGATCCCCGGGTTCGAGGACTTCGAGCGGCGGCTCGACGAGCCGGGCGGCTTCCAGCTCCCCAACGGTCCGCGCGATTCCCGCACCTTCGCGACCGACGACGGCCTCGCGCATTTCACCTCCTCTCCGCTGGAGGTGCTGCGCCTGCCCGAGGATCGTCTGCTACTGCAGATCTCCCGCTCCCACGACCAGTTCAACTCCACGATCTACGCCCTCAACGACCGCTACCGCGGCATCGGCGAGGGCCGACGGGTGATCCTCATGAACTCCGAGGACATCCGCCGCCTCGGCTTCACGAGCGGCCAGATCGTCGATGTGACCAGCGAGTTCGACGGTGAGGAGCGCTTCGCGCAGGGCTTCCGCGTGATCGCGTATCCGACGGCGACGGGCTGCGCCTTCTCCTACTTCCCGGAGGCGAACGTGCTCGTGCACAACCGCCATGTCGCGCGCGGCTCGAACACGCCCGTCTACAAGTCGATCCGGATCCGTCTGGAGCCGACGACGCTCGTCGGCGAGGCCCCGCTGCGATGAGCGGCGACCGCCGCCCCGCCCACGCCTCCGCCGGCCCGCGTCCGTCCCCGGGCGCCCGCGAGGAGGACGTGGCCCGCGTCGAGGACCTGATCGGGGCGCGACTCCCCGATCTCCTGCGCATGCGGCTGCTGGCGGAGAACGGCTTCGTCCTCGACGACACCGCGGGGGCGACGGCCCGCGTCTGGCGGATGCTGCCGGTGCTGGACCGCTCGCATCGCAAGCGCATGACGGCGACCGCGCAGGACATCGCCCGCTCGACCGCCGAGGCCCGGGCGATCGAGCAGATCGCGCTGGACGGCTTCGGCGGCCTGGTCCCCGGAACCCCGTTCCCGGCCGACGGCACGGTCGTCGGCCTCGGCGCGGTCCCGCATGATCGCCTCACGCTGCTCCCGGATCCGGAGCGGCCGGGCGTGCTCGGCACCGCACTGCACCTCCAGCGGAACCTGAACCCGATCGTCCCGCTCGGCATCGACCTCGCCGACCTCGCCCCGGACCCCGACGCGGTCGCCGCGCTCAGCGGAGGGACGAGCGGCGACGGGGCCGACGCCGAGGCCGAGGCCGAGGAGCTGCCGGTCTTCCGCTACCACCCGGATCCCGTCGCGACCGGCGCGATCACCCGCACGGTCCTGGCCTGCGCCGTCTGCGGTCGCGCCCGCGGATGGCGGGTCGCCGGAGTCGACCTCGACCCGGCCGCCGGCGGCCGCCGCCCGGGCGCGGGCGCCGGTGGCCCCGGCGCGGGCGGCGCCCTGTGCCCGTGGTGCCTCGCCGCGGGCGTCCCCGAGGTCCCGGGCCTCCTCGTCGACGTGGATCCCGGGGCCTCCGAGGAGTCCGCTCGGGCCGTCGTGCGCCGCACCCCCGGCTTCTCGACCTGGCAGGGAACGCGCTGGCTCGCGCACTGCGGCGAGGCGGCCGCCTACCGGGGCACCGCCGGCTGGGAGGACGTGGAGCCCCTGCCCGCCGCGCGCGCCGCGATCATCGCCGACGGCTGGGATCCCGAGGTCCTCGTGCACCTCCGCCGCGACGGCGATCTCGTCGCCTACCTCTTCCGCTGCGTCCGCTGCGGCGAGGACCTCGCGTACGCCGACGCGTCCTGACGCCACGGCCCGACCGCCGTCCACCCGTCGTTCCCGTTCCGTAACCCCCTCCTCCGCGAAAACCCTTTCGCTGGCGAAGCGTTTCGATTACTCTTCCGGTGATGCCGGTCATAGCTGACCGGAATCAGGCGGGTCCCGGCGAGCAGCATCGAGCCGGCCGACCCCGGAGCCCTCCGCGCCGTCGCACGAGGACTCCGCAGGCAGTTCCCACCCGTTCCCCCGCGGGTGCCGCAGTGCACGCCGACCTGTGCACCCGCTGCGGCACGCGCGTTCCTCCCCCACGAAGGAGTGACAGATGCACGGCCCCCACCCGGCCTCCTCCCGCACGTCCAGCGCGTTCGGCGCGCCCCGCGCGTCCAGCACCTCACGCACGTCCGCGAGCGGCACCACGGCGCCCGACGCCATCGCCGCCCCTGCCCCGCGCCGTCGCCAGCGACGCGGAAGCGCTTCGATTGCCTCGTCGGCCGCTCTGCTGGCGCTCGTCGCGACCCCCTGCATGATGGTCCCGGCCTTCGCGGCCCCGACCACCGCCGCGCCCGCCGTCGCGACCGAGCTCGCCGACGCCGCCTCGTCGGACTACACCTGGTCGAACGCCCAGATCGAGGGCGGCGGCTTCGTGCCGGGGATCATCTACAACCCGACCGAGGAGGGGCTGGTCTACGCGCGCACCGACATCGGCGGCGCGTACCGGCTCGACCGCGCGAGCGACACCTGGGTGCCGCTGCTGGACGAGGTCGGCTGGGACGACTGGGGCTACAACGGCGTGATGAGCCTGTCCACGGACCCGGTCGAGACCAACCGCGTCTACGTCGCGGTCGGCATGTACACCAACGAGTGGGATCCCAACAACGGCGCGATCCTGCGCTCGGACGACTACGGGCAGACCTGGGAGCGCACCGAGCTGCCCTTCAAGGTCGGCGGCAACATGGCCGGCCGCGGCATCGGCGAGCGCCTCGTCGTCGACCCCGCCGACAACGACGTGCTCTACTACGGCGCCGAGAACGGTGCCGGCCTGTGGCGCTCGACGGACAAGGGCGCGACCTGGTCGCAGGTCGACGCCTTCCCGAACGTCGGGAACTTCGCGCCGAACCCCGACAGCGAGTGGTCCTACGACCGCCAGGAGATCGGCGTCCTGTGGACGGCGTTCGACACCCGCTCCGCGACCGACGGCGGCTCGCAGACGATCTTCACCGCCGTCGGCGACCTCGAGGATCCGCTGTACCGGTCCGACGACGGCGGCGCGACCTGGCAGCCCGTCGAGGGCGCCCCCACCGGCTATCTCGCGCACCACGGCCAGATCGACGAGGTCAACGGCTACCTGTACATCACGACCTCGGACACGGCCGGCCCCTACGACGGCGGCGACGGCGAGGTGTGGCGCTATTCGATCGACGACGGCACCTGGACGGATCTGACCCCGGACTACCGGCCCGTCGGCGCCGACTTCGGCTTCTCGGGCCTGTCGATCGACGCCTCCGATCCCGACACCATCATGGTGACCACGCAGATCCAGTGGTGGCCGGACATCCTCATCTTCCGCTCCACCGACGGCGGCGAGACCTGGTCCCCGATCTGGGAGTACGCGACCGACGACGCTGGGAACCAGGAGTTCGTCGCCCGCTACCAGCAGGACATCACCGGGGTGCCGTGGCTGACCTTCGGCGTGGCGCCGACGGAGCCGGCCCTGTGGACGGAGCCCGCGCCGAAGCTCGGCTGGATGGCGGAGGGCCTGGCCATCAACCCCTTCGATCCCGACGAGATGATGTACGGGACGGGCGCGACGATCTACCGCACCTCGAACCTCACCGACTGGGACGAGGGCGGCACCGTGCTGATCACCCCCGAGGCCCAGGGCATCGAGGAGACCGCGATCCAGGACCTCGCCGCCCCCGCCGGCGACGTGGACCTGCTCTCGGCCATGTTCGACCTGGGCGGCTTCGTCCACGGCTCGATCGACGAGGTCCCCTCGATGATCGAGGGCCCGTACATGGGCGGCACCGGCAGCGTCGACATCGCCGGTCTGGACCAGTCGGTCTACGTCCGCGCGGGCACCGACGCCGAGGGCGCCTTCCGCGTCGCCGTCTCCCGCGACTCCGGGGAGACCTGGACCGGGGGTGCGACCGTCGAGGGCGCGACCGAATCGGGCCGCGCCGCGCTCACGGCCGACGGCGGCACGATCATCTGGTCGGCCGCGGGCATCGGCGTGCAGGTCAGCACCGACGACGGCCAGACCTGGACCGCCGCGACCGGCCTCCCCGAGGGCTCCGCGGGCTCCACCGCCGAGGTCCAGGCGGACCGCGTCGACCCGTCGCTCGTGTACGCGTGGGTCGACGGCGTCCTCTCGGTCTCGACCGACGGCGGCCTCAGCTTCACGGCCTCCGCGGGCACCGACGCCGACGGCGCCTCCGTGCTGCCGACCTTCGGCAGCGTGCGCATCGCGACCGTCCTCGGCTCCGAGGGCGAGGTCTGGGCGGCCGGCGGCGACAAGGATGCGACCGACGACGAGGGCGACGGCGTCTACGGCCTGTTCCGCTCCCTCGACGGCGGCGTGACCTGGGAGTCCTTCGACGGCTTCGATGCGGCCGACGTCGTCGGCTTCGGCGCGGCGGCCCCCGGCTTCGACAGCCAGGCGATCTACGTCTCCGGCTCCTACGAGGGCCAGCGCGGCATCTACCGCTCGGTCGACGGCGGCACCACCTGGCAGCGCATCAACGACGACCAGAACCAGTGGGGCATCACGGACGCCGCCATCACCGGCGACCCCGACGTCTTCGGCCGCGTCTACATCGCGACCAACGGCCGCGGCATCATCGTCGGCGACACCGACGTCGTGCCCGCCGTCCCCACCGACCCGGTCGACGGCGACGACGACCAGGGCGATGACGACGGCGACAACGGCACCGATGACGGGACCGACGACGGCTCCGACGACGACGGCACCGGATCCGACGATCAGGGCGATGGCCAGGGCACCGACCAGGGCGACGGTTCCGGCACCACCGGCTCCGGCGGCGCCTCGGATGCCGGCGGCTCGTCCGACGGCACCACCGGCTCGGGCGACACCGGCTCCGGCACCACGTCGACCGTCTCCGATGACGACGCCCCCGGCGCCAGCGCCACCGACCCCGGCCGCCTCGCGGTGACCGGCACGAACGCGGGCATCGCCGCGGCCGTCGCAGCAGGCCTCGCGGCTGTGGGCGGACTCCTCGTCCTCCTCCGCCGCCGCTTCACCGCCTGAGGCATCCGCCTCGGGGCGCCGGGTCCGTTCCCGGCGCCCCGAGGCCCTCTCTCCCCGCAGGATCTCGCCGCGACCCAGCCCGATCCCGGAGATCCCGCGTAGCGTGGGGCCCGACGGCACCGTCGTGCCCGGGAGTCCCGCTCGCGGGATCTCCGCGGGCGGGCGCCGTCGACCTCGTCGCCGTCCGAACGGAGCAGCCATGCAGGCCGAACGCCTCACCGACTCGATCTGCTATCACGCGGAGGGGCCGTACTGGTCCGACTCGTGGGGCGGGCTGCGCTGGGTGGACCTCCTCGAGGGCGACATCATGGAGCTGCGCGCCGACGGGACCGCGCACCGCATCAGCGGTCCCAGCCCCGTGGTCGCCTGCGTGCGGCCGGCCGACGACGGCGGCGCCGTGCTCGCCGTCGAGAAGGGCTTCGCGCTCGAGGACGCCGACGGCTCCTTCACCCTCCTGCCCCCGCTGTGGGACGGGCCGATCCGCATGAACGAGGGCGCGATCGCCCCCGACGGCTCCTTCCTCTGCGGCTCGATGGCCTACGGGGCGACGCCGGGCGCGGCCGCGATGTGGCGCCTGCACCCCGATGGCCAGACCGAGCAGGTCCTCTCCGACCTCACGATCTCCAACGGCCTCGCCTTCTCGGCCGACGGGACGCGCGCCTTCTACGTCGACACCCCCACCGGCCGGGTCGACCTCTTCGACTGGGACGACGCGCGCGGTCTCGTCGAGCGCCGCCCCTTCGCCGACCTCTCCTCCGAGGACGGCCACCCCGACGGCCTCACCCTCGACGCCGAGGGCAACGTGTGGGTCGCGATGCACTCGGGCCACCAGGTGCTCGGCCTCGGGGCCGACGGGTCCGTCGTCGAGCGCATCGGCGTGGGCCCGCGCCAGGTCACGGCCTGTGCCTTCGGCGACGAGGACCGCGGCACGCTCTACATCACCACCAGCCGCGAGAACCTCCCCGACGGCGAGGACCCCGAGGCGGGATCGCTGTTCGCGGTCCGCCCCGGTGTCGTCGGCCCCACGGACGAGCGCGTCTTCGGGGACCCCGAGCCGGCCGCCTGACCAGCCCGTCGGCCGACGGGCAGCCCGGACGCCCGCCAGCCGCTCGCCCCATCAGCCGGGCGCCCGCTCGTCAGCCGGCGGCGGGGACGGGCTCGTCGCGTCGGCCGCCGTCGCCGCCCTCGCCGCGGTCGGGGACCTCCCCGGTGCGGAGCGAGGCGACCATGTCGTCGAACTCCTCCATGGCGACCGCCGGCGGGCGCGGCGTCACGAGCGAGACGACGATCGCGACGAGCAGCGCGGCGGCGAAGCCGGGGACGATCTCGTAGAGGTGCTGGGCGGTGCCGTCGGCCGCGGTGAACAGGCCCCAGGCGACGTCGGGCTTGGCCTGGCCCCACCAGAAGGCGATGCCCGCGCCGGCGATCATACCGGTGAGCGCGCCGAGCATCGTCAGGCGCCGCCAGAACAGCGACAGCAGCACGATCGGCCCGAAGGCCGCGCCGAAGCCCGCCCAGGCGAAGGCGACGAGGCCGAGGATCGAGTTGTCGGGGTCCAGGGCGAGGATCGCCGCGAAGATCGACACGGCGAGCACACCGCCGCGTCCGGCCCACAGCTTCGCCGTCGCGCCGAGCTTCACGCCGACGCCGCCGAGCAGGTCCTCGACGAGGGCGGAGGAGCACACGATGAGCTGCGAGGACAGCGTCGACATGATCGCGGCGAGGACCGCGGCGAGCAGCAGGCCCGCGATCAGCGGATGGAAGAGGATCTGCGCGAGGTCGAGGAAGACGGACTCGCCGTTGGTCTTGTCGGTCAGCAGCGCGTCGCCGTGCTGCTGGAAGTAGGCGAGGCCGGCCATGGCCGTGAAGACCGCGCCCCCGACGCACAGGATCATCCAGCCGATGCCGACCGCGAGCCCGTACTTCGCGTCGCGGGCGGAGCGCAGCGCCATGAAGCGCACGATGATGTGCGGCTGCCCGAAGTAGCCGAGGCCCCAGGCCAGCGAGGAGATCACGCCGACGGCGGTCGCGCCGCGGGACATGGACGTGAAGCTCTCGTCGACCTGCTGGATCGAGGACCACATCTCCGCCGGTCCGCCGACGACGACCATCGCGACGAGCGGCACCGCCAGCAGCGACACCAGCATGATCAGGCCCTGGACGACGTCGGTGTAGCTCGCGCCGAGGAAGCCTCCGAAGAGGCTGTAGACGACGGTGACGCTGGCGACCAGCAGCATGCCCACGAGATACGGTCCGCCGAACATCGACTGGAAGAACACGCCGCCGGCGACCATCCCCGAGGACACGTAGAAGGCGAAGAACACGAGGATGACCAGGCCCGCGACGATGCGCAACAGGTGCGTGCGGTCGTGCAGCCGGTTCCCGAAGAAGCTCGGCACGGTGATCGCATCCCCGGCGATCTGCGTGTACTGGCGCAGCCGCGGAGCGACGAACGCCCAGTTCAGCGCCGCGCCGACGGTGAGGCCGACGGCGATCCAGGCCTCGACGAGCCCGCTGAGGAAGAGCGCCCCGGGCAGTCCCATGAGCAGCCAGCCGGACATGTCGGAGGCGCCCGCGGACAGGGCCGCGGTGAAGGGGTGGAGCTGGCGGCCGCCGAGCATGTACTCGTCGCCGCCGGTGGTCCTGCGATAGGCGTACAGGCCGATGGCCAGCATCGCGATGAAGTAGATCGCCAGCGCGATCAGCTTGAAGAGGAGGTCCATGACGAGTCTCCGATCGTGGGGATCTCGGGCTCGTCCGGCCGGTCGGCGAAGGGCCGACGGACGGGCTCGGGCTCCGCGCTCCGTCGCGCGGGCGGGGATCAGCGGGGTCGCGGCACGGTCGCGCCACGGGGCGGGATCAGCGGGGTCGGGGCGGGATCAGCGGGGTCGGGCGGGATCAGCGGGGTGGGGGAACGCCGGAGGGCCGGGAGGCCGGGCGGCTCGGGATGTCCCCGACCCTACTCCCGACCGTCCCGGCCCTCCCGGCCCGACCCGTCCGACGGCGCGGCGGATCCGCCCGTCGGCCGCGCGGCGATCAGTCCGCGTGCTGCGCCTCGGTGTCCTCGTCGACCCACTCGAAGGTGCGCTCGACGGCCTTCTTCCACAGGCGCAGGCTGCGGGCGCGGGTCTCCTCGTCCATGGCGGGCTCCCAGCGCTTGTCCTCGGCCCAGTTGTCGATGACGTCCTGCTCGCCGGACCAGTAGCCGACCGCGATGCCCGCGGCGTAGGCGGCGCCCAGCGCGGTGGTCTCGATGACCTGCGGGCGGACGACCGGCACGCCGAGGATGTCGGCCTGGAACTGCATGAGGGTCTCGTTCTTGACCATGCCGCCGTCGACCTTCAGCTCGGTGAGGTCGACGCCGGAGTCGGCGTTCATGGCCTCGAGCAGCTCGGCGGACTGGAAGGCGGTGGCCTCGAGGGTCGCGCGGGCGATGTGGTTCTTGTTGATGTAGCGGGTCAGACCCACGATGACGCCGCGGGCGTCGGCCTTCCAGTAGGGGGCGAAGAGGCCCGAGAAGGCGGGGACGACGTAGCAGCCGCCGTTGTCGTCGACCTGCTTGGCGAGCTCCTCGATCTCGGGGGCGTCCTTGATCAGGCCCAGGTTGTCGCGCACCCACTGGACGAGCGAGCCGGTGACCGCGACCGAGCCCTCGAGGGCGTAGACCGGCTTCGCGTCGCCGATCTTGTAGGCGACGGTCGTCAGCAGGCCGTTCTCGCTGCGGACCAGCTCCTCACCGGTGTTGATGAGCATGAAGTTGCCGGTGCCGTAGGTGTTCTTCGCCTGGCCGACCTCGAAGCAGGCCTGGCCGAAGGTCGCGGCCTGCTGGTCGCCAAGGATGCCGGCGATCGGGGTGTCGATCAGCAGGCCCTGCTTGCGTCCGTAGCCGTAGATCTCGGAGGACGACTTGATCTCCGGGAGCATCGACAGCGGGATGCCCATGTCCGCGGCGATGTCCGCGTTCCAGTCGAGGGTGTCGATGTTCATGAGCATCGTGCGGGAGGCGTTGGTGACGTCGGTGACGTGGATGCCGCCGTCGACGCCGCCGGTCATGTTCCACACCAGCCACGAGTCGGTGTTGCCGAAGAGCAGATCGCCCTTCTCGGCCTTCTCGCGGGCGCCCTCGACGTTGTCGAGGATCCACTTCACCTTGGGGCCCGAGAAGTAGGTCGCGAGCGGCAGGCCGACGCGCTCCTTGTACTTGTCGGCGCCCTCGTCGCCCGCGAGCTCGTCGCAGATCCGCTGCGTCCGGGTGTCCTGCCAGACGATCGCGTTGTACACCGGCTCGCCGGTCGTCCGGTCCCAGACGACGGCGGTCTCGCGCTGGTTCGTGATGCCGACGGCGGCCAGCTGGTGCCGGTTGATCTCGGCCTGCTGCAGGGCGTCGGCGACGACGGCGCGGGTGTTCCGCCAGATCTCCAGCGCATCGTGCTCGACCCAGCCGGCGCGCGGGAAGATCTGCTCATGCTCCTTCTGGCCGGAGGAG
The DNA here is from genome assembly GCF_054114245.1 of Brachybacterium netajii (SeqCode). Classification (NCBI taxonomy): domain Bacteria; kingdom Bacillati; phylum Actinomycetota; class Actinomycetes; order Micrococcales; family Dermabacteraceae; genus Brachybacterium; species Brachybacterium netajii (SeqCode). The sequence continues at coordinate 252,516 of NZ_JBSYXB010000003.1, read as the reverse complement.
ACGATCTGGCCGTCGTGGTCGAAGACGATCGCACGGGTGGAGGTGGTGCCCTGGTCGATGGCGAGGATGTACTTCGGGGTGTCGTTCACGGTGACTCCTTCGTCGGGTCGTTCGAGAGTAATGCGGAAGCGCGGACGTGCGCTGGGGGACGGATGCCGCGGGCGGGTGCCGCGGCGGGGCCCGTCGGCGGCGGCCCGGGGGTCGCGCCGCCGACGGGCGGGATGCTCAGAAGGCCATGCTCACCAGACCGGCGAGGACGCCGCCGATGATCGGGCCGACGACCGGGACCCACGCATAGGACCAGTTCGAGCCGCCCTTGTTCGGGATCGGCAGCAGCGCATGCGCGATGCGGGGGCCGAGGTCTCGCGCCGGGTTGATGGCGTAGCCGGTGGGGCCGCCGAGGGACATGCCGATCGCGACGACCAGCAGCGCCACGGCCAGCGGGCCCATCTCGTGCGGGGTGTTGCCGAACAGCAGGATCACGAAGACGAGCACGAAGGTGCCGATGATCTCGGTGACCAGGTTCCAGCCGTAGGAGCGGATCGCGGGGCCGGTGGAGAAGGTGCCGAGGATGGTGCCGGCGTCGACCTCGTCGTCGTACTGCTTCTTGTAGGCGACCCAGGCGAGGACCGCGCCGAGGAACGCGCCGATGAGCTCGGCCGCGAGGTAGGCGATGGTGTTGCCCGCGGTCACCGCGATGCCGGGGGCGTACTCCTCGGCGCCGCTGGCGAGCAGGCCCAGGGTCACGGCGGGGTTCAGGTGGGCGCCGGTCTTGTAGGCGACGAAGACGCCGGCGAACACGGCGAGGCCCCAGCCGAAGCTGATGAGCACCCAGCCGCCCTGGTGCCCGTTGGACTTCCTCAGGGCGACGTTCGCGCAGACGCCCGCGCCCAGCAGGAGCAGCATCGCCGTACCGGCGATCTCGTACAGGAAGATGGTAGCCATATGACCTCCTCGTCATGTCCGGCGCGAGCGTCTCGGCGCCGGAGGCGTCCTCCGCAGGGTCGCGGAGGTTCAGGCAGGGCCGTCGCGAATGCGGGCCCGAGCTGTGGGGTGGAGCGGGTCGTGCGGTCCAGCGGTACTGCGGGTCGTGCGGACATACGGGTCGTGCGGTCAAGCGGTCGTGCGGTCAAGCGGTCAAGCGGGGGAAAGAGAGCGTGAGGGGCGAGGCCGACGTCCTCGGGAGGACTCGCGGGGAGTCCCTCGGGGAGCGGCTCGACAGGTTCTCGGGGCCGTCCGGACGGAGTCTCGGGACCGTCCGGACGAGGACCGGGGCTGCTCGTCGGCGCTGTCGCGACGGTGTCGCGGGGCCGTCGCGATCGTGTCGCGCGGCGCCGACGGCGGCCGCCGGATCAGCTCCGGTCGGGCACCTCCCGGGAGGCGCCGACGACGCGGGCGGTCTCGGCATCGGTCGCGAGGGACTCGCCCTCGAGGCGGGCCGCGATGTACGCGCGGTAGGCCTCGACCTCGGCGCGGGCGGTGGCCTCGTCCCAGCCGAGCTCGGGGGCGATCAGCTGCGCGACCTCCTCGGCGGCGCCGACGCCGCGATCACGGGTCTCGTAGTCGAGGCGGGTGCGGCGCTCGAGGACGTCGGCGAGATGCCGGGCGCCCTCGGCACGGACCGCGTAGAGCACCTCGGCGCGCAGGTAGCGCGGCGCATGCTCGAGCGGACGGGCGAGATCGAGGGCGGCGTTCGCCTCGTCGTCGATCAGGGCGAGCACGTCGGTCAGCAGCGCGCCGTAGCGGAACAGCAGACGGTCGGTCCGGATCCGGTCGAATCCGTACCGTCGGCCGATCCCCGCGGCGTCGCGCTTCAGGGCCGGGTAGCCCTGCGCGCCGATCACCGGGACGGTGCGGGTGAGGCTCGGACGATCGGGCTCGATGTCCTGGATCGCGAAGTCGACGACGTCCTCGGCCATCACCCGGTAGGTGGTGAACTTGCCGCCGGCGATCGCGCTGAGGCCCGGCTCGACCTCCATCACGGTGTGCTCGCGGGAGACCTTCGTGGACTTCGAGGAGTCCCCGCCCTTCTTCACCGGCTGCAGCAGCGGGCGCAGGCCCGAGTAGACGCCGATGACGTCCTCGCGGGTCAGCTGCTCCTTGAGCACCGCGTTCGCGTGCTCGAGGACGTAGTCGACGTCGGACGCGGTGGCGCCGACGGCGCGCGGCTCCTCGGTCCACGGGGTGTCCGTGGTGCCGATGACCCAGTACTCGTCCCACGGGATGATGAACAGGACGGACTTCTCGGTCATCGTGATGATGCCGGTGTCCGGGACGGCCCGGATGCGCTCGCGCGGGACGGAGACGTGGATGCCCTTGGAGGCGAGCACCTCGAGACCGGCGTCGGCCCCGGCGAGCTCCTGCTGCTCCTGCGTCCACACGCCGCCCGCGAGGATCGTCGCCCGCGCATGGACGTCGAACTCCTCGCCGGTCTCCTCGTCGCGCACCCGGGCGCCGACGACCGTCGTACCCTCATGGAGGTAGCCGACGACGCTCGTGTAGTTCGCGACCGCCGCATCGTGCTGGGCGGCGGAGCGGGTGAGCATCATGACGAAGCGCGCATCGTCCATCTGCGCGTCGTAGTACTCGAGGGCGCCGACGGCCTTGTCGCCGTCGAGCCCCGGGAAGATCTCGAGCATCTTCCTGTGCAGCAGGTGACGGTGGAAGGGCACCGCGCGCTTCCGGCCGACGGACTGCATCGCGTCGTAGAGCATCACGCCGGAGCCGATGAAGCCGCGCTCGACGACCTTCTTGTAGAACGGGAAGACGAACTTGATCGGCTTCACCAGGTGCGGGGCCGTGTGCGTCAGCAGCAGATCGCGCTCGCGCAGCGCCTCGGCGACCAGCTTGAAGTCGAGCATCTGCAGGTAGCGCAGGCCGCCGTGCATGAGCTTGGAGGAGCGCGAGGAGGTGCCCGACGCCCAGTCGTGCGACTCGACGAGGCCGACGGACAGGCCGCGGGCCGCCGCATCGAAGGCCGCCCCCGCCCCGTTCACGCCGCCGCCGACGACCAGCACGTCCAGGGGGCTCTCCGCCGTCGCCGCTCGCAGCCTGGCGAGATGCTCGGCACGGTTGGCGGGCGTGAGCGCGGACCGCTGCACAGAGGACACGGGAAGCTCCTTCGCTGATCTCGTCGGCCGGGGGGGGGGGGAGCCGACGGGCCGGGGCCGCCGACCGGATCGGTCGTCGGCCGAGTGGCCGTCGGCCGCAAGGGCCGTTGGTCCTCATCGTGGAACTGCCGTGCAGACTTGGCAAGCCAGGTGCACGAACGTGCAAGACTGGGGCGATGACCCCCGGAAATCGCCTCGATCACGCCTTCGAGGCTGCACGGATGTACTACGACGACGGCCAGACGATGGAGTCCATCGCCAGCACGCTCGCCGTCTCCCGCTCCACCGTCTCGCGCCTCCTGCGCGACGCCCGCGACACCGGACTCGTCACGATCACCCTCCACCCGCCGGGCGCCTACCGCGCCGACGAGCTCCGCCGCCGCATCACCGAGCGCTTCGGCGTGCGCACCCACGTCGTCGCCTCCCCCGAGCCCGGCGAGCGCGAACGCCTCCAGGCCGTCGCCCAGGCCGGCGCCGACCTCCTCACCGAGGCCATCGAGCCCGATATGACCATGGGCCTCGCCTGGGGCACCACCATCTCCGCCCTCGTCGGGAAGCTGACCCCCTCCCCCACCCCCGGCCTGCGGATCGTCCAGCTCAACGGCGCCATCAACACCGAGGGCTCCGGCATGACCTACGTGTCCGCGGTGCTCGCCAAGGCCGCCGGGCTCTGGGACGCCACCGTCCACCACTTCCCCGTCCCCGCCTTCTTCGACCACGCCTCCACCCGGCAGGCCATGTGGCAGGAGCGCTCCATCCAGCGCGTCCTCCACGTGCAGCGCCAGTGCACCCTCGCCGTGTTCAGCGTCGGCGCCTTCGACGCCGAGGTCCCCAGCCACGTCTACACGAACAACTACCTCACCGCCGAGGACCGCCGCTCCCTCCAGGCCGACGGCGCCGTCGGCGACGTCTGCACCGTCTTCCTCCGCGCCGACGGCACCTGGCAGAGCATCGGCCTGAACAGCCGCGGCACCGGCCCCAGCCCCGCCCAGCTCGCCCGCATCCCCCGCCGCCTCCTCCTCGCCGCCGGCACCCGCAAGGCCGTCCCCCTCCGCGCCGCCCTCCGCGCCGGCGTCGCCACCGACCTCATCGTCGACGACGTCACCGCCGCCAGCCTCCTCGCCCTCGGCTGAGGCTGGCGGGGCGTCACCATCTGCCGCCTCCGCACCACCCGCCCCCCGCACGAGGCGGGGTCGGGGCCGGCCGGGGCCGGGGCGGGGCGGGGCGGGGCGGGGCGGGGCGGGCACAACAGTCGGTGCGGAGCGCGGGGCGCAGTCGACACTGTCGCCTGGCGTACCAAAATCGGCGTCAAATGGTTCGTGAGCCGACACTGTCGACCGCACTCCGAGCGGGCGGCGACAGGTGAGCACGCGCCGGGGGTTCGGTACCTCGTGAGCGGGGCCCGGGTCGGCGTGAACCCAGGCGAGCACCGGCCCAGGTCAACGGGGGCCCGGGGCAGCGTGAACCCAAGTCAGCGCGGGCCCAGGTCAGCGGGAGCCCGGGCCAGCGTAGGCCCTGGTCACCACTGGCTCGAGCGCGAAGGGGACGCGGCGATGCGGAGAGAGGGCTTGGTCCTCGCGAGGCTGCCGACGTAGGCGCGCAGCTCGTCGTCGGACGGCACCACGAGGCCCTTCTGCGCGAGGGCGCGCGCGATGCGGAGCAGGATGCGCAGCGGATACCGCAGGTCCTTGCCGTTGGCGCGCGCGAGCAGCCAGCCGAGTTCCGCCAGCTCGTCGCGACGGTTCTCGTCGGCGCGCCATTGGTCCTTCGCGGTGCGGTGGCCGTCGCCGTCGTACTCGAGCGCGAAGCCGGCGCTGCGCCAGGCCAGGTCAAGGAACCGTCGGCGACCTGTCTCGGGGTCGAATACCGGGAGGTTCGGATCCGGCGAGGGCAGACCGGCGTCCTCGATGAGCAGCCGCATGACCGTCTCACCCGGCGAGCGCACGTCCTCCCGCGAGCGGGCCACAGCGGCCCGGAGCCTCGCGATGCCGCGCCGTCCGACGGACCTCTCCAGGTGGGCCTGGATCTCCGCCACCCCGACCTGGTGCACCGGGCCGCGTCTCCCGATCACGGCATCGATGACGGCGACGAGGTCGAACAGCGGCAGGTCCTGCGCGAGCTCCCTCAGGACCTCGACCGGCGAGGAGAGGCGCATCTCCCCGATGCGGCACACGGGACCGGGCGCGCCGCGATGCAGGGCGATCCCCTTCAGACGCGTCGCTCCCGAGGCGCCGCGGGTGCGCAGGTGGATCGTCGGCAGCACGGCGCCGGAGCGCAGCGAGGTGCCCGGCCGCACCGACGGCACAGACGGAACCGACTGAACCGACAACGCCGACGACGCCGCCCCCTCCCCGGCCGCCGGCCACAGCATGCCGACGCCGCCGTCGAACGCCGCCGGAAGGGGCATGCCCATCAGGACCGCCGCCGTCGAATGGCTGACCAGGGCTCCGGGAGCGACCGTCTGCTGCGCGACCCGGGCCATGACCTCCAGCGGGGCCGGATGATCGGTGGGGGTGAGATGGCCGTGGAACACGGTCGTGAAGTCCGGCCCGGCGAGATCACGGGCATGGAAGCCGAGGTCGAGCCAGCGCGCGCGGGAGATCAGAGCACCGTGGAAGCGCGGGTCGTCGGGTCGCATGCGCCGACGCTAGCCACGCCGGATCCCGCGCGTTGGGGAGGAGTGACGAATGTGGACGGTGGGCGGGGGCGGCAAGCGCGAACGCGAACGGCGGGTGCGAACGCGAGCGGCGGGTGCGAACGGCGGTCGCCGCCGATGATCTCCCCGTCGCCCCGCCCGCGACGCCCTTCACGCGCCACCCCGCACCGCCCTATCCGCGCCGTCCGCGCCATCCGAGCTGGGGGCCTCGACACTGTCGGCTCACGAGCCATTTCAGGGTGTCGAATGGTTCGCCAGCCGACACTGTCGACCTCGCGTGGCCCCGGGCTACCTTGCCCGGCGATGCCCGGCGTCGCTCCGCCGCGCACGCCTCGCCTTGCGTGGCCGCGCGCGGCCGACGGCCGGGCGGCCGGGACCGGCGGCCGGGCTCGCCTCAGCTCAGCTGGCGTCCGGTGCGGGGTGGAGGAGGCGGAAGCGCTCGCAGACGACAGGCATGTCTGGGGTGAAGCCGGCCGCGGAGTAGTCGCGCCAGAAGCGCTCGTGGATCTCGCGCCAGGCGGCGAGGCTGCGGTCGCCCTCGCCCTCCGCATGTGCGTGCTCGGCCGTCACCTCGTCGAAGGGAACGATCTCGATGACAGTCACCTCGAGTACGGCACGCGGCCTCCCGGCGCCATCGAGGATCACGGAGAGATCGCCGACGGCCGGCACAGGTTCGCCGCCCGGCTCGCCGCCCGACTCGCTGTCCGCCTCGTAGTCCGCGAGGGAGCTCGCGGTACCGGTCTTCGTCCCGTCCAGGACGAGGGCGAGCAGGCCGTCGGCGTGCTCGGGCGTCGCGCCGAAGGCCCAGGCCTCGGGCAGGTCGACGGGCAGCTCGGGGCGGACTGCGCGGGCCTCGGCCCAGAAGTCGGCGATGGCGTCGTCGGAAGCAGCGTCATCGGAGGTCACGGGCCAATCCTAGGCACTCCGCCCGCCCAGCCGGATCAGCCCGCCCAGCCGGATCAGCCCGCCCAGCCGGCTCCGCCCGCCCAGTCGGCTCCGCCCACCCAGTCGGCTCCGCCCACCCAGCCGGCTCCGCCCGCCCAGCCGGTTCAGCCCGCCCAGCCGGTTCAGCCCTCCACGCCGGAGAGGTCCAGGCGCTCCTCGCCGGCGTAGACGTTGAGGCGGCCGTCGATGCCATCGGCACCGCCACCACCGGCGCCACCGCCGCCACTGCGACCGCCGGCGCCGCCGCGGCCAGCACCACCACCGTCGGCCGGGCGGGTGAAGCCGAGGAGGGTCATGCCGAAGGCCCGGGCGGTGTCGACGGCGAGGGAGCTCGCGGCGGAGACGCAGGCCAGGAGCGGGATCCCGGCGAGGGCGGCCTTCTGGGCGATCTCGAAGCTCGCGCGGGAGGAGACGAGGAGGAAGCAGTCCGAGAGCGGCAGACGGTCCTCGAGCAGGGCCCAGCCGATGACCTTGTCGACGGCGTTGTGGCGTCCGACGTCCTCGCGGACCACGAGGATCTCGCCGTCGCGGCCGACGAGCGCCGCCGCGTGGACGCCGCCGGTGCGGGCGAAGACGGGCTGACGCTCGGCGAGGTCGCGGGCGGCCTGCAGCACGACGCGAGGGTCGACCTGCCAGCCGGTCTCGAGGACGAAGCGGCCTCGTCGGCGGACGGCCTCGATGCTCTCCGCGCCGCACACCCCGCAGGCGGAGGAGGCGGCGAAGGTGCGCGCGGAGAACGGCAGCAGCTGCGGACGGGTCCGCGTGAACTCCATGACGTTGTAGGTGTTGCGGGGCAGACCGGTCTCGTCCTCGACGACGGCGCCGTCGCAGTAGCGGGCCTCGGCGACGTCCTCGCGGCTCTCGATGAGCCCCTCGGCGTGGAGCAGGCCGTGGATCAGCTCCACGTCATGGCCGGGGGTGCGCATCGTCAGCGAGAGCTGGCGCCCGTCGAGGCGGATGTCGAGCGGCTCCTCGACGGCGACATGATCGCCCTTGCGTCCGGCGTACAGCTTGCCCTCGCGGACGCGCACGGTGCGCACGCGCGCGGTGTCGGTGACCCTGCCCATCCTCCGAGGGTAGCCGGGCTCCGTGGCAGAATGCCCGGGATCGATGCCGTCGGCCTCCGCAGCGGCTCCCTCGAAACAAGGAAGTGCCTCCCCGTGGCGACGAAGCGGCCGGAACGCCAGGCAGAGCCCTCTGACGCTCTCCCGCACGAGCACCCAGGCGACCACCCGGAACACCCGGACCAACCGGACGAGCACCCGGACCGTGCCACCCCCTCCGGAGGACGCATGCGGTTCTGGCTGCTGGCCCCGGTGACGCGGGCGAGCAGACCGGAACCGGTCGAGCTGACGCGGAAGGCCGGCTCGGTGCTCCTGCGCAACAGCGCATCGGATCGCACCCACTATCTCTCGATCATGACCGAGCAGATCGACAGCACCGGCATCCCTCTGTTCACCCGGGCCGAGCGGCATGCCGTGGGCGGCACGCACTACGTCTCGGCGGTCGCGGAGTTCCCGCCGCTGCTCGCGGACCCGAGCTCGAGCCAAAAGCGGGTCATGCTCGAGGAGAGCTGCACCCGGGGGATCGAGTCGATCGTCGAGCGGGAATTCGGATCGGAGTTCCAGGCGCTCTGGATCAACCGCACGATCGTCGTCGACGATCCTCTCGAGCATGCGGTGCATTGGGTCAACGGAGGGTCGACGGAGATCCGCTTCGGGCATGGCGAGGACGCGCCCGCCGATGTCCTGCTCTCGTGGGCGAACAACGCGATCAGCTCGGCCGCCTTCGACGACTCGCTGAACGGACCGGCGTTCCGCGCCGGGATGATCCATGCGCAGGTCGTGTGGTGCGACATCGAGCAGATCGCCGACCAGGCGGAGCGGCTCGTGGAGATGCAGCTCGACGACCAGAACGCGGTGCGCGTCGGCGACGGGCGCACGGAGGCGCTCACGACCACGTTCGCGCGCCATAACCTGCTGTTCGACGACGTCGCCATCAACGCCACGAAGGCGACCTCGGCGATCGCGCTCGGCGCGCTGGATGCCTGGGGCTATGGGCGGTTCATGGAGCGGCTCGATACGCGGATCCGCGATGCCGACGCGCTCGAGCGACGACGTCAGCTCCGTCGGGAGGCGAAGCACGAGGCGCGGGTCGCCCATGTCCTGCTGATCCTCTCGCTCGTGTCGGCCGCGCAGCTCACGCTGGCCGTCCTCGCGCTCGCATACAGCGGGGACGTCAGCGTCTTCCCCGGCGACCGTGCTTGGAGCACGATGGAGGTCCTCCGTCATGTCGATGTCGATGTCTGGCTGCTGCTCACCGTCGTGGTCGTGGCAGGGATCTATGCCGGGCTGACCCTCCGGCGGAAGGGACAGCCGTGATGTCCGACCGAGCGCGTCTGCGCGAGTTCGCCTCTGCCGTGGCGACCGGGGCCCTCCTCCCCGCCTGGACCGAGGCCGAGGGGATGATCGACCGAGAGCGCGCGAGTGCGCTCGCCTTCGTCAGTTCTCATCCGGAGACCCCGGTCTACGGCTTCACGACGCTTCTGGGGCCGCTGGACCATCTGCCGTCCTCGACGCGTCCCCAGAGCCTCCTGGTGGCCGGGCACCTGATCGGTGTCCCCGCCCCGGTCGACTCGTCGACCGCTCGCGTCATCCATGCGGCGAAGCTCGCGCAGCTCAGCGCCGGCGGCAGCGGCATCTCGACGCAGACCTTCCGTCTGCTGCTGGATCGCTTCGCCGGCGATACCCCCGTCGAGATCGACCTGGACTCGTCGTACGGCAGCGGGGACGTCGTGGCGGCGACGTGGTGGGCACGGGCGATCGTCGACCTCGAGGACCTCCCCCGGGGAGACCTGATCGCGCTGATCAACGGGTCCTTCGTCGGGACCGCGCTGGCCGCGCTCGCGGTCTCACGGCTCGAACGGCTGCTGGTCCGCGCCGTCTGCGTGCTGGCGACGGCGGGTGCGACGACCCCGACTCATCCCCGTCAGCAGGCCGACGAGGAGGGCAGTGCGTTGCTCGACGAGCTGACCGCCCTCGCGGGCTCGACGCCAGGGCACCGCAGAATCCAGCTGCCCGTGAGCATGCGGTCGCTCGCGTCGTCGTGCCTCCCGCTGCTCGACGTCCTCGAACGGGCGGAGGAGGAGATCGAGCGGAACCTGTCCCGCCCGTCCGCGAATCCGCTCTGGGTGCCCTCGTCGGACGATCCCGGGGCCCTCGCCCCCTGGAGCCAATCGAGCTTCCTGTCGTTCTCCCTGCGCTTCGCCCTCGATGCGGTCGCATCGGCGACGGTCCTCCTTTCGGGTCTCCTGCAGCGCGCGACCGAGCAGCTCGCCGATCACGCCCGCGATGCCGCGGGCGGCGTCGACCTGCTGACGATCCAGCCGCCGAAGGTCTCCGAGGCGTACCTCCGCAGCGTCCTGTCCCGCCAGGCCCACACCGGATTCACCGGCAGCATGAGCGGCGGCGTCGAGGACCTCTGGGACGGCGTCACCCCGTTGTCCCGCACCCTTCTGGACTGCGCGGACCTGGTCGAGAAGCAGCTGGAGGTCGTCGAGGAGATGCTCCGGGCCGACGACGGGACGGCCGACGCGCAGGGCGCACCGCTCCTCGCGACGGCGACCCGGGCCCTCGAGGACCGCTTCGCGCTCCTGGCGCTCTGCCACGATCGCTGCTGACCCCGACTCGGTCGCGCCTCTGCCCTCGGATCGCAGCACCGCCCCGGTCCGCCACACCCCGGCCCGTCACGCCCCGGGGCCCGACCCCGGGCCCGGCCGGACGAACGTCCCCGCCGCCGCCCGCCGCACCGGAGAGGATCGGCCTCGACGCCGACCGAACGGATCCCCATGCCCTCCGCCTCGCCCCGCCCTGCACCCCGCCCCCGCCCTGCAGGCCGCCCCCGCCGCCCCCGCCCTGCTCGCCGCTCGCTCCTCCTGCTCCCCGCCGCCGCGGGCCTCGCGACCCTCCTCGCCGCCTGCGCCGACGGGTCCGACGACGCCCCCTCCGGCAGCGCGTCCGGCACCGCGTCCAGCAGCGCGTCCGGCACCGCGTCCGACGGCGGCCTGCTCGCCGCGCGCGGCTGGGAGGACCGGACGGCGCGCGAGATCATCGACGAGCTCGAGGCGCTGCCGCTCGCGGAGCGTCCGTCCGACCTGTCCGCCTCGGTGCACCAGACCGAGCTGCTGCTCGCCGACGCCGCCGGCGAGCAGGTCGCCCTGCCCCTCGCCGACGACGAGTTCTACCTCGCGATCGCCCCGTACGCCGCCGCCACGCACGACTGCTTCCTGCACAGCCTGACCACCTGCACCGGCGAGCTCCGCGGCGAGGACCTGCAGGTCCTCGTCACGAGGGCCGACGGCGGCCCGTCCGACGGCGGCCCGTCCGACGGCGGCACGTCCGACGGCGGCCCGTCCGACGGCGGCCCGTCCGACGGCACGACGCTCGTCGACGCCGTGCTGACCACCGCGCCCGGCGGATTCCTCGGCCTCTGGCTCCCGCGCGATGCGGAGCTGATCGTGAGCATCGAGCACGACGGCGCCGTCGCGACCGCCGAGGTCGCCACCGGCGCCGACGCCCCCACCTGCCTCACCTCGATGCAGCTGGAGGCCTGAGGAACGACGGCCCCGCAGCCCGCTCGCTACTCGGCCCCGGGTGCGGCCGACGCCGGTTCGGCCGACGCCGGTCCGGCCGACGAGGTCGCGTCCGACACCGGTCCGACCGACACGAGCCGGGCCAGCGCGGCCGATGACGGAGCGTCGCTCGCGGTGTAGACGAACAGGGTCTGCGTCGGCTCGTCGGGGACCGTGAAGGCCTCCCAGTCGATCTGCAGATCGCCGGCCGACGGATGGCGGAAGCGCTTGGTGCCGCAGGTCCGCCCCGTCGGACGCGGCGTGCCCCACAGGCGGGCGAACTCCGGTGCGCTGGTCGAGAGCTCCTCGACCAGCGCACCGATGCGTGCATCGCGCGGGGCCGAGGAGGCCTCGAGCTGCAGCACCCCCACGAGGTCGGAGAGGATCTCGTCCCAGTCGCGGTAGAGGGACCGGGCCCGCGGGTCCGTTGCGACCCAGCGCAGCAGGTTGCGGTCGTCGGCCGCGCGGGAGGGGAAGTCCTCGAGGAGCGCCCAGGCGAGTGCGTTGCCGGCGAGGACCTCCATGCGCGGGCCGAGCACGAAGGCGGCCTAGGTCCGGAAGGCGTCGAGCATCCGCACGATCCCGGGCCGCACCGTCGGCTCCACCGGCGCGAGGCGGCGGGCGTCGGGCCGGGCGAGGTTCACGAGATAGTCGTGCTCGGCGTCGTCGAGCCGGAGCACGCGCGCGATCGCCGCCAGCACCGAGGCCGACGGCGTCACCGGACGCCCCTGCTCGAGCCGCAGGTACCAGTCGGCGCTGACGCCGGCGAGCACCGCGACCTCCTCGCGCCGCAGCCCGGGCACGCGTCGCGGACCGGCGACCGGGATCCCCGCCGCCTCGGGCGTGATCGCGGCGCGCCGGGCGGTCAGGAACGCGCTGAGGGCCTCGTTCTTCGCCATCGCCCCATGATGCCCCTGATGCCTGCTCGGGGGCGGGGGTCAGGCCTGGTACTTGCCCTGATAGACGGCCTCGAAGGGCGCATGTCCGCCCTGGCGGTTCTCGATCGAGCTGGTGACGACGGCCTTCGCGGTGCGGGCGGCCTCGAGCGGGGTGGCGCCCTTGGCGAGCTCGGCGGTGACGGCGGCGGCGAGGGTGCAGCCGGCGCCCGAGACGCGCTCCTCGCCGATCTTCGGGGAGCGCAGCTCGACGACCTGCTCGCCGTCGTAGAAGACGTCGACGGCGTCCTCGCCGGGGAGGACGACGCCGCCCTTGGCCAGCACGATCACGTCGTACGTGTCGTGGATCCGCTTCGCGGCCTCGGTGAGGTCCTCGACGGTCTCGATGGACTCCAGGCCCGACAGGGCGAGGGTCTCGAAGTGGTTCGGGGTCACGTAGGTCGCCAGCGGGAGGATCTTCTCCTTGAGGGCGTTGTCGGTGTCGAGGGCCGCGCCGGGCTCCTGGCCCTTGCAGATCAGCACCGGGTCGAGCACGACGTTGGCGAAGGAGCGCTCGGCGAGGGACGCGGCGACGACGTCGATCGTCGCGGGGGTGCCGAGCATGCCGATCTTCACGGTGTCGATGTCGTGGACGGCGGTGGTCGCCTCGATCTGGTCCGTGATGACCTGCGGGTCGACGGGCACGAAGCGGTGGCCCCAGTCGTTCGCCGGGTCGAAGGAGACGATGCAGGTCAGTGCCGCGGTGCCGAAGGTGCCGAGCTGATGGAAGGTCTTCAGGTCGGTCTGCGCGCCGGCGCCTCCGGTGGCCTCGGATCCGGCGATGGCGAGTGCGACGTGGGTCATGGGGCGGTTCCTCCGTGATGGTCTTCCTGGGCGGTCGCGACGGTCTCGCCGTGCGCTCCCAGGACCTCCGCAGATGGGGTCCGTCGCAGCGACCGGCATCCACGATATCGCTTCCGGTACAGTGCCGACCGTGTCGACCACCTCGCCTCCGCGCGCCCGATTCCTCTCGGGTGCGATCGGGCTCCTGCGCGAGCACCTAGGGTCGTCGCTGAAGTTCCTCGTCGTCGGCGGGATCGTGTTCTTCGTCGACGCGGCGATGTACAACGCGATGGTGTTCTGGAACCCGGGCGAGGGCTGGGGGCAGGGCATCCTGCACGGCCACCCGCTGATCGCCAAGACGCTCTCCATCGCGATCGCCTCCTGCCTGACCTATCTCGGCAACCGGCTGTGGACGTTCAGCGACCGCCCCGCCCCGCACACGGGCCGCTCGATCGCCGCGTTCATCCTCGTCAACATCATCGCGACGCTGCTGCAGCTCGCCTGCCTGGCCTTCTCCCGTTACGTGCTGGGCCTGGACTCGCCACTCGCGGACAACATCTCCGGCACCTTCGTCGGCCAGGTCGTCTCGACCTCGTTCCGGTACGTCACCTACGGCCGCTTCGTCTTCCCGCGCGAGGCCCCGCCGTCGGCGCCGCACGAGGCCGACGACGCGGCCGACCACTCCGCCCATGACGCAGCCGCCCGCGACGCCATCGGGCGCGCCCCCGAGGCCGTCTCCTCCGCCGAACGCTGAGCCGGGCCCGCCGGGCCCCTCTGGAAGACTCGGCGCATGAGCATCGCCTCCCCCTCACCCCGTCCCGCGGGCGCCGCGCACACCGCGCACAGCGCAGGTGCCGACACCGTCGCCGCCGACGTCGCCACGACCGGCCCCTGGACGCAGGCCGCGAGCGCCGCCGGCCTGCTGGCCGCGGCCGCCGCTGGCCCGGGCCTCGATCTCGCCCCGCAGGCGCGGCCGACGGTCTTCGCCCGCATGTCGGCCCTCGCCGCGCAGACGGGCTCCCTGAACCTCGGCCAGGGCTTCCCCGACACCGATCCGCCCAAGATCGTGGCCGAGGCCGCGGTCGCGGCGATCCGCGCGGGCCGCAACCAGTACCCGCCGGGCGCCGGGGAGGCGGTGCTGCGGGAGGCGATCGTCGAGCACCAGCGCACCTGGTACGGCCTGGACTGGAACGCCGACCGCGAGGTCCTCGTGACCACGGGCGCGACCGAGGCGCTGGCCGCGACGATCCTCGCGCTCGTCTCCCCGGGCGACGAGGTCGTGACCCTCGAGCCCTTCTACGACCAGTACGCGGCGATGATCGCCCTGGCCGGCGGCGTCCACCGCACGGTCCCGATCACCGCGACATCGGGTCCGACGGACGGCCCGGCGGCCGACGCCACGTCCGAGACCCCGGCCGACGCCGCATCCGGCGCCCCGTCCGACGATCTCGCGCTCGCGGTCGACATGGCCGCCCTGCGCGCCGCGATCACCGACCGCACCCGGCTGATCCTCGTGAACTCCCCGCACAACCCCACCGGGATCATGCTCCCCGACGCGCTGCTCGCGGCGATCGTCGAGGAGGCGATCGCGCATGACGCGATCATCGTGACCGACGAGGTCTACGAGCACCTCGCCTACGACGCGCCGCACCGTCCCGCGGCGACCTTCCCCGGCGCCCAGGACCGCACCGTCTCGATCTCCTCGGCGGGCAAGACCCTGTCCGTGACCGGCTGGAAGATCGGCTGGGTGACGGCGCGGCCCGAGCTCGTCACCGCGATCACCGGCGTCAAGCAGTGGCTGACGTACACCTCGGGCGCGCCCTTCCAGGGCGCGGTCGCGGAGGGCCTGCGGATGGACGCCGCGGCCTTCGCGGCGATCGCCGACGATCTCCGCGGCAAGCGCGACCTGCTGGTCGACGGTCTGCGCACGGCGGGCTTCCGGGTGGCGATGCCCGCCTCCGGCTACTTCGCGGTGGCCGACGGGTCGGTGCTCGGCGAACCCGACGCGGAGGCGCTGTGCGACCGTCTGCCCGAGGAGGCGGGGGTCGTGGCGATCCCGCTGAGCGCCTTC
Source organism: Brachybacterium netajii (SeqCode) (assembly GCF_054114245.1). Lineage (NCBI taxonomy): Bacteria > Bacillati > Actinomycetota > Actinomycetes > Micrococcales > Dermabacteraceae > Brachybacterium > Brachybacterium netajii (SeqCode). Next base: position 237,386 of record NZ_JBSYXB010000003.1, on the reverse strand, counting down.
TGCCGCGATCGGCCCGACGCGCGGCCGCTGCTGCGCGTCGCCTTCTGCAAGGACACCGCGACGATCGAGCAGGCCGTCGAGCGCCTCGCCGCCTGGGCCGCGCCCCACCGCTGACGAACGCCGACGGTCGCGCCCCGGCGCCGTCGGCCCTCGGCCGCTCGCCTCGCATGAACGCGACGAAGGGTGCGGGCCCGCAGGCCCGCACCCTTCGTCGCGTCTCGCTCGGACCGGAGTCCGTCGGGTCAGCTCGACCCGCTGATCCGCTCGACCCGCTCGACCCGCCGGGTCAGCTCGCGGCGACCCAGGTGTCGTCGGCGTAGAAGTCCCACAGGACGGAGACGGTGAACATGCCGGTCTCCACCTGGTCGGCGGGGATGGCGATGGCCTCGTTGTAGGAGACCGTGCCGCCGTCGTAGACCTCGCTCCAGTAGTCGTCGGAGTCCGGTGCGACGAGCGACGAGTACGAGTACACGTTGCCGTTGGAGCCGACGTACTCGAGGGACAGGTCGAAGCCCGGGGTGGCGCTGTCGCTGCCGTGGTAGACCACGGTGACGGGGACGAGGATGTAGACCTCGCCGTCCTCGGGCTGCTCGTTGAAGGAGTTCTCCGCGAGGATCTCCTCGGCCGCGTCCCAGTCGATCTCGCCGATGGTGACGTCGAAGGTGCCGCCCTCGCCGTCGTCGAGCGTGAAGGTCTCGCCGATCGCATACGGCGCATCGCGCGTGCCGCCGCCGGTCGCGCCGGACGCCCCGGTGTCGCCGCCCTCGGAGGTCTCCTCCTCCGTGGTCTGCTCCTCGGTGGTCTCCTCCTCGGTGGTGACCTCCTCGGTCGTCTCCTCCTCGGTGGTGACCTCCTCGGTCGTCTCCTCCTCGGTGGTGGCCTCCTCGGAGGTGGACGGCGAGGTGGTCTCCTCCTCGTCGCCGCCGCCGCGGGTGAACAGGAAGATGCCGCCGCCGACGATGATCAGCAGGAGCGCGAGGACCGCGCAGCCGGCGCACACGAAGATCGCGATCTTCTTGTTGTTGCGCGGGGGCTGGGCACCGAACTGGTCCGTCCCGGAGGCGTTGTAGTCACCGCCGAAGGACGGGGAGCCCTGGCTGTAGTCGCCGGCGAACGAGGGCGAGCCCTGGCCGTACTCGGCCGACGGCGAGCCGTAGCCCTGCTGGCCGAAGGACTCCGTCGGCTGCTCGCCGAAGCTCTCGGTCGGCTGCTGGCCGTACGAGTTCGCGGACTGCTGGCCGTAGGCGTCGGCCGGCTGCTGACCATAGGCATCGCCCTGGCCGTACCCCTGCTGACCGTATCCGTCGGAGCCCTGCTGGCCCCATCCGTTCTGCGGTGGCTGTGACATCTTCTCGCCGACGCCGTCGAACGGCGTCGCCCCCTTCTCCCGTGCATCGTGGCAACGTCGGACAGGTCCGACGTTCCGCATGATACTAGGGCGAGACCCGCCTCACATCTCCCGGAGCATCGCAGTCTGATCACAAGGTGTGCGGCTATGCGCACGGCCGGGGAGTCGCGTCAGCCGCGGGCGAAGGCCGCGCCGTGGAAGGCGCGACCGGCACCGCGCTGGGAGGCCCCTGAGGCATCGAGGTACGGGGTGACGCCGCCGCGGTGGCGGGGGAAGCCCGCGCCGAGGATGAGGGCGAGGTCGATCTGCTCGGGCCGCTCGACGACGCCGGCGTCGAGCATCAGGCCGATCTCCTCGGCGAGCCCGTCGAGGACCTTCTCGAGCAGCGCCTCTCCGACCGGGGCCGACGCCGCCGCCGATGCCCCGGACGCCGCACCGGACGACGCAGGCCCGTCGGCCGCCCCCTGCCCCGAGCCCGCGGCGCGCGCGGCGGCCTCGGCGACGGCCGCCGCGACCGGCTGGTGCACGACGCCGCGGACGCGATCGGTGAAGCGTCCGCCCTGCTCGGCGAGGGCGTGCAGGGTCGAGGAGGCGTGGAAGCGGTCCCCGAGCTCCTCGGCGAGCACGACGCCGACATGGTCGGCGACGGCGAGGCCGACGAGGTCCAGCAGCTCGAAGGGGCGCATGGGCATGCCGAGCGCGTCGAGCGAGGCGTCGATCTCCGCGGGTTCCGCGCCGGCGTCGACGGAGGCGAGGACCGCGCCGAGGACCCGGAAGAGCAGGCGGTTGACGACGAAGCCGGGGGCGTCGGCGCAGCGGACCGCGAACTTCCGCAGCCGTCGGACGACCTCGAGCCCGGTCGCGAGGGTCGCCTCGTCGGTCGCCTCGGTGTGGATGACTTCGACCAGCGGCATCTTCGCCACCGGGTTGAAGAAGTGCAGGCCGACAACCCGTTCGGGGTGCGCGAGGCCCTCCGCCATCGCCGCGACCGACAGCGAGGAGGTGTTGGTGACGAGCAGCGCGTCGGGGGCGAGCACGCCCTCGAGCTCCGCGAAGACGGAGCGCTTGATCGCGAGGACCTCGGGGACGGCCTCGAGGACGAGGTCGCAGTCGGCGAGGTCGGCGACGTCGTCGGTCGCGGCGAGCGCCGCCGAGACCGCCTTGGCGTCCTCCTCGCCGAGCTGGCCGCGGGCGGCGGCCTCCGCGACGACGCCGCGGGCATGGGCGAGGCCCTTCGCGGCGATGTCGGCGTCGAGGTCGCGCATGATCACGGGAACGCGCAGGCCGAGGGCCAGCTGCGCGGCGATCTGCGAGGCCATCAGGCCGGCGCCGGCGACGCCGACGCGACGGATCTCGCGGGCTCCGTCGACAGGCCGACGGCCGGGCTTGCCGCGGCGCAGCAGCTCGGCGGCGTAGAGGGAGGCCGCGGCCGACGGACTCTCGACGAGGGCGACGAGCGCCTCGGCCTCGCGGGCGAGGGCCTCCTCGAGGGTCGAGCCGGGCAGCGACTGCAGCAGGGCCATGGCGCGGGCGACGGCGGGCGCGCCCTGGGCCTCGCGGCGCGCAGCCCAGGTCCGACGGGTCTCGGCCGGGCCGTGCGCGGCGTCGAGGGCGTCCAGCAGGGCCTCCGCCTCGGGGGTGTCCGCCGCGGGGATCGGGGAGGTGCGACCGGACCAGGGCGCCCGCCCGGGGCCCGCGGGATCGGAGCCGGGGGCGTCGGACGCGTCGTCGACGTGGGCGGCGACGACGGCCGCGAAGGCGTCGAGCGCGGCGTCGAGGTCGTCGGCGAGGGCGTCGACGAGACCGATCTCGAGCGCCTGCGCGGCCGACAGCTGCCGGTCGCGAGCGGGATCCTCGAGGATCATCCGCACCGCGTCCTCGGCGCCGACGACGGACTGCAGCAGCGTGGTGCCGCCCCAGCCGGGCAGGATGCCGAGGCTCGTCTCGGGCACGCCGATGCCGCGGGCGGACGGCACGGCGGTGCGCACGTCGGCCAGTAGCGCGACCTCGAGGCCGCCTCCGAGGGTCGCGCCGTTGAGGTGCGCGAGGAGCGGGACCGGGCTGCGGCGCACGCGGACCTGCAGGTCATGGACGATCGTCGTCATGGCGCCGACGTGCGCGACGGCGGATTCGTCGGCGAACATCGCGAGGTCCGCGCCGGCCAGGAACACGCGGCCGACGCCGGTCAGCGCGATCGCGCCGATCTCCCCGGCGTCCGCGCGGTCGAGGGCGGCGGAGACGGCGCCGACGACGGCCTCGACGGAGCGGGGCCCGAGCGTCGGCGGCCGCGAGTCCTCCCCCTCCGGCGGCGCGAAGGTCACCACGGCGACCTTCCCGAGCGAAGGATGGTCCCGGTCCTCGGCGAGGACGCGGGTGATGTGCTCGGTGTAGCTGGTCATCAAGGTGCCTTCCAGGATCTCGTCGTCGAGCTGAGGGCCCCGCGGGATCGTCGTCGGCGCTCCGGCCGGAGCACTCGCCGGCGCTCTCGCCGAGGCGATTCCTGATACCGCGGGTTTCAGATAGAGCATGCCCCAGGGGGCGCGGCGATGTCCACCCGGCCGGTCGGCGCCCGTCGACGTCGACCGCATCTCACTGGTGAGGCAAGCCTTGCCTTGTCGGTTTACGCGCGCATACGGTAGCGATCACCCTCCGCCCCCTCGTGCAAGGACCGATGTGCTGAACCATCACGAGCGCTTTCTCCTGATCGGCGACGAGAGCGACCTGCCCCATCTCCGCGCCATGATGGACAGCTTCCCCCACCACGCCACGGGGAACATCTACGTCGAGGTCGCCGGCGCCCGCTCGCCGCTGCTCTGCACCCCGCCCGGGTTCTCGGTGACGCTGCTCCGCCGCCGCAGCGACGACCCCCGCCTCCCGGGCGCGCGCGCCTGCGCCGCCCTCGAGTCCTGGGTCGACGAATGGGTCCACGGGGATCACGAGCACCGCGAGAGCCACACCATCTGGGTGGGCATGCCGGGCAACCCGCTCGTCGAGCGGATGTGCGAGACGCTCCTGCACCGCTGCGCGGAGCTGCACCTGCATCGCCCGTGCACCGGCAACTGCCAGGACGCGCCGCAGACCAGCTGAGCGGGCGGCGGGGCCGCCAAGGCCGTCGGGGCCGTCGGAGCCGTCGGGGCCGTCGAGATGTCCGAGATCAGACGTCGATGTCGTAGAACAGGGTGTCGCCGGACATCGAGCCCACCGAGAGCATCATCCCCTCGCGGTCCTCGTCGAGGACGACGAAGGCGACGCGCACCGTCGTGCTCTCCCCGCCGGTCAGCACCTCGCTCGTCGCGAGCGGATCGGGCACGAGGCCGCCGCCCGCCTCGGGGTAGTCCCTCCAGACGGTCGCCCCCGTGATCCAGAGCTCCTCGGACGGCGCGAGGCTCCCCGTCCCCGCGTACTCGACGTCGAGGGTGACCACCACGAGCGAATACCCCTCCTGGAGCACGTCCGCACCCTGCGCCCCGGGGAGGGTCGCGTCGGTGTCGACCTCGGCGGCCCGGACCGTCACCGTTCCGCCCTCCCAGACGTCCCAGCTGAAGGCGTGCTCGCCGACGGTCGCCGGCCTGTCGTAGAACCCGGTGCCGTCGGCGACCTCCTGACCGTCGGAGTCGGTGACCACCCCGATGCCGTAGGTGCCCAGGTCTCCGTAGCCGGGGTCGTCGTCCGTCGGACCCTCCCCGGCCGCCATCCATCCGGCGATGCCGATGGTCGCGACAGCAAGCGCCAGGCAGCTCAGGAGCACGATCACGCCGGCGACGATCGCCCCGATCGCCCATCCGGGCATGCGCCGACGCGCCGTTCCGCCCGGCTCGGGCGCCCCGGACCCGCTCGGTCCGCCCGGGCCCTCCGGCCCGCCCGGCAGGTCGCGCTCCGCGGTGGCGACCCCGCCGGGCGCCGTGCGCACGCCGGTCGAGGCGGAACCGGCTGCGCCGGCGGCGGCGGAGCCCGCGCCGGAGCCCGTCCCGGGGGCCGACGACGTCCCGGAGTAGTCGGGGAACGAGGGGGACGCCGGCTCCTGGCCGGCCGACGCCGACTCCCAGCCATAGGAGTTCGGGGGCGACGGTGTGCTCATGGCTCGGATCCTAGTGTCGAGATCGGTCGAGAGCACGCGCATCGGGCCGTCCCGATGCAGGTCGTTCAGCATGCGGGAGGCGCATCTCGGGACTCCCCCGAGCCCCGGGATGCGCCTCCACCCCTCGGTTCCCGCTCGCCCAGCATCCTCGCGGGCCCTCGCGGGCCCGCCGGGTCACCCCTGCGGCAGCAGCGCGACCGCGTACTCGACGCTGTCGGTCTGCTTCTGCGAGACGCCCTGCGCGGTGGCGTACCAGCTGCCGTCGCCGGCGCCGTCGGCCGTGCCGGTCACCTCGCAGAGCGCGTGCGCACCGTCATCGAGGATCTGGCAGTCGATCGCGAGGTCGGCCGGGAGGTCGCCGTCGGCCTGGTCGGAGAGCAGGATCGCGTCGAGCACCCCGCTCTCGAGATCGTCCTTCGCGACGGAGGCGGCGTCCGCTCCGGCCGCGTCGCCGATGACGACCGCCGCGCCCGCGGGGACGGTGAAGTCCGTGTCGACGCCGGAGCCGATCGAGTAGATCAGCGCGGTGCTGCCGAAGGCGGTGGGGACGAGCCGCACGGTGACGTCGAGCTGCTCGCCCTCCCCCGGGCCGTCGTACTCGGTGCCGGTGTAGATGCAGGTGGCGGCCTCGCCGTCGAGGACGGCGGTGCCCGAGCACTTCACGTCGGTCCCGCCGAAGTACTCCTGCCCCTGGATGTCGAGGGCGCCCATCTCGGTCAGCCCCTCGCCGACGCCGTACAGGTTCTGCTGGACGAAGAAGCGGATGCCGTCGCCCGCGTCGAAGGGCTGCACGGCGATGGTGCCCGCCCAGTCGTCCGGGAGGGTCACCTCGGAGCCGCCGCCGGAGCCGTCGTCGGAGTCGTCGCCCCCGCTCCCCTGGTCGTCGTCATCCCCCTGGTCATCGCCGCCCTGGTCGTCATCCCCCTGGTCGTCGCTCCCCTGGTCGTCGCCGCCCTGGTCGTCGCCGGCGCCTCCGGCATCGCTCTGCGAGGAGTCCCCGCCGGAGGCGCTCGTCCCGGTGTCGTCGTCGGCCGCGCCGGAGCTCCCGCATCCGGCGACGAGCAGGGCGGTCGCCGCGAGAGCGGCGAGCCGGGCGGTCCGGCCGACGTCGGTTCTGCCTATGGCGGTCGTAGTGGTGCGCATGATGATCCCTCTCCCCCTGGGTTCCCGTCGGCCACGATGCCGGCGGTGCTGCGTCGGTCGACGCCACGTCATGGACTTTACGATCTCTTGACGATTCATGGCAAGACTCTTTACGCGTCGTCCACATAGCGTGCAGATGCTCGCAAGGCTCGACCCGCCCGCCCGTCGGACGACCGAAGGAGCTCGATCATGCCCGTCACCGACATCACCACTGATCAGGGCGCTCTCACGATCACGATCACGGCCCGCTTCGCGGCGCCCGTGCAGAGGATCTGGGACATCTACGCCGATCCGCGCCAGCTCGAGAAGGTGTGGGGGCCGCCCTCGTACCCGGCGACCGTCGTCGACCATGCGCTCGTCCCCGGTGGGCGCATCACGTACTACATGACCGGCCCCGAGGGCGACCGCCACTCCGGTTGCATGGACATCCTCAAGGTCGACGAGCCGACGTGGTTCCACTTTCGCGACGGCTTCGCCGACGAGGACTTCACGCCCGACGCCTCGCTGCCGACCGCCGTCTCCACCAGCACCTTCACCCCCGACGGCGAGGACGGCCAGAGCACGCTCGCGGTCTACGTGACGACCTACCCCTCCCTCGACGGGCTGCGGACGGTGCTCGACATGGGCGTCGAGGAAGGCTCGCGCACCGCGATCGACCAGATCGACGAGCTGCTCCTCGGCTGAGGCGCGTCCCGCTCGACCCCGCGCCTCCCGGCGTCCACCGTCCGGACACCCCGCGTACAGTGGACGCGGCTCCGGACGCCGGGAAGGACCTCGTCTTCGATGACCACCGTTGGATCCCCAGGATCCCTGCCCGCCCCTGCCCCGGAGGACCCGCCGACCGGACCGGGCGGAGGCGACGCCCTGCCGACGGGGGAGGATCCGCACGCGGGCGATGACCCCTTCACCGGTGCTTGGGCCGAGGACGCGGTGCTCGACAACCCCGTCTGGTCGGCGCTGACGGGCGCCCACGCCCGCTTCGCGATCCGTGCCGACGGCAGCGCTGTCGCCTGCGGCGGCGAGGATCTCGTGCTCCGCTACCCGTCGGACATATCCCCGTTCATCGGCGTGCGCGACTGGTCGCATCCGGGGGTGTGGGACGCCCTGGCCGCCATGGTCGGGCCCGACGCGCAGGTCAGCGTCTCGCACACCGATCAGGAGCCGCCCGTCGGCTGGTCCTGGGCGTTCCGCGTTCCCGGCGTGCAGCTGGTGGCGACCGAGCACCTGTACGCGACCCCGGACCCGGAGGTCATCGAGCTGGGTGCGGTCGACGTGCCGGAGATGCTCTCCCTGGCCTCGCGCACGCAGCCGGGCCCCTTCCTCCCCCGCACGCACGAGATGGGCCGCTATGCGGGCATCCGCCGCGAGGGCCGGCTCGTGGCGATGGGCGGCGAGCGCCTGCGGCCCGACGGCTGGACCGAGATCAGCGCCGTCTGCGTGGACCCCGAGCATCGGCGCGGCGGGCTCGCCTCGCGGATCGTCCTCGACGTCGCCTTCCACATCCTGCAGCGCGGCGATCGCCCGATGCTCCACGCCGCCGGGACGAACGTCGGCGCGATCCGCGCCTACGAGAAGGTCGGCTTCGCGCTGCGTCGCGAGGTCGTCTTCGGGGCCGTCCGCACGCCCGCCTGAGGAGCGCCCGCCCGTCGGCCGACGGACCGGGCTCGCCGGCCGGCGGACAGCGGGCGGACCGGCGGCACCGTCAGGCGACCGACGTCGGGCCCGGGGCGAAGCTCAGGTCGAAGGAGACCTCGGCGGCGTCGCCGATCTCCTCGACGAGGCCCTCCCAGGACGCCAGCGGGTCAACCTCGAGCGTGCAGCGCGCGGATTCGACCGCGAGGGGCACCTCGACGCGCAGCCAGGTCCCGCTGAGCACGTCGGACGCGGGGGCGAGATCCGTCTGCTCGATGGCGGTGCCGTCGTCGAGCTCGAGCACGAGGCGGCGCAGCAGCGTCTGCGCGATCTCGTGCTCGTCGAGCTCCGAGGCGGGGTCGTCGGCGCCGTAGGTGGACTGGTCCAGGATGAGGCTGATCCAGAGGATCTGGGTGCCGGTCTCCGGCCAGGTGCCGTCGACGTCGACCGGGGCGGTGAAGATCTGGCGGGGCCACGCCGTGAGGCGCGTGCGGGCCCCGTCGGGCCCGTCGACGTCGACGACGCGGTACAGCTCGTTCAGATCCGCGAGTTCACGGTCGCCGTCCTTCACGACGACCTCGTCGTGGCGCCCGTAGAGCAGCTCGACGTCGGAGGTGACGCGCGTGCCGTCGATCAGGCTGAGCTGCTGCGACTTCCCGTCGGTCACGACCGTGAGCACCGCATCCGAGGGCGCCGGGTCCGCGGGCACCCGCATCAGATAGGTGCCGGTGGCGACATAGGTGGCGGACACGTCCAGCGCGGTGCCCTCGGCGTCGAGGGTCGCCTGAACGACCGACGAGCCGGTCACCGTGTACGGCGCGTACGTCGGCCCGCCCCACCACTGCTGCTCGACCTCGAGCCGCACGAGCAGGAACTGCTGGCCGTCGGGAGCGACCACATCCTCGCCGCCGTCGTCGCTGAAGACCCCGTCGAGAGCCTCCGCGTCGGCGGCCTCGAAGCGGTCGGCGAGGAGGGTGCCGCGCACCCGCCAGGTGCCCGCCGAGGAGATCAGCGCCTGCGCCTGATCGCCGACGGGCTCGAGCATCGTGGTCGCGCGGTCCGCGCGGAGCAGGACCGGGTCCTCGCCGAGGGTCGCGTAGCGGTCGTCGGACCGGCTGCAGCCGGCGAGCGCGAGGACGGCCGACGTCGCCGCCGCGGCCCCGCCGAGGACGACGACTCGCCGACCGGGCGCGGGGAGGCCGGGCGCAGAGAGGGCGAGCGGGGTGCGGGTCGGGCTGCGGGTCATCGGTCCTCCCGGGTGATCGTCACGGCGATCTCCTCCGTGCCCAGGTCGACGGGCTCGCCGTCGATCTCGGCGGAGAGCGCGAGGCGGACGGTCGCGGCGTCGAGGTCGCCGGGGACCTCGAAGCGGATGCGGGTCCCGCCCTGCGAGGCGAAGGCCGCCGACGGGTCCCCGTCGGGCTCGGCCTCGCTCCCGTCGGGCAGCACGAGGGCGAAGGTGCTGGTCTCGACGGCGCCGGGCAGCGGCACCAGGACGGCGAGGGCGACGCCGAGCACGACGCGGCCGTCGGCGGGCCAGGTGCCGTCGGCGCGGACGGGGCTGACCTCGACGTCGGCGACGCAGCCGGCGAGCAGCGGGCCCCCGGCGAGGCGGTCGTCGTCGCGCTCCCAGGCGCGGCGTTCGGGCGCGGCGGTCGCGGCCTGCGCGTACCAGGACTCGATGTCGCTGGCGACGCGGGTCCCGTCGAGCAGGCTGAGGCTCTGGAGCATGTCGCCGTCGGCGATCTCGATGATCGCGTCGGCGGCGGCCAGGTCGGCGGGGACCGAGGCGACGATCGTCCGCGCACCGCGATCCTGGAGGGGGTCCGCGGTGTACGGGCGCAGCGGCCCGAGGACGCTCTCGACCTCCGTGCCGCCGATGACCGCGCGGTCGGTGTAGTCGGCGCCCTCGGGCCATTCAAGGGCCATGGTGCGGGCGCCCTGGGCGACCACCAGCGCGATCAGGTACTTCTCGCCGTCGGCGGGGAACCAGGTCTCCGAGGTGGCCAGGGACGGGGCCGGCAGTCCGAGCTCCGCGCCGACCCTGCGCGGCAGCGAGTCCAGGAGCACGGAGGACTCGACGCGGCAGCGCATGCCCGGCAGCTCGACCGCATGGTCGAGATCGTCGGGCAGGGCGACGAGCCCGTCGACGCCGGAGGGCCGGCCGGGGAGGACGACGGCGATGCCGGGCGCCGTACGATCGTCGTCGGCCGTGCAGGCGGACAGCGCGAGCGCCGCCGCGCCGGCGCCCGCGAGGCCGAGCGCGCCGCGGCCCAGCAGCGCCCGACGGTCCAGGGCGGGGCCGACGTGGGGGCCGACGGGCGCGTCGGCCCGGAGACGGCGGGCGGGGCGCGCGCTCATGCGTCGTCTCCGGAGACCGGGGTGCCCGTGACGGTGAAGCGGAGGCCCTCGCCGAGGCCGAGCGCCTCCGCCAGCCCCTCGCGGCGGGGCAGGACGTCGAGGCCGATGACCGCCTCGACCGTCGTGAAGTCGGCGGGGACGGAGAACCAGACCACCCAGGTGTCCCGCGAGGAGAGGCCGAGGGAGCCGCTGTGCATGACGTGCTCGACGAGGGCGGGCTCGACGGACGCCTCCCCGTCGGCGGTCGCCGTGGCGGCGCCGATGCGCACGGGATAGAAGAGGAGGGCCTTGTCGAGGTCGCGCATCAGCGACTGCTGGGTGTCGACGAGGACGGCGAGATGCTGGCGTCCGTCGTCGGCCCAGCCCAGCGCGGTCGACAGCGGCGTGGCCCATGCGCCGTTGAGGTAGACGGAGAGACTGTCGCGGTTCCCGCGCTCGTCCTCGGCGTCGAGGTAGAGGGAGCTCGAGTCGTCCTCGCCCTGCGCGTAGTCCTCCACGGCGGAGCGTCCGTAGACCTGCGGGACGTCGCTGCTGATCAGCGAGCCGTCGACGAGGCTGAGCCGTTGGATCTTCCCGTCGGTCTCCACCTCCAGGACGGCCTCGTCGGGCGCCGGATCGGCGGGGACGCGCAGCAGCCAGGCCGATTCGGAGAGCCACAGGTCCGCGGTGGCGGCGACCTCCTCGCCGTCCCGGACGACGATCAGGCGGGCGGTCGTCACCGGCCCCGCCCCCGTCAGCCAGTCCGTCCCGTCGGTGCTCGCGGTCTGCCAGCCGCGGCCCTCGCGGACGAGGGAGACCACCAGGTAGACCTCGCCCTCGGGCGCGACGACGTCCTCGTCGGTCGCCATGAACCGGTACAGGCGGTCCTCGAGCTGATCGGCCGTGAACCGGTCGATCAGGCCGACGCCGTCGACCGCATAGGCGCCGTCCGGCGTCGCGAGGACGCCGGCGCCCTCGCCCGGTCGCTCGAGCCCCAGGCCCAGCGTCTCGTACACGCGCTCGGGCTCGGTGCCGAGCGTCGCGGCGAGCTCCTCGGCGTCGTCCCCCGCGGTCACCTGCGACGGCACGCAGCCGACGAGCATCCCGCCGAGGCCGACGACGGCGCCGACCGCTCCGACGCGCACCAGCTCCCGCCGTCCGGTCGTCCCGGGCATGGTGGTCATGACGGCCCCCTGGTTCCCCTCTCGCCCCCTGCGAGGTGCGGACCACTCTAGTCGGGCGGCGGGCGGGAGGACCGTCGGCCCCGCGGCACCCGTGGGCGCGCGAGAGGATGGACGAGGACGGATGGGGCTGGCCCGGCCGTCCGGATCGTTCCCCAGGAGGGCACCTGTGACCGTCGTGAAGATCAACCGCCTCGCCGTCCCCGCCGGTCAGGAGGCCGAGCTCGAGAAGCGCTTCGCCGCGCGCAAGCGCTCCGTGGACGGCGCGCCCGGCTTCGAGGGCTTCGAGCTGCTGCGCCCCGCCGCCGGCGCCGAGGAGGACCGCTACTTCGTCGTGACCCGCTGGGCCGACGAGGAGAGCTTCCGCGCCTGGGCCGATCAGCGCACGCCCCGGGACCCCTCGAGCACGGTCTCCCGCGCCGAGGGGATCCTCGAGTTCGAGGTCGTCGACCTGGGGTGAGGGGGCGCCGCAGCGCCCTGGCCCCGCCCCGGGCTCACACGAACGCGCTCACCCCCGTCACCGCGCGCCCGACGATGAGCGACTGCATGGTGTCGGTGCCCTCGTAGGTGTGCAGGGCCTCGATGTCGCTGCGATGGCGGACCACACGGTTCTCGAGCAGGATGCCGGAGCCGCCGAGCAGGTCACGGGCGTCGGACGCGATCTCGCGGGCGCCGCGCGTGCAGTGCACCTTCGCGAGCGAGGCCTGCTGCGGGGTGATCGTGCCGGCCTCCTCGAGCTGCGCGAGGCGCACGCAGTACAGCTGCATCGAGGTGAGGGTCTGCAGCATGTCGGCGAGGCGCACCTGCACGTGCTGCGCCTTCGCGAGCGGGCGCCCGAACTGGATGCGGGTGCGGGCGTGCTCGAGGGCGGCCTCGTAGCAGGCGGTCGCATGCCCGAGCGCGCCCCAGGCCACGCCCGCGCGGGTCGCGAACAGCACTCGCGAGGTGTCCTTGAAGGAGCGGGCGCCGGGCAGGCGCGCGTCGCGCGGAAGACGCACGTCGGTCATCCGGATGTGCGCCTGGTGGATCGCTCGCAGCGCGACCTTCCCGCGGATCACCTCGGCCTCGTAGCCCGGCAGGGACTGGTCCACGAGGAAGCCCGAGACCTGGCCGTGGAGGGCGTCGTCGGACGGGTCGTCGACCCGCGCCCACACGACCGACAGCCGGCAGCCCGCCCCGTTGCCGATCCAGCGCTTCTGCCCGGAGAGCACCCACTGGTCGCCGTCGCGGCGGGCCACGGTCTCCAGCGAGACCGAGTCGGAGCCGTGGTCGGGCTCGGTCAGCGCGAAGGCGCCGAACTCCTCGCCGCGGGCGAGCGGCTCGACCCAGCGCTCCTTCTGCTCATCGGACCCGAGCAGCACGATCGAGCGCAGCGCGAGCCCGCCCTGCACGCCGACCATCGTCCCCAGCGAGCCGTCGATGCGGCTGAGCTCCATGTTCACCAGGCCCGTGCCGAGCGGCGTCAGCGCCCGATGCCCCGGCAGGCCGAGACCGTCGGTCAGCAGGTCCGCCGCGCCCAGCTCACCGATGAGCTCGGTCGGGTAGTCGCCCTTCTCCCACGCCTCCTCGAGCAGGTCGAGGCGGCCGACGAAGCGGCGCGCCGCCCGCCACGCCTCGAGGTCGGCGCCGTCGACGCCCTGGAAGAGCGCGAAGTGGTCCTGCTCGATGGGCAGCAGCTCCGCGGGGCTCTGCGCCTCGGCCGACGGCCGCGAGACCACGGGCCCGGTCCCGATGCTGGGGGCGGGGTCGGTGATCCAGTCGTTCTGGCTGGTCATCAGGACATCCTTTCGATGATGAGGGCCATGCCCTGGCCGCCGCCGACGCACAGCGTCGCGAGGCCGAGCGCGCCGTCGCGCTCCTGCAGGCCGTGGAGGAGGGTGGTGGTCATGCGGGCGCCCGTCGAGCCCCACGGGTGGCCGAGGGCGATCGCGCCGCCGTGGACGTTGAGACGGTCGTGGTCGATGCCGAGATCATCGGCCGACGGGAGCACCTGCGCCGCGAAGGCCTCGTTGAGCTCCACGAGGTCGATGTCGCCGATGCTCATCCCGGCGAGCGCGAGCGCCCGACGGGTCGCCTCGACGGGTCCGAGGCCCATGACCTCGGGGCTCAGGGCCGACACCCCGGTCGAGACGACCCGGGCGAGCGGCTCGATGCCCAGGTCGCGGGCATGCTGGGCCTCCATGAGGACGAGTGCGGCGGCGCCGTCGTTCAGGGGGCAGCAGTTGCCGGCGGTGACGGTCCCGTCGGGCCGGAAGACGGGGTCCAGGGCGCCGACGGACTCGAGGGTCACGCCCGCGCGCGGGGAGTCGTCGGCGCCGACGGTCGAGCCGTCGGGCAGGGTGACGGGCGTGATGTCCCGGGCGCTGAAGCCGGAGGCGATCGCGGCCTCGGCACGGTTCTGCGAGGTCACCGCCCATTCGTCCTGCGCCCGCCGGGAGACGCCGCGCAGCTCGGCGACGTTCTCGGCGGTCTGGCCCATGAGGATGTAGGCGTCGGGCAGCTCGCCGTCCTCGCGGGGATCGTGCCAGGGGGCGGGGATCTCGCGGCTCGCGCGCCGCGCCGTCCGCTCCCAGGCCTCCCGGTAGCGGGGATCGCGGGCGTCGTCGTCCATGAGGCGGCCGGTGCTCATAGAGATCGACTCGACGCCCGCCGAGATCACGGCCTTCGCCTCCCCCGCCGCGATCGCGTGGAACGCGGCCCGGGTGGTCTGGATCGACGAGGCGCAGAACCGCGTCACGGTCGCGCCGGGCACGGCGTCCATCCCGAGGCCGACGGCGACCGTGCGAGCGAGGTTCCCACCCTGGTACCCCTCGGGGATCGCGCAGCCCAGCTGCAGGTCATCGATGGTGCTCGGGTCGAGCACGGGCACCTGATCCAGGGCCGCGCGGACCATCTGGGAGGCGAGGTCGTCCGGGCGGACGTCCTTCAGCGACCCCTTGCGGGCGCGTCCGATGGGCGAGCGGGAAGCGGCGACGATGACGGCCTCGGGCACGGGAATCTCCTTCGACGACGATGTCTGGGACGAGCATGCGGAGCAGGGCGGACAGGGCTGTCCGGACAGGGCGGTCCGGACAGGGCGGTCCGGCACGCTCCGGGCTCCGCACGGCACGTTACCTGATACTACGGGTTCCAGTTACTCCGCGGAAGGGATCGCGAAGGTCCGCTCGAGGGATCCGCTCGGGGAATCTGATCGGGGGGTCTGATCGGGGGGTCTGATCGGGGGGTCTGATCGGGGGGTCTGATCGGGGGGTCTGATCGGGGGATCTGCTCGAGGGATCTGCTCGGGAACCCGAGGGGCCGGAGCCTGAGCAGTGTCCCCCAGCGACCGCTAAAGCGCATTCATAACGGACACCAGGGGACACTGCTCCCTCCGGTGCCCCTCAGATGCCCGTCCGGTGCCCCTCAGATGACCCGATCACCCTCAATGCGCCACCCCCACGCGACAACGGACCCTCACAGAGCAACCAAGCAGCCGAGCAGGCAAGAGCGCGAGCAGTGTCCCCCAGCGACCGCTAAAGCGCATTCATAACGGACGCCAGGGGACACTGCTCCCCTCGGCGGCGGCTCGAGGCCCACTCAGACCAGCTCAGACCCGCTCAGGCCAGCTCAAGCTCCCGCTCCAGCCCCCGCTCAAACTCCCGCTCCAGACCCTGTGCGAGCCCTCACTCGCCCGCGGTCGCCCCCGGGCCCGCACCCGCCCCGATCGCGGCGGCGGCTTCGGCTTCCAGGGTCATGCGGGCGACGTGGAGGGCGAGGTAGGAGACCTCGTCGGGCGAGAGGTCGTCGCCCATGCGGAGGCGGACGATGACGGCGAGCTGCTCGGCGGTGCGGGTGGCGTCGGGGTAGGCCTCGCGGATGGTGCGGCCGATGACGGACTCCTGACCGTCGAGCTGACGGTGCTGCTGGATGCGCACGAACATGTAGCGGACGTGGGTGATGAAGCGGGCGGCGGCCATCGAATGGCGGTCGACCTCGATGCCGAAGCGCTCCCCCACGACCGCGAGCATCTGCTGGATGACGCCGGTCATGGTGTAGGTGAACGAGAGGTCGCCGGTGGAGAAGCCGGCGTTGACCAGGTGCATCGCGAGAGCGGTGGCCTCGCGGTCGGGAAGCGGCGGGTCGACGCGCCGGTTGACCTCGACGAGGAGGCGTCGGGCGCGGTCGTACTCGTCGGGATAGAGGGTGCGGACCTCGACCTCGAGCGGGTACTCGATCTCCATCTCGTTGCGGAGGCGGTCGAGGGCGCCGGAGACGTGGTCGGCGACGGCGATCGCGAGGGTGGGGCGGGAGGACTGGGGTCCTTCGATGCCGGTCTCGCGCAGGGCGATGACGACGGCCCGGAGGACCTCCTGGTCGATCATCGCGAAGGCCTCGGCGAGGTGGTCGGGGTCGCGCCCGTCGGCCGGGACGAAGACCTGGACGATCTTCGCGGGGTCGACGGGGTCGCCCGGCCGTGCACGGAAGCCGAGGCCGCGACCGGTGAGGATGACGCCCTGACCGGTCTCGTCCCGCGAGAGGACGACGTTGTTGTTGAGAACCCTGAGCACCTTCATCGGCTCAGTCCCTCTCCTCTCCTCGTCGAGAACGCCATCGCCCGCAGCGCGTCAGCCGTCAGCCGCCAGCCGTCAGCCGTCAGCCGTCAGCCGTCAGCCGTCGATCGTCGGCCGTCGCCCGCAGGCACCGGCGGCACGTCCCGTCGGGCGCCGGGATGCGCCGGGCGCGACGGGACGCGTCCCTCTCCTGGGAGGGTACGCGTCCCGTCGCGCCGGGTCACGGGCGAAGGGCCCGCTGTGGACGGCGCGCCGACGACGGGCCGGCCACCGCGGCCAGCGGCAGCCGAGCCCAGCCGTCGGCGCCAGCCGAGCCCAGCTGTCAGCGCCAGCCGCCGTCCCGTCGCCAGCGGCGGACGACGACCGCCGTCTCGCCGGCCGCGACGTCCTTCGCGGGGGCGGGCTCGACGGCGGTGAAGGTCGCGGTGTTCGGCACGGTCAGCAGGGTGACGGTGTCGTAGCCGGCCTCGGTGACGGCGTCGAGGTCGACGATCGCGAGGAGGTCGCCGCGGCGGACCTTCTGGCCCTGCTCGGCGCGGACGTCGAAGCCGCGGCCCTCCATCTTCACGGTGTCGATGCCGACGTGGACGAGCACCTCGGCGCCGCCGTCGGCGAGCATGCCGAAGGCGTGCCCGGTCTGGGCGACGGAGACCAGCAGGCCGTCGGCCGGGGCGACGATCCGCCCGTCGGACGGGATCACGCCGACGCCCTCGCCGAGGGCGCGCGAGGCGAACACCGGATCGGAGACGTCGTCGAGGGAGACCATGCGTCCGGCGACGGGCGCGGTGATCACGACCTCGTCTGCGGATGCTCCGGTCGACGCGGCTCCGGCCGACGCAGCTCCGGTCGACCCGGCACCGTCCTGTGCAGCACCGGCCGACGCGGCGGCCGGGGCCGACGAGGTCGCCTCGGCACCCACGCCGGCACCTGCGGCGGCGGCGCCCGTGGCGGCACCCGCGCCGACGGTCGCGAGCACGCGCTCCTCGGCGGCCGGGGCCGCGGCGGCGTCGCGCTGGGCGTCGGCCTCGGCGCGCTGCTCGGGGGTCATGTAGTCGGAGACGTACACGAGGACCATGGCGACGACGAACGCGGCGGTGATCGCGATGACGTAGGTGAGCATCGGGTCGAAGACCGGGATGGTCAGCAGCGAGGTGAAGGCGAAAGCCCCGGTGTTCACGCCGCCGAGCAGGCCGACGATGACGCCGCCCACGAGGCAGCCGACGAGCATGCGCGGGTAGATGCGCTTGAAGCGCAGGTGGATGCCGTAGAGGGAGGGCTCGGAGATGCCGCCGAAGAGGCCGGCGGCGAGGGCGCCGGTCGCGGTCTGGCGCATCTCGGCCTCGCGGTGGCGGATCGAGAGCAGCAGGACGCCGGCGGTGGCGCCGAAGCAGGCGAAGTTCCAGGCGCCCATGGGGCCCTGGATGAAGTCGTAGCCGAGGGCGTTGATGTTCTGGAGCATGAGGGCGTTCAGCGGCCAGTGCAGGCCCAGCGGCACCAGGAACGGGTACAGCAGCGGGATGAGGATCGCGAAGAC
The DNA here is from genome assembly GCF_054114245.1 of Brachybacterium netajii (SeqCode). Lineage (NCBI taxonomy): Bacteria > Bacillati > Actinomycetota > Actinomycetes > Micrococcales > Dermabacteraceae > Brachybacterium > Brachybacterium netajii (SeqCode). Next base: position 219,580 of record NZ_JBSYXB010000003.1, on the reverse strand, counting down.
GATCGGGGCGTTGCCGTTGAGCCAGGAGAGGCCGCTGCCCAGGCCGTTGCCGGCCCAGATGCCGAGGGGGCCGACGAGGAAGGCGGTCACCGGGATCATAATCAGCATCGAGAGGAACGGGACGAAGACGAGCTGCACGTTCTCGGGGAAGATCCGCTGCAGGCCCTTGTAGACGAGGGCGAGCAGGGCGACCATCATCAGCGGCACGAACACCTGGCCGCCGTAGTCGTTCAGCTGCATGGGCAGGCCGAACACGGTGGCGACGCACTGCTGGGTGCCGAGCAGCTCGTTGGTGGTGCAGGTGACGCCGGGGACGTTCCCGTCGATCAGCGAGAGGTAGTTCGGGGTCATGACGGCGGCCATGACGGCCGCGCCCACCCAGGCGTCGATCTGCAGCTTCTTGGCGGCGTTGTACGCGACCATGATCGGCAGGAAGTACAGCACCGAGCGCCACATGGCGTCGACGAAGACCCAGGTCGCGGACTTGTCGTCGGCGCGGAAGTCGACGACGCCGAGGGCGTCGAGGACGGAGGCGATCGCGATGATCAGCGAGGCGCCGAGCAGCACGCCCATGAGGGGGCGGAACGAGTCGGAGAGGTACTCGAAGAAGGCGTCGACCCAGGCGAACTTCCCCTTGGACTTGGCACGGATCGCGGCCTTGACCTCGGCGTCGGTCTGCTTGCGGGGGGCGCCGCCGGCGGCCATCGTCGGCAGCGCCATGATCTGCGCGTACACGTTGGCGACGGCGCCGCCGATGACGACCTGGAAGCGGTCGCCGGACTGGGGGACGGTGCCCATGACGCCGGAGAGGGCGTCGAGGGACTCCCGGTCGACCTGGTCGCCGTCGTGGAGCTGGAAGCGCAGGCGGGTCGCGCAGTGGGTGAGGCTCTCGATGTTCTCGGGTCCGCCGACGCCGCGGACGATGTCCTCGGCGATCGATCCGGACGATGAGGAGGTGCTCATGATGCGTCCTCGCATCCTTCCTGGGGTCCTGGGGTCCTGGGGTTCAGGGGGTCGTGAAGCTCAGGGGGTCCTGGGTTTCGGGCAACAAAAAAGACCCGGTCCCCAGGGTGCGCGGAAGCGCACGGCACGGGGCCCAGGTCTTGCTCCCCCGAGAGTCCGGGGGATGACAATCCTTCGACGAGCAGCTCGAGTCCGGATGAACGGACGGCGAGCTCCGTCGTTCGACTCGGAACCATAGCAGGCTCCGCGGGCGGCGCAACCGGGACCTGCGTCCCGATCGCCGTCGGACGCCCGCCCGGCGGCCGACGCCCCGGCCCGCCCGGCCCCGACGCCCGGGCCCGACGTCCGGGCCCGGGCGTCGGGGCCGGACGTCCGGGCCCGACGTCCGGGCCCGACGTCCGGTCCGGCGAACGGCCGACGGACACGTGACGAACGCCCGACGTTCTCTGAGCCACGATCGGCCCGGACGGGGGTGCGCGCTCGCGATCCGGGGTGCAGAATGCCAGCCATGCCCGCACCCGTGCGCACCTATTCGATCGATGTCCCGCTCCCCGAGGACGCTCCCGCGATCGCCCGCATCCACGTCGGCGGATGGCGCGAGGCCTACGCGCATCTGCTCGACGAGTCCTGGTTCTCGGAGGATGCGGTCGCCCGTCGGACGGTCCAGTGGACGCAGTGGCTGACCCCGGGCAATCCGGCGCATGACGAGGGCGTCTACCGCATCGGACGCGACGGCTGCGGCACCCCGATCGGGCTCGCGGCCTCCTGGCCGGTGCGCGACGAGCTCCCCGTGCGCGACCTCGAGCTGTCGCTGCTGTACGTGGACCGGGCCTGGTGGGGCACGGGCCTGGCCGACTCTCTGGTCTGCTCGGTGATCGGCGACTCCCCCGCGAGCCTGTGGGTCGCCGAGGACAATCCGCGGGCCCGCCGCTTCTACGAGAAGCTCGGCTTCGCGCCCGACGGCACCCGCCAGACCGAGCAGCAGCTCGGGGGCATCGAGGACATCCGCATGGTGCGCTGACGCGCCGACGCCGGCACGCCGCCGCGCGCGGTCGAACGCGGGAGCCTTCCGGACATCTCCGGACAGATCCCTCGACCTTCGGCCCGACCGTTGACTTTCTTTCGTCGTCGACCTAACTTTGGCGTCCACCGACGAAAGGACAATGATGTCGATCTTCAGCACCTCCCTCTCCCGCCGGACGGCGCTGGCCGGGACCGCGAGCCTGCTCGCGCTCGGCACCGTCGCCGTCTCCGCCACCACCGCTCCCCGCGCCGCCGGCGCCACCCCCGGGATCCACGTCTCGGGGCGGAAGATCCTCGAGGCCGACGGCACCGAGCTCGTCCTGCGCGGCATCAACCACGCCCACGCCTGGTACCCCGACGAGACCACCGGCGCCCTCGCCGGCATCAAGGCCACCGGTGCGAACTCCGTCCGCGTCGTCCTCTCCAGCGGCGACCAGTGGACCGAGACCACCGCATCGGCGGTCTCCTCCATCGTCGCGGCCTGCACCTCGAACAAGCTGATCGCGATTCTCGAGGTCCACGACACCACCGGCTACGGCGACACCGCCTACGCCCCGAACGCCGTCTCCCTCGACGCCGCCGTCGACTACTGGGAGGGCCTGGTCTCGACGCTCGCGGGCACCGAGGACCGGGTCATCATCAACATCGGCAACGAGCCGCTGGGCAACGACACCGCCTCCCAGTGGGTCTCCGCGACGTCGTCGGCGATCTCCCGCATGCGCCAGATCGGCTACGAGCACGCGATCATGGTCGACGCCCCGAACTGGGGCCAGGACTGGTCGGGCACCATGCGCGACGGCGCCGCCAGCGTCGCCTCCGCCGATCCCGACGGCAACACGATCTTCTCCGTGCACATGTACGGGGTCTACGGGACCGGCTCGGCCGTCACCGACTACCTCGAGGCCTTCGTGTCCGCGGGCCTGCCGCTGGTCGTCGGCGAGTTCGGCGACACCCACTCCGACGGCGACGTCGACGAGGACGCGATCATGTCCGAGGCGGAGCGCCTCAGCATCGGCTACCTCGGCTGGTCCTGGAGCGGCAACGGCAGCGGCGTCGAGTACCTCGACATCGTCAACGACTTCGACGCCTCCTCGCCGAGCGCCTGGGGCACGCGCCTCATCGACGGCGCCGACGGCCTCCGCGCCACCTCCACCGAGGCCTCCGTGTTCTCCGGCTCCGGCGGCGGGAACGACGGGGGCGACGACGACGGGGGCGACGACGGCAGCGGCGGCTCGTCGGCCGCGACCATCGCGGACTTCGAGAGCGGCACCGGCTCCTGGACCGGCGACAACCTGTACGGAGGCCCGTGGCAGTCGGGCGAATGGGCCGCCGCCGGCTCGTCCTCGCTGAAGGCCGACATCATCATGTCGGGCGGGTCGCAGCACTACGTGCGCCTCACCTCGGACCGCGACCTCAGCGGCGCGAGCACCCTGAGGGCCACCGTCCGGCGCGCCACCTGGGGCGATGTCGGCAGCGGCCTGAACGCGAAGCTCTACGTGAAGACCGGCAGCGGCTGGTCCTGGGCCGACGGCGGCGCCGCCTCCGTGTCGACCTCCAGGACGACGCTGAGCCTCTCGCTGTCCGGGATCTCGAACCTCTCCGCGGTCCGCGAGATCGGCGTCCAGTTCGTCTCCTCGAGCAACAGCTCGGGCCAGACCGCGATCTACCTCGATCAGGTGGAGACCGTCTGACCGGATGATCCCCCCAGGGTCTGATGCGGCCGCGCCCGTGAGCGGACGCGGCCGCATCGGCCCCGGCGGCATCCTCGAAGCATGAGGAACACCGCCACCGCCACCGCCACCAGTCGCATCGCCACCAGCCGCACGGCCGCCCGTCGCACCGCCGCCGCTCCTGCCGGCCGCGCCGCCTCCGCCGCCCCGATCGCCTATCGCCCGCTCCCCGAGCTGTGGGGCGATGTCGAGTCCCTGCGCACGATCCGCGCGCTCCGCGCCGAGGCCGCCGCCCGCGGGATCGACCCGTCGCTGCTCGAGATCGACGCCGACGAGCTCGCCGCCGCGACCGCCCCGTCGCGCGCCCCGGGCACGGCTGTCACGGCGGGCACGGCCGGCGCAGCGGGCACGGCGAGCACGTCCCGCCGGTCTCGCCCCTCGCGCCCGGCGCGCCGCTCCTGGCGCGGACGTCGCGCGCACGCCCGTCACCTCGCCGCCGCCTGATCCCTTCCGCGCCGCGGCGCGCACCTGCCGCGCGACGCCGTGTGAACCGTCGTCCCATCGCCCCGGCGGCGCAGGCCTAGGATCCGATCATGAGCACGTCCTCCGACGTCCCGCGCAGCCCCGACGCCTCCCGCACCCCCGCGGCCCACGACCCCGCGGCCCGCAATCCCGCTGTCCGCAGCCCCGCCTCCCCGGCCGACCTCGCGGAGCGCCTGCCGCTCGAGCACATCGACTATCTCGCCGGGAGCCTCGCCGACGACGCCCCCGCCGACCCCCTCGCGCTCTTCGACGCCTGGCTCGACGACGCCTTCGCCCGGCGCGACCTGCACGGCGACATCTCCGACCCGTCGGCCGTCGTGCTCGCCTCGATCGCTCTCGACGAGGCGGGCGCGCCCCGGCCGCGCACCCGCACCGTGCTGCTGAAGGGCCGCGACGAGCGCGGCTTCGTCGTCTACACCAACCGGGAGTCCGCGAAGGGCCGCGAGCTCGCCGCGACCCCGCAGGCCTCGCTGCTGTTCCCCTGGTACGCGCTGCAGCGCCAGGTGCGCGTCGAGGGCCGGGTCGAACGGGTCTCCGACGCGGAGTCCGATGCGTACTTCGCCCGTCGGCCGCGCGGATCGCAGCTCGGCGCCTGGGCGTCGGACCAGTCCCGGCCCGTCGGCTCCCGCGAGGAGCTCGAAGCGCGGTACGCCGACGCCGAGGCGCGCTTCGCCGGGCGCGACGTGCCGCGCCCGGACTACTGGGGCGGCCTGCGCCTGCTCCCCGACGCCCTCGAGTTCTGGCAGGGCCGGGCGAACCGCATGCACGACCGGATCGCCTTCGCGCTGGGCACCGACGGCGTCTGGCGGCGGGAACGCCTGCAGCCCTGACCCGGGGCGGACCCGGGACAGGGCTGAACTGGGCTGGACTGAGTCGGGCCTGACAGGACCGGGGTGGACCGCGACCGTCGGGCTCTCGGGGGCCGCGAGCGGGTCAGGCGGCGGCGAGCCGGCCGATCTCGGCGCCGTCGGCGTCGCGGACGATCAGCTCGGTCCCGTCGGCGGCGACCTCGGCGGTGGCGCCGGAGCCGAGCCACTCGTCGACGCCCACGCAGGCCATCATGGTGCCGGCGACGACGCCGAGATCGATGGACGAGGCGTCCTCGGCGAGGGTGCCCGTCCCGGCGAGGGCGTTGCAGCCGTCGCCGCCGGAGAAGGCGCCGTCCTCGTCGATGGTCAGGGAGGGCTGCCCGGCCTCGTCGGAGCCCCAGCTGCCGACGACGCCCGGGGTCTCCGCGGTGGCGGGGCTGCAGGCGGTCAGCGCGGCGCCGGCGACGACGGCGATGCCCATGATCATCAGCGCCCGGCGGACGACGCCGACCTGGCCCTCCTGCTCGATGGCGAGGGTCGCGGCGCGGGCGGCGGCGGCTCGGTGGGCGCGGTCGAGAGTGCGGGTCATGGCGGGCTCCTCAGGTGCTGTGATCGATGATCACGTCGGTCAGGGGTGACAGCAGATGGGGACCAGCTCCGAGGGGATCCTCGGTGGCTGACACCTGAATTCTTCCAGCCCGCAGCCCCCGATCGCCGGGACGTTCTACCGCTCCTGCCTGGGCGAATGTCACCGTCGGCACGGGACCTTCCGCCCTGGACGGGCCCGCTCCCCCGCGGCGGCCCGCCGGTCAGAGCTCGGGGAGCTCGTCAGGGCGGTAGCGCGGCAGCCGGGAGGCGGGGACCGCGGCGACGAGGCTGACGCCGGCGAGGAGCAGGAAGCCGATCTTGAGGGCGGTCAGGCGCTCCTCCTCGTTGACGGCGACCGCGGCGTCGATCTGGGCGTCGCTCGCGTCGGTCTGCTCGGCGAGGGCGGAGCGGAGGTCGTCGTTGCTGACGAAGTCGACGGAGTCGAGGTCGACCTGGGCGACGAGCTCCTCCGGCAGCTCGGGGTGCTCGGCGACGGCCTGGGTGATGCCGAAGCCGAGCGTGGAGACGAGGACGGCGCCCGTGATGGCGGTGCCGACGGCGGAGGCGAGGTTCTGGGCGGTGCCGCGGACGGAGCCGACATCGCCGGCCTTCTCCGCGGGGGCCGCGGTGACCAGCACGTTAAACACGAGGGTGACGAGTGCGCCCTGGCCGATGCCGAAGACGACGAGACCGAGGATCGTCGGCGGGGTGGCCCAGTTGTTGGAGACCACGAGGGCGAGCCACAGCAGCGCGAGAGTGGTCAGCCCGAAGGCGAACAGGGCGATCGTGCGGGGCGGGAACCGCCGGTAGAAGCGGACCACGAGGGTCGCGGTGACGAACACCGAGAGGTTGAACGGCAGCATCGCCATGGACGTGTCGAAGGGGGTGCGGCCCTGGACGATCTGCACGTAGGTCGGGACGGTGAAGTTCACGGCCGCCTCCATCGCGACGATCGTGAACATCGCCAGCACGGCGGCGCGCTCGCTGGGACGGGCGAGGACGCCGAGGTCGACGAGCGGGCTGCGACCCGCGCGGACGGTGCGGCGGGTCCAGATCAGGAACCCCTGCGCGAGCAGCAGGCCGACGACGACGAGGACCGGCGCGGGCGAGAGCCCCAGCAGCTCGAACGGGGCGGACTCCTTCGCGGCGAGCACGCCCCAGGCGTTGAGGTTGTTGAAGCCGAAGGTGAGGGAGGCGACCGCGAGACCGATGAGGACGGAGGCGACCGCGTCGATGCGGACGCTGCGGTCGCCGGGCTGCGGACGCAGGGTGAAGCTGAGGGCGAAGACGGCCACGGCGATCGCGAGGATCAGGCCGAACAGGGGCCGCCAGCCGACGAGCGTGCCGAGCGTGCCGCCGATGAGGAACGCGGCCATGCCGGAGAAGGCACGGGCGGAGCCGAGCACGCCGACGGCGGTGGCCTGCTGCGCGCCGCGGTAGTGGGCAGCGATCAGGGCGACCAGCGAGGGGACGATGATCGCGGCGGCCATGCCGGCGAGGACCTGGCCGAGGATCGCGCCGTTGATGGAGCGGGCGAGGATCATCGTCAGCGCGGAGCAGGCGAACAGGCCGACCATCACGCGGAACAGCAGCACCCAGCCGAAGCGTCGGCCGAGCTTCGCGCCGGTCATCACCAGCGCTGCGACGACGAGGCCGTAGACCACGATCGTGGTGCTGGCGACCGTCGGCGGGACCCCGAAGGAGTCGACCATGCCGCCGAGGGAGATGGGCAGCGCGGAGACGTTGAAGCTCATCAGCACCTGCGCGAGGAACAGGCACGACATCGGCAGCCAGGACGCCTTCGCAGCGGTCTCTGGGCTCCCGGCGCCTGCGGTCGAGGTGGTGGTCATCAGCGGTGTCCGTTCTGGGGAGGAGGGAGCGGGGCCGGGGTCAGCCGATGGGATCCCAGGGGGCGGAGGCCAGCAGGCTCAGCCCCAGGGCCCGGGAGAGGAAGGCGGCCGCGCGCTGGCCGCGCACGGAGTTCCCAGCGGGATCGAGGCGCGGCGAGTAGGTGCCCAGCGCGCCCTTGCCGGGGGAGATCGCGACGATGCCGCCGGAGACGCCGGACTTGGCGGGGAAGCCGATCTCGAACAGCCACTCCCCCGAGCGCTCGTACATCCCGCAGGAGGCGAGCACGGAGAGCACGTCGCGGGCGACGCCGGCGGAGACGACCTGCTCGCCGGTGACGGCGTTGACGCCGCCGTTGGCGAGGGTGGAGCCCATCACGGCGAGGTCGTGGGCGGTGACCAGCAGGGAGCACTGGCGGGTGTAGACGTCGACGGTCTCGAGGGGGTCGGGGCCGAGTGCGCTATAGGAGTCCAGGAGCTTCGCGATCGCGCGGTTGCGGCCGTTGGTGCGCAGCTCGGAGGCGAGGACGCCCTCGTCGAGCTCGAGCTCGCGGCCGGCGAAGCGGGAGAGCCCGTCGCGGATCCGGTGCCAGCGGCCCTCGGAGTCCGCGGCGGGCACGAGCGCGGTGGTGGCGATCGCTCCGGCGTTGACCATGGGGTTCATCGGGTTGCCGCCGTTGAGCTCGACGGCGATGACGGAGTTGAAGGGGAGCCCGGAGTTGTTCACGCCGACCCGCCGGTGGACCTCCTGGTGCCCTATCTCCTCGCACACGAGCGCGAGCACGAACGCCTTGGAGATCGACTGGATGGTGAAGGCGACACCGACGTCGCCGGTCTCGAAGGTCGCCCCGTTCACGCCGGTGAGAGCGAGAGCGAAGTGCGCGGGATCGGCGAGCGCGAGATCGGGGATGTAGTCGGCGAGCTCGCCGTCGTCAATCCCGGCGTAGCGGCGATGCGCCTCCTGCAGCAGGGCATCGACCTCGGCGGCGGGCGGCAGCGTCCCCGTGCGTGCGCGCTGGTCGACCGCGATGGCGTCGGACTCGAACATCATGGGCGCTTCCCCCTGGTCTGCTTCCGCGGCCTGCTCCCGCGGCGCGGTCCCGCGCGGGACCACGCCGGACGGATGTCGCTCCGGCACAGGGCAGATGCTACTCCTCCGGGTGCCCTGCAGGCACTCGTCTCCGCGACGCGGCGCCGGTCGCCGTCGGGGGACGAGGGCCCCGCGGCGGGCAACAGGGGACGAGGGCCCCGCGGCCGACGGCGGAACGCCGGGATAATGGACCCGCCTGTCTGCCCGTCCGCCCCCGATCCCGAGGACCCCGCATGCTCGAGAACCTCTTCCGCCGCCCCCTCGCGCTCGCGATCGCCGGCGCGGCCGTCTGCTTCCTGGTGGTCACGCTCGTCGCGGCCGTCGTCATCGTCGGCGGCATCTTCTTCTTCAACTCCTCGAGCTCCGACGACGCCGGCACGAGGACGGGCACGGCGGCCGAGCCGACCGGCGCGGCCGAGCAGGCGGAGGGGAGCGGTGCGCTCGTCGCCCCGCCCGGCGTCGCCGAGGACCAGGCCTACCTCGAGCTGAGCACGAGCGCCGACGGCCCCGTCGTCGACGTCTACCTCGACTTCCTCTGCCCCCACTGCGCGACCTTCCAGGACGTCTCGGGCGGCGACCTGACGGAGCTCGCCGAAGCCGGGGACATCACCCTGCGCGTCCATCCGCGGCCGATGCTCGACCTGAGCTCCTCCCCGGAGGGCTACTCGGGCCGCGCCGCGAACGCCGCCGTCTGCGCCTATGCCGAGGATCCGGCGTCCTGGTCGGCCGTCGAGGAGGCGCTGTTCGCGCATCAGCCCGGGGCCGAGGGCCTCAGCGACGACGAGCTCGTGCAGATCGTCGAGGAGGCGTCCGGGATCGACGTGGCCGACTGCGTCGCCGCCGGCACCTACATCCCGTGGCTCGAGGACGTCGTCGAGCCGGAGGCGTCCGCGCAGGGCATCGGCACCCCGGTGGTGCTGATCGACGGCGTGCAGTCCAGCGCCGACTGGTCGGTCGCCGGGGAGCTGCGCGAGGAGATCGAGCAGGCCGGCTGAGCCCGTCGGGCTCGCTCGCCGATGCCCCCGTCTAGGCGGCGTCGTCCGAGGTCAGCGCACCCTCGCCGTCGGGGATGAGGGAGCCGCCGCGGAGGGTCTCGATGCGGGCGACGTCGATGTCCACGTCCCCGTCGATGCCGGAGACGGTCCCGTCGAAGCGCACCTGCCACAGCGCCCAGTCCGTCGGCTCGGGCCGGGAGCCGACGGAGGAGAGCCAGTGGACGCGGCCCTCGCCGACGAGCAGCCCGTAGGCGTCGCGCCACTGCGAGGACGAGTAGATCAGCAGGCGGCGGCCCCAGGCCTCCTCGACGATGGCCGTGAAGTCGTCGATCTCGGCGATGACGTCGGCGGGCTCGGGACGCTCGGTGCAGGCGCCGTCGAGCTCGAGGTCGATCGCCGGCGGCAGCGCGGCGTCGTCGGGCGGGGCGGCGGCGAGGAAGTCCGCGGCCTGGTCCGCGCCCGAGGAGCACAGGGTGAAGTAGTGGTAGGCGCCGGGGACGATGCCGGCCTCGAGCGCGCCGGACCAGTTCTCGGCGAAGCGCTCGTCCACGAAGTCCGCTCCCTCGCTGGCCTTGATGTACGCGAAGACGTAGCCGTCCTCGCGCACCTGCGTCCAGTCGATCTCCTGCTGGTGGGCGGAGACGTCGATGCCCATGACCTCGTCGGCGGCGAGCTCGACCCCGTCGGGCAGCTGGGCGAGAGCGGCCGCGGCCTCGGGCATGGCCGCGACGGACATGGCGGCGTCGTCGGCCGCGAAGGGCGTGCGCCCGGCGAGCGCTCCATCCGACGCCGCGCCGGAGACCCCGGCGTCGGACGCGTCGTCGGCCCCGCCGAGCCCGCCCACGAGCAGGCGCACGCACCCGCCCATGAGGACCAGCAGGACCACGACGCCGACGGCGAGCACGGTCAGCTGTCGACGCCGGACCTGCTCGCGGGTGTATCGGGGCACGTCCGCGAACCTACCGGAGGAGCCGCCACCGGGAGCCGCTTTCCCTCGGATCCCGCGCGCCGCGCCGTCGGCCGACGGGCGGCTCGGCCGCGTCGCCGACGGGCGAGGTCAGCGGGCGTAGAGCTCGGCGAAGGCGCGCAGCAGGCGGGGCGCCTCGTCGGCGCTGCGGTGGGAGAGCTCCTCGAAGATGCGCTCCATGTCCTCGGGGTCGAAGTAGCCGTGCTCGCGGTAGTGGCGGGCGCGCTCGATGATCAGCGGCACGTTCAGCTCGGGATGGAACTGCGTCGCGTACTGGCGGGGGCCGGCGCGGAACATCTGCACGGGGCAGGTCTCGCCGCTGGCCAGCAGCACCGCATGCTCGGGCAGCGTGTGCACGGCCTCCTTGTGGCCGACGAGGCCGGTGAAGGTGTCCCCGAGCCCGGCGGCGCGGATCAGCGGGTCCTCGCGGCCGGCGTCGGTCAGGGTCACCTCGACCGCGCCGATGGGCTCGCCGTAGGTGCGGTCGATGACCGCGCCCTGGTGGGTGCCGAGCGTCCCGACGCCGTAGCAGGCGCCGAGGAAGGGGATGTCCTCGGCGAAGACCCGGTCCAGCAGCGCGAAGATCGCCGCCTCGGCGCTGATCTGCATCGCCGGCTTCTCGTCGACCGGATCGGAGTAGGTGAAGGGGCTCCCGCACAGGATCACGCCGGAGACGTCGTCGGCACCGAGCTCGGGCAGCTCCTCGCGCTCGAGGCGGACCCAGCGGACGTCCTCCTCGGCGAGGCCCGTGAAGCGGAGGACGGATTCGTGCTCGGTGAGGGCGACGTCGTCCTCGGGGCGCGTGGAGATCACAAGGAACGGTTTCACGGCAGAATGCTAGCCCCGCGCCCGCCCGGCCACCGGCCGCCGCCCCTCGGAGCCGCCCGCCCATGACCGATCCGACGATCCCGACAGCCCCGGACGCCCCGGCTGCCGACGCCGTCACGGCAGTCGACGCCGTAACGGCAGTCGCCGGGCACCCGCTGCCTCCGCTGCTCGCGGCGAACCGCGACCCCGGCGTCGTCCGCTGGCGCGAGGAGCTGCCGACGCTCCTTCCGCGGCTGCTCGCGGAGCTCGGAGCGGTGCCGTCCGCCCCCTTCGCTCCGGGCGGCTCCGCCTCCTGGGTCGCGCCCGTCCGACGAGCCGACGGGGCCGACGGGATCGGGGCCGGGGCCGGGGCCGAGGGGGCCGAGGCCGAGGCCGACGCGAGCGGAGCCGACGACGGGTGGCCCCGCGAGCTCGTGCTGAAGGTGTCCTTCGCGCACGACGAGGCGCGGGACGAGGCCGCCGGCATGGCCGCCTGGCAGGGGCACGGCGCCGCCCGCGTGCTGAGCGCGCAGCGGCGGAGCGGCCTGCACGGGGAGGGTACGTCCGTGCTGCTCATGGAGCAGGTCCGCCCTGGGACGACGCTCGAGGCGGCGCTCCCCTGGCCGCAGAAGGACGAGGTCGTCGCGGATCTCGCGCGCCGGCTGAGGATCCCACCGCCAGAGGGCTCGGCCTTCCGTCCGCTTGCGCAGATGTGCGCGTGGTGGGCCGACCACGCGGCCGCGCGGGCGAGCGACGCCGACGAGCGGACGTCGGCCTCGGGCCACCCGTCGGCCCTCCCCCGCGATCTCGTCGACCACGCCCTCGCGCTCTTCCGCGACCTGCCGCGGGAGTGGGACGGCGAGCAGACCCTGCTGGCGACCGACCTCCACCACGGCAACGTCCTCGCCCGCGACATCGCCGGGGGACGCGGGATCGGGGGCGTCCGCGACCCCGGGAGCGGGCGCGAATGGGTGCTCATCGACCCCAAGCCCTACGTCGGCGACCCGCACTACGACGTCCTGCAGCACATGCTCAACGATCCCTCGCGGCTGCGCGCCGACCCGTCGGCCTTCGCCGAGCGCATGGCCCGTCTCGCGGACCTGGATCCGTCCCGGGTGCGGCGCTGGCTGCTGGCCCGCTGCGTGCAGGAGGCCGGCGAGCTCCCCGGGGCCGCGGAGGCGGCGCTGCGGCTCGCCGCCGACGGCGTCGGCTGAGGCGCTCGGCCGCGCCCGCCGCTCAGGCGCCCTCGACGCGGAAGCTCCTCAGGCGCCGAGCTGCTCCCGCAGCGCCGCGGTGACGCCCTCGACGCGGATCTCGGCCTCGGGCCGGCGGAAGGTCTCCGGGGTGCACAGGAACCGCTGGTGGGTGAGGGTCCTGCCGCCCTCGACGACGACCTCGGTCCCGTCGGCGACATACCCGCAGGCGGCGGAGACGCGGAAGGAGCGCTCGTTGCCGAGCACCGCGGCGGACTCGGCGCGCCGCGCCCCGAGATGGTCGAAGGCGAGGACGAGGATCGCCTGGCGCATGAGCGTCCCGTAGCCGCGGCCGTGGGCGTCGCGCGTGAGCCAGGAGCCGGAGCTGACGGTGCGGCGGTCGGAGAACTGGGCGCCCACGATGTCCTGGCTGCCGATCAGCTCGCCGTGCGCGCGGATCGCGAGCGGCAGGGACCAGCGCTCGCGGGACAGCTCGGCGCGCTGGCGCCACTGGAACTGCAGCGCTCCGCGCAGCCGGGACTCCGGGTCGGTCGCATACCAGGGGAAGACGTGGTCGGCGTCCTCGTCCTCGAAGATCGGCCGACGCAGCAGCTCGACGTACTCCGGGAGGTCCTCCTCGCGGAACGGGCGCAGGGTCAGGTCCCCGGCCGCGATCGACAGGCCCAGATGCGGGAACAGCGCGACGAGGCCATCGCCGGCGGTGGAGGTAGAAGCGGCGGAGGAAGCGGGGCCGGTCATCGCCACAGGCTAGGGCATGTCTCTTAAGTCTTGGTCCAGGTGATGCATGCCGCGAGGACGACGGCGGCACCGGACCACCGTCCTCTCCGGACCCCGGCCGCACCGGGCCCCCGTCCGCGCCGCGCGCCTACGCTTCCTCCATGACGACACAGGTGCTGCTGACCGGGTTCGAGCCGTTCGGCGGCGACGCCGACAATCCCTCCTGGGAGGCCGCTCGCCGGGCCGCGGGGACGCTGACGGCGGCCGGTACCGCGACCGCGGCGCGGGAGCTGCCGGTCGAGTTCGGCCGCGCCGGGGCGCTGCTCCTGGAGGCGGTCGAGGAGCTCGCACCGCGTCTGGTGATCGCCGTCGGCCTCGCGGCGGGTCGGTCGGCGATCACGCCGGAGCGGGTCGCGATCAACATCCGCGACGCCCGCATCCCCGACAACGCCGGCGCCTCGCCGGTCGACGAGCCGGTCGTCCCCGGCGGGCCCGTCGGCCTGTTCTCGACCCTGCCGATCAAGGCGATGGTCGCGGCGGTCCGGGACGATCTGCAGCTGCCGGCTTCCGTCTCGCAGACCGCCGGGACGTACGTGTGCAACGACGTCTTCTACCTCCTGCAGCACCGCCTCGCCGCGCTGGAGGGGCCGACGACGGGGGCGGCCGTCCCCCGCAGCGGGTTCGTCCACATCCCCGCGGCCGATGTCGTGCCCGTCGCCGACGCGGCCGCGGCGCTCGTGCGCATGGTCGAGGTCGCGTTGGGGACGACGACGGATCTGCGCCGGTCCGACGGCGCCGAGCACTGACCTCGAGGGCCCCGAGCACCGGTTGTCCACAACGTCATCCACAGCCGTGGATGAATGACATTCTTGTAGTTCCGCAGGTGCGGGGCCCCTGAGCCGCATCGACGGCACCGACGGTGGACCGTCGGACCCCTGCCGATCCACACTCGTGCACAACCCAGGAGGGCGTGCGCGAGGTCACCGCGTCCACGCAGGTCATACGGGGATTCTCACACCTTCCCAGAGCGTGCTGGACGCCCCCTCAGGCACGGATCGCGCCGGAGGGTCCGGCACGTCGCGTCCTGATCGGGGCCGGGGATCTGCTAGGCGGCGCAGCGGACACGCCCGGATCCCCACCGCGCATCCACATCGCGCGCCCTGTTGTCCACAGCGGGTGCGCACCATCCCCCGCGTCATCCCCAAAGTTATCCACAACTGGGGATGGTTACAGCGATGTCATACGCCGGACCGCTGCCGGCTACCACACCGTCGGACCGCTGGAGACCACTGGAGACCGCTTGCGACCGCAATGGGCCGCCGAGGATCGCTCGGTGCTGATGCGCGATCAGGTGTCAGCTTGACCTGACCTATGGCATGGTGCGCCGGTTCGACCTCGGCGAGCCCACATCCGGCAGGCTCCCCTCCATCACGAGAGGCGACGAATGCCACCTCATCGATACGCCTCTCGGCGATGCCCAACCCGCAGCACGAGGACTACCAGCTCGTCATCCTGGACGTCGTAGACGACGCGGTAGTCACCGACGCGGATGCGGAACTCTCCACCGCCACCCTTGAGCTGAATGCAGCCTGGCGGGCGCGGGTCGAAGGCGAGTCCATCGATGGCTTCAAGCAGCCGACGGGCCGTCGACCTGTCGAGCTTCCGAATGACCTTCGCCGCTGAAGGGGCATAGCTGATCGAGTACGCCATCGAACAGGTTCAGGGGCCGAGCTCGCGCATGAGCTCCTTGTGGGAGACTCGCCCTTCTTCGTTGCGAGCCTCGGCGGCACCACGGACATCAGCCCGGTCCTCCAGCGCCTGCACGGCGCGATCGAAGAACGCGGGGGACACGACGACGGCACGGCGACCGACGCCACGCGAAGTGATCTCGACAGGCTCTCGCTGCGCCGCGGCGATGTAGTCGCTCTGCCGGTTACGAAACTGGGACAGGGTCACGGAAAGCATGGGTCCATGGTGCAACTTGTACAAGTTGCACACAAGCAGACCGTGCACGCGAGGTTCAGGCGGCGATTCGGGCCGCGACCAGGCGTCACCCCGAAACTCCACCAGGCTCCGACGCGGAGAGCCATCTGCGGCCTCGCCCGGCGACGCTTCAGTCCGCGGCGGGCGTCCACTCGAGCACGAGGTCCATGAGGCCGGGGAAGCGGGCGTTCAGGTCGTCGAGCCGGACACGGCTGCGACGCTCGAGGCCGTACTGGCGCTGGGTGATCACGCCCGCCTCGCGCAGCGCCTTGAAGTGATGGGTGAGCGTGGACTTCGGGCGATCGAAGCCGAACCACCCGCAGGTCTGATCGAAGTCCTCCGACGACAGGAGGAGCCGCTGGACGATCGTCAGGCGCAGGGGTTCGGTCAGCGCGCCCATGACCCGCTCGAGGCGGAGCTCCTCCACCGCGGGTTCCGGCAGCCGCTCCGGCAGATCGCCCGGGGCCTCGCCCAGTGCATAGGTCGACGCAAGAGTGTGCATGACCCGAGCATACTCGAGGTACGAGAATCTTCGTACTGATGGTACGTTCGTCCCGACTCGTACAGCTACGAGAAACTTCGAACTACCGATGCGGTGGAGACGGGCGGCGCGGATGAGAAGAGCAGCAGAGCAGCAGAGCCTCGGATGGTCCATGGCCGCCGCGCTGACGGTCATGTCGGTGTTCGTGCTGTCCAACGCCCCGACGCCGCTGTATGTCGAGTGGCAGCGGGAGTGGGGCTTCTCCTCGGGGATGCTCACGGTCGTCTTCGCCTGCTACATGGTCGGGCTGGTGGGCACGCTGATCGTCGCGGGTCGACTCGCTGACCGATGCGGACGGCGCGCGGTCCTGATCCCCGCGATGGTCGCGGCCGTCACGGCGGGGCTCCTGTTCCTCCTCGCTCAGGGCGTGCTCTGGCTCCTCGCGGCCAGACTGCTCGCCGGAGCGGCCGTCGGCGGAGCCGTCACCGCCGGGATGGCCGCAGTGGTCGACGTCGCCCCCGCTTCCCGCAATCGCGCCGGAGGGCTCATCGCCTCCGCCTCCATGGTGCTCGGGGCCGGCCTCGGGCCGATGCTCTCGGGCATCACCGCCAGGACCACCGACGTGCCGCAGATGTGGACCTTCGCCATCGTCACGGGGCTCGGCCTCGCGGCACTGGTGGTGAGCACCCGACTGCCGCTCGAGCGGCCTGCGCGGCGCGCCGGGACGGCCGGACGGCTCCTTCGGTGGCCGATGCCTCCTCGCGATCGCCGGCGGGAGCTCCTGTGGGGTGCGGCGACCTTCGGTCCGGGCATCACCGCCACCTCCTTCGTGCTCTCCCTGGGGCCCTCGGTGCTGGCCGGCCCCATCGGCACCCCCGACCCCCTGATCGCCGGAGCCATCGCCTGCGGCATGTTCCTCCTCGCCACCGGCATCCAGTTCGCCGCGGGCGGGCTCACCACCCGCGCCCATCTCGCCCTCAGCTCCCTCGCCGCCATCGCCTCGATGGGGACGCTGGCCCTCGCCGTCACGGCGATGCCCTGGTGGCCGACCTTCCTCGCCGCAGCGCTGCTCGCCGGCACCGCACAAGGCCTGGGCCAGCTGGCCGGCCTCACGCTCATCGCCACGCGCATCCCCCCGGAGCGACGCGCCGAATCCAACGCCGCGCTCAACATCTCCGGCTACATCCCCGCCGGGATCCTGCCCGTGGCCACCGGCTATCTCGCCGACGCGATCGATCTCAGCGCAGCCGTGATCGCCTTCGCGACGCTCCTCGGCGCCATCGCGCTGATCTCCCTCGTCGCGGTGCGCATCAGCACCCGGGACGACTCGACCGAAAACACTCCGACGAAGGAGGACGACACCGCTATGCAGCCCTCGACCCTGGTCATCGCAGCCCACCCCGACCTCGAGACGTCACGCGTCAACGCCGCCTGGCTGCGAGCGCTCCGAGAAGACGCACAAGTCACCGTCCGCCCTCTGGCTGAGGTTCGCGGGCCCGACGGGTTCGATCCGAGGTCCGAGCAGAAGGAGCTGTCCCGGCACGACCGGATCGTCCTGCAGTTCCCCTTCCGCTGGTACAGCGCCCCTCCCCTGCTGGCGGAGTGGCTCGAGGTCGCCCTGGAGCGCGGCTGGGCCTACGGACCCGGCGGGCACGCACTGGAAGGCAAGGAACTGACGATCGCCGTATCGACGTGGTCACGCGCTCACGACTACGCGCCCGACGGCCGCTACGGACGGACGATCGACGAGCTCACCTCCCCCTTCGCCACCACCGCCGCACGCGTCGGCATGCGCTATCGCCCAGGGTTCTTCCTGCACGGAGTCGGCGACCTCGACGACGCCGAGCTCGAGAAGGCCGCGCGAGAGTACGCGTCATGGGCAGGCGGTCGAGACGCAGCGGTCTGCGCTGACGGGACTGATGCGCGATCAGGCGCCGCATCGACCTGACCTATGGCGTGCGGAGGCCGACACCGGCCCCTTCAGCAGCTGGATGGGGAACGCATCGACATCGTCACGACCTGCCAGCAGAGCCCCGAACGGTCAGACCACCGCGAGCGTCTCCACGGGTTGGCCGGTGACCTCGGCGATGAGGTCGAAGTCCTTGTCGACCGCCAGGACCGTCAATCCAGCCTTCTCCGCCATCGCGGCGATGAGCAGATCGGGAATCGACGGAGCACGATGCTGGTCGCGGTCGGCGAGAAGCATCTGCACCTCGAAGGCGCGGTCCTCCATCGCAGGCGTGAGGTGCTCGATCGGCATGAGCGACAGCGGCGGCAGCCCGAACGCCTCGCGACCTGCTCGACCCGAGCGAGCAGAGAACCCGAGCTCGAGCCGTGTCACCGCCGACAGGCGCATCAGCCCGCGCTCGATGCGCGAGTTCCACTCCGCGATGCTCGCCGCCTGCCCGGTCTGCATCCGCACGTACGCCGACTTGTCGACCAGCCAGCTCGTCACCGCCACGTCGCATCCATCACGTCCGGATCGGCAAGGTCTCCGAAGGCCGCCGCCGAGCGACTCCAGTCATCAGCAGTGATCTTCGCAGTGACCGGAGTCGGGACATCCTGCTCCAGACGTCGGCGCAGGAACTCGTTGCGCGACAGCCCGAGCGCCGCGGCCTCGGCATCGATGCGCGCGACAGCAGCCTCGCTCAACCCACGGATCAGCACGTTCGTCATCCCGACCACCTCCGCTATGACGATGTCGCGATATCACTCACGGGTCGAGCGTCACCTGACCGGCTGCCGTCACCCGTCGGCGATCACCCGGACCGCCGTCGGCCTCAGCCGCTGAGCATCGCCACGCGCAGGACGATCAGCACGAGGCACAGCAGCACGCCCGAGGCGATGACCGCCGTGTGGATGAGCGCCGAGCGCTTCGCGAGGGCCTGCCGGTCCGCTCCCGGGGCGGCCTTCGGGCGCAGGGCGAACATCGCCGCCGTCAGGGCTCCGCCCATGACCAGGCCGCCCAGATGCCCCTGCCAGGAGATGCCCTGGACCGTGAAGGTGATGACGAGGTTCAGCACGATCAGCACGGCGATCTGCGCGGTCTCCGCGCCCATCCGCCGCTGCACGATGAAGATCGCCGCGAACAGTCCGAAGACGCCGCCGCTCGCGCCGAGCGTCCCCGTGTACCAGCTCTGGGTGGTCGCGTCCGTCAGCAGCAGCACGGCCGTATGCCCGGCGATGATCGAGGCCAGGTAGATCGCGCTGAAGCGCGCATGCCCCATCACCCGCTCGAGATGCTGGCCCACCACCCACAGCGCCCACATGTTCAGCGCCAGGTGCATGATGCTGCCGTGCAGGAACCCGGCGGTGATGAAGGTCCACGGGTAGGCGAGGATCCGGAACGGCGAGAAGATCAGCCACTGCTCGACGAGACCGCCGCTGACCATCTGCCCGACGTACGCGAGCACGCACAGCGCCATGATCGTGTAGGTGACCACGGGCTTGTCGGCGCCGCCGGTGCGGCCGCCCATCGCATTGCGGGGGCGGGCCGACGCCTGCTGACGGCTCAGCTCCCGCTCGCAGTCCGCGCACAGCACGCCGACCGCCGTCGGACGCTGGCACTCGGGGCATGCCGGTCGGTCGCAGCGCTTGCAGCGCACATAGCTGACGCGGTCGGGATGCCGCGGGCAGACCGGCTGCCCGGACGTCTGCTGCGCGGGGTCGCCGACGCCGTAGCTCGGACGGGGACGCGCACCGCCGGCGGCGCTGCGGGGGTCGTCGGCGCCGTCGCCGGCGCGATCGTCGGCGCTGTAGCCGTAAGTGGGGCGCTCCATGGCCCCATTGTCCACGACCGCCCTGGACCCCGGCGGGGTCCCCGCGCAGGTCGGTGCGAGGTCACGCCCGCTCAGCGGTCGGCGATCCGCTCCGCCACCTCGACGCCCGCGCGGGCGAAGTCCCGGCGCGTCCGCTCCGTGGCGCCGACGAGGACGACGCGGGCGGCGGCGCGCGCCGTCGGCAGGTCGCTGGCCGCGTCGGTCGCGAACTCCGCCCGGCCGATGTCGAGGCCCAGCTCGCGGAGCGCGGCGAGCTTCCGCGAGCCGACGCGATGGTCGAGGACCGCCACGCCGGCACCGGCACCGGCGTCGACCGATCTCGCGCCGGCACAGGCACCCGGGCTTCCGAGGATCGAGGCGGAGAGCAGGTCGTAGGGCACGCCCGCCGCGGTGAGCAGGCCCTCGGCGAGGTGCCGCTCGGTCGCCGTGGCGATGACGATCCGCGTCCCCGCGGCGCGCTGCGCCCGGATCCGTCCGACGACCTCCGCCCGGATCCAGGAGGGATCGGCGCCGATCCGTCGGCCGAATCCGTCGGCATGCGCGGCGAGCTCATCGTCCGCGAGGCCCGCGAGCGCGATCCGCGTCGCCCGCCGTCCCCAGGCCATCCGCTGCTCCTCGCGGCGGCTCAGCAGCATGGCGAGCGTCGGCGGGAAGGTGCGCAGCAGGCGGCGCGGGTCCCGGCGCAGGCGGTCGACCAGGAAGGCGGTGAAGGAGTCGCGGCGGGTGAGGACGCCGTCGAGGTCGTAGACGACGAGGTCGGGACCGTCGTGGGCGTCGGCCGTCGGATTCGTCGCGTCGTCGCGCATCGGACCCGTCGCGTCGTCGGCCGTCGGTCTCACCGGTCGACCGCCGGGAAGGCGGCGAAGAGCGTCTCGAAGCGGCGGCGCTGCGCCGGGCTGATCGGGGCCGACGGCGCGGCGTCGGCGAGGTCGAGCCGTCGCTTCGCCCCGGTGCCCGTGCGGCTCCACAGGCCGACGAGCTCTCCGCGGCGGATCGCGGAGCGCTTGAAGACGCCGTTGTTGCCGGGCACGAGGGCGGCATGGCGGGCGGCGTCCATCAGGTAGAGGCGGTCGGCGTAGCCGAGGACGAGCTCGTCGAAGCCCGGCAGCAGCAGCTCCCGCATGGTCTCCTTCTCCCTCTCGGCGTACTCCTCGACGAGGCCGGGCCGGAACCAGAGGGTCTCGCCCGTGCCCGCGGGGTCGCCGACGGGGCGGATGCGGCCGGTGGCGTCGGCGAGGCCGTGCTCGAGGCGGTCCTCGATGAGCGGCCAGGCGGCGCGGATCGCGCCGAGCGGGAGCTTCGACCACCAGGCGAGGTCGCGGACGGTGACGGGCCCGTGGCTGGTGGCGTAGCGGAGGGCGAGCTCGGCGGTCGCCGCGGTGCGGTCGCCGTCGAAGGCGCCGGCGAGGTCGGTGCCGGGCGGGAGCCAGCTGGGGGCGTGGACGACGGCGGTCTCCTTCGCCTCGGGCCGCCACGGCCCGTAGACCAGGATGCCCTCGTGGAGGAAGCGGACGAGGAGGTGGTAGCCGGCGCCGGGGCCGAGCGGCACGCCCGCCTCCTCCCAGGCCGCGAGCACCTCGGCGCGCAGCAGTCCGCGGCCGATGCAGCGCTGCGAGACCTCGGGGAGGATCCGTTCGAGGACCTCGCGGGCACGGTGCACATGCTCGTCCTCGATGCCGAGCCGCGGGCGGCGGGCGTCGGCCGCGCGGGCGGGTCCGTCGGCGCAGAGCGCGGTGAGCCAGGCGACGGTGTCCGCGGCGAGCGCGAAGGCGGTCCCGCGCATCGGGTAGCCGCGCACGATCTCGCCGCGGTCGAAGGCGGCGAGGACCGCGTCGAGCGCCGCCGCGTCGCCGCCTGCGCGCAGGGCCAGCGAGGACAGCACGCCGGGCAGGTCCTGCCCCTGGTGCGCGCCGAAGGACCGTGCGACCTCCACGGGATCCGGCGCGACGGGCGCCGCTGGGCCGGGGCCGACGAGCCCCTGGGCGAGGATCCGCGCTCCGGCGAGGTGACGCATGCTCATGCACGCTGACGCTACCGTCCGGAATCGACGCAGGCGAGGCTTTCCTCCATAGAGCCAGGCCGTTCACGCAGGTCAGGACAGGCTTATCTTGCTTGTTTGGACTGAGTCCAGAAAGCTAGAATATCCATATGACTCTCGCCGACCACGCCCCCGCCCATCCGTCCGCCCACCCGAATCCGCTGCACCTCCCGACCCGCGCCCCGCACTCCGAGCGCCCGGCGGCCGAGCGCTCCCACGAGGAGGAGCGCACCTCGCGCTCCGAGCACGTGAACCGTCTGCGCGCGGGCGTCCTCGGCGCCAACGACGGCATCGTCTCCGTCGCCGGCCTCGCCGTCGGCGTCGCCGGCGCGACCGCCGAGGTCCGCTGGCTGCTCGTCGCGGGCCTCGCCGCCCTCATCGCCGGCGCCCTGTCGATGGCCATGGGCGAGTACGTCTCGGTCTCCACCCAGCGCGACACCGACCGCGCGCTCATCGCCCGCACCCGCGCCGACCTCGCCGCGCAGCCCGAGGTCGAGCACCGCCGCCTCATGGAGGCGCTCGGCGAGTCCGGCATCCCGGCGGACGTCGTCGGCCCCGTCGCCGACTCCCTCGAGCGCCACGACGCCCTCGCCGCCCACACCCGCTTCCGCCACGGCGTCGAGGACGACGCGGTCGTCTCCCCCTGGGGCGCGGCCGTGACCTCGCTGATCTCCTTCTCGATCGGCGGCATCATCCCGCTCGTCGCGATCCTCGCCTCCCCCTCGGCACTGCGCCTGCCGGTGACCATGGCGGCCGTCGTCGTCGCGCTCGCCCTGCTCGGCGTCGTCAGCGCCCGCCTCGGCCAGGCGCAGGCCCGCCGCGCGACCCTCCGCACGATCGCCGGCGGTCTGCTCGCCCTGCTGGTCACCTACGGGATCGGCGCGCTG
Source organism: Brachybacterium netajii (SeqCode) (assembly GCF_054114245.1). Taxonomy (NCBI): domain Bacteria; kingdom Bacillati; phylum Actinomycetota; class Actinomycetes; order Micrococcales; family Dermabacteraceae; genus Brachybacterium; species Brachybacterium netajii (SeqCode). The sequence goes on along the minus strand of NZ_JBSYXB010000003.1, from coordinate 197,179 downwards.
CTCGGCGTCGCCGTCGGCTGACGCCGGCTGATCCGCGCGGCGACTGATCCGCGCGGCCGACGACCGACGACCGACGCGAACCGGCCGAGAGCAGGACGAGAGCAGGACGAGAGCAGGACGAGAGCAGGGGAGCCGATGCGCCTGAGCGCGCCGTGCCCTGCGAGTTCTCGCCGCTCAGCGGCGGGGCGTCACTTCTCGATCGTGACGGAGGTGATGACGACGTCCTCGAGCGGACGATCGCGCATGTCGGTCTTGGTCGCGGCGATGGCGTCGACGACCTTCTTCGACTCCTCGTCGGCCACCTCGCCGAACACGGTGTGCTTGCCGTGCAGGTACTGGGTGGGGGCGACGGTGATGAAGAACTGCGAGCCGTTGGTGCCCGAGGGCTTGCCGGTGATCGCGTTCATGCGCTTGCCGGCGTTGGCCATGGCGAGCTTGTAGGGCTCGTTGAAGTTCTTCTCGGAGATCTCGTCGTCGAAGTTGTAGCCGGGGCCGCCGGTGCCGGTGCCCAGCGGGTCGCCGCCCTGGATCATGAAGCCGGAGATGACGCGGTGGAAGACGACGCCGTCGTAGAACGGACGGGTGACCTTCTCGCCGCTCTCCGGATCGGCGAACTCGCGGGTGCCCTCGGCGAGGCCCACGAAGTTCTCGACGGTCTTGGGGGCGAAGTCGGGGAACAGCTCCAGGCGGACGTCCCCGTGGTTGGTGTGAAGAGTTGCGAACATGCGGTCATCCTCGCACACGCGCGCGACCGCGGACCGGGCATCGAGGCGGGCGCCGAGGTGGGCATCGAGGTGGGTGCCGAGGTGGGCGCCCAAGGGCCTCGGAGCGGTGCATCGGAGGGGATCCGTCCCGATTGCCGGGCGCGAGCTGTGAGCTGCGTCCTGCCGGGGCGTTAGAGTTGTGGCACACGGGACAGGACGGCCCGCGGAGCCCCGCGGACGTCCTCGCACCAGGACCGCCGTCGGCCCGACCCGGCGGATTCGACCGAAAGGGGAACGACATGGCGCTGACCAAGAAGCGCGCAGCGAAGAAGGCCGAGAAGCAGGCCGCCACCGCGGTCGCCGCTGCCGGCGGCACCGCCCAGAAGGCCGAGAAGGCCGTCGAGGAGCTGCAGAAGCTGGCCGCGCAGGTCGGCCCCGTGGTCTCCGAGGGGGCCCGCGAGGCCCGCAGCCGCGCCACCGAGCTCGTGGACCAGTACGGCCCCGGCGTCGAGGAGAAGCTGCGTGCGCAGGGCGGGAAGCTCGCCTCGCTCGGCCAGAACGCCGGCCAGAACCTGCAGGCCAACCTCGGCCCCCGCGCCGACAAGATCGTCCATGACGTGCAGGAGGACTACCTCCCCCGCGCCCGCAAGACCGCCGAGACCACCGGCACCGTCCTGAAGGCCGCCGTCGACGCGGCCCGCAAGGAGCTCGACAAGGGCCAGGGCGACATCAAGGCCGCCGCCCTCGTCGCCCCGACCGCCAAGAAGAAGAGCCGCACCGGCAAGGTGCTGCTGGTCGTCGGCCTCGCCGCGATCGGCGCCACCGCCGGCTACCTCGCCTGGAAGAAGACCCGCCCGGTCGAGGACCCGTGGGCTCCCCCGGCGGACTTCGCCCGCGCCCACTACCCGGCCTCCGCCGGCGACGACTCGGACTCCTCCACGGTCTCCGACACCGTCGGCGCGGCCGACGCCGGCGACGTCGCGAGCTCGCTCGAGTCCGACGAGAAGCGCGGCACCCACCGCTCCGACAGCTGAGCCCCTCCCGGGCGCGACCGGCCTCGTCGGCCGCGCCCGGACCGCTCGACGGCCCTGCGGCCCCGTCCTCCGATCCCGGAGGGCGGGGCCGCAGGGCCGTCCTCTCTAGACTCCTGGCATGCCCGACGCCACCGCCTCCCTCGCCCCGGACGACGCGCCGGGCCTCCCGGACGACGCGCAGAGCCTCCCGCCGGCCGGGCGGTACGCGCCCTCGCCCAGCGGGGACCTGCATCTGGGGAACCTGCGCACCGCGATCCTGGCGTGGGTGCTCGCACGGCGGAGCGGCCGTGCGTTCCGTCTGCGGATCGAGGACCTCGACCGGGTGCGCGAGGGCGCCGAGGCGCGCCAGCGCGAGGACCTCGCGGCGATCGGCCTGGACTGGGACGGCGAGGTCGTGCGGCAGAGCGAGCGCGGCGCGGCCCATGCCGCGGCGATCGCCCGGCTCGAGGGCGAGGGCCTCGTCTACGAGTGCTACTGCACGCGGCGCGAGATCCTCGAGGCGCCGAGCGCCCCGCATGCACCGCCGGGCGCCTACCCGGGGACCTGCCGCGATCTCGACGAGGCGGCGCGCGCCGCGGGCCGGGAGCGGATGCACGCACTGCGGCGGGAGCCCGCGCTGCGGCTGCGGGCCGGGACGCCGACGTGGAGCATCGAGGACCTCTGGGCCGGCCGGGTCGAGGGTGCGGTCGACGATCTGGTGCTGCGCCGCGGGGACGGGGTCGTGGCCTACAACCTCGCGGTCGTGGTCGACGACGCCGCCGCGGGGGTCGACCAGGTGGTGCGGGCCGACGACCTGCTGAGCTCGGCGCCCCGGCAGGCGCACCTCGCGCATCTGCTGGGCCTGCCCGAGCCCGCCTACGCGCATGTGCCGCTCGCGGTGAACGTGCGGGGCGAGCGGCTGGCGAAGCGGGACGGGGCGGTGACGCTGCGGGACCGGATCGCGCGCGGGGAGAGCGCCGGGGAGGTCGTCGGGAGGATCGGGGAGTCGCTGGGGCTGCTCGGCTGCCGCTCGGCCGCCGACGTCCTCGAGCGCTGGGATCCGGCGCTCCTGCCCCGTGAGCCCTGGATCGTGGAGCTGCCCGCGTGATCCTCGTTACCGTCTGGTAACTATGAGGCGTTCCGCGCGCCACTCCTGCGGGACGACTCGGGACAATCTCGATGCACGGCAGTATCGTCGCCCCCGTGAAGCGAACCTCCCCTGCGCTCCGAAACCTGCTGATGCTGCTGCCCGCCGAATGGAAGAAGCCCATCGCGGCGCTCTTCGTCGTGGGCCTGGCGCTCGTGCCCCTCGTCTACTCCGGCAACATGACCTGGTCCTTCCGCGACCCCAGCGGACAGCTCGACCAGGTCACCGCCGCGGTGGTCAACCGCGACGAGGGGGCGGAGTCGACCGCGACCGACGGCACCGTCACCGAGCTGCACGTCGGCGACGACTTCGTCGAGACGCTGCTGGACCTGAACAAGTCCACGGTCTACACGTTCGTCGAGGTCAGCCCCGAGGCGGCGGAGGCCGGCCTCGCCGACGGCACCTACGGCGCGACGGTCGACATCCCCGCGGACCTGTCCGCGGCCGTCGCCTCGCTCGGCGGCGACGCGGACGACGCCATCAGCTCGATGATCACGTTCACCACGAACGACTCGATCAACTACGTGGGCGGCAACTTCACCAAGTCCGTCGGCACGGCCCTCACGGATGCGCTGCGGGAGAGCATCCAGGAGGAGTACCTCGACAACATCTACGTCGGCTTCACGACGATCCACGACGGCGTCGTCGACGCGGCCGACGGCGCCGATCAGCTCGCCGACGGCTCCGCGGAGCTCAAGGACGGCACCGATGATCTGGTCGACGGCAGCGGGGAGCTCGCCGACGGCACCGGGGAGCTGAAGGACGGCTCGGACACCCTCGCGACCGGCGCGGGGACCCTGCACGACGGCTCGCTCGACCTCGTCGTCGGCCTCGACCAGCTGGTCTCCGGCGGCGTCACCCTGAGCAACGGCGTGGCGACCCTCGACGACGGCGCCCAGTCGCTCTCCAGCGGCCTCGGCACCATCGAGGCCAGCAGCGCGGACCTCCGCAGCGGCGCCTCCGACCTCGCCGACGGCACCCGCCAGATCGCCGACGGCGCCGCGACCCTCGCCGACGGCGCCCAGCAGGTCGCCGACGGCACGCAGACCCTCGAGGACACCGTCTCGGACGTCCAGACCTCGCTCGACGAGGCCGGGGTGACGCCCGAGAGCGTCCAGCAGACCAGCGACGACCTGGTCGCCGCGATCGACGACCTGCAGGCCCTCGCCGACGACATCGCGAGCCGGCTCGAGGGGCCGTCGTCGGCCGCGACCGCGCTCTCCGAGGCCGCCGCGGCGCTGGATGAGAAGGCCGCCGACGCCGACACCGCCGCCCAGGACCTCGCCTCCGCGACCTCCGACCGCGCCGCCGACGCCACCACGGTGTCCGAGGGTGCCTCGTCGATCGCCGACCAGGTCTCGGGGATCGACGAGGCCGCGCAGAGCGCCGCGGACGCCGCGAGCACCGCCTCCACCAGCGCCTCCGACTCCTCCTCGCAGGTCGACACCTACACGCAGTCCGTCGACGACCTCGCCGCGCGCTGCGCGGACTCCGGCGCCGACGCCGCCTTCTGCGAGGACCTCTCCTCGCTCGCGGCCACCTCGCAGACGACCCGCGACCAGGCCTCCCAGGCCGCGAGCGATGCGAGCAGCGCCGACACCGCCGCCGCCGAGGCGGCCGCGCAGTCGGCCGACGTGGCGACCACCGCCCAGGACGTCGTCGACGCCGCCGACCGCATCGGCGAGTACCTCGACACCGCCTCCGCCGCGGCCGACGCCCTCGCCGAGGGCACCTCGGCCATCGCGGACGCGACCGGCACCCTCGCCGACGACGCCGCCTCCCTCGAGACGGGCGTCGGCGACGCCCTCGACACCGCGCAGCAGGCGGCCACCGGCTCCGCCGCGGGTGGCACCGGCACGACGGACGGCACCGGCACGACCGACGGCACGGGCGCGACCGACGGCTCGTCGGCCGCGGAGCTCGCCGACGAGCTGGCCGAGCAGGCCCGCGCCGCCGCCTCCTCGCTGCCGGATCTGTACTCCGCCCTCGAGGACGGCGCGAGCTCGATCTCGCAGCTGAACGACGGCGCCCAGCAGGTCGCCGACGGCGCGCAGACCCTCGCCGAGTCCACCGACACGGCCGCCGACGGCGCCGCGACCCTCTCCTCCGGCGTCGACGAGTACACCGGCGGCGTCGGCACCGCGAAGACCGGCGCCGAGCAGCTCGCCGACGGCACCGCCGAGCTGCGCAGCGGCTCCGGCACGCTCCTGACGGGCCTCGAGTCCGCCGCCGACGGCGCCGACCAGCTGGCCGACGGCTCGGGCGAGCTCGCCGACGGCGCCACGCAGCTCGCCGACGGCGCCGCCCAGGTCGACGACGGCGCCACGCAGCTCGCCGACGGCGCGGTCCAGCTCGACGACGGGGCGGGCGAGCTGTCCGACGGCGCCGACGAGCTCTCCGACGGCCTCAACGACTCCGTCGGCGACATCCCCTCGTACAACGACTCCGAGCGCGACACCCTCGCGACCGCGGCCTCCGCGCCCGTCTCCCTCGACTTCGAGCGCGACAACGAGCTCGAGCGCTTCGGCGAGGGCCTCGCCCCGCTGTTCCTCGCGATCAGCCTCTGGGTCGGCGGCATGGCGATCTTCCTGATGATGCCGCCGTTCTCCCGCGAGGCCGCTCTCAGCGGCGCCGGTCCCCTCCGGCTCCTCGCCGGCGGCATGCTCCCCGCCTTCGCGCTCGGCATCCTGCAGTCGGCGATCGCCGTCGCCGCCCTGCACTGGCTGATCGACATCACCGCCGAGCACCTGCTGCTGTTCTTCGGCCTGTCGGCCTTCACGAGCCTCGTGTTCGTCGCCCTGAACCACGGCTTCGGGGCCCTCTTCGGCCCGGTCGGCAAGTTCGTGGCCCTCGTGCTCGTCGCCCTGCAGATCTCGGGCGCGGGCGGCACCTACCCGGTGCCGACCCTCCCGCAGTTCTTCCAGGACATCCACGTCTACCTGCCGATGACCCACGCGGTCGACGCCTTCCGCGGCGCCATCGGCGGCGGCTGGGTCGACCCGCTCGACGACATGCTCTGGCTCAGCGGCTGGCTCGCCTTCGGCATCGCCCTCGCCTTCGTCGGTGCGATCCTCGAGCGCAGGAAGGCCCGCGAGGAGCTCGCCGCCGCCGGCCTGCACCCCCGCACCCTCGATGACTCCTACGCCGCGGCGATCGGCGCGCTCGGGGCGGCCACCGCCGCCGGTGCGGCCGGTGCGGCCGGTGCCGCGGGTGCCGCCGGTGCATCGGATGCCGACGAGGCGAGTGCTGACGACGCGGATGCCGATGATGCGGGGGCGGAGGATGCCCCGATCGTCTCCGCCTGGGTGACCGACGCCCCGTCGGCCGCGCAGGACGCGCAGACCACGCAGGCCTCTCAGGACGCCGATGGTCCCGCCGGGTCCGAGGAGTCCGCGGAGTCCGCGGAGTCCGACCAGGCTGAGGAGGCCGACGACCCGGCCGAATCGGAGGAGGCCGAGGATCCGGCGGAGTCGGAGGAGCGCGTCGCGGAGGAGCCGTCCGGCACCGCCGAGCCCGCCGATGACGCCGCGACGATCGGGCGCCGCGCCGAGGGGCCCGGAGCCGACCCCCGAGCCTGATCCCAGGCGCGGGGTGCCGGGCTCGGGGGCCGTCGTGCCGACCGGACGACCGGTCAGGAGCGCCGACCGGTCGACCGGTCAGGGGCGGGGAGACTCCGCGGGGGTCGTCGCGTCCGCCTCGGCGGCGTCCAGATCGACGCCTGCCAGATCAGCCTCGTTGAGGGCGGGCATCTCGCCGGTCGCGGCGATCTCGACGGCGAGGGCGGCGCCGTAGGCCTCGGCCATGTCGACGGGCTCGTCGGCCATGTCGTGGGGGTGCTCGTCCGCGCCGGCGGGCTCGCCGGAACCGTCGGACCCGACGGCCCCGCGGGACCCGTCGGATCCGACGGGGCTGGCGGCGCCGTCGGCCGTCGCGGCGCGGCGGGCGCCGGTGGCGGGCGAGAGGAGCGCGCCGATCAGGGCGACGACCATCGGGAGGATGAGGGCGTTGCGCAGGCCGAAGTCCTCCCCGAGGAGGCCGAGGACGGGCGGGCCGACGAGGAAGGCGAGGTAGCCGATCGTCGAGGCGAGGGCGACGCGTCGGGCCGGGTCCGGGCCGGAGTCGCCGGCGGCGGAGATCGACAGCGGGAAGCCGAGGGCCGCGCCGAGGCCCCACAGGACCACGGCGGCGACCGCCACGACCTGGCTGTCGACGAAGGCGACGAGGGCGAGGCCCGCGGCTGCCGAGAGGGCGCTCGCGCACAGCACGGGGGCGCGGCCGATGCGGGTGACGATGACGTTGCCGGCGAAGCGGCCGATGGTCATCGACAGCGCGAACAGCGTGAAGATGGCCGAGCCCCAGGTGGAGTCGAAGCCGTGGCCGTCGACCATGACCAGCGGGAGCCAGTCGTTGGCGGCACCCTCGGCGAGGGCGAGCGCGAGGACGACGCCGCCGATCAGCAGCAGGCGGGCGTCCTTCCACAGCGGGGCCGCGGGGACGGTGCGGACCTGATCGCGCAGGGCGGGGTCGACGCGGCCGGTCCCGGCGGGGATCCCGGGGATCGCCCAGGCCATCAGCAGGGCGCCGGCGATGCCGATCAGCACGAGATGCGCGACGACGGGGAAGCCGGCGGCGTTGGCGAGGATGCCCAGCAGCGCGCCGATCACGGTGCCGAGGCTGAAGCCGCCGTGGAGGAGCGGGAGGAAGGGCTTCCCGCCGAGGCGCTCGACCTCGGCGCCCTCGACGTTCATGGCGACCTCGGCGCCGCCGATGCCGGCGCCGAACAGGATCAGCCCGATCATCGTCAGCAGCGGGGAGCCGATCGCGGCGCCGACGGCGATGACGGGCATCGCGGCGATCAGCGAGCTGGCGCCGGCGACGATGACGGGTCGTCCGCCGAAGCGCACGACGAGCGGGCCGGAGGAGAGGATCCCGGCCATCGACCCGATCGACAGGCCGAACAGGACGATGCCCATCTGGGCGGTGGAGGCGTCGAGGAGATCGCGGATCGCGGGGGTGCGGGTGACCCAGGAGGCGACGGAGAGGCCGGACAGGAGGTAGAAGCTGAACAGCGACCACCGGCGGCGGGACAGGGAGGTGCTCACCGCAGAACCCTATGGGAGCGTTCACGTCCGCCGGAAGGGGCGGACCGTCGCGTCGGCCGGTGTCCTCGGCCACAGCCGCCCGGGGCTACTGGAGACCCTGCTCGAGGAGCTCGGCGACGGCCCCGACGGCGAGCGCGTCGCCGTCGAGGGAGACCTGCTCGGCGCCCGAGGCGAGGCGTTCGAGGGCGGCGGCCCGGCCCCAGGCCCACAGGTGCAGGGCGAGGGGGCTGCCGGTGACGACCGCGCGCGGGAGCGCCGCCGCCTCGGCGTCGCGGGGGCCGTCGGGCAGCACGCGGGTGAGGACGAGGGCGTAGGGGGTGCCGTCGGAGGCGCGGGCGCCGGTCGCGCGCGAGATCTCGATGCTGCGGGCGGTGCCCCCGGCGGGCGCGATCTCGAGGACGGCGAGCGCCTCGCGGTGCGCCGCCTCCGGCGTCCACAGCGCGACCGCCGCCCACATGACGCCGAGGCAGTGGTCCAGGCCCTCGGAGGCGACGTCCGAGGGGACGGGCGTGACGGGCACGCCGGCGGTCAGCTCGGCGTCCACGCGGTGGATGGTCGCCTCGTGGACCTGCATGCGCCGGGTGAAGCCGACGGTCTGCTCGGGCGGGAACCAGGACCAGGCGGGCTCGTCGTCGGCCCGGGCCTCGAGCTGGTGGACGAGCGCCGCGGTCGCGACCTCGCGGCGGGCGAGGGCCTCCTCGACGCTGGTCGGCGGGGCCGCGGCGCCGGACTCGAGGGCGTCGGCCTGCTCGTCGGTCGTCGCGCCGGAGGCGAGGATCGCGGCCCAGAACTCGTGCACCCCGGTGAGGTGCGCGAGCAGGTCGAGGCCGGTCCAGTCGGGGCAGGTGGGCACCGGCGCATCGCCGGCGTCGGCGAGGAGGCGCGCGAGCGCCTCCGCTTCGGTCGAGATCCGCGTCGTCGCGCTCATGGGATCGATCGTGGCACCGCCCGGCCTCCGCGGCAAGGCTCGTCGCCGACGGCCCGGGTCCGGACGGCGCGTCGGCCGACGGACGGGCCGGGCGATCGACGACGGACGGGCCGGGTGTCGGCGGGGTGGCGGGCGGGGGTCCCGGGGCCGACGCGCGGGCGTCGGCCGGGCGTCCGACCGGCCCGGATGTGCGCAAGATCCTCTGTTCACAGGGCGCCGTCGGCCGTGCCGTGATGGAAGAGTGGACCCCATGAGCCCGACGTCCCTCCGGTCCTCCGCCCCCGCGTCCGCTCCGGCCCCCGCGCCGGCCGTGCAGAAGCTCATCGACGGCGAGTGGTCCGTCGAGCGGCTGCGGGAGCACCTCGAGAAGGTCGGCACCCCGCTGATCACCGCGGCCGGGACCCGGCAGTGCGACGTCACCTTCGTCCTCGAGGCCCCGCCCTCGGAAGCGTCCTCGGAGGACGCGCCGATCACGCTGCGCACGATCATCGACCGCTCGCTGCCGGAGGATCTGCGGCTGCAGCGGATCGAGGGCACCGACGTCCACCATCTGACGCTGCGCCTGCCCGCGGTGCTGCGCTTCGCCTACAGCTTCCGCCGGGGCGCCGACGAGGCGCTCCCCGACCCCCACAACGACCGCCCGGTGCCCGGGGGGCGCGCGGAGGCGTCGTCGGTCGCGGTGCTGCCGGCCGCGCAGCCGCTGCCGTTCCTCGCGTCGGCGCTGCGCCGCGAGCCCGCGCACCTCGAGGAGCTGCGCATCCCGAGCGCGTCCCTCGGGGCTGAGCGCCGCGTGTGGGTGTCGCTCCCGCCGGGCGTCGCCGACGCCGAGCAGGCGCGCACGACGGCCGAGCCGCTGCCCGTGGTGATCGTCTTCGACGGGACCGCCGACCACACCGCTCCCGCGGTCCGCGACGAGCTCGTCGAGGCGGCGCTCGTGCGTCCCGCCGTCGTCGTGCTCGTCGACCAGGAGGACTGCCGGAACCTGGACCTCACGGGCTCCGCGCGCTTCGCCCGCTTCCTCACCGCCGAGCTCATGCCGCTGCTGCGCGACCACTACGGCATCTCCTCGTACCCGGAGGACGCGGTCCTGTCGGGCTCGAGCTTCGGGGGCCTCTGCGCCGGCTGGACGGCGCTGCACCATCCCGAGACCTTCGGCGCCGCGATCCTGCAGTCGCCCTCCTGCTGGCACCACCCGGATCTCCCCGGCCCGGGCGAGGACATGCCGATCGCGGTCACCACCCCGACGCCCACGCTGATCCGCGCCTTCCAGCGCGACGCCCCGGCCCGGATCCGGATCTTCCACGAGGTCGGGAACCTCGAGTTCGGGCCGCCGCCGGCGAAGGTCTGGCAGGTGCTGGGCAACCGGTGGTTGCACGACATCCTGGTCGAGAAGGGCTACGAGACCCACTACCGCGAGTACGCCGGCGGGCACGACCCGTCCTGGTGGCGCGGCACCTGGGCCGACGGCCTGCGCTGGACCCTGCCCTCCTGATCCGGCGGGCCCGCCGTCAGCCGCGCTTGACGGCGACGATCGCGACGCCGGCGAGGCGGCTGGCGAAGCGGCTCCTGCCAGTCCCACGCCACGTCGTCGGGCGAGAGACTGGCAGGAGCCGCCCTGGACGGGACAGCGGCTCACGCGCAGAACATGTTCGGCATCGAGATCGATGCGCGAGCGTGCTCTGGTTCAGGCCTGCTCGGCAACGACGATCTTGCCTATCGCGTGCCCGGTCTCGACCAGGGCGTGTGCTTCTCGGAGGCTAGTGGCGTTCAGCGGCGTGAGGGTCTGAGTGAGTGTGGTGCGGATCCGTCCGGCATCGATCAGTTCGGCGATACGGTTCAGGAGCCGGTGCTGGGCTTCGAGGTTCCAGCCGTGTCGAGGTCGGGCGAACATGAACTCCCAATGCCAGGAGATGGCCTTGTCCTTGAGCGCGTAGAAGTCGAGGTCACGCTCGTCGTCGATCGCTACGATCTGCCCGAACGGGCGGACGACCTCCGTGAACAGCGGAATGCGCCCCTTGCTCTGCGCGGTGAAGACGAAGTCCACCCCGCCCGGTGCGGCATCCAGGATGCTGCGGGCGATGTCCGGATCCGAATGATCGACGACGAGATCAGCTCCGAGTCGCTCCACCCACGCGCGAGACTCGGGTCTGGAGGCCGTCGCGACGACAGTGACGCCAGTGAGAGCCTTGGCGAGCAGGATGAGGATCGACCCGACGCCGCCGGCCGCGCCGAGCACGAGGAGCGTGCCTCTGGTCTCGGCCGTAAGACGGAGCTTGTCGAACAGCGCTTCCCAAGCGGTGATCGCCGTCAGGGGCAGCGCCGCAGCCTCCGCATGAGTGAGGCTCGCGGGCTTGGTGCCGACGATCCGCTCATCCACGAGCTGCTGAGAGGCGTAGCTGCCGGTGCGGTCGAGGCTCCCGGCGTAGAACACCTCATCACCAGGTCGGAACAGAGTGGCCTCGTCACCTGCGGCGAGGACGACCCCTGAGGCGTCCCACCCCAGCACACGACCCCTGCGAGAACGATTGCCGGAGGCCCTGATCTTCACATCAACCGGGTTCACCGACACAGCCCGCACCCTGACGAGCAGGTCTCTGCCGGTCGGCGCTCCCGGAGCAGGGATGTCCGCGTCGATGAGGCTGTCGGGGCCGTCAACCGGGCCACCGGCACGGTTGATGACTGCGGGGATCGTCTGGGCGTTGTCCGTCATCGATTCTCGTCTCCGTCGTGTCAAGGCCCGCCGAGCGCAGGCGCCGCGGCAGTGACGCTATTCGCCTGATTGCGGTTACCCGCAAGGGAGACTAGTAACCCCAAGGAAAGCACTCGGAGCAATCAGTGACCCGGGACAGCGCCATCGTCCGCTATTTCAGCGTCGACGGCGGCGCGGGCGAGCTGATAATTGCTCTCGGCCCATTCCCGCAGCGCAAAGATCGGTTCGAGCGCACTGCGCCCTGCATCCGTGAGGGTGTACTCGACATGCAGTGGTACGGCGGGGATGACCTTGCGATGCACGAGCCCGAATCCCTCCAACCGGCGCAGCGTCGCGGTCAGGACCTTCGGGGAGACACCCTCGAGCTGGCGTTGCAGCGCCCCGAACCGCACTGGCCCGTCGGCGAGCGCGCCGATCGCAAGGGCCGACCACTTGTTCGCGACCACGTCGAGCAGGTCGCGACACGGGCAGCGCGCCGAGTACACGTCCCCGCGCGCTTTGATCGCCTCTCCCCGTCGCAAACCGTCATACGACGACATGAACAACCTCCTCATACTCGCTAAGAACCTCATGGCTTCCTTTTGGATAGTAGCGGCTCTTGCGGGTAAGTAGCGCCACGATCTTACGTTCTGGTCGGCATCGACGCATCCAGCGTCGATGCTTTTCTATACCCTCGACAGGAGTGCATTCCGACTTCTATGGAACCCCTCCGACAGGAGCTGTTCACCGCGTTGCATGATCGGGACGACGCGAAAATCGAGAAGTTGCTCGCGTCGCTCGCTCTGGTCAGTGCAGCTGACGCAGATGCCGAGCACACGCTGATCGCATGGGCCCGCCGTCTTCTCGAAAGCCCGTCTCCGCTCGCCGCTACGCGAGTCGACACCGATGAATGGTTCGAATACCGCGACGCGCTCAACCGAGCTCTCACGGCCCGCGACCTCGTCGGCCTCAGCGAACTCCTCCACCAGCTCTCCGCAACCCACGCCGTCAAGCACAGCACCGCTACGCTCACCTGATCCACCGCAACTGACGAGGGCCCATTCCCCTCCCGTCCGGGCCCTCGTCGGTTCGCTCGCCCTCTCGAGCCCCAGTTCTGATGGAGAGCCTGCTATCTGGCGCTGAGGGTCTCGGGGGTGCGGCTCGGGAACGGTCGCTACAGGGGGCGGGCGGCGGGGCGGAAGACCCGCTGGGTGAGGCCACCGAGGGAGAGACGCGGTCGGAAAATGTCGAGCCGGTGGATCTACGTCGCGGTCGCGATCTCCACGGGGGCGATGCCCTGTCAGGGGCCAGATTCCGCATGGTGTCTGCGTTGACCAGCGAACTCAGGGCTGCGACCCGCGCGGCCGGTGGAGCCGACGAGCCTGCCGTCAGCCGCGCTTGACGGCGACGATCGCGACGCCGGCGAGGCGGCGGCGGTGGGCGGTGAACACGCGGCGCATCCGCAGCACGCGGTCGCGGGCCTCGGTGTCGCGCGCGAGGTTGCGGGCGAAGCGGACGGCGCCGGCGAGGCCCTCGTCGGCGATGATCCGGCGCGGCTGCAGCAGCGCCATCGGGGCCTGCGCGACATGCTCGACCTGCAGGTCGTGCTGCGCCAGCAGGGCGGACCATTCAGCGATCGTCAGCGGCCGCGCATTCACCCGGATCGTGCGCGCGAGCGCGCCGCGGATCTCCTCCTTGGTGCCGTCGGCCAGATGATCGGGCACGAGGGCGAGCTCGTGGATGGCATAGCGTCCGCCGGGCCGCAGCACCCGCGCGGCCTCGGCGACGATCGCGGCCTTCGCCCGCTCCCCCTGCATCGTCAGCATCGCCTCGCCGAGCACGACGTCGGCGCTCCCATCGGGCAGGCCCGTATCCGCGGCGTCGGCCTGGCGGACGGTCCCGCGCTCGCCGACGACCCGCTGGACGAGGCGGACCGCGTCGGCGTCCTGCTCGATGCCGACGTAGCCTGCGGGACGGGCCCGCATGATGTCCGCGGCGGTGCGGCCGAGCCCGGGCGCGAGCTCGACGACGTCGGAGCCGCGGAGGTCGGCGGCGCGCAGCATCGCCCGCGTCATCGCGCGACCCCCGGGCCGCAGCACCCGCTTGCCGAGGCGGGCGAGCAGCCAGTGCCCCTGCATCGTCGTCGCGCTGCGCCCGTCCTGCGGGAGGTGCGCGACGGTGTCGGCGCTCATGGCCTCAGCCGTTCTCGCGAGCGGCGGTGATGAGGACCAGCGTGTCCTCGGTCGCGACCAGCGCATGATCCCGCTGCGGGATCACCACGTGCTGGCCGGCGGCGAGATCCCAGCTGTCCTCGCCGGCGAGGAGCCGGGCGGAGCCCTCGATGACCTGGAGCATCGCCTCCCCGGGGTTCTCGTGCTCGTCGAGCATGCGGCCCTCGCGGAGGAACAGCAGCATCTGGATGAGCCGGGCGTCCTCGGAGCCGTGGAAGGTGTGCATGGCGCGGCCGTCGGCCCCGAGCGTCGCCCGCTCGCGGAGCCCGTCCCCGATCGCGCTCAGAGTGGTGACGGTGCTGTCGTGGCTCATACGCCCTCCTCGGCGATCCCCTGCGCGGCCCGGACGACCGCGCACGGGATCAATTCTGCAACGAGGACATCGCAGAATGCTCGAGGCTTTGGTCCCGGCGGGCCGCGGCCGGGGCGTCGGCGACCTCCGCGGCGACCGTCTCCGCGGCGGCGCCGCTCGGGCGGATGCCGCGGCCGAGCGCGCGCAGCTCCCAGCCGGCGCGGGCCCAGCGGACCGGGTCCAGGACGCCGCGGCCGTCGATCATCCGCGGGGCGGCGACCAGCGTCGCAGCCTCCGCCGGATCGAGGTCGCGGTACTCGCGCCACTCGGTGAGCAGGATCGTCAGCTCGGCGCCGGCGAGCGCCTCGGAGACGTCCTCCCCCGCCTGCAGGTTCGCGACGGCCCGACGGGCGGCCTGCGCCGCGACCGGGTCGGCGACGACGACGTCGGCCCCCGCGGACATGAGCCGCGCGGCCACGGCGAGCGCCGGGGAGTCCCGCACGTCGTCGCTGTCGGGCTTGAAGGCGGCGCCGAGCAGGGCGATCCGTCGCCCGGCGAGGTCGCCGAGCATCTCGCGGGCGAGCTCGACGACGCGGACCCGGCGGCGCTCGTTCACGGAGTCCACCTCCCGCAGCATCGCCAGGGAGCGGCCGACGCCGAGGTCCTCGGCGCGGGCCATGAACGCGCGGACGTCCTTGGGCAGGCAGCCGCCGCCGAAGCCGACGCCGGCGCGCAGGAAGTCCCGGCCGATGCGGGGGTCGAGGCCGATCGCGCGGGACACGTCGGCGATGTCGGCGCCGGCGGCCTCGCACACCTCGGAGACCGCGTTGATGAAGGAGATCTTGGTGGCGAGGAAGGCGTTGGCGGAGACCTTCACCAGCTCGGCCGCCTCCCATCCCATGATCAGGCGCGGGGCGCCCTCGGCGAGGATCGGCGCATACACCGCGTCGAGCATGCGCACGGCGGCGTCGGACGCGGGGTCCGAGGCGGACGCGGCGCCGGAGCCGGACTCGGCGTCGGGCTCTGCGTCGGACGCGGCGCCGGCGAGGCTCTCGTCGGGGAGCCCGTAGACGAGGCGGTCCGGGTGCAGGGTGTCCTCCACCGCGCGGCCCTCGCGCAGGAACTCGGGGTTCCACAGCAGGCGCACTCCGGGCACCTGCTCGAGGCGCGCGGCGAGCTCGCGGGCGGTGCCGACGGGGACCGTCGACTTGCCGACGACGAGCACCGGCGCGTCGGCCCGGTCGCCGCCGGCCGCGCGGCGCGCGAGGAGCGCGGCGGCGAGGGCGTCGATCGCGGAGCGGACCTGGCGGAGGTCGGCGCCGAAGCCGTCCTCCCGCTGCGGGGTGCCGAGGGCGAGGAAGTGGACGTCGGCGTCGGCGATCTCGTCGACGGAGGTGGTGAAGCGCAGGCGCCCCGCATCGAGGCCCCGGCCCAGGAGCTCCTCGAAGCCGGGTTCGTGGAAGGGCGCGCGGCCGGCCGCGAGGGCCGCGATCCGGGCGGCGTCGACGTCGAGGCCGACGACGTCGTGGCCGATCTCCGCCATGCTCGCTGCGTGCACCGCGCCGAGATAGCCGACCCCGATCACCGAGATCCTCATGCCGCCGTCCTCGGCCGTGCTCATGCCCACGTCCTCGACCATGCCTGCTGCGCTCGCTGCGCCTTCTGCACCGTTCATGGACCCACGCTCGCGCACCGGTGTGGCCGACGGGTGACCGGACGATGGAGGCCGGGGAAGGGGTCGATGAGCGCTCGGCTCCCGGCCGCCGCGGAGGCGCCGCAGAGGAGCCGCGGAGGCGCGCGGAGTACGGTGCGGACATGAGCGATGCGACCGACCTGCCCGTCGAGGCCTCCCCTGCGGGCGAGCCCCTGTTCACGATCGACGTCTGGACGGACGTGGTCTGCCCCTGGTGCTACATCGGGGAGGCCCGTCTGCACGATGCGCTCGCCGCCGAGGGCCTCACCGACAGGGTCCGCGTCCGCGCGCACTCCTTCGAGCTGGACCCGACGGCCCCCGTCGGCGCCGGACGGTCGAACGTCGACCATCTGGTCGAGGCGAAGGGCATCCCCGCGGAGCAGGTGCGCGAGATGGAGGCGCAGATCGGGCAGATGGCGGCCGAGCTCGGCCGCGGCTTCGTCGCCGAGCGCCCGATGGCGAGCACCCGCGCCGTCCACCGCACGATGCAGGCCGTCGGCGCCGAGCTCGGCTCCGACGCGGCCACGCAGTTCTTCCTGTCCCTGCAGCGCGACTACTTCACGGGCACGGCCGACCCCTTCGACGCGGACACCGTGATCGCGCGCGCCGTCGCCGCGGGCCTCCCCGAGGACACCGCGCGGGCCGCCCACGAGGGCACCGGCGAGGTCGGCGCTGCGAGCGAGCAGGCGGTCTCCGCCGAGGTCGGCGAGGCCGCGCAGATGGGTGCCCGCGGCGTCCCCTTCTTCCTGTTCGACGACCGCTACACCGCGCCCGGAGCCCTCCCCCTGGAGACCTTCCGCCAGGCGCTGCGGCAGATCGCCGACGAGGCCGGCGCGCGGGGCTGAGCCGCGCGGCCGGCCCTCGCGCCGCCTCAGCGGGCGAGGAGCTCCTCGGTCCCGGTGCCGGGGAGGCTGAGCGTCACCGGGGTGCCCCACGGGTCGCTGACGCGCACGGAGCGGCCGTCGTCGGCGTGCTCGATCCCTGCGCTGCGGAGGCGGCCGACGAGCGCGTCGAGGTCCTCGCGGGCGGGCAGGGTGATGGCGACGTCGGCGAGGCCGAGGCTGGTCGCACGGGGTCCGGCGCCGCGGCTGTTCCACGAGTTCATCGCGACGTGGTGGTGGTAGCCGCCGGCGGCGGCGAACAGCGCGCCCGGATGGGAGCCGACGGTCGTCTCGAAGCCGAGGGCGTCGATGTAGAAGGCGCGGGCGGCGGCCACGTCGCCGACCTGCAGGTGCACGTGGCCGACGATGCCGGGGCGCAGACCGGGATCCGCGGACACCTCCTCCGTCAGATGCTCGGAGAGGTAGGCGTTCGGGTCCAGGTAGAGGGTGTCCATGGCGACCTGGCCGTCGACCCAGGTCCAGGTGTCGCGGGGACGGTCGCGGTACAGCTCGATGCCGTTGCCCTCGGGGTCGGTGAAGTAGAACGCCTCGGAGACGAGGTGGTCGCCGGTGCCGGCGAAGCGCGAGCGCGGATCCTGGGCGGCGCGCAGCACGGTGCCGGCGAGCGCGGCCTCGTCCTCGAAGAGGAAGGCGGTGTGGAACAGGCCGGCCTGGCGGGGGTCGACGGCAGGCAGTCCGGGCGTGGCGACGAGCCGCACGAAGGGGATGCCGCCGCGGCCGAGGACGCGGTGGACCTCGCCGTTCGCGCGGGCCCGCTCCTCGATCGGCGCGAGCGCCAGCGCGTTCTCGTAGTAGGAGCTCATGAGCTCGAGGTCGCCGACGCGCAGGGTGACGGCGTCCATGGCGAGGCGGTCGGAGAGGTGCTGGCCGTCGACCGCGGGGCGGGCGTCGGCGCCGGGGACGACAGGGGAAGCGGGTGCGGTCGAAGTCATGGCGGGCGTCCTTCCAGGAGGTCTGCGGATGCCCCCATCATGCGCCCTTCTGATCCAACTTTCAACCACTTGGGGTGAGGGGTGTGCGCAGAGGCACCACCGCCGTCGGTGCGGCGCGACCCGAGCACCTCGGGGCGAGACCTTCTCAGGAACCAGCGAAGGGCGACGGATCGGATCCGTCGCCCTTCGTGTCTCCGGGTCCGCTCTCCCCTGCCGACCCGTCGATGCCGCCGCCGCGGCGAAGCTCTTGCGAGCCCTCCTCGGAGCGATGGCTCCACCGTACGGGCGCCTAGGGGTGCCCCGAGGGACCAAGGGCCCGATCTACATGCACACGAGCGTCGTCGTCCGGACCGCCAACTACCAGCAGGCAGCGCATCTCGCCATTCGAGACACCACCCCCCCTTATCCATTTATGTCACTCTGCGCCAGACGTAAGTTCCCGCTTACGTTTCACAACTCGAGAGGGCAACAATCATGAAGATCCCTGGAACCAAGCTCATCGCGAGCGTCATGCTCGGACTGGTCATGTGCGGCGGAATGGGTGCCGCCTACGCTGGAACCAGCTACAAATCCTTCAGCACCACAGTTCCCCGCATCAATGGAAGTGGATACACCTCATATCAGACCAAGTCCATATCGAATGCCAATGTTCAGATTCTGAGTCTGACGGTCGGAGGGGACCACGTCGTTGACGCCCGGGTCCAGGGGCCCTACTTCGGAAGTTCGTCATGGAAGCGGAACTTGGGTGACGGAAAGAACATCAATTTCACCAACAAGTTCAAGAAGGGTGAGTCCGTCCGCCTCCAGTTCAGCAATGACCTTCTGACACTCCAGGAACTCCAGGTCGAGGGGAAGTGGCGAAGCCAGTAATCTATCGCGCATCGCCAACAGGTCGGAACGGCAGGCGCCGTTCCGACCCTCCTCTCCGGAAAGCTCCTCGCCGTGACCCTCGCATCACCCCTCACCGCATCGCCCCGGCCGCGGATCCGCGACCCGCTCTCCCCCACGCGCTCGCCCGCCTGGTGGATGCTCGTCGTCATCGTCCTCCTGCTGCCTCTGGCGACCGCAGTGAAGACGGCCAGCAACAGCGAGGTCCCCGGGCCGCTGACGCTCTTCTCGTTCGGCTTCCTGCTGCCGTCCGCTCTGGGGCCTCTCCTCGCCGCCCTGCTCTATGTGGCGCCGTTCTCCGGCCAGGTCGCCGACGGCTGGCTGCTCTACACGCGCACGCGCCGCTCTCCGCGGGAGACCCTCCGTCGGCATGCGCTGCGGAGCGCCCTGATCCCGGCCGCGGTGCTCACCGGCGGCACTCTCCTGCTCGGGGTCTACGCCTTCGTGCTGGGGCCGTTCGGGCTCGACGGAGGTCGGCCCGGCGACGCCGAGGTCGCGATGTTCACGCAGCTCACAGCGATCAGCACGCCTCTGTACGTCATCGTCTTCGCGCTCTGGCAGGGGCTCTGGGCCGCCGTCTTCTCGCTGATGAGCTTCCTCATCCTCCTGCTCACCGGGCGTCGGGCGCTCGCGCTCTCGCTCCCCCTGATCGGGATCTTCGCCGACAACGTGGCGATGGAGTTCTCGGGCAACGCCCTGCTCAGGGCGGTCTCCTCGATCGATCCCTTCAGCGTCGTGCAGGCGCCGATCTGGACGGCCGCCGTCCCGCTCCTCTGGTGGCTGGCCGCTCTCGCCGCGCTGGCCGGTCTCCTCCGCTGGCGCGGTCAGGAGATCCCGGTCTTCCGATGAGCCCCGCCTCCCTCTATCTGACCTGGTACCGGCTCCTCTACGGCGTCGTCGTCATGCTCCTGGCGCTGCGGTCGACGAGCGGGCTCGTCGACCGCAGCGCAGAGAACGGCCAGCTCCCGAGCGCCCCGGAGGCCGTCCTCGAGGTCATCCAGGACCCCTACATCGTGGTCGTCTTCAGCGTGTCCTTCTGGGTGATCCGGGCGGGCCTGACGCTGTCGACTGCCGCCGATCCGATCGTCCTGCTGCGGCACGGCTCCCGCGCACGCTGGCTGCTGATGCAGTGCGTCGATGCCGCCCGCGAGGCCGCGAGCCTCGTCGCGATCCTCCTGGTCGCCGGCATCGCCAGCTCCGCGGGCCTGCCCTGGACAGGACGGTGGACGATTGCCGCCGCCGAGGACGTCCTCGGCCAACTGCTGCCGCTCTGGGCGGTCAGCGGCGTGCCGCCCCTGCTCGCGATCCTCCTGCAGCTCGTGCTCACGCTGTGCGGGCTCCTCGCGATCTTCGCCGGCATCGCGCTCGCGACCCTGCTCGCGACCCGGCATCGGCCGATCGTGCTCGTGGTCGCCTGCCTGCTCGGGCTGACGATCCCCCTGCTGCTGTTCAAGATCCCCTCGGCGGGGGCGCAGTCCCTCATCACCCTCATCGCCGGGCATCCGGTCGGATGGCCGGCGAGCCCGATCCTGGTCCTCTGCCTGCTGATCGCTGCGACCGTCGGGGCGGCACGGATCGTCGACGCGCACCCGACCCCGCCGTCGGCCCGCCTCCGGCCCGTCCTGGCCTACTCGGCGCTGTGCATCGTGCTGCTGGTGCTCAGCGCCCTCTCCTCCGAGGCCGCGAGCTTCTCCGAACTGGTCCGCGAGACGTTCTACGGGGCCTCCGGCGAGTCCTTCTCGCTGACGCGGTACCTGCTGTACACGCTGGTCTTCCTCGGCCCGGGGTACCTGGCGGTGCTGTCGCTGGAGACGGACAGCCTGCCGCGGATAGGCCTGATCGCCGTGCGGCACGGACGGATCTCGCCGTGGCTGCGAACCATCCTCCTGCGGAACCTGCTCGTCGCGGCGGTCGTTGTCGCAGCGCTGCTGACCCTGCTCGCGCTGCTCGCCGTCGTCGGCGGGCGCACCCTCTCCGTCGAGGATCCCCCGATGCTCTGGCACCAGTTCGCCCTCCACGGCGTGCTGCAGATCTACATCACGACGACCCTGGCCGTGCTGGTCGTCCTGCTGACCGGGTCGGAGGTCGCCGGACTGATCGCCCTGCTGATCCTCGCCGTGCTCGGCCTCCCGATGCTCACCCACGGATTCGCCCCCTCCGGCGGGAGCATGCTCGGGCTGCTCGACACGGCCGGCTACACCCCCGCCCGCGGCACCGCGATCCTCGCCGCCTCCTCCCTCGCCCTCACCCTGCTCGGCCTCGCCGTCACCACGCTCCGCGCTCCCCAGCGCCTGATCACCGGGAGACCCCATGCCCGTCATTGAACTCACCGACGTCTCCAAGAGCTACGGAGGGATCGAGCTGTTCAGCGGCGTCGACCTCGCCATCGAGGAGGGCCGCAGCTACGGGATCCGCGGCCCGAACGGCTCGGGGAAGTCGGTCCTGTTCCGGCTGCTGTGCGGCTTCGTGCACCCCGACCACGGGACGGCGCGGATCGACCCGCGCTTCCTCGGCCCGCTCGACGCCTTCCCGAAGGACTTCGGCATCCTCATCGACCGCCCCGGCTACATCGCGAGCCGCAGCGGCCTCGACAACCTGCTGGCGCTCGCGCGCATCCGCGGGCTCGTCGGGCCCGAAGAGGTCCGCGCCGCGATGGTCGAACTCGGCCTCGACCCCGACAACCGCACCCGCGTGGGCCGGTACTCGCTGGGCATGAAGCAGAAGCTCTCCCTCGCCCAAGCGACGATGGAGGGGCAGCGCGTGCTGCTGCTCGACGAACCCTTCAACGCCCTGGACCGCTCGTCGGCCGCCCTCGTCCGCGAGAAGCTCGCGGCGCACCGCGAGGCCGGCGGCACCCTGATCCTGACCAGCCACGACGATGACGACCTGAGCCTGCTCGCCGACGAGATCCACGAGATCGACGGCGGGCGCCTCGAGCGGGCCGAATAGGCGGGCGGCGTCGGGACGGCGCGGCCGGGCCGACGACGGACGGTCTCCGCCGTCGGGTACGGTGCGGGGGCCCGCCCGTCGGCCTCGACGAGCCCGCGCAACGTCCCACCCGCCCGACGAGAGGCCAGGCGTGTCCACCAGGAAGCAGCCGACCGTCTACGACGTCGCCCGCGAGGCCGACGTCTCCATCGCGACCGTCTCCCGCGTGCTCCGGCAGCCGGAGAAGGTCAGCGCCGCGACCCGCGCCCGGGTCCTCGAGGCCGTCTCGGCGCTCGGGTACGTGCCCAATGCGAGCGCGCGCGGCCTCGCCGGCCGGCGCACGGGCGTGCTGGGCCTGCTGATCCCCGGCCATGACATCCCCTCGGACAGCCGTCGCGCTCCCGCGGAGGCCGGCGAGGTCGTCTTCCTCGACGACCGCGACGACGGCAGCTCCGAGCAGTACGCCGCCCGCTACTTCGAGCAGCTGCTGCGCGGCGCCGAGGCCGCGGCCTGGCGCTCGGGCTTCGCCCTGCTGGTCGCCGCCGGCACGAGCGTGAGCCGCGACGTCGTCCTCCACGACCTCGCCGGGCGGGTCGACGGCCTCGCGGTCGTCTCCCGCACGATCCCCGACGACCTGCTCGCGCAGGCCGCGGCCCGGATCCCGCTGGTCGAGGTCGCCGGACGCTCCGACGACGACGCCCCCGCCGACTCGATCGGCGTGGACAACCGCGGCGGTATGTCGGCGCTCGTGCGGCACGTGCTCGCGGTCAAGCCGCCCGGCCCCCTGCTCTACCTCGAGGGCCCGCCGACCTCGCCCGACGCCGCCGGCCGCGACCGCGGCTTCCACGACGCGATCGCCGGCTCCGCCGAGCCCTGGGACGCGGTGCTCGCGGACTTCACCTGGCGGGGCGGCCATCGCGCGGTCCGCGCCCATCTGGCCGGCGCCTCCGGGCGTCCGCCCGCGGCGGTCGTCGGCGCGAACGACCAGAGCGCGCTGGGCGCCCTCGCGGCGCTCCGCGAGGCGGGCGTGCGCGTGCCCGAGGACTGCGTGGTCACGGGCTTCGACGGCATCGACGAGAGCCGGCACTCCTCCCCGCCGCTGACCACGGTGCGCCAGCCCATGATCGACCTCGGCATCCAGGCCGTGGACCTGCTGCTGCGGCGCATCGGCGAGCCCGACGCGGAGGCCGTGCATCGTCGGCTCCCGGTGGACGTGCTGCTGCGCGCCAGCTGCGGACCAGCCGCCTGAGGCGCCCGCCCGTCTTCCGCCCGAGCGACCTGGGGGCTTGCGCGGGAGAATGTAAGCGCATACAGTCACACCGCACGGCCACCGGGGAGAGCGACCTCCCGCGGCGAGCCGGTCCCGTACGACGGCGTGAGGACGAACTTCCGTGGCACCCACCCCACCGCTGCCCCCGAGGGGGCGCACCCCGCATCCGCGGCCCAGCGCGCCGCGGCCGGCGCAGCACGACCCGCGCCCGGCGCAGCGCAGCCTGCGACCGAGCCGACGCACCCTGCTCGCGGGCGGCTCGCTCGGCGCCGCCGGGCTGCTCGCCTCCGGCTGCTCCCTGCAGATCCGCAGCGTGCCCGACCCGACCATCGGCGCGGACACCATGCTCATCGCCGGCGACAAGGGCACGCCCACCTTCACGGCGAACTTCAACCCGTTCCAGCCGAGCCCCCGCACGGCCGCGACGATCATCTACGAGCCCCTGATCTGGATCAACCCGCTCGACGGCAGCCTCGTCCCGTGGCTCGCCGAGAGCTGGGAGCAGCCGGACCCGCAGCAGATCGTCATGACCCTCCGCGAGGGCGCAACCTGGCACGACGGCACCGATCTGACGGCCGACGACGTCGCCTACACGTTCCGGATGCTGAAGGACTTCCCGGCGAACGACACCGCCGGGGTGTGGGGCCGTCTGGAGTCCGTGGAGACCGAGGGCTCGACCCTGACCTTCACGCTGCAGGGCCCCGACTCCCCCGCCGTCTCGACGATCGGCAAGACCGTGATCGTGCCCGAGCACATCTGGTCGACGATCGAGGACCCCTCCACCTGGCGCAACGAGGAGCCCATCGGCTCCGGCCCGTACACGCTGGGCAGCTTCACCTCCCTGCAGTACGCGCTCGACCGCTACCCCGGCTACTGGCAGGCCGACGCGATCGACGTCGAGCACCTGGTCTACCCGGCGGCGAGCGAGCAGCTCGACCTCGTCACCAAGGGCTACGACTGGGCGTACGCGTACATGAGCGACGTCGAGGGCACCTGGATGGCCGCCAACGACCACAACCGCTTCTGGTTCCCGCCGGGCGGCATCATCGGCCTGCACCCCAACCACGACGTCGCGCCCTTCGACGACGTCCATGTCCGCCGCGGGCTCGCGCTCGCGATCGACGGCGGCCAGGTCGGCGAGGTCGCCGCCGAGGGCTACATGGACGAGGCCAGCCAGTCCGGTCTGCTCCTGCCCAACCAGGAGGACCTGCTGAACCCCGACCTGCCGGACCGCGGCATGATCGCCCGCGACACCGACGCCGCGATCGAGTCCTTCGAGAAGGCCGGCTTCACCTACGACGGCACCACGATGCGCACGCCCGACGGCGAGCCCTTCACCTTCGCGATCTCCACCGCCAACGGCTACACCGACTGGCTGCGGGCGGTGCAGGAGGTCCAGCGCGAGCTCGCCGAGATCGGCATCGAGGTCACCATCGATGCGCCGCAGCCCGCCGCCTACGAGGCCAACCTCTCCAGCGGCGACTACACCGTCGCCGTCGGCTCCTCCAACGGGTCCGACGCCTTCGAGGGATTCTCGAACCTGCTCTCCGGCGAGTACTACGCGCCGATCGGCGAGACCAGCCAGAACAACCGGATCCGGTATCGCAACGACGAGGTCGACGAGCTGATCGCGACCTACCGCGGCAGCGTCGACGAGGACGAGCAGACGCAGATCCTCCAGCGCCTGCAGGAGATCTTCCACGACGACGTGCCGATCGTGGCCATGTACTACGGCGGCCTCTGGGGCCTGTACAACGACGGCCGGTTCACCGGCTGGCCCACCGAGGACGACCCCTACGCACCCCTGCAGACCTACGGGTCCTCCCCGCTGCGGGTCCTGACCCGGGTGCGCCGCGTCGCCCAGGAAGGCGAGTGAGAGCCCGATGAAGTACGTCCTCCAGCGACTGGGATGGTTCGCGCTCACCCTGTGGGCCGCCGTCACCATCAACTTCCTGCTGCCGCGCCTCATGCCGGGCTCCCCGGCCGACGCCGCCCTCGCGAAGCTCGCGCAGAACGGGCCCGTCACCGAGGAGACCCGTCGGGCCGTCGAGGCCCAGCTCGGCGTCCCCGACGGCAGCATCCTCCAGCAGTACGCCGACTACCTCCGCCAGGTCGTCTCCCTCGACTTCGGCGTCTCCTACGCCTTCTACCCCGAGCCCGTCGCGGGCCTCGTCGCCCAGGCCCTCCCCTACACGCTGATCCTGGTGGGGTTGGTGACGATCGCCGCGTTCATCATCGGCACCCTGCTCGGCGTCCTCGCCGCCTGGAAGCGCGGCACCTGGCTGGACGCCCTGCCGACCGTCGGCGGCAGCTTCCTGGGGACCTTCCCCTACTTCTGGACCGCCCTGCTGCTGCTGTTCTTCCTGGGCTACGTCGGGCACCTGTTCCCCACCTTCGGCGCCTACTCGGCGACCACGGTCCCAGGCCTGAACTGGGCATTCATCAAGGATGCCCTCTACCACGCGGCCCTCCCGGCGGCGACGATGCTGATCACCTCCCTGGGCGGCTGGATCATCGGCATGCGCAACGCGATGATCACGACCCTCGGCGAGGACCACGTGACCTTCGCGGAGGCCAACGGCATCTCCGGGCGCACCGTCGCCCTGCAGTACGCGGCCCGCAACGCGATCCTCCCGAACCTCACCGGCTTCGGCATGGCGCTCGGCGGCGTGGTCGGCGGCTCGGTGCTGGTCGAGCAGGTCTTCGGCTATCCGGGGATCGGCTTCCTCCTGTTCAACGCGGTCACCGGCCAGGACTACCCGCTGATGCAGGCGATCTTCCTGATGATCACCGTCAGCGTCCTGATCGCGAACCTGCTGGTGGACATCATGTACGGCATTCTCGACCCGAGGACGAGGCGATGAGCGCACCCCAGAACCCGACCGCATCCGGCGCCCCCGCGCCCGACCCGAGCGACCCGACCGGCCCGACCGGCTCGACCGGCCCCGCAGACGCGACCGGCGCATCGGACGCGACCGGCGCACCCGGCCCGTCGGCCCCGCGCCGGCATCCGGCCCTCGCGGGCCTGCTCGGCGGGCTGCGCACGGTGTGGGGCAACCGCAAGGCGCGCATCGGCCTGATCGTGCTCGGCGTCTTCGTCGTCATCGCGATCGCCGCGCCCGTCCTCGCGCCCTACGATCCGACGTCGAACGCCTTCGACCGCAACCTCGACGCCTCCCCCCAGCACTGGCTGGGGACGACCGCGGCCGGCGAGGACGTGCTCAGCCAGCTGCTGCACGGCGCCCGGATCTCGCTGGTCGTCGGCTTCCTGGCCGGCGGCATCGCGACCGTCATCTCCGTCGTCGTGGGCCTGACCTGGGGCTATCTGCGCGGCATCGCCGCCGACATCATCAACTTCATCGTCAACATGTTCCTGGTGATCCCGGGTCTGCCGCTGATGATCGTGGTCGCCACGTATCTCAGCAACGGCGGGATCTCGGTGATCATCGCGGTCATCGCGATCACCGGCTGGGCCTGGGGCGCGCGCGTCCTGCGCAGCCAGACCCGGACCCTGCGCGGCAGCGACTTCGTCGAGTCCGCCCGGTTCTCCGGCGAGCGGGCGCCGCGGATCATCTTCCGCGAGATCCTCCCGAACATGACCTCCCTGATCACCGGGAGCTTCTTCGGGGCCGCCACCTCCGCGATCCTCGCCGAGGCGGGCCTGGAGTACCTGGGCCTGGGCGATTCCACCGTCATCAGCTGGGGCACGATGATCTATTGGGCGCAGAACTCGAACGCCCTGCTCACGGGCCAGTGGGCGCTGCTGTTCGCGCCCGGCCTGTGCATCGCCCTGCTGGCGACCTCGCTGACCCTCATCAACTTCGGCGTCGACGGGATCTCCAACCCCCGTCTGCGGGAAGGGAGCACCGGGCGATGAGCACCGCTGCGATCACCACCTCCGAGTCCCCCACCGCGGCCGACGGCCCGCTCCTGAGCGTCCGCGACCTCTCCGTCGTCTACGAGCCCGTCGGCGCCCCTCCCACCCATGCGGTCAAGGAGGTGTCCTTCGACGTCGCGCCCGGCGAGTTCATCGGCCTGGTCGGCGAGTCCGGCTCCGGCAAGTCGACCCTCGGCTTCGCGCTCACCGCGCTCGCGAAGGCCCCCGCCCGCATCGAGGGCGGCCAGGTCCTCTTCGACGGCGTCGACATCGCCCACATGCCCGCCGAGACCCTGCGCACCCAGCGCCGCGGCGGCTTCGCGATGGTCCTGCAGTCCGGGATGAACGCGCTGAACCCCGTGCGCACCGTCCGCAAGCACTTCCACGACATCTTCCGCGCGCACCGCCACGTGCCCGCCGCCCATCGCGACGCCCGCGCCGAGGAGCTCGTGGGGAAGGTGTCCCTCGGCCCCGAGGTCCTGGACCGCTACCCCTTCGAGCTCTCCGGCGGCATGCGCCAGCGCGTGACGATCGCGCTCGCGCTCTCCCTCGAGCCCCGCCTCATGGTGTTCGACGAGCCGACGACCGCGCTCGACGTGCTCGTCCAGCACGCCGTCATGGACACCATCCGCGAGCTCCAGGCGAGCGAGGGCTTCACGGCGATCCTCATCAGCCACGACCTGGGCGTCGTGCTCGAGTCCGCGCACCGCGTGCTCGTCATGCACGACGGCCGCGTGGTCGAGGACGCCCCCAGCGCCGACATCCTCCGCCGCCCGCAGCACGCCTACACGCAGATGCTGCTGAGCCACTTCGCCGACCCCCGCGACGAGCACGTCTCGCTGCCCGGGCTCGAGGCGCCGAGCGCGCCGCCGGCCGGTTCGTCGACTCGCTCGTCCGACGGGCCGGAGCTGCGGCTCGAGGGCGTGACCAAGCTGTTCGCCCCGCCGCGGCGGAAGGCCGCGCCCGTGCTCGCCGTCGACGACGTCAGCTTCACCCTCGCCCCCGGCGGCGCGACCGCGCTCGTCGGCCAGTCCGGCAGCGGGAAGTCGACCCTCGCGAAGCTGATCACCGGCGTCGAGCGGCCGACCTCGGGGACGATCCGCCTGGGCGACGTGTCCGTCGGCGACCTGCGACGCCAGGGACTGCGGGATCTGCGCAGGACCGTGCAGATGGTCTTCCAGGACCCGTATGCGGCGCTGAACCCGCTGAACACCGTCGAGTACACGATCACCCGCGCGCTCGTGAACCTCACGGACCTGCGCGGGGACGCCCTGCGCCGGCGCATGCTCGAGCTGCTGGAGACGGTGGGCCTCACGCCCGTCGAGCAGTTCGCCGCGAAGCTGCCCCATCAGCTCTCTGGCGGCCAGCGCCAGCGGGTCGTCATCGCCCGCGCCCTCGCCGCGGACCCGCAGGTGATCATCGCCGACGAGCCCGTCTCGATGCTCGACGTGTCGCTGCGGGCCGGCGTGCTCTCGCTCCTGCGGGACCTGCGCGAGCGCACCGGCATGTCGCTCCTCTACATCACGCACGACCTGCTCAGCGCCCGCCTCGTCACCGACGACATCCTCGTCCTGCACGACGGCCGGGTCGTCGAGCAGGGGCCGACGGCGCAGGTCATGCGCCATCCCCGCGACGAGTACACGATCCGCCTGCTCGAGGCGATCCCCCGCCCCGGGCGCGTGCACGGGCTCTGAGCCCGCCGCGCCCCGATCCCGGCGGTGGGACCGGCCCGACCGGGCCCGCCGCCTCCCCGACCCGACCTCTGCGACAGGAGACCCATGTCCACCCTGCGATTCCCCGACGGCTTCCTCTGGGGCGCCGCGACCGCCGCCCACCAGATCGAGGGCAACAACATCAACTCGAACTGGTGGGAGATGGAGCATCGGCCCGACTCCCCCGTCGTCGAGCCCAGCGGCGACGCCGCCGACAGCTACCACCGCTTCGAGGAGGACATCCGGATCCTCGCGGAGCTGGGGATGAACTCCTACCGCTTCAGCATCGAGTGGGCCCGCATCGAGCCCGAGCGAGGGTTCGTCTCCCGCGCCGAGCTCGCCCACTACCGGCGGATGATCGACGCCTGCCTCGCGCACGGCGTCGAGCCGATCGTCACGCTCATGCACTTCACGGTCCCCCGCTGGTTCGAGCGCGACGGCTTCTGGCGGGCCGACGACGCCGCCGAGCTCTTCGCCCGGTACACCGAGACCGTGCTGCCGATCCTCGACGACGTCCGCTACGTGTGCACGATCAACGAGCCGAACATCGCCGCGATGCTCGCCGGCGGCGAGAAGGCCGAGAACCTCGTCGCCCACGGCCTCGCCTTCCCCGACCTCCACGTCGCCGACCAGCTCCTCGCCTCCCACAAGGCCTCCCGCGAGGTCCTCTCGGCGCGGCCGGAGATCCTCTCCGGCTGGACGATCGCCACGCAGGCCTTCCACGCGACCGACGAGGAGGGCAGCGCCGAGAAGCTCCACGAGTACGGCTACCCGCGCGACTTCTGGTACCTCGAGAACTCCGCGGGCGACGACTTCCTCGGCGTCCAGGCGTACACCCGCACCTTCATCGGCCCCGAGGGCCCGCTGCCCGTCGCCGACGGCGTCGAGACCACCCTCACCGGCTGGGAGTTCTTCCCCGAGGCCGCCGAGCTGGGACTGCGCAGCGCCTGGGAGCTCAGCGGCGGCGTGCCCCTGATGGTCACCGAGAACGGCATCGCCACCGCCGACGACACCCGCCGCCGCGCCTACGTCCAGGGCTCCCTCGAGGGCATCCACCGGGCCATGGCCGACGGCATCGACGTGCGCGGCTTCCAGTACTGGTCCCTGCTGGACAACTACGAATGGGCCAGCGGCTTCCGCCCCACCTTCGGCCTGCTCGCCTGGGACCCCGAGACCTTCGAGCGCCAGGTCAAGCCCAGCGCCCGCTGGTACGGCGAGGTCGCACGGAGCGGGGAGCTCGAGAGCGAGGGCTGAGCCGTCCGTGCCCGACGACGTCAGGCGCGGGCGGCGCGCGCGGCGAGGGCCCTGGCCTTGACCAGCGCCGCCTGCTTCCCGGGACGGGAGGCGAGGGCATCGAGGCCGGGGAACCGGAACCCTGCCGCCTCGGCGGGGATCTCGCCGCGCCGGGCGGCCTCCTTGAGGATCGGAGCGGCGATCGTCGCGACGTCGAGGACGCGGGAGAGCCAGCGCGGGAGGGTGCCGTCGACCGCGGACGCCGCGGCGATGGACTCGGTGAGGACCGGCCACATCACGGGCAGGGTGCGCGGGTTCTTCTCGATGATCCGCACCATCCGCGCGGGGCTCGCGTCGCCCGCGGGCGGCAGCGCCGAGGACAGCAGGGCGCGCACGCCGACGGCCATGCCGCGCCACGACAGCAGGCCCTTGGCGAGGAGGCTGCCGACCAGGTGCTCGGTGCCGATGCCGTCGGCGCCGTCATGGCAGAGCATGGCCAGGACCACCGCGTGCATGCTCGTGGTCAGCGGGCCGTCCTCCGCGGCCCGCGCGAAGCGCTCGAGCCGCTCCCCGTCCCAGGCGAGGCTGACACCCCGCGACTCCCCCGCGCCGCGGCCGTAGGCCACGGGCGCCTTCTCCTCCTCGCCGCGCTCGAAGGCATGGCACTGGCCCCGATGCTCGAGGTCGTAGCCCCAGCCGTGCAGCACGCGGAAGACCCGCCCCGGATGCTGCGGCAGACGGATGTCGACGGTGAGCATCTTCGTCGGCGCGTCCGGCTCGGCCCACTGCGCGGTCAGGACCGCGGCGTCCTCGACCGCCTCATCACCGCCGGTGCCCTCCGGCCAGATCTCCTCGTAGCCGAGGCCGCCGAGCATCGGCGGCTCCGGGGCGGAGGCTGCGGCGTCGGCGTCGGCCGGGGTCGGTGCGCCGGCTCCCGATGCATCGGCGCCTGATGCACCGTCGGCCGACGGCGGCTCCGGGAGCAGGGCGACGGCCTCGCGGGCGACGGTCACGGCGCGCGAGGAGCCGCGGCGGGCGGCGAGGGCGCGCAGCCCCGGGACGGCCAGGATCTCCGCGGGCCGGAGGCCGGTGCCGGCACCGTCGTCGGCCGCGGCGAGCGCGGCGGCGGGGGCGAGCTCGAGCATCGCCTCGGCGACGTCGGCGGTGCCCGCGAGCAGGCGGGTGCCGGCGAGGGAGCGGACCAGGAGGCCGTCGAGCAGCGGCCACAGCACGGGGGCGAGGCCGTCGTCGGCGAGCTCGAGGGCGATGCGGGCGAAGGCGGCGAGGTCCTGGTCGCCGAGGGCCGCGGCGTCGGCGACGCCGGGACGCAGCAGACCGCGCCGGTGGGCCTCGATCGCGCCGAGCATCGCGTCCTCGGCCGCGCGGGGATGGAGGTGCCGCAGGGATCCGAGGAGGAGGGCGGCGCCGACGGGTCCGAGCGGGCGGGCGCGCCGGGCGGCCGCCCGCAGGACCTCCCCGCGCTCGGCGTCGGGATAGTTCGAGAGCCCCGCGCTGACCGCGTCGTCCCAGGTCGGGTGGACGGTCGGCCGGTACCAGCGCTCGTAGGCGGCGCATCCGAAGCGTGCGGGGAGCTCCGCGAACGCCGGGGAGGGGACGAGATCCTCCGCCCGCGGCAGCCCGTCCTCCCCGCGACCGGTCGCCGGTTCGCGCAGGGGCTCGCGCAGGTAGGCGGCAGCGATCGCACCCGCGCTGGGGCCGCGCACGACCTCCTTCAGGTGGTGGAGGAGGGTCGGCACCTCGAGCGCCTCGAAGGCGGCGATCCGCTGGGCGAGGCGGTCGGCCGACGCCGCCGGGTCGCCGAGGTCGGGATCGTCGCGGTCGGGGCGGGCGAGGTCGAGGCGGGCGAGGGCGAGCTGGAGGTCGGGGTCGTCGACCGCGAGGCCGGCATCGCGGTAGACGGCGAGGCGGGCGAGGAGGTCCTCGACGTCGATGCTCATGTCCTCGCGCGAGGGCGTGGACAGCAGCAGCGGGAGCTCGCCGATGCGCGCGAGCAGGGCGATCTCCCGCATCCACAGCACGTCGTCGGGCCGGACCGGCGGGGGCAGGATCGTCGGCAGGTTGCCCTCGTCCCAGCCCTCGGCGCAGCGGAGGCCGCCGACCCAGCGCTGGTGCACGCCCCGCACGGCGGTCCGCGCGAGGTCGAGGTCGCGGTGGGCGAGCGCGACGAGCAGCGCGAGGAAGCGCTCGGACTCGATGCTGACGACGCTCTCGGGCGTGGCCATGAGCACCGCCGCCGACTGCGCGACCGACTCGACGTCGGCCTCGCCCGGCACGAAGCGCGGCACCTCCCAGACCTCGGGCGTCGGCTCCCAGGCGCCGCGGACGGCCGCGGGCGCGGCAGGCGCAGCGGGCGCGGCGAGGACCGAGGTCGCCTCCTCCGCCTCCGCGGCGAGGCCGTCGAGGATCGTCTGCGCGATGCGGGAGAGCTGGCGGTCGCGGTCGGCCGCGAGGGGCGCGACCGCCTCGGCGACGACGGCCGCGGCCTCGGCGGGGATCTCCCGGGCGGCGAGCGCCCGCAGCACCGCCAGACGCGCCTTCTTACCCTTGACCAGCAGGGATATGGTCGTGAACTCCATCAGCCGGTCGGCGTCGGCCCCGGGGACGAGCCGCGGGACCAGGCCCTCGACGAGGAAGGGGTCGAGGGCGGCGAGGGGCCCGGCGAGGGCGTCGGCGAGCTCGCCCAGCTCCTCGTCGGTCGCCGCGAGCGGGCCCGCGAGGATCCCCCACCAGACCTTCCGGTCCCCGGGCCGCTGGGCGGTGTCGAGGGCCGCGACGACGATCGGCAGGGCCTCCTCGCGCGCGATCCACCCGGCCTCGATGCCGCCGGCCGCGGCCTCGCCGAAGGAGGCCGTCGCGGGCATGGCGAGCTCCGCACCGGTGCGCAGATGCTCGACGAAGCGGGGTCGCAGCACCTCGGCGTCGATCCTCTCGCGCTCGGGGAAGACCTCGGCGGGCCGGCCCAGGGCCGCGGCGGCGAAGGCCGCCCAGTCCTTGAGGTACTCGATCGACTCGGGGACCTCGAGGTCGAGGGCGTGCAGCGCGCGCACCGCGGCCCCCGCATGCACCGAGCTCGCGTGCACCCAGGGACGACGGGTCGAGGTGCAGGCCGCGGCGATGAAGCCGCGGGCGAAGGCCTCGCCGCGCTCGACGACGATCGCGGCCTGGACGCTGTCGGGCAGGATCCGGACCGACGGCATCACCTCGGCGGCGCGACGGGCGCCGACCCCCGCCCGGATGGCGAAGACGCCCAGCAGATGCCGGTCCACGGGGACGGTGCTGCGCAGGCCGTACATGCGCTCGCCGAGCGCCGCCCTCTCGGTCCAGTCGCCCCGGGAGAGACCGGCGACGGCGGTGCGCCGCTGCTCGGGGGTCCCCAGCGGCAGCTCGAGGACCTGCTCGAGCCGGGCGTCGGCCCAGCCGAGCTCGTGGAACACGGTGATCGCGGTGGTCTGCGCGGGATCGAGCGGGGGCAGCGGCGCGTCGACGGGGACGGGCTCGGTCATGACGGGTCCTCTCCGGCCGCGAGGCGCGCGGCGAGCAGGTGGGCGCAGGGGCCGCGGCCGGTGCCGTGGCGCAGGAACCAGGTGCAGGTGCAGGACGCCGGGTCGAGGCGGACCCGATGGTCGGCGTCCCGTCCGGCGGGATCGGGCGTGCGGACCAGCCAGCGGGAACCGGCGTCGGGGCCGGCGGCGGGGCTGGCGGAGTCTCCCGCCTCGGCCCGGCGGACGGCGCCGGCTGCGACCAGCGCACGCGCGCGGACCAGGCGCGGGTTGTCCTTGGCGACGCGGTCGGGGTCCTCGGGCAGCTCGCGATGGAAGTGGGCGCCCTCGCGGACGTCCCAGCCCACGCGTCCGGAGGCGGCGAGCACGGCGAGCGCCCCGCGGACCCGCTCGGCGGACAGGGCCGACTCGCGAGAGAGCCGGCCGACGTCGATGACGGGCTCGAAGGCGAGCAGGGCCCCGACGAGGTCGGCGTCCTCGAGGACGGTCGTGCCGGCCAGGCCCGTCAGCAGCGAGCCCTCGCCGGAGTGCCCGCGCCCGGGATCGTCGGTCAGTCCCAGCAGCAGCCGCGCGCCCGGCAGGTCGATCTCGACGATCGCGGCCCCGCTCGCGGCCTGCTCTCCGCCGGCGGCCTGCTCTCCGCCGGCGGCCTGCTCTCCGCCGGCGGTCGCGCCGTCGGCCCGGGAGAGCCCGTCCCCGTAGACCGTCGCGCCGAGGACGTGCGGGAGCAGGCGCTTGAGCGCCGCGAGCCGGTGCAGGCCCGCGATCCGCACCGACGCCGACGAGGACCCCGCGGAGGGGCGGGCGGCGAGCCGGGCGCCGGCCCGCGTCGGCGTGAGCCAGCCGGAGGCTCCCGCCCCGCTCGCCGCCGGGACGGAGGCGAGCAGGCCGCGGGCCCCGGCGGCGTCGAGCGAGAAGGCGGGCGTGCAGGCGCGATGCAGCGCGGCGACGTTCCCGAGCGCACGCACCCAGCGGTCCGGCATCTCCACGGGCCGTTCGCGGGTCTGCGCCGCCGGGGTCGCCACGGCGAGGCCGTCGGTGCCGACGTCGAGGTGCAGCAGCTCGGCGCGGCCGACGGACGTGAGCGCCCGCCGGGTCGTCGGGCCGATGTCGACGTTGGTGGTGCCGCGGCCGATCTCGCCGCCGACGAGGCCGTCGGCCAGGAGGTCCAGCCGCGCGTAGACGCCGCTGCAGGCGGAGAAGCATTCGGCGCGCAGCCGGTCCCCGTGCGCGGAGAGCACCGGGTCGCGCATCGCCACGGGCGTGTGCTGGATGTAGCGGGTCGCGGTCACGTCGGCGAGGGCGAGCAGCCCCCGCGCGAGCACCTGCGGATGCGCCGAGAACCCATGGAAGAAGCTCGGTGCGGCCACGAGCCCCTCGGGCGCGAGCCCCGGGGCGAGGGAGAGCGCGAGGCCGTCGGCGTCGAGCAGGGACGGGGCGGCGAAGGTCCGGACGCTCATGCGGGGGAGCCTAACGACGGGGTGCGACCACGGGCAGGGCGATCTCCACGGATCGGGGCGTCACGCTGTGCCCAGCGCGGCGCCGGCGCGTCGGACGGCGGCGCGGAGGTCGTCGTCGGCCGCGACGGAGCGGATGATCCAGGCCATGGCGCGGGCGGCGTCGTCCATCAGGGCGAAGGCCTCGGGGCGCAGGGAGGCGGCGGCGAAGCCGGTGGTGTGCAGGGCGTCGGCGACGCCGGGGATGCCGACGAAGGGGTGCAGCGCGGGCACGCGGCGGGACACGTTGCCCATGTCGGTGGAGGCGGCCATGATCCCGAGGGATCCGGCGAGGGGTCGGCCCAGCTGGACCATGGCGTCGTTCCAGAGGCGGCCGAGGGTCTCATCCTGCGTGAGCGGCTCGTAGGTCGGCTCCGACGCCTCGATCGTGATCTCGCAGCCGGCTGCGAGGGCGCCCGCGCGCAGGCAGTCGAACATCCGCTCCCGCAGGGTCTCGAACTCGTCCATCGTCAGGGCCCGGCACTCGGCGTCGACGACGGCGGTCTCGGGGACGATGTTCGTGACGCCGTCCTGCTGGGGGACGAGGGCCATGCGCTGGCCGTCCTTCATCCGCTGGCGCAGGAGCCCGGCGGCGACCTGCGCGACGACGGCCGCGTCG
This sequence comes from Brachybacterium netajii (SeqCode), assembly GCF_054114245.1. Classification (NCBI taxonomy): domain Bacteria; kingdom Bacillati; phylum Actinomycetota; class Actinomycetes; order Micrococcales; family Dermabacteraceae; genus Brachybacterium; species Brachybacterium netajii (SeqCode). Next base: position 162,002 of record NZ_JBSYXB010000003.1, on the reverse strand, counting down.
TTCGCGTTGATCCCGTCGGCCGGGTTCGCGGCGGCATGGGCGCCGCGGCCGGTGTACGTCGCGCGCCAGCGGCCGACGGCCTGGCTGGTCGAGCCGAGGACGTCGTAGGTGCCGGTCTCGCCGACAGCATGGGTCATCAGCGCCAGGTCGACGCCGTCGAAGACCCCGGCGTCGATCAGCAGCTGCTTGCCGCCGCCGTGCTCCTCCGCGGGCGTGCCGATGACCACCAGCTCCAGGTCCAGCGCCTCCCCTGCGACGTCGGCGGCGTCGAGCTGCTCGGCGAGCGCGAGGGCCGCGCCGAGGGAGGAGCCGGCGATGAGATGGTGCCCGCAGCCGTGGCCGACGCCGGGCAGGGCGTCGTACTCCACGCACAGCGCCGCCGTGAGCGAGCCGCTCCCCCGCCGCGCCCGGAACGCCGTGCCGATGCCCCCGACGGGATGCTCGACCGTGAAGCCGGCGAGCTCGAGCAGGTCGATGCAGCGGGAGGCCGCGCGATGCTCGGCGAAGGACAGCTCGGGATCGGCGTGGATCGCGCGCGCGAGGTCGTGGATCTCGAGGCGGCGTGCGGCGTAGGCCGCGGAGATCCGCTCCATGGCGGGGTCGGTCGGCGCAGCGTTCGTCGGCGCGGAGGCGGGGTCGGTCATCGTCAGTCGCCCGAGCGCAGCAGCGGCGGGTTCAGGCCCGTGCCCTCGCCGGCCCGGTAGAGGCGGGCGGGGCGCCCGCCCGTCGGCGCTGCGAGCCGGCCGAGGTCCTCGACGAAGCCGGGGCTGCGGGTGGCCTTGCGGTGGAAGTTCCCGGCGTCGAGGGTGCGCCCCCAGACGATCTCGTACACGCCCCGGAGCTGGGAGATCGTGAACTCCTCGGGCAGGAAGGTGACCGCGAGGGTCGTGTACTCGAGCTTCCCGCGGGCGCGCTCGACGGCGCACTCGAGCACCTCTGCGTGGTCGAAGGCGAGGGTGTCCTCGCCGATGTCCTCGAGCGCCCACCAGCGGGCGTCGGCGACGCCGTCCCCGCGCTCGGGGTCGGGGAGGTCCGCGCCGAGGGCCATGAAGGCCACCGAGACGACGCGCCCGCGGGGGTCGCGCCCGGGGGTGCCGAAGGTGCGCACCTGCTCGACGTGCACGGCGTTGGCGCCGAGGGAGGCCTCGTCGGCGAGGACGCGGTCGGCGGCCTCCAGGAGGTCCTCCTCGAGGCCGACGAAGCCGCCGGGCAGCGCCCAGCTGCCCTGGAAGGGGTCGTCGTGGCGCTGGATGAGGAGGACGCTGAGTCGGCTGTCGCGGATCGTGAGGATGATCAGGTCGACCGCGACGGCGATCGGGATGAGCGCCGCCGGAGCGGCGGGAGCGGCGGAGGTGTCGGGAGAGGCGAGGGTGTCGGGAGAGGCGGGGGCGTCGGCACGGGCTGAGCTGTCGGCGTCGTCAGGGCGGGCCACGGTGTCCATACGGCCACCCTAGGCTCCGCAGGGCCGCCGACGGAGGAGGCTGGCGCAGGACCGCCACAGAATGTTCATCTCTGACAGGAAGTGCCCGTCGGCCCGCGCCCGCCGCGCTCAGTCGCGCACGGCCGCCAGATGCCACGCCCACAGGGCCGCGCCGACGACCGCGAAGCCGAGCGCCGTGAGCCCGTAGGTCAGCAGCGAACCGCCGACGAGCGGCGTGACCACGCCCGCGAGCAGGGCGTTCAGCACGAGCGAGAAGAAGGTGCCGAGCGACGCCGCGGCCCCGCGCTCGTGCGGGAACAGGTCCAGCACCTCGAGCTGCAGGGGCGCGAAGATCAGCGACACCGCGAAGGCGATCAGCATCGGGCCGACGACGAGCGGGAGCAGATGCCAGCCGATCGTCCCGTCGGGCGTCGGCGCCACGACCACGAGCAGCACGTTCAGCGCGGCCGTCGCGATCGCGCCGACGAAGCCGATCGAGATCAGGCGCGCCCGCGGGATCGTGTCCGCGGCCCGGCCGACGATCCAGGAGCCCGCCAGCACGCCGAGGATCAGCGGCACGAACAGCACCCAGAAGTCGCGCTCGCCGAGGCCCAGCAGGCGCACCACGAAGATCGATGCGCCGGCGATGAACAGGAACTGCGCGGCGAAGCCGAAGGCCGAGGCGGTGGCGATCCGCAGCATCACCGGCGAGCGCCCCACATGCAGCAGGGAGCGCAGGATCGCGCCGACGTGCAGGGGCGTGCGCTGGTCCTTCGGGAGCGTCTCCGGCAGCAGGGCCGTCAGCACGAGCACGACGATCCCGTAGAGGCCGACGCCCGCGAACACCCAGCGCCAGCCGCCGAGCAGCAGCAGCCAGCCGCCGATGATCGGCGCGATCGCGGGGGCGACGGAGAAGATCATCATGACGCGGGCCATGAGCCGCTGCGCCTCGGCGCCGGAGAACATGTCGCGGATGACGACGCGGGAGACGATCGTGGCGGCACCGGCGCTCATGCCCTGCAGGACCCGCAGCAGGATCAGCCCCCCGAGGCTCGGTGCGAGCACCGAGCCGAGCATGCCGATGAGGTAGATCGTGAGCCCGCCGATCATCACCTTCTTGCGCCCGAGGGCATCCGACAGCGGCCCGTGGAGCACGGACATGACGGCGAAGGCCGCGAGATACGCGGAGACCAGCTGCTGGAGGGCGACCTCGCCGCTGCCGAACTCTTCCCCGATGCGGGAGAAGGCGGGGAAGACGGTATCGATCGTGAAGGGGCCGATCATCGCCAGGGCGGCGAGCGTCAGGGTGATCCGCGCGCCGGCGCGGGAGGACCCGGGCGCGGGCTGCGGCGAGGGCGAGGCGGGGGCGGGAGAGGAGGAGGGCACCCGATCGATCCTAGGCTCCGACCTCCCTGGATGGCCCGGCGGGCTGCCTGTTGCCGTCGGATGCGGTCGGGGCCGGGCCCGCCCCGGCCCGGACGGCCCGGCTATCATCGCGGGAGCCGTTCCGTCCGCCCCGAGGAGGCCCCCGCACGATGTCGAGCAAGCGGGACGCCCAGCGCGACGCGACGACGCGGGAGCCGACGATGCGGGACGTCGCCCGGGAGGCGGGCGTGTCGACGATGACGGTCTCCAACGTCCTCAACGACCGCCCCCATGTCCGCCCCGAGACCCGCGACCGCGTGATGACGGCGGTCGCGGCGCTGGGATACCGCCTGAATACCGCGGCCCGGGAGCTGCGGCAGGGGCGCTCGGGGATCATCGCGCTCGCGGTCCCCGACGTCAGCCCGTTCTTCGAGTCGCTGCTCGCGTCGCTGGTCGCGGAGCGGGTGGAGCGCGCCGGCTACGGCTTCGTCCTGGAGGTCACGAGCCATCGCCGCGAGGGCGAGCTCGACGCGATCGCGCGGTCCCTCCAGCGCAGCTACGACGGCCTGCTGATCCACTCCTCGCATCTCACCGAGGCGGACCTCGAGCGGGTCCGCGGCCAGCAGGCCGTCGTCGTCCTCTCCGAGCGCGAGTACGACATCGACTTCGACCAGGTCATGCTCGAGAACGAGGAGGGCGGGCGCCTCGCCGGCGCGCATCTGGCCGAGGTCGGCTGCCGCCGCCCCGCGATGCTCGGCGGCCGCGACGGCGACTACCCGCATGTGGACCTGCTGTCCACGCGCACGCGCGGCTTCCGCCGCGCCCTCGCCGAGCACGACCTCCCCGATGAGCCGGGGACCGTGCTGCAGGCCCCGTTCTCCCTCGAGGGCGGGCGCACGGGCACCCACGCGCTGCTCGACGCCCGCCCCGACACCGACGGGATCTTCTGCGTGACCGACGTGCTCGCGCTCGGCGCCCTCCGCGCCCTCCACGAGCGCGGGCTCTCGGTCCCCGAGCAGGTCAAGCTCGTCGGCTTCGACGGCCTCGAGATCGGCCGCTACTGCTCGCCCTCGCTCTCCTCGATCGCCCCCGACCATGCGGGCATGGTCGACTCCGCCCTGGACATGCTCCTGGCCCGCCTGCGCGGCGAGCGCGCGCCGGACGAGTTCCGTCGTCGGACGATCGGCCTGACGCTCGACCGGCGCGAGTCCACCGGCGGCTGACCCGGCCGACGGACGTCCGTCGGCCGGGCTCGCCCGTCGGCCGGGCCCGCCCGTCGGACCGCCGGAGCCGCAGCCGCCGACGGTCCGACGCCGCTCAGACGAGGTCGAGGCTGATCGTCGCGTAGGAGTGCGCGGGCAGGTCCACCTCGAGGCCGCGCGCATGGGCGCGCACCCCGGTGAGCTCGCGCGGGGCGACCGCCTCGGGCTGCTCGGGGGTGTTGTGCGCGTCGGTGCTCTCCGCCGTCAGGACGAGGGCGCGATGCCCGGCGACCTCGCGGCCGCGCAGGTCCAGCACGACCGTCCGCGGGGCGGAGGCGTCGAGGTTCGACAGCGAGACCAGCGCCGTGGAGCCGTCGGCCCGCACCGAGGCCGAGGCGGACAGCAGCGGCAGCGGCCGGCCGTCGACGACGGGGACCTCGCCCGGCAGGGCGACGTGCACCGGCAGCGCGGAGGCGTCGTGGTGGCCGGCGTTCATCGCGAACACGTGGTAGGTCGGGGTGAGGACGAGCGCCCCGGTCTCCTCGTCGGTCAGGATCATCGCCTGCAGCACGTTCACCGTCTGCGCGATGTTCGCCATGATCAGGCGGCCCGCATGGCGGTGGAAGGCGTCGAAGTGGATCGAGGCGACGAGGGCGTCCCGCAGGCTGTTCTGCTGGTACAGGAAGCCGGGATTGGTGCCGGGCTCGACGTTCCACCAGGTGCCCCACTCGTCGAGCACGAGACCGACCTTGCGGTACGGGTCGTGGCGGTCCATGACCGTGGAGTGGCGGGCGAGGAGCTCGTCGATCCGGGAGGCGCGCGCGAGCGCGAGGTACCACTCGTCCTCGCTGAAGCCGGTCGCATCCCCCTTGTCCGACCAGGGACCGGTCATCGTGTAGTAGTGCAGGGAGATCGCCTGATAGGGGCCGGCATCGCCCTCGGGGCCGCGGGCGAGGCCGTCGCCGAAGGCACCCATGAGCGCCTCGGTCCAGGCCAGGTCGCCGTCGCTCGCGCCGGCCGCGATGCGGGTGACCTTGTTGCCCGCGTGATCGCGCACGAAGGTCGAGTACTGCCGGGCGAGCGCCGTGTAGTCCTCGGCGCGCATGTTGCCGCCGCAGCCCCAGGACTCGTTGCCGATGCCGAAGAACGGGACCTTCCACGGCTCGTCGCGGCCGTTCGCGCGGCGCAGCGCCGCCATCGGGGAGTCGTCGGCGCGGGTCAGATACTCGATCCACTCCGACATCTCCTGCACGGTCCCCGAGCCGACGTTCCCGTTGACGTACGCCTCGGTGCCCAGCAGCTCGACGAGGTCCATGAACTCGTGGGTGCCGAAGGAGTTGTCCTCCACCACGTCGCCCCAGTGGGAGTTCACCATCCGCGGACGCTCCTCGCGCGGGCCGATGCCGTCCTTCCAGTGGTACTCGTCGGCGAAGCAGCCGCCCGGCCAGCGCAGGTTCGGGATGCTGAGCGCCCTCAGCGCCTCGACCACGTCCGCGCGGATCCCCCGCACGTTCGGGATCTCCGAGTCCTCGCCGACGAAGAAGCCGCCGTAGATGCAGCGGCCGAGATGCTCGGCGAAGTGGCCGTAGAGGTGGCGGCTGATGGTGTCGCCGGGCAGATCGAGGTCGACGACGACCACGGGATCCGCGCCGTCGGCCGCCGGGGCGGTCGCGGTGGCGGCGTCGGCGTCGGCGGCGGCGGCGGCGGGCGCAGAGTCGGGCGCGGCGCCCGACCCGAGGGCGGAGACCAGGGCGGTGGTCAGGGTGCGGCGGCGGTTGGCGGTCATGGAGGCTCCTCGCTGAGCGGTGGTGGGGGGCGACGGTCCGGGGGCGGTCGCCCGGAACGGTCGTCGCAGGGCAACGGTCGGATCCATCGCCGCCCCACAGTATGTATCGATACAGAAGCCTTGTCGAGGGGGATCCGAGGGGGATCCGCCGACTCCTCCGCGACGGGCATAGGCTTGCTCCCGGCCCGATCGGTCCCCACTCTCCGCAGGAGCCCGCGATGAAGCAGTTCACCATGCCGCACACCGACATCACCGCCCCCAACGTGGTGCTGGGCCTGATGCGGATCGCCGAGAAGTCCGACGAGGAGATCCGCACCCTCGTGCGCACCGCCCGCGACGCCGGCATCGACTTCCTCGACCACGCCGACATCTACGGCGGCGAGCTCCATCGCTGCGAGGAGCGCTTCGCCGAGGCCCTGGACCTCTCCCCCTCCGAGCGCGACCGGGTCACGATCCAGACCAAGGCCGGCATCGTCCCCGACGGCCCGTACTTCGACTACTCCTACGAGCACCTCATCGAGTCCGTCGAGGGCTCCCTGCGGGCGCTGCGCACCGACCGCATCGACATCCTGCTGCTGCATCGGCCCGACGCGCTCGTCGAGCCCGAGGAGGTCGCCCGCGCCTTCGACGAGCTGCGCGCCGCCGGGAAGGTCCGCCACTTCGGCGTCTCCAACCACACCCCGCACCAGATCGCCCTGCTGCAGAAGCACCTGGACCAGCCGATCGTCGCCAACCAGCTGCAGCTGTCGATCACGCACTCGACGATCGTCGCCCAGGGCATCGCCTCGAACATGCAGGGCAGCGACCAGTCGATCGTCCGCGACGGCGGCGGCATCCTCGACTTCTGCCGCCTCCACGACATCACCGTGCAGGCCTGGTCGCCCTTCCAGGCGCGCTTCTTCGACGGCGTCTTCCTCGGCCACCCCGACTACGCCGAGCTCAACGCCGTCGTCGACCGCCTCGCCGCGAAGCACGACGTCGCCCCCGAGGCCATCGCGACCGGCTGGATCACCCGCCACCCCGCATCGATGCAGGTCGTGCTCGGCACGACGACCCCGCAGCGCGTCGTCGACGCCGCCGCGGGCTCCGAGCTGCCGCTCACCCGCCCCGAGTGGTACGAGCTGTTCCGCGCCGCCGGATGGCTCGTGCCCTGAGGCCCGCCACCAGGGCAATCACCGGCATCCGCTCCCCCGTCGACCGGGAACGCGCGACGATGGACGGCGACACGAGCACGGCAGCACCCGCACCATCCAGAAGCATGCAGTCGCATCGCCGCGACGAGGAGGACGACCGACCATGACGAACCGACGCATCGGACTGGTGGGCTGCGGAGACGTCTCCGTGGTGCACCTCGAGGCCATCCGCGCGATCGACGGCCTCGAACTCGTGGGCGTCGCCGACGCCGACCCGGCCGTCGCCGAGCGCGCGGCCGCCGAGCTCGGGGTCCCGGCCTTCACGAGCACCGAGGAGCTCCTCGCCGGTGCCTCCCCCGAGGCGATCCACGTGACGACCCCGCACCATCAGCACGTCGGCCCCTCGATCGCCGCGCTCGAGGCGGGAGTGCACGTGCTGCAGGAGAAGCCGATCGCGCACACCCTCGAGGAGGGCCAGCGCCTCGTCGACGCCCTCGCCGCGGCGAGCACCGCCAGCGCGGCGAGCGCATCGGGCTCCGTCGGCGCCGCGGGCGGGCGCGCCCCGAAGGTCGGCATCTGCTTCCAGAACCGGTACAACCGTGCGAGCCAGGAGCTGAAGGCCCTGCTCGACAGCGGCGAGCTGGGCGCGGTCCGCGGCGCCTGGGCGTCGGTCGTCTGGACGCGGACCGCAGACTACTACCGGGCGAAGCCCTGGCGCGGCACCTGGGACGGGTCCGGCGGCGGACTCCTCATCAACCAGGCGATCCACACCCTCGATCTGGTGCAGTGGCTCGTCGGCCCCGTCGAGACGACCGACGGCCGGGTCTCCACCCGTCGCTTCGGCGACGTCATCGAGGTCGAGGACACCGCCGAGCTGCTCCTGCATCACGCCGACGGCGTCGACACCACCTTCTACGCGACCCTCACCGCGCCGCAGAACCGTCCCGTGGAGATCGAGCTGACCTGCGAGAACGCCTCGGTGGAGCTGCGCAGCGGACGCGGCGGCGGGCTCACGATCCGCTGGGCCGACGGCCGGGTCGACACCCTCTCCGACCTCGCCCTCGCCGCTGGCGGGCGCTCCTACTGGGGCGTCTCCCACCAGCTGCTGATCCAGGACTTCTACGAGCGCCTCGACGAGCCCGAGCCCTTCTGGATCGGCCCCTCGGACGCGATGGCGTCGCTGCGGATCCTCAAGGACGCCTACGCGAACAGCGGGTACGGGCCGACGGCCTGACGGACCGGCGCGACGAGGCCGAGGGCCGGGCGCGCCGCGCGGCGGCTCATGCCTGCATGTCGGGCGCGTCGGGCGCGGCGGGCGCGGCGGGCGCGTCGGGCGCGGCGGGCGCCTCGGGCGCCTCGAAGGTCTCGGGGTCGATGGGCCGACGGGCCCGCGGCAGCGCGGCGACGACGAGACGGTAGGAGTCGGTGACGAGCTCCTCCAGGAGCGTCGCGTCGAGGCGGTCGCGGCCCTGCGCGGCGCCGTCGATCGCCCAGGTGCCGTCGCCCCGATCCGCTTCGAGCGTGATCCAGTGGCGCTTGTTCATGTGATAGCCGGGGCTGATGCCGATGACGTTCTCGCGGAGCATCCGGGCGTCGTCGGGGTCGGCCTTGAGCACGAGGATCGGCCGTCCGTGCCGCTCCGTGACCAGCAGGAAAACCTTCCCGAGCACTTTCAGGACCTCGGCCTCCGGACCGAAGGGCCGCTCCGAACGGGAGGCGGGCAGGGCGAGGGCGCGCTCGAGGGCGAGCTCGTGCAGCTCGTCCTCGCGGATCGTCGTGGCCATGGTGCGTCCTCCCGCGATGCGGTGCTCGAGCGCCCGGGAACGGCGGCGCCCGGACCACTCTGCCACAGGACGCCGTTGACACCTCCGCCCTCCTGCATCAGACTGGCCGCCACCCGAGTAACCGGTTACTTGCTTCCCGGCCGCCCATCGACGTGCTCCCCGGAAAGGACCATCCCATGCGTTCTGCATCCTCCCGCTCGACCCGCTCCGCCCGCTCGCTCCCCGCGCCCTCCGGGCCCCGGCGCGCGCTGTCCCGGCGCTCGCTGCTCGCCGGCGGGGCCGCCGCCGCGGGCGCCCTCGGCCTCGCCGCCTGCGGCGGGACCTCGGGCGGCACCTCGTCGTCCTCGGCCCTGTCCTGGACGGCGATGCTGCACACGCCCACCACGCCCGACGCCTCCGGGCCGATCATGACGGCGCTGCTGGAGCACGTCGGCGACGACTTCGGCTTCCAGTGGGTGCCCGACGCGTCCAAGGAGGAGAAGATCAACGCCTCCTTCGCCTCCGGCGCGATCGCCGACATCACGACGCTGAACCAGCTGGTCATGCCGTCCGTCCGCGAGCCCCTCGCCTCGGGCCTGTTCTGGGACGTCGAGGAGCACCTCGCCGACTTCGAGCACCTCAGCGCGATCGACCCGCGGATCATCGAGGCCGCGAAGCTCGACGGGAAGCTCTACGGCGTCCCCTACCAGCAGACGATGGCCCGCTACGGCGTGCTCGTGCGCCAGGACTGGCTCGACGAGCTCGGCCTCGAGGTCCCCCATACGATCGACGCCCTCGGGGAGGTCGCCCAGGCCTTCGTCGAGGAGAACCCCGGCGGCTCCGTCGAGTCCGCCATCAGCGACCGCGCCGAGAGCTTCCAGTGGGGCTTCCCCGAGTTCGCCGGCTACTTCGGGGCCGGCGCCTTCTTCGAGCTCTCGGAGGACGACCGCATCGTCCCCTCCTTCACCACCGACGCCTACAAGGAGGCGATGGCCTGGTACCGCGACGCGTACTCCAAGAAGTGGATCAACCAGGAGTTCGTGACGCTGCAGAAGCAGAACCAGGAGCAGGCGATCGCCCAGCACAAGGCCGGCATCGTGTTCACGGCCCTGTTCTCCGCCTCCGGCTACATCCGCACCGCGCAGTCCATCGATCCCGGCACCGAGGTCGAATGGGCGCTGATCAACGACATGACCTGGCAGGACGTCCCTCGCCGGATCGTCTCGGACACGGGCGGCGGCATGGGCGGCCTGATGAGCATGTCCACCCAGTCCCTGAAGTCCGAGGACGACCTCCGCCGGGCCCTCGCCCTCATCGACGCGCTCTCCGACGAGACCAGCTACGGCCTGATGACCAACGGCATCGAGGGCACGCACTTCGCCTTCGACGCCGACGGCGCCGTCGAGATCATCGACCAGGCCGCCTGGGAGACCGACGTCCAGCCCTACGCCGCCTCCCGCCCCGCGACCTACACCGACCTGTTCACCTCGTCCGACCCCTACGCGAACCTCGCCAACGAGCTCATGGCCGAGAACGACGAGTACGCCGTCACCAACATCGCCCAGTCCCTGACCTCCCCGACCTACGACGCCTCCTGGGCCACGATCGAGCAGACGGTCATGGACGCCTGGAACCAGTACGTCGTCGGCCAGATCGACATGGGCGGCTACGAGGACGTCCTCGCCGCCGTCGCCGCCCAGGGCATGGACGACGTCATCGCCGAGTACACCGACGCCTACGCCGAGACCCTCTGAGCCGCGGGCCGACGGACGGGGCGGGCGGCTACTGGCAGGTGGGCCGGGTGCGCCCGGCCCACCTGCCCGTGCGCACGACATCCGCAGGACACCGCATCCGGGGCCGAGCATCCAGGGTCAGGGCATGACCCGCATCGCCGTCGTGGCGGGCGTCGCCGTCGTCCCGACGTCGTATCACCGGGACGCGGAGTCCGTCGGCCGCGCCCTCGCCCGGTCCGCCGCAGAGGCCACCGCGGGGACCGTCCCGCATGTCGTCCTCAAGCCGACCGTCGGCGCGGGCTCCCAGCTCGTCGGGCTCCATGCGGCCGACGACCCCGCCGCGCTCGACCTTGCCCGCGAGATCCTCGCGACCGGGGCCGACGTCATTCTGCAGCCCGAGGTCGCCGAGCTCAGCGAGGGCCGCGAGAAGGCGCTCTACGCGATCGACGGACGCTTCACCCACGCGATCGCCAAGGGCGCTCTGCTCGCGCGCGGCGGCGGCCTGCGGGGCGGCACCTATCGCGAGGATCCGCAGGTCGTCAGCGCATCCGCCGCGGAACGGGCCTTCGCCGAGGAGGTGCTGCGGACGGTCGCCGCCCGCACCGGCCTGCCGACGCCGCTCTATGCGCGGATCGGCACGGTCGATTCCGCCGCGCACGGGCTCGTGCTGCTCGAGGCCGAGCTCTTCGAGCCCCTGTTCAACCTGCCGCTCGTGCCCGAGGTCGCCGACGTCTTCGCGCAGGCGATCCTGGCGCGGGCCGAGCTCCCGCAGGGCTGACGGCGCAGGTCGCCGCCGACCGACGCATCGGCCGGCGGCGACCTCGCGCGGTCACCAGCCCTCGGTGCGATCCTTCAGCGCGCGGTACGCCTCGAGCACCTGCGGGGTGGGCTCGCCGCCGACGACGATCGAGCCGGAGACCTCCCAGGCCGGGGGCTCCTCGGTGCCCGCGAGCGCCCAGGCGGCCTGGCGGGCCGCGCCGAGGGCGACGTACTCGCCAGCCGGGGCGATCGTGACCTCGCGGCCGAAGATGCCGGGGGCGAGCTGCTGCACGGCGAGGCTGCGGGCGGCGCCGCCGATGAGGGTGATGCGGGCCGGCTCGGTGCCGGTGGTCTCCTGCAGCGCGGCGATGCCGTCGGCGAGGGAGCACAGCAGGCCCTCGACATAGGCGCGGGCCAGGTCCTCGCGGGTGGTCGCGGTGGACATGCCGGTGAGGGTCGCGCGGGCGTCGGGCCGGTTCGGGGTGCGCTCGCCGTCGAAGTACGGCAGCAGCGTCACGCCGTTCGCGCCGGGCACGGAGCCGAGCGCGAGGCGGGAGAGCTCGTCGTGGTCCACGCCGAGCAGGGCGCGGGCGGCCTCGAGGATGCGGGAGGCGTTGATCGTCGTGGTCATCGGCAGGAAGCGGCCGGTGGCGTCGGCGAAGCCGGTGACGGTGCCGCTCGCGTCGCCGGGGCGCCCGTCGGACACCATCGCGCACACGCCCGAGGTGCCGATCGAGACGGAGACGTCGCCGGGGCCGAGGGAGAGGCCGAGGGCGGCGCCCATGTTGTCGCCCGTGCCGGCGGCGATCGCGGCGCCCGAGGCGGTGCGCGCCATGACCTCGTTCGGCGCCTTCGGCAGGCGCGGGAGGTCGAGGGAGCGGCCGAGGGCGAGCTCGACGAGCTCGGGCTTCCAGGCCTCCTCACGGGTCGAGTAGTAGGCGGTGCCGGAGGCGTCGCCGCGGTCGGTGAAGGGCGTCGTGCCCTGCTCCGCGAGATGGAGGGAGACGTAGTCGTGGGGCAGCAGCACGGAGCGCGCACGAGCGGCGTTCTCGGGCTCGGCATCGCGCACCCAGCGCAGCTTGGAGGCGGTGAAGGAGGCGACCATGAGGCTGCCGATCTCGGCGACGCTGGCCTCGGGGCCGCCCATCTCCTCGATCAGCGCGGCGGCCTGCGGCGCGGAGCGGGTGTCGTTCCACAGCAGCGCATCGCGCACGACCTCGCCGTCCTCGTCGAGGAGGACCATGCCGTGCTGCTGACCGCCGACGGCGACCGCGTCGGCCTTCTCCAGCAGCGGGCCGGCGGCCTCGTCGACCGCGGCCAGCCAGGAGCGGGGATCGACCTCGGTGCCGTCGGGATGCGAGGCGCGGCGCTCCTCGAGGACGGCACCGGTCTCGGCGTCGACCAGGAGGGCCTTGGTGGACTGGGTGGAGGAGTCGATGCCGAGGACCGTGGGAGCCATCAGGGCGTCCTTTCGAGCGGAGCAGAGCGGAGCGGAGGGGTGCGGCGAGGCGGAGGGGCGGAGCGGGGCGCGTCGGAGACGCGGGGCGCGGACGGCCCTGCGGATCCGGCATCCGTGGAGGGAGGCCGGACGCGCAGGGCCGTCCGCGTGGGCTCAGGCGCGGAAGCCGAGCAGGTGCTGCAGCGCGAGCTGGTGCAGGCGCACGAAGCCGTAGTTGCGCTCGCCGGCCTTGTCCGCGTCGAACTCCTCGAAGGAGGAGCGGTCGGCGAGGAGGTCGGCGAGGGTCTCGCCCTCGGCGATGGTCGGCTCGGCGAGCTCGCCGATGCCGGAGTACGCGAGCGCCTCCTGGACCTCGGGGTCCTGGCGGTAGGCCACTGCGCGCTCCTTGAGCATCAGGTACATCTCCATGTTGGCGGCCGCGGAGTCGTACTGGCCCTTCTCGTGCTCGGTGCGCGAGGGCTTGTAGTCGAAGTGGCGGGCGCCCTCGTAGGCGCCGGGCTTCGACGGGAAGCCGTTCTCGAGGAGGTCGACGGTGAAGAAGGCGCTGATGAGGTCGCCGTGGCCGAAGACGAGGTCCTGGTCGTACATCGGGCCGTGCTGGCCGTTGAGGTCGATGTGGAACAGCTTGTCGGCCCACAGGGCCTGGGCGAGGCCGTGCGTGTAGTTCAGGGTGGCCATCTGCTCGTGGCCCGTCTCCGGGTTGATGCCGACGATGTCGCCGTGCTCGAGCTGCTCGATGAAGGCCAGGGCGTGGCCGACGGTCGGCAGGAAGATGTTGCCGCGGGGCTCGTTCGGCTTCGGCTCGAGGCCGATGCGCAGGTCGTAGCCCTTGTCCTTGATGTAGCCGGCGACGGTGTCGATGCCCTCGGCGTAGCGCTGGTGCGCGGCGAGCAGGTCCTTGGAGCCGTCGTACTCGGAGCCCTCGCGGCCGCCCCACATGACGAAGGTGGTCGCGCCCAGCTCGGCGGCGAGGTCGACGTTGGCGAGCACCTTGCGCAGGCCGAAGCGACGCACGGAGCGGTCGTTGGAGGTGAAGGCGCCGTCCTTGAAGACGGGGTGGGCGAAGGTGTCGGTCGTGACCATCTCGATCACGAGGCCGGTCTCGTCGGTGGCCTTCTTCAGCTCGCCGAGGATGCGCTCGCGCTCGGCGGGGGTCGCGTCGAACGGGATGATGTCGTTGTCGTGGAACGTGAAGCCCCAGGCGCCGAGCTCGGCGAGCTTGGTGATGTGGGCGGTCAGGTCCAGCGCCGGGCGGCTCGCGAGGCCGAACTGGTCCCGGGCCTCCCAGCCCGTGGTCCAGAGGCCGAAGGAGAACTTGTCCTCGCGGGTGGGGGTGGGTGCGGTCATGGTGAGCGCTCCTTCATCGGATCGTCGTGATGGTCGTCGGGCCGACGACGGAGCAGCTCCGCACCGGTCCCCCGACACGGTCCCGCCGACACGACGGCACCGTTAGTAAGTTTCCGTTACTAATCTAATCGTGGGAAGCTGTCCCGCACAAGTCCTTCCCCGCCCTCCGTTTCCGCGGATCCTCCCGCGGGTCCCCCGCCGTACCGCCGCAGCCCGCCCGCCGAGCAGAAGGAGGCCACCCGCCTTGCAGTCCACGCACCTGCGCGAGCACAACCTCTCGGCGATCCTCACCGCCCTCGCCTCCGCCGCCGTCCCCGACGCCGCCCCGCTCTCGCGCGCGAGCCTCGCCAAGCGCACCCGGCTGACCAAGCCGACCGTCTCCAAGCTCGTCGAGGAGCTGGTCGCGGCCCATCTGGTCCAGGAGGGCGCCCCGATCTCCGGCGGCGCCGGGCGTCCGATGGTCCCGCTCCAGCCGGCCTCCGGCACGCTGCTCGCGGTCGGCCTCGAGGTCGCGGCCGACCACGTCTCCTGCCTCGGCATCGACCTCGCCGGCGGCGAGCTCGCCCTGCGCACCGAGTACCTGCGGGTGACCTCCTCGTCGGCCGACGAGGCGATCGCGCTCGCGGCGCGCCTCGTCGGCGAGGTCCGGGCGGAGGCCTGCGCGGCCGCCGGGCGCGAGCTGCCCGTCGTCGGCGTCGTCGCCGCGATCCCGGGCCGCATCGCCCCCGGCGACGGCCGGGTCCTCTCCGCCCCGAACCTCGACTGGACCGAGGTCCCGTTCGTCGGCCGCCTCGAGGAGCACCTCGACGCGCTCCTCGGAGCGCGCGACTGGCCGGTCAGCGCGCAGAACGACAACCGCCTCAGCGTCCTCACCGAGATCGACCTGCGCCCCGGGGAGTCCTTCGTCTACGTGCGCGGCTCCACGGGCGTCGGCGGCGCCGTCGTCCTGGACGGCGCGCTGCTCGCGGGCGTCCACGGCTGGGCCGGCGAGTTCGGGCACATGGTCGTCGAGCCCGGCGGCGCGCTGTGCCGCTGCGGCCGCCGCGGCTGCCTCGAGGCCTACATCTCCTACCATGCGCTGCTCGAGCGGGCCGGGCTCGGGGCCGACGACGTGCGCATCGAGGACCTCGTCGCCGAGCTCTCCCGCCGCTCCGACCGCGCCGAGGTCGTCGGCATGATCGGCCGCTCGCTCGGGCTCGCGCTCGCCAACGCCCTGAACGTGCTGGACCTGTCGACCGTCGTGCTCTCCGGCTATCTCGCCCCGATCGCCGACGAGCTCGTGCCCGTGGTCCGGGCGACCGTCGAGGCGCATGCGCTGTCGGCCGACGCCGGCCCCGTCCTCGTCGAGAGGTCCGATGGGCTCGCCGATCCGGCCCTGCGGGGCGCGGCCCGCGCGGCCCTGCAGCCGGTGTTCGACGCTCCCGGCAGCTGGATCCCCCGACCCGGCTGAGCCTCCGGCCGACGATTCCGGTCGGCGGAATCGGCGCCCGCGCAGACCTCCGACCATCCACAATGGACGCAGGCGATCCCCGGCCGCATGCCCGTCCGCGACCGACGACGACCCCAGCGATGATGCAGCCCGGCCTCGCACCGGGAGGACCGACAGGACACCACGATGGCCACGATGACCGACATCGCCCGCGAGGCGGGGGTCTCCCTCAGCACCGTGAGCTACGCCCTCAGCGGCAAGCGCCCGATCTCGGACGCCACCCGCCAGCGCGTGCAGGCCGCGATCGAGCGCCTCTCGTACCATCCGACGGCCGCCGCGCGGGCGCTGGCCCTGCAGAAGACCCAGATGCTGGGTGTCGCGGTGCCGCAGAACGAGGACGTCGACGACCACGTGATCATGGAGTTCGTCAGCTCGATCCTCTCCGCCGCCCATGAGCACGACTACGACATCCTGCTGGTCGCGGCCGAGGATCATGCCCGCACGCTGCGGGTCGTCGACGAGGGCAAGGTCGACGCGATGATCGTCATGGACCTCGTCGAGGACGATCCGCGCGTGGCCTCCCTCGCGAAGCTCACCCGGCCCGTGGTGCTGATCGGCTACCCGCGCGCCTCGGGCGGACTCGCCCGCGTCGACTTCGACTTCCTGCTCGGCGCGCAGACCGCGGTGAGCGAGCTCGTCGAGCGCGGCGCCGAGCGGATCGCGTTCGTGACCTCCCCGTACTCGGAGGACGGCCGCGTCCCCACCTACGCCCGCCGCTCCCGCCTGGGCTACGCCCTGGCCTGCCGCGAGCTGGACCTCGAGGAACACATCCTGGAGATCGGCGCCTCCCCCGAGGATTCCCTCGCGCTGGTCCGCGACGAGCTCCTGGACGGGAACCGCTTCGACGGTCTCGTCGTGCACCACGAGCCGGCGCTGCCCCACCTCGGCCGCGCGGTCGCGACCCTCGGCGCCGACGTGCCCGGTGACGTGCAGGTCGTCGCGATCGCCCCGGAGGACGTCGCCGTCAACGGCCCCTGGTCGGTCTCCGGCATCGACCTCCCCATCGCGACCATCGGCCGCAGCGCCGTGACGATGATCCTCGAGCAGATCGACGATCCCGGCACCGTCCCGCATTCGCGCCTGCTCAGCCCCCGCTTCATCGCCCGCGGCACCACCCGGGGCTGAGCGCGGCCGGCGCGCCGGACCAGGCCGCGCACAGCAGAGAGCGCCGTCCCCCGGGTTCGGGGGACGGCGCTCTCGTCGGCTGTGCCCGGTCGGGCACCCGCAGAGGCGGGCACCCGCAGTGGCGGGCGCCCGACCGAGGCGGCGGATCAGCCGTACTGCTCGGCGATCTCCTGGCGGAGGGCGTCCTGGTCCTTGGCGTTCTGCATGTCGACCTCGAGGACCTTCTGGAAGCCGAGGCCGTCGGCGGTGGACTGCAGGGACTCGAGCAGCGAGTCGAACTCGCTCTCGCTCGAGGCGAAGGCCATCTTCCAGGAGGCCGTGACGATCTCGGACTTCACCTGGTTGCGGATGGTCTCGACCTCGGAGGAGTCCTCGGGAGCCACGTAGGAGGCACCCGGCGCGACGGCGAGCTTCTCGTTCGAGGTCAGGTACTCCATCGTGGTCTGCGCGCCGCCCATCTGCGCGGCCCAGTCCTCGGTCAGCGGGTTGGCGACCGAGTCCAGGTAGGTCTCCCACATCTTGAAGTTGTAGGGGTAGCCCGTGTCCGGGTTCAGGTCGTTGCCGAGCACCGAGGTGACGTTCAGCCAGGAGACGCCGTCGAGGTAGTTGCCGCCGCCCCACTCGTCCGGCACCGCCGCGGCCTCGCCGCTGAGCAGCGCCTGGCGGCCGAACTCGTTCAGCTCGGGCAGGCCGTCGGCGTTGAGGTCCCAGGTCAGGCCCTGGGGGCCGGCGGCACCCATGGTCTGGCTCGAGTTGGCGTTCACGCCGTCGGGCGAGTAGAGCCAGTCGATCATGGCGGCCGCGCGCTGCTGGTCCGCGGCATCGGCGCCGACGGCGAAGACCTGCGAGCCGCCGTAGATGGACGCGCCGTAGGAGAAGATGTTCATGTCCTGCAGCGGCGCGATCATGAAGCCCTTGCCCGCGGCCATGTTCGACTCGGTGTTGAAGGCGGTCTGGCCCTGCCAGGGCCAGAACGAGAACAGCACCTGGCCGGCCTGCATCTTCGCGTACAGGGTGTCGTAGTTCTGCGTGGTCGACTCGGGGTCGACGATGCCCAGCTGGTTGGCCTCGTAGAACCAGCGCAGCACGCGGACGTACTCGCCGTCGGAGTCGAGGATCGACTGGTAGTCGGAGCCGTCGTTGCGGGCGAGGACGAAGCCGACCTCGTCGTAGCCGTAGAAGCAGGTGGGCTGCTTCGCGTTGTTCATCATGTTGCCGTCCCAGTCGGCGAACAGCGAGAGGCCGTAGACCTTCTTGCCGTTCTCCGCCGTCGGCTGCGCATCCTGCATGTCCTTGAGGACGGGCAGGAGGTCCTCGAGGGTGCCGATCTCGGGGTAGCCGGCCTCCTTGTAGAGGTCCCAGCGCAGGAACGGGCCGAAGGTCGGGTCGACGCCCTCGCTGGGCTCGGTCGGCTTGATCTCGGAGACCTGCGTCGGCAGCACGTAGATGCCGTCGTAGCTCTCGTTGATGTGCTGGACCGCGGCGTCGAAGCGCGGGGCGTGCTCCATGTTGGCGTAGTAGCCGGAGATGTCGGCCAGCAGACCGCCCTCGACCAGCTCGGTGGAGCGCTCGCCCACGTCGGTGACGATGAGGTCGCCGAGGTTCCCGGCCGCCACGCGGGTGTTGTACAGGGTGTCGCCGCCGCCGGCGACGTTCGGGGCGATGACGTTCAGCGTCGCGTTGAAGTTCTGGTCGATCATGTACCCGAACCAGCCGGGCTGCTCGCCCATCTGGTTGGCCAGGCCGTCGAAGACGTCCATGGTCCAGGCGTCGGCGTCGTCCCAGTTCTCGGGGAACGGGCCGGCCTCCTCGGCGCTGGGGGCGTCGCCGCCGTCGTTCGAGCAGGCGCTCAGTCCGAGGCCTGCCAGGGTCAGGCTCAGCCCGCCGCCGAGCAGCGATCGCCGCGAGGGACGACGGAGCGGGTTCTCATCGTTGAGAAGAGTCATGGTGCTTCCTTTCGAGGTGCGAGCACTCAGCCCTTGACGGCGCCGAGCATGATGCCCTTGACGAAGTAACGCTGGAACAGGGGATAGATGAAGAGGATGGGGAGGACCACGACGACCGCGACCGTCGTGCGGATCGATGTCGCCGTCTGCTGGGTGGCCGCGGCGGCGACGCCGCTGAGATTGCCGCCGGCCTGCTGAGCGGCCTGCGCGAGGCTGTCCGCCTGGTTGATGTACATGTACAGCAGGAACTGCAGCGTGTAGAGGCTCTGATCGGTGATGTAGATCAGGGTGTCCTGGAAGCTGTTCCACTGGGTCACGGCGGAGAAGATCGCGATGGTCGCCAGGATCGGCGTCATGTTCGGCAGGTAGATCTTGAAGAAGACCGTGAGGATCCCCGCGCCGTCCATCTCGGCGGCCTCCTGCAGCTCCTCCGGCATTCCCTCGACGAACGTCTTGACGAGGATGATGTTGAAGGGCTGCACGATGAGCGGAAGGATGTAGACCAGGAAGCTGTTGGTCAGCCCGAGGTTCTTCATGATGAGGAAGACGGGGATCAGGCCCGCGTTGAAGTACATCGTGATGATGACCGCGCGGTACCAGAGGGCGCGCTTCCAGAGCCGCTGCTGGGTGAACATGAAGCCGAGGTAGGCGGAGGCCAGGACCGTCGCGACGGTGCCGATGACCGTACGGGCCACGGACACGGCCGCGGCCTGGGGGAGGCCGGAGAGCTGGAACACCTGGCGGTAGTTGTCCAGGTGCATGCCCTGGGGCAGGAAGCGGATGTCTCCGAGGGCGGAGACGTCGTTCGCGCTGATCGAGTTGATGATCAGGTAGTAGAACGGGTAGCCGCAGACGAAGGCCATCAGGAGGAAGAGCGTGTAGTTCACGATCGAGAAGGGGATGTCCCCCTTCTCGCGCTGCATCGTGCGCTTCTTCCCGGAGGGCTTCGTGCTCGGGCCGTCGATGGTGGTGGTCGTCATCGTCATCTCCTCGTCAGACCAGCGAGACGCCGCGGACGCGCTTGGACAGGGCATTGACCGACAGCAGCAGGGCGACAGAGATGACGCTCTTGAGCATGCTGATGGCGGTGGCGAGCGACAGGTTGTTGCCTGTCATGCCGATGTTGTAGACGTACAGGTCCAGAACCTGGATCGTCTCCTTGTTGAAGGCGTTCTGGAACACGTAGTACTGCTCCATGCCGTTGTTGAGGATGTTCGCGATGGCGAGCATCAGGAGCACGAAGTAGGTGGGCAGCAGCTGCGGGACGGTGATGTGCCACATCACCTGGAAGCGCCCGGCGCCGTCCATCTTGGCCGACTCGTACAGGGACTGGTCGATGCCGGCGATCGCGGCGAGGTACATGATCGCGCCCCAGCCGACGCCCTTCCAGATGCCCCAGGCGGTCATCTTCAGCCAGGTGTGGTCCTCGCTGTCGAGGAACTTGATCGGCTCGGAGATCAGCCCCAGGTTGTCCAGGAGGCCGTTGACCATGCCGGTGGTGGAGAACATCGAGAAGGCGATCATGTAGACGAGCACCCACGAGATGAAGTTCGGGAGCGTCGTGATCGTCTGCACCAGGTTCTTGAACCAGGTCGCCTTGATCTCGTTGAGGAAGATCGCGAAGCCCAGCGGCAGGACCGAGGTGGCGATGCCCAGGAAGCTCATCGCCAGGGTGTTCAGCATGACCTGGCCGATCTGCTGCACCTGGGTGGGCGAGTTGACCAGCATCTTGAACCACTGCAGGCCGACGAACTCGCTGCCGGAGAGGCCGCGCGCCGGGCGGTAGTCGTACAGCGAGTAGATCCAGCCGTAGAGCGGGAAGTAGCTGAACAGGAACACCAGCACCAGGAACGGCACGATGGTCAGGAAGAGACCGAAGGACTGCTTGCGGTGCGGGGCGAGACCCCTCGGCTCGCCCTTCCGGCGGCCGCGCGGCGAAGCGCCCTCGTTCTCCGAGGCGACGACCGCCTCGACGTTGACGGGTGCTGCCATCAGTATCGACCTCCTCGGTCGACGCCCCGATGGGCGCGTGCTTCTGCTAGGTCCACTCCGCACTCCCTCGTGGGTCCGTGTTCGCTGCTGAGGGGGCGCACTCCGACGTCCGCCACCTTTTGTTAACCCCAGACACTAAAGATGACAGCCCTCCGCGTCAAGGTTTCGACGAAGCGCTTCGATAACGGTTTAGGCACGGGCGGCCCCCGCAGAGCCTCGCGCCATGGCGAGAGCCACATGAAAAGCGTCGATGACCTGCGGCGTCACCAGGGGGCATCAGCGACCGACGGGTGCTTGAGAGCGCGATCATCCGGGTTCCGCGATGCGGACGAGCGTCTCGCGGGATCAGCCTCCGGGAGGCCTCGGGGCGGCCGTCAGAGCGCCGTCGGGGCGCCGACGGACGGGCTCCGCACCCCGTCGGCGCACCCCGTCGGCGCCCACCGGGACGCGCCCACCCGGACGTACCCTCTCGGCGCGCTCGACGGCCCGCCCGGGGCGCCCGCCGGGCGTTCCGGGGCGGCCCGGCAGGAGGCGACGCCCAGCGGGAGGAGGCGCTCAGAAGCTCGCGTCGTAGCGCTTGAACATCGAGCGCCAGATGAGCGCGCAGAAGAAGGCGCCGACGGAGAAGCCGATCGTCAGCATGATCCACAGGAACCCCGGCATGACGATCATCAGCGCCAGCAGGGTGACGGGGATCAGCACGACGCCCATGGTCCGCAGCGGCTCGGCGCCGGGCAGCAGCAGAGCGTTCTTGACGGTGCGACGCCAGGGGGCGTCGAAGGCCGCGACGAGGGCCATGGAGTGCATCAGCGCGGCGAAGAAGTAGACCGCTCCCAGCGCGCTGACCAGCAGTCCCATGAGCGAGAGGGTGCCGCCGACGGAGTACCAGAAGCGGGCCGCGAAGAGCAGCAGCAGCGCCGGGATCCCGAGCGCCAGGAAGGCCGGCGTGGCCCGTCGGAAGTTCTTCCACCAGGCCGAGAAGTAGTCGAGCAGCGGCCGACCGCGCTCATGATCGGCGAAGCGCAGGTTCACCTCGATGAGCGCGCTCAGGGAGGTCCCGATCGTGAGGATCGGGATGCAGGTCAGGAGGAAGAGGATGTTCAGCAGGATGAAGCCGACGAAGCTGTTCAGCCCCTGGATCGCCCGGCTCTCGAGGTTGATGCTCATTGCTGTTCGTTCCTCCTGGTCGCGCGGCGACGAGAGGGGCGGGCACCGGAGCCCGGCGCGGACAGGGGGCGGCCGCCGTCCGTCGTCGCATGCATGGGCGCAGTCTGGCACGGGCGCCCGGGAGCCTGCGGTGGCCATATGGCACCTCTCATCGACCATGCGGCGACACCTGGTGGTCATCCGGCGACGCCCGGCACTCGTCGTCCGACGCCCGCCGGGCCGCCAGACATCGGAGGAGTGGGGCTGGCGACTAGCGATCATCGAAGCGATTCGATACGCTACGACGACGCCGCCCGTCCGCCCCGCGGATTCGACCGGCATCTCGCACGAGGCCCTCTCGACAGGGCCGTCCCGCCTCGTGCCGCGCCTCCGGGCCCGGTGCGCCGCCGCCCCGCGACGAATGGATCCCCGATGACGTCTGACGTCCTGCCCGCCCCCGCCGCCGCTCCGATCAGCCCGGCCGATGCCCGCCGCCTCGCCTGGGCGCGCCGCATCGTCCAGGAGATGACGGTGACCGAGCGGATCGCCCAGCTGCATCAGAACGCCGCCGGCGTCGAGCGGCTCGGCATCGCCTCCTTCGTGACCGGCACCGAGGGCGTGCACGGCGTGGCCTGGAAGGGCGAGGCGACGCAGTTCCCGCAGCCTCCGGGCATGGCCGCGACCTGGGATCCCGAGCTGCTCGGGCAGGCCGCCGCGGTCGTCGCCCAGGAGGTCCGCGAGATGCATGCGGAGGATCCCGAGAGCGTCAGCCTGACCGTGTGGGCGCCCGTCGTGAACACGCTGCGCCACCCGCTGTGGGGCCGCACCGAGGAGGCCTACACCGAGGATCCGCTGCTGAACGCCGAGCTCGGCGCCGGCTACGCGGACGGTCTGCGCGGCGACGGCGAGAGCTGGGCGACCGTGCCCACCCTCAAGCACTTCCTGGCGTACTCCAACGAGACCGATCGCGCCTCGACCAGCTCGGATATGGCTCCCCGCGTGCTCCACGAGTACGAGCTGCCCGGCTACGTCGAGCCCGTGGCCCGCGGCCTCGCCGGCTCCGTGATGCTCGCCTACAACCTGGTCAACGGCCGTCCCGCGCACCTCACCGAGCTGCTGGACACGCAGCTGCGCGCGCATCTGGCCGACCCGGATCTGCTGTTCGTCGTCTCCGACGCGGGCGCGCCCTCCAACCTGTTCCGCTCGCAGAAGGTCGTCGGCGACGCCACCGAGGCGTACGCGGCGCTGCTGCAGGCCGGCGTGGACTCCTTCACCGACCACGACCGCGACTCCTCGGAGACCGTCGGCGCCGTGACCGACGCCCTCGAGAAGGGGCTGATCGGCATCGAGCTCGTCGATCGCGCGGTCGTCCGCCAGCTCGTGGCCCGCGCGCGCACCGGCGAGTTCGACGCCCTGATCGCCGCCGACGCCGCGGCCGACGCCTCCGCAGCCGATGCGTCCGACGCGGCCGACGCGTCCGCCCCGTCCTACCGCCTCGATGCCCCCGCGTCCCGCGCCGACCGTCGGGCGCTGGCCCGCGAGGTCGCGACCCGCTCCGCCGTGCTGCTCTCGCGCCGCGACGAGCGCGCCCTGCCGCTGCCGACGGGCCCGATCGCCCTGATCGGCGTGCAGGCGCACGACGTGCTGCGCGACTGGTACAGCGGCGACTTCTGCGAGACGACCTCGATCCTCGAGGGCCTGACCGCCCTGCGCGGCCAGGACGTGCGCTTCACCAGCGGCAACGACATCGTCGAGCTGTCCGTGCGCCGCAACGGCGTGGTCCCCGGGGTCGCGGGCGAGGAGACCCTCGGGTCGCTCTCCGGCGGCGCGCCGACGGTCGAGTCCCCCGAGCCGGTCCGCTTCGCAGCCGACGCCTCGCTGCGCTGCGACCGTCCGATCGCGAACGTCCCCGCCGTCGGCGAGGAGCCCGTGCGGATCGAGGTCGTCGACCGCGGCGAGGGCGTCGTCGAGCTCCGCGAGATCTCGACGGGCAAGCTCGTGACGGTCGACGACCGCGGTCAGCTGGTCGCGACGGCCACCCGCGTCGGCGGCTGGGTCGCCCAGGAGACCTTCCGCCGCGAGATCGTCGCCGAGGGCGTCTGGCGCCTGCAGCATGCGGGCTCGGGCCGCTACGTCGGCCTCGAGCACTACAACGGCGCGCTCATCCTGCGCAGCGCGCTCGTCGCCTCCGCGGCCGAGTTCGCCGTCGAGGTCGTGCGCGACGGCGCCGCCGCGGTCGACGAGATCGTCGCCGGCGCCTCCGCCGCCGTGCTCGTGGTCGGCAATGACCCCCACATCCACGGCCGCGAGACCGAGGACCGCCCGCACGCGCGCCTCGCGGACGCCGACCGCGCCGCCGCCGAGCACCTCGCCTCGCTCCCCGCCGACGTGGCGACCGTCCTGGTCATCACCTCCTCGTACCCGTACGACCTGGAGGGCCTCGAGGAGCGCATCGGCGCCGTCGTGTGGTCCTCGCATGCGGGCGAGGCCGAGGGCGAGGCCCTCGCGGACCTGCTCACCGGCGCCCGCGACTTCTCGGGCCGCCTCGCGCAGACCTGGCCGACCTCGGCCCCGCTGCCCTCGCTGCTGGACTACGACGTGATCCGCACCGGCTCCACCTACCTGTACGGCCAGGACGCCCGCTTCGGCTTCGGCCACGGCCTCGCCTACGACCGTCCCGACTGGATGGGCGCGAGCATCGCCCTGTCCGCCGGGTCGGCCGACGAGCCCGCGCTGACCGCCCGCGTCACCCTCTCCGCGCCCGCCGAGCGGCTCGTCGAGGGTCCTCTGCGCGAGGTCGTCCAGGTCTACGCCGACGTCCCCGCCTCGTCGTTCTCCCGCCGCGCGTACACGGTCCCGGCGACCCGCCTGATCGGCTTCCGCGCGATCGAGGTGCCCGCGGATCCCGCGGACACGGCCGAGGTGACGATCGAGGTGCCGCTGGCGCGGCTCGCGCTCTTCGCCCCCGACCTGGACGCCTGGGAGCTGCCCGACGGCCCGGTCACGATCCGTCTGGCCCGTTCGAGCGGCGACACCGTCTCATCCCAGGAGCTGACGCTCCCGGCGTCGGCCCCGCGCGGCGCCGCCCCGGCGACCGCCGCCGGCACCGCCTCCGACCGCGAGCGGGCCGCGCTGGCCGCCATCGCGCCGGCCGGCTCCGCAGCGTCCGGCTCCGCAGCGTCCGGCGCCGCGACGTCCGGCTCCGGTGCGGCGGAGGCGTCGTCGGGCGCCGTGCTCGTGCCCGCCGCGCGCGCCGAGGAGATCGTGGGCCTCGCCCGCGCCGCCGCCTCGCTGCTCGACGGCACCGAGCTGCGCGCGTTCGCGCCGTCCGTCGGCGGCACCGCCGATCTCGTGCTCCCGGCCGGCGCCGTCGTCGTCGGCCTCGAGACCGCGTCCGGCGATGCCGACGGCGCGACGCTCGTGGACGCGACCGGCCCGTCGGCCCCGGCCGGCTCGTCGGCCGCCGCCGTCCCCTCCGACCTGCACGCGGCGCCCGCGCTCGCGCTGCCGCACACCGTCCTCGCGGACGAGGGCCGGGCCACCGGTCGC
This sequence comes from Brachybacterium netajii (SeqCode), assembly GCF_054114245.1. NCBI lineage: Bacteria > Bacillati > Actinomycetota > Actinomycetes > Micrococcales > Dermabacteraceae > Brachybacterium > Brachybacterium netajii (SeqCode). The sequence continues at coordinate 136,788 of NZ_JBSYXB010000003.1, read as the reverse complement.
GTCCGCATCCGCCTGACGGGCCGGACCGCGCTGCGCGGCCTGCTCGTCGAGCTCCCCTGACACCCCCCAAGCGACCCAGGAGGTCACTGTGAAGTTCACCAACGGCTACTGGCTGATCCGCGACGGGGTCACGATGCTCCGTCCGGCCGGCGTCCACGACTACCAGGAGCGCGACGGCGAGCTCGTCGTCCACGCCCCGGTCAAGCGCATCGAGTCCCGCGGCGACACCCTGAACACGCCGGTCATCTCCGTCGCGTTCAGCGCGCCCCGCGAGGACGTCATCGCCGTCAGGATCGAGCACTGGGCCGGCACCGTGGAGCCGACCCCCCGCTTCGACCTGACCGCCGACGAGGCCGCCGCGCCCGTCATCGAAAAGGCCGAGGACGGCTCGACGATCTCCTTCGTCTCCGGCCGCCTCACCGCCCGCATCGCCCTCGAGGGCCCCTGGCACGTCGACTACCTGTGGGACGGGACGCTGCTGACGAGCTCCAGCGCCCGCTCCATCGGCTACGCGCAGGTCGAGGGCGAGGGCCCCTACGTCCACGAGCAGCTCGAGCTCGGCGTCGGCGAGCAGATCTACGGCCTCGGCGAGCGCTTCGGCGCCTTCGTCAAGAACGGCCAGAGCGTCGACATCTGGAACGCCGACGGCGGCACCAACTCCGAGCAGGCCTACAAGAACGTCCCGTTCTACCTGTCCTCGAAGGGCTACGGCGTGCTCGTGGACGATGCCGGACCGGTCTCCTTCGAGGTCGGCTCCGAGAACGTCTCGGCGACGCAGTTCTCCGTGCCCGGCGAGCGCCTGCGCTACGAGGTGTACGGCGGCGGCACGCCCCTCGAGGTCCTCGACCGCTACACCGCCCGCTCGGGCCGTCCGCCGGCGCTGCCGGAGTGGTCCTACGGCCTGTGGCTGTCGACCTCCTTCACGACCGAGTACGACGAGGACACGGTGCTGTCCTTCGTCGACGGCATGTCCGAGCGGGGCATCCCGCTGAGCGTCTTCCACTTCGACTGCTTCTGGATGCGCGGCTTCCACTGGTCGGACTTCACCTGGGATCCGAGCACCTTCCCGGACCCCCGCGGCCTCCTCGCCAAGCTCCACGAGCGCGGCCTGAAGGTGTGCGTGTGGATCAACCCGTACATCGCCGAGCGCTCGGTGCTGTTCGCCGAGGGCGCCGAGAAGGGCTACCTGCTGAAGAAGACCGACGGCTCGATCTGGCAGACCGACCTGTGGCAGGCCGGCATGGCCCTGGTCGACTTCACGAACCCCGAGGCCTGCGCCTGGTTCCAGGAGAAGCTGGGCGTCCTGCTGGACGACGGCGTCGACGCCTTCAAGACCGACTTCGGCGAGCGCATCCCCACCGAGGGCGTCGTCTGGCACGACGGCTCGGATCCGCTGCGGGAGCACAACTTCTACACCCAGCAGTACAACCAGGTCGTCTTCGAGCTGCTCGAGGAGCGCCGCGGCGAGGGCGAGGCCGTCCTCTTCGCCCGCTCGGCGACGGCCGGCGGCCAGCGCTTCCCGATCCACTGGGGCGGCGACTGCGAGTCCACCTACGTCGCGATGGCGCAGTCCCTGCGCGGCGGCCTGTCGCTGGTCTCCTCCGGCTTCGGCTACTGGAGCCATGACATCGGCGGCTTCGAGGGCACGCCGGATCCGACGCTGTTCAAGCGCTGGGTCGCCTTCGGCCTGCTCAGCTCGCACTCGCGCCTGCACGGCTCGAACTCCTACCGGGTGCCGTGGCTGTTCGACGACGAGGCCGTCGACGTGATGCGCGAGTTCACCGAGCTCAAGCAGAAGCTCATGCCGTACCTGCTGGAGGCCTCCGCGGAGACCACCCGCACCGGTGCGCCCGTCATGCGCCCGATGGTCATGCAGTTCCCGGAGGATCCGGCGGCCCGCACCCTCGACACCCAGTACATGCTGGGCGCCGACGTCGTCGTCGCCCCGGTCTTCCGGGCCGACGGCTCGGTGGACGTCTACCTGCCCGCCGGGCAGTGGGTGCACCTGCTGGACGGCGAGACCGTCGACGCCGGCGAGTCCGGCCGCTACGTCGCCCGCTCCTACGACGTGCACTCGCTGGGCCTCTACGCCCGTGCGGGCTCCGAGGTCCTCGCCGCCGTCCGCGGCGCCTGATCCCGGCGGGTCGCCGCGCGCGGGGGATCCGGGTCCGACGGGCCCGGGTCGCCCTGCGCGGCGGCCGTCCATCGGCAGGGCCGGTCCGTCCTCGACGGGCCGGCCCCGCTATCGTCCTGCGGGGAATGCGCTCACCGCTGCGCCTCTCCCGCCGATCCGCTCCTGCCTCTCCGATCCGCTCCCGCCTCTCCGATCCGGCCCTTCCACCCACCGCTGCTTCCGCAGAAAGGCCCGCCCATGGCCCTGTTCGACCTGCCCCTCGCCGAGCTCCGCACCTACCTCCCCGAGCTCGACGAGCCCACCGATCTCGACGCCTTCTGGTCCGGGACGCTCGAGCGCGCCCGCACCTTCGAGACCGTCCTGGACATGACCCCCGTCGAGACCGGCCTGCGCACGGTCGACACCTGGGACGTCACCTTCTCCGGGCACGACGGCGCCCCCATCCGCGCCTGGTACCTGCGCCCCGCGGGCGTCACGGGCGAGCTGCCGACGGTCGTGGAGTACATCGGCTACGGCGGCGGCCGCAGCCTCCCCCTCGAGCACCTGGTGTGGCCCGTCGCGGGCTATGCCCACCTCGTCATGGACACCCGCGGCCAGGGCTCCGGCTGGGGCTCCGGCGGCGACACCCCCGACCCCGTCGGCTCCGGCCCCGCGGCCCCGGGCTCCATGACCCGCGGCATCGAGTCCCCCGAGACCTCGTACCTGACGCGCCTGATGATCGATTCGGCCCGCGCCGTCGACGCCGCCCGCGCCCTGCCGGGCTTCGACGGCCGCGTCGCCGTCACGGGCAACAGCCAGGGCGGCGGCCTGACGATCGCCGCCGCGGGCCTCGTCCCCGACGTCGACGCCGCCATGGCGAACGTGCCCTTCCTGTGCCAGATCCGGCGGTCGATCGACATCACCGACTGCGATCCCTACCAGGAGATCGTCCGCTACCTCGCGGTCAACCGCGGGCGCGAGGCGGAGGTCGAGAACACGCTGCGCTATCTCGACGCGGTCCACCACGCCCGCCGCGCGACCGCCCCGGCCCTGTTCTCGGCCGCGCTGCGCGACATGACCTGCCCGCCCTCGACCGTCTTCGCGGCCTTCAACCACTGGGCGGGCGCCACCGACGCCGCCCCGGAGAAGCAGATCGAGGTCTACCCCTACAACAATCACGAGGGCGGCGCCGCCCTGCAGCACCAGATCCAGGTGGGCTGGCTCGCCGAGCAGCTGCCGCTGGACTGAGCGGTCCGGCAGTGCCGGTCCGGCAGCGCCGGTCCGCCGACATCGGTCCGGCAGCGCCGCTCCGGCATCGTCCGGCCGACGCGCGGGGGCGGCATCCTCTTCGGGGATGCCGCCCCCGACTGGTCGGAGGTCTTGTCGCGGAAAGCGGTTGACAAACGACCCTCTTTGTCAGGACCATGTATCTCACTTGTCCTGCTCCCTCCGCTGAGCGGAGGAGCCGAGGCCGCGCAACGATGCGCGTGCACCCAGGAGGATCCGATGTCCGCGCAGAACCGCCGCAGTCCCCTGTCCGCCCTCGGGAACGGCCTGGGCTCCGGCCCGGCGTCCGGCCCGGGCCCCCGTTCCCTGAGCCGCCGCACGCTGCTGGCCGCGAGCGCGGCGGCCGCGGCCGTCCCCGCCCTCGCCGCCTGCGGATCGGGCGGCTCCGGCTCGTCGGGCTCCTCCGACGCACCGCTCCAGTTCATCCTCTCGGGCGACGCCAACCAGGGCGGCGGCTACGCCGCGATGGCGAAGAAGTACCAGGAGGAGACCGGGATCGAGGTCGAGATCGTCGACGTGCCCTATGACGATCTGGGCACCAAGGTCTCCAACGCCTCGAAGGCGAACGACCTGCCGGCGCTCGCCCGGATGCCCTCCGTGGACCCGGTGTGGCTGGACCGCACCGCCGACCTCGCCGACATCGCCGCCGAGGTCAAGCCCATCGAGGGCATGTACGCCGCGGACGCCGACGGGAAGGTGCCGGCGCTGCCAAGCGACCTCACCGCCGTCGGCATGTTCCTCAACAAGGACCTGTGGGAGCAGGCCGGCGTCTCCTACCCCACGAGCTTCGACGATCAGGTCTGGACATGGGATGAGTTCCTCGAGAAGGCCGCGGAGGTCCGCGACGCCACCGGCGTGAAGTTCTCGCTGACGATGGACCGCAGCTCCCACCGCCTGAACTCCTTCCTCTTCCAGAACGGCTCCGAGGGCCTGTCCCTGTCCGAGGACCTCTCCGGCTACGAGGCGAACTCCTCCACCGCGCCGGCGATCGAGCGCTTCGTCGCGATGAACGACGACGCGACGATGCCCCGCTCGGTGTGGCTCTCCGAGGAGGACCCCAACGCGATGTTCAAGACCGGTCAGGTCACCGCCTACTACTCGGGCTCCTGGCAGATCGCGGACTTCGTCGCCAACATCGCCGACTTCGAGTGGATCTCCGTGCCGATGCCCGCGCAGGACGTGCAGGCGACGAACTTCGGCTCGGCCGCCTATGTCGTCGTCTTCGAGGGCACGGGCCAGGAGGAGCAGGCGCTCGAGTTCGTGAAGTGGCTGTACACGCCCGAGAACTATGCCGAGCTGTCGCGGATCTCCGGCTTCCTGCCCGCCACCCAGGACGTCGAGATCGCCTACGACGACCGCCAGGAGGACTTCGACCTCTACAACGCCGCGATCGCGGGCTCGCCCGCCTTCATCGGCGAGATCAAGGCCCGCGAGCTGCAGCTGCAGGTCGCGGGGACCGCGGCGCCGATCGACGGCGACCCGCTGCGCGACGGCACCGTCCAGGCGATCGCCGGGGACCTCACGCCCGACGAGGTCGTCACCCAGGCGCTCGAGACGCTCAACGAGAGCCTCTCCTGACCCATGGCCGCCGCAGCACCCGCCTCACCGGCATCGCCGGTGTCACCCGCATCGACGACACCGACGTCGGCCCCCGTCGCGGCGGACGCGAGCGCCCCGGCGCCGCGCCCGGGCGACGGGGCCCGTCGGCCCCATGCCCGGCGCGAGCGCCGGCGCCGGAACCTCGTGGCGCTGGTGTTCCTGCTCCCCGCGATCGTCCTGTTCCTGGTGTTCTTCGTCGGCCCCGCGGGCCTCGGACTGCTGTACTCCTTCACGGACTATCGCGGCTACGGGACGCCGGAGGTCGTGGGCGTCGAGAACTACACGAAGCTGTTCGCCGACGGCGACTTCTACGCGAGCCTGCTGCGCACCGTCGTCTACACGATCATCTGCGTGCCCTTCGGCTACTGCGTGACGCTGCTGATCAGCGCGCTGCTGGTCTCGCGGGAGACGAAGGGGACGGCGCTCGCGCAGGTCATCTTCTTCTTCCCCTGGCTCGTGTCCCCGATCGTCACCGGCGTCGTGTTCCGCTGGCTGTTCGGCGAGAACTTCGGGCTCGTGAACTACCTGATCTCGAGCGCCGGGCTGAACCCGGTGGCCTGGGCGACCGATCCGAACCTCGCGCTCGTCGTCGTGATCCTCGCGGGCTCCTGGGGCGGCACCGCCTTCTCGATGCTGCTGTTCATGGCCGCGATCCGGAACATCCCGACCTCCTATCTCGAGGCCGCGTCCCTCGACGGCGCCGGACCGATCACCCGCTTCCTGCGGGTCACCTGGCCGCTGCTGCGTCCGACGTCGTTCATGGTGATCCTGCTCGGCACGATCGGCGCGATGAAGGAGTTCGCGATGATCCAGGCGCTCAACGGCGGCGGCCCCGGCACCTCGAACGTCCTGATCGTGCAGTACATCTACAAGACCGGCTTCGAGCAGTCCAAGATCGGCTACGCGAGCGCCGCGTCGATGGTGCTCATGGTGATCCTGCTGGTGATCGCCCTGGTCCAGACGCGCTTCGACAGGAGTGACCTCGATTGACCAAGTCCCTGCGCTGGATCGCGCCGACGACGATCACCTGGATCCTCGCGGCCGCCTTCCTGATCCCCATCGCCTGGTTCCTGCTGAGCTCCTTCAAGCCCGGCAGCGAGCTGTTCACCTGGCCCCTGCGGCTGCTCCCGGAGAACTGGACCCTCGACGGCTACACCACCGCCTGGTCCCGCTTCGACTTCCGCCAGTACTTCCTCAACACCGCGATCGTCGCGGTCGTGACGACGGTGCTGACCGTCCTGGTCAGCGCCTGCACGGGCTTCGCCCTGGCGAAGTACCGGGCCCGCTGGGTTCAGGTGTTCTTCCTGTGCATCCTCGCCACGACGATGCTGCCGACCGAGGTCATCATGCCCTCGACCTTCAGCGTCATCCTCGGCCTCGGGCTGTACAACTCGCTGGCCGGCATCATCATCCCGTCGATCCTCACGGCGACCGGCATCTTCATGTTCCGCCAGTTCTTCCGGACGGTGCCCGACGAGCTCCTCGAGGCCGCCCGCATCGACGGCGCCGGCGAGTTCCGGATCTTCTTCCGGCTCATGCTCCCGATCGCCAAGCCGATCCTCGTCGTCCTCGCGATCTTCTCCTTCCAGTGGCGCTGGAACGACTACATCTGGCCCCTGCTCGTCCTGAACGACCAGAAGAAGTACACCCTGCAGATCGCGCTGCGCTCGATCGTCGGCGCCGAGAACATCGACTGGTCGGTGCTGCTGGGCGCCTCCGTGATCTCCCTGCTCCCGATGGTCGCGCTGTTCATCGTGTTCCGCCGCCAGATCATGAGCTCCGACATCAACTCCGGCCTGAAGGACTGAAAGGGACCCGATGCCCTCCCCCGCCGATCCCTCCGGTCCCGTCGATCCCGCAGCGTGGGTCGATCCCGCGGCGCCCGTCGGCCCCGCAGACCGGGCCTCGCTCGCGCGCGAGCTGCCGGACCGCGCCCGACGCGCCGTCGACCACGGCGGGCACCGCGAGCTCGGCCGCGTCGTCCGCGACGCCGTCCTGCTGCTGCTCGTCGAGGCCGACGACGGCGCGCAGGCCGCGGCGCTCGCGGCGCTGGAGCGGCTGGCCGCCCTGCAGGGCCCCTCGGGGACCTTCCGCGGCGGCGACAACGTCGACTCCCCGCCCGACACCGCCTTCACGATCAACGACCTGGCCTGGGCCCGCGTCGCGCTCGGACGCCCGGCCACGGGCGGCACCGCGCCCGTCGGCCCGGCGCTCGTCGGCCCGGCGCTCGTCGGCCCGCTGGACGCGATCCTCCGGGCGGTGACGCCGGCGCTCGTCACCGGCGGCGTGCACACCCCGAACCATCGCTGGGAGATCGCCTCGGCGCTCACCCGGCTGTGGGAGGCGCAGGGCGTCCAGGGCCTCGCGGCGGACGATCCGGTCCGTCGGGCCGTCCGCGAGCGTGCCCTGCAGTGGCTCGCCGAGGGCGTCGACCTGCAGGCCGACGGCATGTTCTCCGAGCGCAGCGCGAACTATGCGGCGCACGTGTCGGTCCCGGCGCTGCTCGCGCTCGGACGCATCCTCGAGCGCCCCGATCTGATCGACGACGCCGACCGCGCCACCCGCGTCCAGGCGCAGCTGACCGGCGCCGACGGGCTCGTCGAGACCCTCGCCTCGCGACGCCAGGACCAGTTCGCGCTCTTCGACGGCGGCGCCCTGCACCCGCTCTTCCGCGCCCACGCCGCCCGCACCGGCGACCCGCTGACCGCGCGCGCCGCCCGACGCACCGCGGATCGCGCCGATGCCGACGCCCGCCTCACGTTCGCCGCGATGGCACTCGAGGACCCGTCGGCGCTCGGCCCGCTCCCCTCCCCCGCCGCCGATCCCACGCCCGGCTCCCCCGAGGTCGTCGAGCTCGCGGACTCCGGGCTCGTGCGCATCGACCACGGCGCCTCGTCGGCCGTCCTCCACGGCGGCGGGGACGTCGACACGCTCGACCGCGTCGTCTCCGGCGCGGCCACCCGGCCCACCCTCGCGCGGCTGCGCGGGAGGACCCTCGGCCTCCAGGACCTGCGGCTCTCCCGGGACTTCTTCAATCTCGGCCCCCTGCGCCCCGGCGCACCCCGGCTGCTCGCCGCCGCCGATCCGGCGAGCACGGATCCGGCGAGCGCGGATCCGGCGAGCGCGGATCCGGCGAGCACGGGGCGTCTCGTCGTCGCGTTCGAGGAGGAGGTCGGTGCCGGCTACTACCAGCCCCTCGCCCCGGCCGACCATGATCCGGAGGGCCGCTACGCCCTCGAGTTCAACGGCCGCTTCGCCGCGGCCATGGCCTTCTCCCGTCGCGACGCCGCCGAGGTCTCCCTGCGCACGAGGGTGCGCGTCGAGGTCGGTCCCGGCGAGCTCGCGCTGCGCGTCGACATCGAGGGGCCGACGACGCCGCTCTGCCTGCTCCTCGCGCTCGACGGCGGAAGCTTCGGGAGCGGGAATGCCGACGGCGGGCGCGCCGACACCGTCCTGCAGTCCGACGACCGCGGCCGGCGCATCCTCGCTCTCACGCCCGACGAGGCCCCCGAGGAGACCTCGTCCGCCGATATCGCCGGGCGCACCGGCCTCGTCGGGCGCGCGAGCTGCGTCTATGCGAACGACGAGGAGGCTCTCGAGATCACCGCCGCGGGCGCTCCCGGCTCCCGCGCCTTCTACCACCCCGGGGAGGCCTACACCTTCCTCGGGGCGACCGACGAGCCCGGCGGGGACGTGCTGCTGATCCCCGTCTCGAGCGCGGAGCCGCTGGCTCTCCGCCTGCGCCTGTCCGCGCTGAGCCCGCACTGAGCCCGCGCTGAGCCCGAGATGCGCGCTCAGCCCTCGGCGGCCGGCGCTCGCGCTCACGCCTCGCCGGGCCGGCGCTCGCACTCAGCCCTCGGCGGCCGCGGGATCCGTGCAGCCCGGGGCGGGGGCGGTGGACTCGCGCTCGATGAGCTGGGTCTCGAGCTTGAAGGGATGGGCGAAGCGGCCCGGATCGGAGGAGAGCGCGAGCAGGCGCTCCACGGCGACCTGGCCCATCGAGTAGAGGGGCTGGCGGACGGCGCTGAGCTGCGGATACGTCCAGCGGGCGACCATGGTGTCGTCGAAGCTGATGACGCTGAGGTCCTGGGGGACGTCGATGTCGAGGGTGCGGGCGGCGCGGAGGGCGCCGACGCCGAGGGTGTCCGCGACGGCGAAGATGGCGGTGGGCCGATCCTCGAGCCGCAGGAGCCGCTCGGCGGCCTCCTGGCCGGACTCGTAGTCGAAGCCGCCGTGGAGGACGAGCTCGTCGTCGACCGGGATGCCGGCCTGGGCGAGGGCGGAGATGTAGCCCTGGAGGCGCTGGCGGGCGGGCACGGACTCCTCGGGGCCGGCGAGGACGCCGATGCGGCGATGGCCGAGCTCGAGGAGCCGCTCGACGGCGGTCCAGCCGCCCTCCCAGTTGGTCGCGGAGATCGCGACGACGCCCTTGGTGTCGGGGCCGACGGCGACGGGGTCGATCGCGATCAGCGGGAGCGAGAGGTCGCGGCTCCAGCGGGCGTGCTGGGAGCCGACGGGGCTGGTCACGACGATGACGCCCTCGACGCCGCGGGAGGCGACCTCCGCCATCCAGGCACGGGTGATGCCGCCGTCGGACGCCCCGTCGGCGTCATCGCGGTCGGCGCTGACGACCATCAGGTCGATGCCGGCACGGCGGGCCGCGGACTCGGCGCCCTCGAGCACCTGCAGGGCGTAGGCGCTGGTGAGGGTGTCGAAGCGGAGGATCGCGACGGGGCGGCGCTCGGGCTCGCGGCGCTTGGGCTGGTAGCCGAGCTCCTCGGCGATGCGGGAGACCGAGCGACGGGTCTCCTCGCGCACGTCGGCCCGCGCGTTCATCACCTTGGACGCGGTGGCGAGGGAGACGCCGGCCCTGTCGGCGACGTCCTTGAGCGTGACGCGATCCCGTCGCTGTGCGTCCTCGGTCATGTGCTCACCCTTCTCGGGGCCGCGGGGTGCCGCGTCCCATGGCTCTATCCGTCGGCGGTTCTCTCCGCCGCCGGCTCACGTCGCCGTCGGTTCTCTCCACCGCGCTCGGCACGGCATGATGCGCGGTCCTCATCGCGCAGATCTTTCGAAGCAGGGTACCCCGCGTCGTCCGCCTTGACCGCACTGCATGTCCCACTCTAGCCTGAACTCCGACGGAAGTTTCTGTCGACTTTCAAACGTTGTCGCGGGGTGGCGGTGCCGCGCCCGGCGCTCCTCCGGTCTCGGCCCTGCCCGGCGTCCCTCCGGGACCGCCGCCGACGGGCCCGCACGAGGCCGGACCGACCCCGTGGAGGCGGGCCGTGGCCCTGTTCGACATGCCCCTCGCGCAGCTGCGCGACCACCGCCCGGCGCTCGATGAGCCGGACGATCTCGACGCCTTCTGGGACGAGACCCTCGCCGACGCCCGTCGGCATCCCGTGCTGATCTCGGCGGAGCCCGTCGCCGACGGCATGACCCTCATCGACACCTGGGATGTCACCTTCGCGGGCCACGGCGGCGACCCGATCCGCGCCTGGTACCACCGGCCCGCGGGCGCCGCCGGTCCGCTGCCCGTCGTCGTCGAGTACATCGGCTACGGCGGCGGGCGCGGCGAGCCCCACGAGCGGATCCTCTGGCCCGCCGCCGGCTACGCGCACCTGCTGATGGACTCCCGCGGCCAGGGCGCTATGCACGCGCCCGGCGACACCCCCGATCCGCACGGATCGGGGCCGTCGGCGCCCGGCGTCATGACCCGCGGGATCGAGTCCCCGCGCACCGCGTACCTCACGCGCCTGCTGACCGATGCGGCCCGCGCGATCGACGCCGCCCGCGCGCTGCCGGGGGCCGACGGGCGGGTCGTCGCCGCCGGCAACAGCCAGGGCGGCGGTCTCGCGATCGCCGCGGCCTCCCTCGTGCCCGACGTCGACGCGCTCCTGACGACGGTCCCCTTCCTCGCGCACATCCGACGGGCGATCGACCTCGTGGACACCGAGCCCTACCAGGAGATCGTCCGCTTCCTCGCCGTGCACCGCGGCCGCGAGGAGGAGGTGCTGCGCACCCTCTCCTACGTCGACGTCATGCACCTGGGCCGGCGCGCGACCGCCCCCGCGCACTTCGCCGTCGGCCTGCGCGACACCACCTGCCCGCCCTCGACGGTGTTCGCGGCCTACAACCGCTACGGCGAGCTCGCCCGCGAGAGCGCCGATGCGCACCTCGCCGACCGTTCGCACGACCGGGAGATCGAGGTCTACCCCTTCAACGGCCATGAGGGCGGCGGAGCGCGCCACCAGCGCCGGCAGCTCGCCTGGCTCGCCGAGCGCGTCCCGCTAGCGCCCGCCCCCTGACCTCTCGCCACCGCCCCCGCCCCAGCCCCTGCCCCTCGCCCCTCCCGCACCGCCTGCACCGCCCGCACCACCGCCCTCAGGAGCCCCGATGTCTTCCGCCCCCTCGTCCAGCGCGTCCGACGCCCCTCTCCCCGTCGGCGATCCCGCCGTCAGCGATCCCGCTGTCGGCGATCTCGCCTGGCTCGGCGAGCACGCCGCCGCCCGTCTCCCCCGCAGCATCGAGATCGCGGCGACCGTCGCGACGGTCGCGACCGTCCGCGCCGAGATCGCACGCCTGCGCGCGCTGAGCGACGGCCCGTCGGACGCCCCGGTCGCCGACTCGCTGCGCCTGGACGATCTGTCCTCCGCCCGGGCCGCGGGGCTCGATCCCGCGCTGCTCGGCCGTCTGTGCGGCGCGGGCCCGGAGGCCTTCGCGGTCCGCCGCTCCGGCGGCGCGCTCGAGGTCGTCGGCGGCGGCGCCCCGGGCCTCCTGCACGGCTTCTACGCCGTGCTGCTGCGCAGCCCCGACGCGACGGGCGAGCAGGTCGCCGACGGCTGGGTCATGGACGCGCCCGCGCAGGCGATCCGCATGCTCGACCACTGGGACAACATGACGGTCCATCCCGTGATGGGACAGGTCGAGCGCGGATACGCGGGCGGCTCCCTGTTCTACGAGGACGGCGAGCTGCGGGAGGACCTGACGCGCGTGGAGCACTACGCGCGGCTGCTGGCGTCCGTCGGCATCAACCGCGTCGCGATCAACAACGTCAACGTGCACGCGCGGGAGGCGACGCTGCTGACGGAGCGGCTCGGCTCCGTCGCACGGCTCGCCGAGGTGTTCCGCGCGCAGGGGATCCGCGTGTGCCTGGCGGTGTCCTTCGCCTCGCCGATGGTGCTGGGCGGGCTCGACACCTCCGACCCCCTGGATCCGACAGTGCGCGCCTGGTGGCGCACGACCGTCGACGCCGTCTACACGGCGATCCCCGACTTCGGCGGGCTCCTGGTGAAGGCCGACTCCGAGGGCCAGCCCGGCCCCTTCGCCTACGGCCGCACGCACGCCGACGGGGCGAACATGCTCGCGGACGCCGTCGGCCCCCACGGCGGCCTGGTCTTCTGGCGGGCGTTCGTCTACGACCACCGGCAGGACTGGCGCGACCGCACCACCGACCGCGCCCGCGCCGCGCACGACCACTTCGCCCCGCTCGACGGCACCTTCGACGACGCCGTCGTGCTGCAGGTCAAGCACGGTCCGATGGACTTCCAGGTCCGCGAGCCGCTCTCGCCCGTGCTCGCCGCGATGCCGACGACGCGCCTCGCCGCCGAGTTCCAGGTGACGCAGGAGTACACCGGCCAGCAGAAGCACATCTGCTACCTCGCCCCCTCCTGGAGCCACGACCTGTCCTTCCGCCTCGGCCGCGCCGGCGAGACCGTCGCGGAGCTCGTCAGCGGCATGGTCGCCGTCTCGAACGTCGGCGCCGACGAGCACTGGACGGGCCATCCCCTCGCCCAGGCGAACCTGCACGCCTTCGGACGCCTGGCCTGGGACCCGTCGGCAGCGCCGAGCACGCTGCTCGCCGAGTGGATCACCGCGACCTTCGGCACGGATCCGCAGGTCAGCGAGGTGCTGCACGCGATGATGGACGGCTCGTGGGCGCTCTACGAGAGCTACACGGCACCGCTGGGCGTCGGCTTCATGGTCCGTCCCGGCCACCACTACGGGCCCGACGTCGACGGCTACGAGTACACCCCCTGGGGCACCTACCACTTCGCCGACCGCGACGGCATCGGCGTGGACCGCACGGTCGCGACCGGCACCGGCTTCGCCGGCCTGTTCGCCGAGCCCTGGGCCTCGCTCTACGAGGACCCGGAGACCTGCCCCGACGAGCTCCTGCTGTTCTTCCACCACGTGCCGTACACGCATCGCCTCCGCAGCGGGAAGACCGTCGTCCAGCACATCTACGACTCCCGGGCCGACGGCTACGAGCAGGTGCTGGGCCTGCGCCCGCAGTGGGAGACGCTGCGCGGGAAGGTGCCCGCCGCCGTCCACGCCCGCGTCGACGCGCTGCTCCAGGAGCAGGAGCGCTCCGCCGAGGAATGGCGCGACCAGCTGCGCAGCTACTTCTTCCGCGCCTCCGGAATCCCCGACGAGACCGGGCGCCGGATCCACTGACGCCCCTGAGGACGGAGCAGAGCGGGGGCGAGACGGGACGGGGCGGGCCGGGCTGATGCCCGGCCCGCCCCGCTCGCCGTCGGACGATCTCGCGGCTCCTCGGGGATGAGGCGCCGCAGCCCCGTCAGCGCACGACGTAGGTCGTGATGCTCTGCGCCGGCAGCGTCACCTCGAGCTTCCCGCCGCGCACCGTCGCATCCGGGAGCCGCACCGAGCGCTCGTCGGCCGAGGTCCGCCAGGACTCCGCCCCGCGCACCTTCGTGCCGCGGACCCGGTACGGCCGGGCGACCTCGGCATCCGACGCGTTGATCGCGACGATCACGACGGCGCCGTCAGCGGCGAGATAGGCGGACTCGCGCACGCCCTCGGGCGCCTCGGACTCGAGCGCGAGACGCTGGGAGCCGGCCCGCAGGACGCGGGAGTAGTGGCCCATGACGTGGCCGCGGCGGCTGATCGTACCGTCCTCGGAGATCGGGCCGTAGTTGCGGCGGATGTACCACCACACGTAGGCCTGGAAGCCGCCGATCACGAGGGCGTCATGGATGCTCTCGCCCACCTGCAGCGCCTCGGGCCAGCGCTCGTTCGAGTCGGGCTCGCTGTTGGGGGTGTAGACCTCCGTCATCCACAGCTCGCGGTCGCCGCGGTGCTGCTCGAACAGCGGGTACGGGAGCTCCTCGGCCGGGGTCCCGTAGAGGTGGGCGCCCAGCACGTCGACCTGCGCCCACGCCTCCGGATCCTCGATGATCGGATCCGAGGTGCTCTTCACGTACTGGAAGGACTCCGGGGCGATGATGCGGCACGGGATCGAGGCGGCGTGATCGCGCAGGAAGTCGATCATCTCCGCGGGCGTCCACCAGGTCCAGTCCTCCGCGTAGTCGGGCTCGTTCTGGATCGAGATCGCCTCGAGGGGCGCGCCGCCGGCCTCCATGTGCGCGACGAAGTCCGCGAGGTGGCGGGCGTAGTCGGCGTAGGAGGAGCGGGCCAGGCGGGAGGCGTCCTCCTGGATCTGGATGCCGCGGATGCGGATCTCGTCCACCGCGATCTCGCCGTCGCCGAGGGCGATCAGCTCGAGGCTGTTGTCCCCCGCCTCGAAGGGGACGTCGGCCTCGACCTCCGCCCAGGAGGTCCCCTCGGGGAGGACCAGCTCCGCGACGGCCTCCGCATCGTTCGCGAGGATGCGCAGCGCGGCCCCGGACTGCGCGGCGAGGACGCGGATCGTGAGCCGCTTCGCCCCCGTCGTGCCCATCCCGAGCACGTCCCAGCGGACCGAGGAGCCGGCCCCCTCGAGCACGGCGGCATCCTGCCCGTCCCGCTGCTCGACGTGCGCGGCCGTGAGGACGGTGCCGGTCTCCGCGGGGTGCGGGGTCCCGGAGCCGACGGGCTCCTCGCGGCGGAAGGTCTCGCGCATCTCCTCCGGCGGGTACCAGGGGGAGGCGAAGACGATCGCGCCCAGCTCGCGGGCCCGTCGGGCGGTCGCGAGGTCCGCATCCCAGTCGGCGCGGTCCGGCGGGACGGGGACGCGCAGCACGGACATGCCCAGCTGGTCCTCCCCCGTCCCGAAGGCGGTCTCGCGCTGGGCGGCGGTGAGGTCGCCGATCCACTGCGCATAGGTGATCCCGCCGATGCCCCGCAGGGCCTGGCGGGTCGCCGTCACGTCGACCTCGATGCGGGAGTGCGCGGTGGACCTCCCCGAGCTCGGGTCCGCATGGGCGGCGCCGACGGCGAGGGCGGGAGCCGCGCCGATCCCGGCGAGGACCGCCCGTCGGCCGACGCCGCGCAGGCGAGAGGACTGCTCGGGAGAGGACTGCTCGTGGGGCGAGGGGTTCTGGGGTGAGGGGTTCTGGGGCGAGGGGGACGTCATCGTCCGTCCTTTCCGGAGAGGGGGTGGGGTGTCGGTGCGTCAGCCCTTGACCGACCCGAGCATGACGCCCGAGACGAAGTAGCGCTGCACGAAGGGGTAGACGCAGAGGATCGGGATCAGGATGAGGATCATCGTCACGGACTGGATGTTCGCGCTGATGGAGGTCACGCTCGCGCCCGATGCGGCCGCGCCCTCGGAGGTCGCGGTCGAGGCTCCGGCGATGAGGTTGCGCAGGAAGAGCGTGACCGGGAACAGGTCGTTCCGATCCAGATAGAGGAAGGCGGCGAACCAGTCGTTCCAGTACTGCACCGAGTAGAACAGCACCATCGTCGCGAGGACCGCCTTCGACAGCGGCAGCACGACCCGGAACAGGATCCCGAACCAGCTCAGGCCGTCGATCTGCGCGGCCTCCTCGAGCTCCGTCGGGAGGTTCTCGAAGAACGCCTTCATCACCAGCAGGTTGAACACCGACAGCGCGGGCGGCAGGATCACCGACCACATCGTGTTCTTCATGCCGAGCGTCGAGATGAGCACGTAGTTCGGGACGATGCCGCCGTTGAAGAACATCGTGAACACGGCGATGCCGATCAGCAGCCCGCGTCCGCGCAGATGCCGCTTCGAGAGGACGAACGCGTAGATCGTCGTGAGCACCATCGCGATGGACGTGCCGATGACGGTGTACAGGACGGTGTTGCCGTAGCTGCGCCAGAAGGCGCCGTTCTGCGAGACCGCCTTGTAGGTCTCGATGTTGAAGTCCACCGGCAGCAGGTTCACCTTGCCGGCGTTGATGGCGCCCGCCGAGCTGAACGACTGCGCGATCAGCGTGATGAACGGGTAGAGCATGAGAGCGCACAGCAGGAGCAGGCACGTCATGTTGATGACCGTGAACACGCGATAGGAGCGCGAGTCGCGGATGCGGGAGGTCCGTCGCGGCGCCGGGGCGCGGCCGGGCGTCGTGCCCGCCCCCGCTCCCGGACCGTCGAGGTCGGGTTGCATGGCGTCGATCACCACAGGCTCGTCCCCACCAATCGTCTCGAGATGAAGTTCGCCGCCATCACCATCGCGAATCCGATGATCGCCTGGAACAGGCCGATGGCCGCGGCATAGCTGAGGTTGTTGGACATCAGGCCCACCCGGTACAGGTAGGTGGAGATGACGTCGCCGGTCGAATAGGTCATCGGGTTGTACATCAGCAGCACCTTCTCGAAGCCCACGTTGAGGAACGAGCCGATGTTGAGGATGAGCAGCGTGACCATCGTCGGGCGGATCCCGGGGATCGTGACGTGCCAGGTCTGCTGCCAGCGGTTCGCGCCGTCGATCCGGGCCGCCTCGTAGAGGGAGTCGTCGACCGCGGTGAGGGCGGCGAGATAGAGGATCGTGCCCCAGCCGACGGTCTGCCAGGCCTCCGAGGCCACATAGATGATGCGGAACCATTCGGGCCGCTGCAGGAACGGGATCGCATCCCCGCCGAAGACGGTGACGATCTGGTTGACCGTCCCCTGCAGGCTCAGCAGCTGGAACAGCATGCCGACGACGATCACGACCGACAGGAAGTGCGGCAGGTAGGAGATCGACTGCACGATCTTCTTGAAGTGCTTGCGCCGCACCTCGTTGAGCATGAGCGCCAGGATGATCGGCAGCGGGAAGCAGACCACGAGGGTCATGACCCCGATGATCGCCGTGTTCGCGAAGACGTTCCAGAACGCCGGGTCCTTCACGAACATCTCGATGTAGAAGAACCCGACCCATTCCTCGCCGAAGATGCTGCCGCCGGGGCGGAAGCGTCGGAACGCGATGACGTTCCCGAGCATCGGGATGTAGCGGAAGATCGCGAGGAACACCAGCGGCAGGACGGCGAGCGCGTACAGCGGCCAGTCCCGCTGCAGCGTCCGCTTCCAGCTGCCCGGTCGCCGCGTCGGCCGTCCGGCCCCGGAGCGGCGGGCTCCGGAGCGACCGGCCGACGTCGACTCGGCCCCGGTCCGGCCGGCCTCGGCCGGTCCCGCGGCCCGCCGTCGGCCCGTGCGGCCGGCGGGCGCATCGGTCGCCGTGGTCATGGCGTCACCTCCTCCCCTGGTCCGCGGCGGATCATCCGTTGGCCTCGAGGAACCGCGTGCGCGCGGTGGTCATGAGCTCCATGTAGCGCGAGAGGCCGGCGGCCTCGAGCTCGCCCTGGAAGGTCTCCCACTCGGACATGTCGCGCTCCCCCATCACGAACTGCAGGGTCGCGGTGTCGACCGCGTCCTTCAGCGGGGTGGACAGCAGCGAGGCCTGCTCGAGCTCGGACTCGTCCAGCGGCGCCGGCGGGAAGGGGTCGCGCGGGGTGCGCTGGGTGAGGACGTCGTCGATGTACTGGACGAACGCGTCGGTCGAGTAGGACTCCTTGAGGGCCCGGGACTCGGTGGACTCCGCGGGGAAGGTCGAGAAGCCGAGGTCCTGCTTGATGTCGGTCCCGGCGTCCTTGTCGATGTCGAAGTCGTTCAGCGAGTAGCCGTCGAGCAGCGAGATCGTGCCGTCGTCGGCGACCGTGTAGGTCACGTCCTTCTCGCCCCAGCGGAGCATCTCGCGGGCGTCGGGGCTGTAGTAGAGCCAGTCCACGAACTGCAGGGTGGCCAGGAAGTTCTCCGAGTCCAGGATCGAGGAGCTGAGCATGAAGCCGTGCCAGAAGTTGCGCGGCTCGACCAGGCTGCCGGCGGGGCCGGAGGGCGGCGGCACGAGGGAGACCTCGAAGGCGCCCTCGCCGACGGTCTCGTTCAGCGCCAGCGCGAACTCGATCGCGGTGCCCGAGGAGCCGGAGGCGGCGAAGCAGGTCTCGGCCGCGAACTTCTCGCTGACGCTCGCGGCGCCGGTGCCGTCGTTCGAGGCCGTGAGGGACTCGCGGTCCAGGAGCCCGTCGGCGACGAGCCCGCGGAAGTAGTCGACCAGCTGGCGGTACTCCTCGGTCGCGGCGGCGTAGGCCAGACCGTCGCCCTCGCCGTCGACGATGCCGCCGCCGAAGCCCCAGCCGGCGCGGGTGCCGAAGGCGTGGGAGGCGTAGTTGAGCAGCGACTGCGACTCGAAGCCGTCCGCGAGCGGCGTCGAGTCGGGGTACTTCTCCTTGATCGCGCCGAGCGCCGTCCTCAGGTCGTCCCAGCTGTCGGGCAGGCCGCCGGCGACGTCCTCGAAGACGTCCTTGCGCAGGACCAGCGTGAACACGGGGACGGAGACCTCCTGCAGGCCCGGCAGCATGTAGTACTTGCCGTCGGCCTGCTTGAGGCTCTCGATCATCTCGCCGAGGTCCCACTCCTCCACGTACTTCTGGAAGTTGGGCATGTGCTCGACGTAGTCGCTCAGCGGCACCACGGCGCCGGAGGACACGAAGGGTGACTCCTCGCCGGTGTAGACCAGCGGGATCAGGGCGGGAGCGTCGCCGGCGCTGATCAGCAGGTTCCGCTTCTCGGTCGCGTCGCTGAAGGGGACGTTGGTCAGGGCGAGCTCGACGCCCGTGCGCTCCTTGATGAGGTCGAAGATCCGCCAGCTGTCCTCGATCGGGACGTCGGGCCAGTCCGTCCACAGCATCGAGAGCGTGAACTCGTCGGTCGCGGTGAACTGCGTGTCGGCCGCGAAGTCCTCCATGGCGCCGACGTTCTGCGAGGAGACGTCGGCGGCCTCGGTGCCTCCGCCGTCGCCGCCGCAGGCGGACAGCGCGACGCTCGCGAAGGCGGCGGCCGAGAGGCCGACGAAGCCGCGGCGGCTCGGGGACAGGGTGAAGGGGGTGGATGTCGTCATCGTCATCTCCTGGGGGTGGGCGTCGCCGGCCTCCAGGAGCGGAGGACGGTGCGACGGGGACAGCGGGGGCGGGACTCCGGATGCTGCGGGTGCTGCGTGCGGTGCGGACGCTGCGCGTGGCGCGGACGCTGCGCGCGGTGCGAATGCTGCGGATGCTGCGAGTGCTGCTGGCGTCGCC
Source organism: Brachybacterium netajii (SeqCode) (assembly GCF_054114245.1). Lineage (NCBI taxonomy): Bacteria > Bacillati > Actinomycetota > Actinomycetes > Micrococcales > Dermabacteraceae > Brachybacterium > Brachybacterium netajii (SeqCode). The sequence goes on along the minus strand of NZ_JBSYXB010000003.1, from coordinate 117,528 downwards.
GGCGCCGCGTCCTGCGCGGCGGGGGCGTGCCCTCGGGGTACGGGAGCCGGCGGGTGCACGGCTCCCGGGACGAGCGCGGCGGCGGGCGACGATGCCCTGCGCCAATCCTGGGTCGAAATCTTTCGATATGTTTAGGACTGGCCACAATGTAGCTTTGTATCGATCAACGGTCAAGTGCATCCGACGTGCGGTCCGAATCGGCGCCGGCCCGCCGTCGAAGGGCTTCCACCAGCACGAACGCCCCGCCCTCCCGGATCGGGAGGACGGGGCGTGCGCACGTCGCGCATTACATTCGCACAACGAGAACTTTCGAGAGCCCGACGGGCGGGCGCGGCTCAGCTGGCGGCGCCGTCGGCCGCCCTGCCCGAGCCGTCGGAGTCGCTGCTCCCGTCGGCACCCTCGGAGCCGTCAGCGCCGTCGGCGCCGTCGGCGCCCTCGATGAAGTCGCGCCGCAGGCGCGAGATGACGGGCTGCTCGGACCACCACAGGGCGAAGCTCAGGGGCGCGCCCAGCAGCGCGACCGCGTAGTCGCCGACGAACAGGCTGATGCCCCCCACCAGCACGCCGAAGGACAGCAGCGCGAGCGTGCGCAGGGGCATCGTCAGGAGCGTGAACAGGGACAGCCGGGCGAGGTCGCGCAGGCGGAACCCGAGGCGCGAGGCGATCGACAGGGCGCGCACGGCGACCAGCAGCAGGATCGCCGCGAGGACCACGAACAGCGGCGTCAGCGCCCCGGTGCCGACGGCGGAGCCGCCCACCACGTTCGTCGCCAGGATCGCCAGGAGCAGCAGGGCGGGGGCGCCGATGCCGAGGGCGTCGCGCAGGTTCACGCGGTAGCCGCGCAGGAAGACCTTCGCGGGGACCGGGTCCAGGTCCTCCGCGCGCCGGCTCCAGGCGAACAGCGCGGCGGCCAGCGCGGGCGGCACGAAGAGCGCGGAGACGGCGTAGAGCGGGATGTTGCTCGCGTCCTGCGCGAGCAGCATCCACGTGAGCGTCGTCGGGAGGGTCGTGACGATCAGCAGCGCACCGATCACCAGCAGCCAGAGCACCGCCTCGGTCAGGCGCGTCATCGTGCTGCGGTCGTCGCGGGTGGGACCGTTCATCGTCGGGAGCTCCTTGCAGGATGCGGCGGGTCGCCGGGGCGGGGACGCCGAGGGAGGCGGGATCGCCGGAGGCCGGGGGCCGCCGGTGACGGAGGACGCCGGGAACGGAGGACGCCCCGTCGGACCGGAGGGGAACCGGCCCGACGGGGCGATCATGCCCGACGGCGATCCGAGGATCAGCCGTTGGTCTCCTGGTAGCGCTCGTAGGCGCCGTTGACCAGGTCGATGTAGGTGGTCATGTTCTGGCCCTCGAGCTCGGTCACGTAGGTGTCCCACTCGGAGAGATCGCGCTGGCCGGTGATGAAGGCGAGGGTGTTCTGGCTCGCGTAGTCGGTGAGCGCGGTCTGGTAGAGGCCGGCCTGCTCCTGCTCGTCCTCGTTCATGGGGGCGGGCGGCGGCGGGGAGACCAGCTCCTTGTCGGCCATGCGCTCGATCCAGGCGACCTCCTCCTCGGGGATCAGGCTGCGCACGAGGTCGTCGGAGGAGCCGTGCTCGTGGAGGAAGACGCCGTTCATGAAGCCGAAGTCGACGCGGAGGTCCTTCGTGGCGTCGGGGTTCAGGCCCAGCCAGTCGACGTCGTCGGCGAGGGTGCGCACGCCGTCGGCGTCCTTCGTGAAGGTCTCGCCCTCGACGCCCCACTTGCCGAACTCGAGGCCCTCGTCGGAGTAGTAGTGCCAGTCGACCCACTGCATGATCGCGACGAAGGTGTCCTTGTCGACGATCTTCGAGTTGAACATGACGCCGCTCTGGATGCGGCGGTTGCCGAAGATGTCGCCGGCGGGGCCGGAGGGCTGACGGATCTTGCTGAGCACGTAGTTGCCCTCGCCGAGGGTGGTGTTCAGCGTGGTGCGGCCGGTCTCGATCTCCTGGCCGTTGGTGGTGATCGCGAAGGACTTCTCCTGGCCGAGCTTCTGATGCGCGGCGTCGTCGTCCTGGGTGAAGGACTCGGGGTCCATGAGGCCGTCGGCGACGAGGCCCGCGAAGTACTCGACGAGCTGGCGGTAGCCGTCGGTCGCGGCGGGGAAGACGAACTTCCCGGAGGCCTCGTCCCACATGCTCGCGCCGAGGCCCCAGCCGGCGGTGGTGCCGAAGGTCGGGGCGGCCAGCTGCAGCAGCGCGGAGCCGGTCCAGCGGTCGGAGAAGACGTAGTCGCCGCCCTTGGCGTCCTTGATGCCCTGCAGGACGTCGCGGAAGTCGTCCCAGCTGGCGGGCTCCGACAGACCCAGCTCCTCGAGCACGTCCATGCGCATCGCGACCGTGTAGTCGGGGCGCGCGGACTGCAGGAGGCCGGGGAGCATGTAGAACTTGCCGTCCTCCTGGCGGAGGGAGTCGATCTCGGCCTGCAGGTCCCAGTCGGCGACCTTCTGGGTGAAGTTCGGCATGAGGTCGGTGTAGTCGCTGACCGCGAGGATCGCGCCCGAGGCCACGTACTGCGACTCCTGGCCGGGGTAGGTCACGGGCATGACCGAGGGGGCGTCGCCCGCGCCGACGAGCAGGCTGCGGCGCTGGTCGTAGTCGCTCAGCGGCGCGGTCGTCATCGCGAAGGTGACGTTGTTGCGCGACTCCGTCGTGCTCAGCAGCAGCCAGTCCTCGTTCAGCGGGTAGGACGGGTGGTCGCGGTAGAGCATGTCGATCTCGAGGGGCTCGGTGGCGACGAAGGTCGTGCCGGCCTCGTAGTCGTCCATCGCGCCGACGCGCTTGTCGTCGAGCGAGACCGGCTCGTCGCCGCCGGAGCCGCCGGAGCCGCCCCAGTCGTCGTCGCCTCCGCCGCAGGCGGCGAGTCCGGTGGCGGTCAGGCCCATCGCGAGGGCGCCGACGATGCTGCGTCGGGAGATGTTCATGGGAAACCCTTTCTGGTGGGGCGCACGGCCCGAGGAGCACGGTCGTCGTCGACCGCACGAGGGGGATCCGGCCGCCGTCGGCCGGTCCCCGGGGTGGCGTCAGCCCTTGACGGAGCCGAGCATGACGCCGGAGACGAAGTAGCGCTGCAGGAACGGGTAGAGGCAGATGATCGGCAGGACGGTCAGGACGATCGTGACCGCCTGGATGTTCGCGGCGACCTGCGCGAGGCCCTCGGCCCCGGCGCCGCCGCTGACGGACGCGGCGTTGGTGGCGCCGGCGATCAGGTTGCGGAGGTAGACGGTGACCGGGTACAGCTCGGCCTTGTCCATGTAGAGGAAGGCCTGGAACCAGGAGTTCCAGAAGCCGACGGCGTAGAAGAGGATCATCGTGGCGATGACCGCCTTCGACAGCGGCAGCACGATCCGCAGGAAGATCCCGTAGGTGTTCAGGCCGTCCATCGAGGCCGACTCCTCGAGCTCCTCGGGGAGGTTCTCGAAGAACGCCTTCATGACCAGCAGGTTGAACACGCTGATCGCACCGGGCAGGACGATCGCCCAGATGGTGTTGGTCATCCCCAGCGTCTTGATGAGGATGTAGTTGGGGATGAGGCCGCCGTTGAAGAACATCGTGAACACGGCGATCCCGATGAACACGGTGCGGCCCTTGAGCCGCCTCTTCGAGAGCGCATAGGCGAAGGTCGTGGTCAGGAACATCGCGATGATCGTCCCGACGACGGTGTAGACGACGGTGTTGCGGTAGTTCGTCCAGAACATCGCATCGCCCATGACGACCTTGTAGGTGTCGAAGTTGAAGCCGCGGGGGAAGATGTTCACCTGCCCCGACACGATGTAGCCCTCGGAGCTGAAGGACTGCGCCAGGACGTTCAGGAACGGGTACAGCGTCACCGCCATCACCAGGATCAGCACGATCGTGTTGGCGACCCGGAAGGTGCGGTAGCCGAGGCTGTCGCGGATCACCGTGCGCCCGCGGCGCGGGGCGGCGGGTCCGGTCGAGCCCTGGGGGCCGTTCGGGCTCTTGGGGCCCGTCTGCTCGGTCGTCATCGTCGTGGTCACCACAGGCTCGTCCCCACTGCTCGCTTGGAAATGGCGTTCGCGGAGAGGATCAGCGTGAGCCCGATGATGGACTCGAACAGGCCGATCGCGGTCGCGTAGCTGAAGTTGCTGGATTCGATGCCGATCCGGTACAGGTACGTCGAGATGACGTCGGCGGTCGGATAGGTCAGCGGGTTGTACAGCAGCAGGACCTTCTCGAAGCCCACCGACATGAACGTGCCGATGTTGAGGATCAGCAGCGTGATCATCGTGGGCCGGATGCCCACCAGCGTGATGTGCACGGTCTGCTGCCAGCGGTTCGCGCCGTCGATCTTCGCGGCCTCGTAGAGGCTCTCGTCGATCGTGGTGAGCGCGGCCAGGTAGAGGATCGTGCCCCAGCCGACGGTCTGCCAGATCTCGGAGCCGACGTAGATGGTGCGGAACCAGTCGGCGCTCTGCATGAAGTTGATCGGATCGGCGCCGAGGAGAGCGGTCAGCTGGTTGATCGTGCCCTGCACGGAGAAGATCTGGAAGACCATGCCCGCGACGATGACGATCGACATGAAGTGCGGAAGGTACGAGACCGTCTGCACGATCCGCTTGAACCAGCGGATGCGCACCTCGTTCAGCAGCAGCGCGAGGACGATCGGCATCGGGAAGCAGATGACGAGCGTGAGCAGGCCGAGGATCACCGTGTTCTGGAAGACGTCCCAGAACTTCGCATCGGTGATGAACATCGTGATGTACCGCAGGCCCACCCATTCGTCGCCGAAGATGCTGCCGCCGGGGCGGAAGCGGCGGAACGCGATGATGTTCCCGGCCATGGGCAGGTAGCGGAAGATCCCGAGGAAGACGATCGGGAGGATGAGGAAGGTGTAGAGCCGCCAGTCCTTCTTCAGGGCGCGGGCCCAGGTGTCCTTCTTCGCGACCGGCCGCGGGGCCGACGATCCGGCAGCGGCGCCGGAGCCGCCCGTCAGGGGCAGCGCCTCCGACCCGGTGGCCGAGGCCCCGGAAGGTGCGACCGACGCGGCGCCGGCGGCGCCCTGGTCGACGGTCATGCGGGGTTCACCGACTGATTCGGCATCGGCGTCTCACCTCTTTCTCATCACAGCATCGTGACTTCGCCTGGCGAAAGCTTTCGCACTACTATCGGCGAGTTTCAGACTAGCGGGGGCGGCGGGAGGCGTCAAGCGCTCTCCCGTCCGTGATCGGGGCGGGGCGGCCACGCCGGGGCGACGCCGGGGCGATGCCCCGCCGACCGCCCCTCGGGGCCGCTCCTCGGGGCCGCTCAGACGGCGGCGGGAGCGGCGCCCACGACGGGGCGCGCAGCGGCCTCGGAGACCTCAGCGACCTCGACGGGCGTGGTCAGGACGCGCGCGCCCTCGATGACCCGGGTGGGGCCGACGACGCGCAGGACGCCCTCGAGCTCGGCGTCCTCGCTCGACCGGCCGAGCCGGAGCCGCAGCTCGCCGGGCTCGACGATGCGCTGCAGATCCGGGCCGACGAAGGAGGCGCGGTCCGCGTGGAGGCGGAAGCTCACGCGCACGCTCTCCCCCGCCGCCACGGCGACCTTCTCGAAGCCGACGAGGCGCTTGAGGGGACGGACCACCGAGGCGACCGGATCGGACAGGTACAGCTGCACGACCTCCTTGCCGTCGCGGCCGGAGGCGTTGGTGACCAGCGCCGAGATCTCGACCTCGCCGTCCGGCGCGATCTCGAGGACCCCGTCGTCGCCGCGCCGCCCGTCGGCCGCGCCGACGGACTCGAGCCGCAGGTCGGAGTACTCGAAGCGCGAGTAGCCGAGGCCGTGGCCGAAGGGGAACAGCGGCTGCGGGTCGATGTTGGAGATGCCCTCGCTGATCCAGCCGAGGACCGGTGCGAGGTACGTGCCAGGCTGGCCGCCCATGCCGCCGGGCAGGCCGATCGGGAGGCGGCCCGAGGGGTTCACGCGGCCCGAGAGGACGCCGGCGATCGCGGAGCCGCCCTCCTCGCCGGGCATGAAGGCCTGGACGATCGCGGCGCAGCGGTCGGCGTACTCGCCGATCGCGTAGGGACGGCCCGTGACCAGGACCAGCACCACGGGGGTGCCGGTCGCGAGGACGGCCTCGACGAGCTCGTGCTGGGCGCCGGGCAGGCGCAGGTCGGCGACGTCGCAGCCCTCCCCGGAGGTGCCGGAGCCGAACATGCCGGCCTTGTCGCCGACGGCGAGGATCGCCAGGTCGGCGGCCTCGGCGGCGAGGATCGCGGCGGGGATCCCCGAGGCGTCGTCGTCGAGGAAGGCAACGCCCGGGACGGTGGTGATCGCGGCGGCGGGCAGCTCGGCGGCGAGGGCCTCGGCGAGCGTCGGGACCGGGACCGAGGTGCCCTCGTGGTTGCGGTGGTAGACGTGGTTGGTGAAGCTGTAGCAGCCGAGGAAGGGGCGGCCGTCGTCGGCCGCGGGGCCGATCAGCGCGATGCGGGCGGGGGCGCCGAGGCGTCCGCCCGGGGCGTCGGCGTCGGCCGGGGCGAGCGGGAGGATCCCGTCGTCGGCGACGAGCACGATCGACTCCTCGGCGAGCTCGCGGGCGAGCGCGCGGCCCGCGGCGGAGTCGAGGTCGATCGCCGAGCCGATCGTCGCGGGATCGAAGCCGGGGTCCAGCAGGCCCAGCTCGACCTTCTGGCGCAGCACCCGGCGGACGGCCGTGTCGAGCTCCGACTCGGCGATCTCACCGGCCGCGATCGCGTCCAGCAGCTCGGGGAACGTGCTGGTCTCGGGCAGTTCGACGTCCATGCCGGCGCGCAGCGTGGTCACGGCGGCATCCCGGGTGGAGCCGACGACGCGGTGCATCGACTCCAGGAAGTTCACGGCCCAGTAGTCGGAGACGACGGTGCCGTCGAAGCCCCACTGCGTGCGCAGCAGATCGGTCAGCAGCCAGCGGCTCGCGGCCGGGGCGATGCCGTCGATGTCGGCGTAGGAGTTCATGACGGAGCGGACGCCGGCGCCGCGCACCGCCATCTCGAAGGGCACGAGGTCCACGTCGTGCAGCTCGCGCAGGCCGATCGAGACGGGGGCGTGGTTGCGGCCGGCACGGGAGGCGGCATGGCCGGCGAAGTGCTTGAGCGTCGCGATGACGCCGGCGGACTGCAGGCCCTCGACGTAGGAGGTCGCGAGCACGCCCGTGAGGTAGGGGTCCTCGCCCATGGTCTCCTCGATGCGGCCCCAGCGGTAGTCGCGCACGATGTCGAGGACCGGGGCGAGCCCGTGGTGGATGCCGACGGCGGCCATGTCCTCGCCGATCTTCGCGGCCATGGAGCCGACGAGCGCGGGCGAGAAGCTCGCGCCCCAGGCGATCGCCGCCGGATAGGTGGTGGCGCCGTGGGCCATGAAGCCGGTCAGGCACTCCTCGTGGGCGATCGCGGGGATCCCGTGGCGGGAGGCCGCGACCACGGCGGTCTGCAGCTCGCGCAGCTGCGCGAGGCCCTCGTCGACGGAGAGCGGGGCGGAGCCGAAGTTGCGGGTGATGTGCCCGAGCCCGTGCTCGATGGCAGCCTCGAAGGGGTCGCGGTCCTTGTCGAAGGTCGACTGCATGGGCGCGAAGCCGCCGCCCCCGGACGCGCTCGAGCCGGACTCCCCGCCCTCGGCGCCGTCGGCGTCCGCACCGTCGGCGTCGGCACCGGCGTCGGGGCGCTTCCAGTAGCTGCCGAGCTGGCCGACCTTCTCCTCGAGGGTGAGGTCCGCGAGCAGCGCCTCGACGCGCGCGTCGACGGTCTGCTCGGGGTCGTTCCAGACAGAGGCGGTCATGGGTGCTCCTTCGCACGTGATGCTGGGACGGGAGGTCCGTCACCATGATCGCTGACGCACTTTAGGAAAGGTTTCTGCGTCTTTTCGATGCGGTCAGCGTAGAGCATCCGTCCGGAGGGGTCAACGGGGCGCCGTCGCCGACGGGCGGGCCGCCGGGCCGGCCGACGGCGGGCCGTCGCGCGACCGCTCAGCGCGGTGCCGCGGTGGACTCCCGCTCGATCAGGCGCGTCTCGAGCTTGAAGGGGTGCGAGAACAGCGAGGGATCCTCGGCGAGCGCGAGCAGGCGCTCGACGGCGACCTGCCCCATCGAGGCCAGCGGCTGGCTGACGGCGGTGAGCTGAGGGGTCGTCCAGCGCGTGACCATGGTGTCGTCGAAGCCGATCACGCTCAGCCGCTCGGGCACGGCGACGTCGCGGGAGCGCGCGGCCCGCAGCGCGCCGAGCGCGAGATTGTCCGAGGTCGCGAAGATCGCCGTCGGCGGATCGGCGAGATCGAGCAGGGCCCCGGCCCCCTCGGCGCCCGACTCCCCGTCGAAGTCGCCGTGCCGGATGAGCTCGGGGTCGGCAGGGAGGCCCGCCTGCCCGAGCGCGCTCAGGTAGCCGGCGAGGCGCTGCTGGCCGGGGACCGAGTGCTCGGGGCCGGCGAGGATGCCGATCCGGCGGTGCCCGAGGTCGAGGAGGTGCCGGACCGCAGCGGCCCCGCCCTCCCAGTTGGTGGCCGTGACGGTGAGGACGCCGGGGACCCCGGTGGATTCGGGGCCGTCGAGGACGGGGTCGATCGCGATCAGCGGGAGCCCGAGGCTGCGGCTCCAGCGACCGTGCTCGGCACCGATGCGGGTGACGACGGCGATGACGCCGTCGGCTCCGCGGGCGGCCATGTCGGTCATCCAGGCACGGCTGAGGCCCTTGTCCGCCTCGGGTTCGGCGTCGGTGACGAGCAGGTCCGCCCCGGCCTTCCGCGCCGCCCGGGTCACGCCGGCGAAGACGTCCATCACGTAGGCGCTGTCGACGGCCTCGAGGTGGACGGCGATGGTGCGCCGACGCTCGGGCGGGCGCCGACGGCGGGGCCGGTAGCCGAGCTCGGCTGCGGCCTCGGCGACCGCCTCCCGGGTCTGCTCGCTGACGGCGGCGCGGCCGTTCATGACCTTGGAGGCGGTGGGCAGCGACACCCCCGCGCGCGCGGCCACGTCGGCGAGGGTGACGCGCGCGGCCTTCGCGCCGTCGGCCGCCGCTCGCGCACCGTCGGCTGCGGCTCGTGCGCCGTCGGCCGCAGCTCGTGCGCCGCCGGCCGCGCCCTCGTCGTCGGCCGTTCGTCCGTCGTTCTGCGTCGTCATGGCTGAAGCGTAGCGCACGAAGAAAGTTTCTGCGTCCGGAAGGCCGGCTTCGTCCTGTCCGGAGGTGTCCGGCAGTCGGCTGAGCGAACTCGTCGGGCGCTCGATCGCGCACGTCAGACGCTCGTCGGCCGCCTGCTGCCCCGCGACGATCGTCGCCCCCATCGGCCCTGCACGCCGCGCCATTGGTCCCCCGATGAACGTCACCAACCCCATCCCCCCAGGCCAGAACGTTGCTTGGCGGAACATTTCGAATCGGGAACGCAGTTGACCGCATCGCGGTTCATTGGTAATTTCCTCTTACTTTCCACGGCGCGATCCGCTCGGGCGCGCCGGCAGAGCTGGCCCCGGTCAACGACGACTCACAGGAGCAGATCATGCGAAACTTTCCTAGCCGTTCCCTCGCTTCTCCCCTTGCTTCACCCCTCTCCCGCCGCGCGTTCCTCGGCACCGCCGCCGGCGCCTCGGCGCTGACGCTCGCCGCCTGCGGAACCTCGGGACCCGGCGGGAGCTCGGGCGGGGACGCCGCCTCGATCTGGCAGCTCTCGGGCGAGCCCAACGAGACCATCTACGACGACTCGATCACCGCCTTCAACGAGCTCGACGAGGGCACCCTGGAGGTCACGTTCTTCCAGAACGACGCCTACAAGCAGAAGATCCGCACCGCGATCGGTGCCGGCGAGGCGCCGACGATCATCTACGGCTGGGGAGGCGGCGGCCTGCGCACCTACGCCGAGGCCGAGCAGGTCGACGACCTGACCTCGTGGCTCGACGAGAACGCCGACTTCAAGGCTCGCTTCATCGAGTCGGTGTGGGGCGCGGCGACCGTCGACGAGAAGATCTACGCCCTCCCGATCGGCGCGACCCAGCCGATCATCCTGTTCAACAACAAGACGGTGCTGGAGAACATCGGCGCCGAGGCCCCCGAGACCTGGGACGACCTCCTCGACGTCGTCGAGAAGGCGAACTCCGCGGGTGTCGCCGGCGTCTCCCTGGCCGGGCAGTCCCGCTGGACGTCGATGATGTGGCTCGAGTACCTGCTGGACCGCGTCGGCGGCCCCGAGGTCTTCGCCCGGATCGCTGCGGGCGAGCCCGGCGCGTGGCTCGACGACGCGGTCGTCGAGATGGGCCGCAAGGTCGAGGAGCTGCTCGCCGCGAACGCCTTCGTCGAGGGCTTCGAGTCGATGGCCGCGGACTCCAACACCGACCAGGCGCTCATGTGGACCGACAAGGCCGCGCTCATGCTCCACGGCGGCTGGACCTTCGGCGGCATGAAGACCAGCGGCGACGGCTTCGTGCAGGACGGCCGCCTCGGCTTCGGCCCCTTCCCGACAATCGACGGCGGCAAGGGCGATCTGAAGAACCTCGTCGGCAACCCCTGCAACTACCTCTCGCTGTCTGCGGTCGCCTCCGACGCCGAGAAGGAGATCGCCCGCTCCTACTTCCTCGACGGGATGATGACCGACCAGGTCGCCGCCGACTTCGTGGCCTCCGGCTCCGCGCCCGTCATCACCGGCCAGGACGACGCCCTCGCCGCGAGCGAGGACGCCGACTACCTGACCTGGGTCTACACCTCCCTGCAGGAGGCCCCGGCCTTCACGCAGTCCTGGGACCAGGCCCTGCAGCCGACCGCGGCGGAGGAGCTCCTGGTCAACACCGAGCAGCTGTTCCTCGGGAAGATCACGCCCGAGCAGTTCGCCGAGGCGATGAACGCGACCCAGGAGAGCTGACCGTGACCACCGCACCCGCCGCCGCGCCGGCCGCTCCGGCCGCGCACGATGCGGCCCCCGCCCGGCCCCCGGCCGGGCGGGCCGAGCCCCTGCAGCTCTCCCACGTGCTGTTCGCCGCGCCCGCGCTGCTGTTCTTCCTGGTGTTCGCGATCCTGCCGCTGGTCGGCGTGATCGCCCTGTCCTTCACCTCGTGGAACGGCATCGGCGCGATCGAGTTCTCGGGGCTGACCAGCTGGACCGAGGCGCTGACCCGCTCCTCGACCTGGCACGGCCTCGCGCTCGTGCTGCTCATGATCGTGACGACCTGGCTGCTGCAGACGCCGCTGAGCATCCTGCTGGGCACCTTCCTGGCGGGCCCGCAGAAGTACCGCAACGTGCTCGCGGTGCTGTACTTCCTGCCGCTGCTGCTGAGCTCCGCCGCCATCGCCATCACCTTCAAGTCGCTGCTGGACCCGAACTTCGGCCTCGCCGCCGGGCTCGACCTGGCCTGGCTGAAGCAGAACTGGCTGGGCGACTCCGTGCTCGTGTGGTTCGTGCTGCTGGGGATCATCTCCTGGCAGTTCATCCCCTTCCACACGCTCATCTACCAGGGCGCCGTCCGGCAGATCCCGAAGACGATGTACGAGGCCGCGCAGATCGACGGCGCCGGCCGCACCCGCCAGTTCTTCTCGATCACCCTCCCGCAGCTGAAGTTCACCCTCATCACCAGCTCGACGCTCATGGTCGTCGGCGCCCTCACCTACTTCGACATCATCTTCGTGCTGACCGGCGGCGGCCCCGGCGTCTCCACCCGGATCCTGCCCCTGGACATGTACCTCACGGGCTTCCGCGGCAACGAGATGGGCGTCGCGAGCGCCCTCGCCGTGATCCTCGTGGTGCTCGGCCTCGGCCTCGCCCTCGGGGTGCAGGCGCTCGGCGGGCGCGACGCCAAGGCCAGCCAGCTGGAAGGAGCCTGACATGCATCGCAACTGGATCGGAGGAGCCTTCGGCTGGATCTGGCTCGTGATCGTGCTGCTGCCGATCTACTTCGTGGCCATCACCAGCCTGAAGTCGATCACGACCTACTTCGGCTCGAACCCGGTGCTGCCCTCGGCGCCGCTGGCGTTCGAGAACTTCACCGCCGTGCTCGAAGCGGACTTCACGATGTACCTGCTCAACAGCGTGCTGGTGGCGCTGGGCACCGTGATCCCGCTCGTGCTCATGGCCTTCATGGCCTCCTATGCGACGGTCCGCAGCGGGCACCGCCTGTTCCGCCCCGTGCGGAGCCTGTTCCTGCTGGGCCTGGCGATCCCCGTGCAGGCGACGCTCGTGCCGATCTACCTGCTGATCATCCGGATGCACATGTACGACTCGCTCGTCGCGCTGATGCTCCCGGGCATCGCCTTCGGCCTGCCGCTGAGCATCCTCATCGTCTCCAACGCCCTGCGGGACGTCCCCAAGGAGCTCTTCGAGGCGATGGACATCGACGGCTGCACCGAATGGCAGAAGATGTGGCGCCTCGCGTTCCCCATCTGCCAGCCGGCGATCGTCACCGTCGCCGTCTACCAGGCGCTCATGTCGTGGAACGGCTTCCTGTTCCCGCTGATCCTCACGCAGAGCCCGGACAAGCGCACGCTCCCCCTGGCACTGTGGAACTTCCAGGGCGAGTACGCGACCAACGTCCCCGTCGTGATGGCCGCCGTCGTGCTGTCCTCGATCCCGATCGTCCTGCTGTACGCCTTCGGCCGTCGCTATCTCGTCAGCGGCATGACCGCCGGCTCGGGGAAGTGATCGCCCGACCTCCGACCTCCCTGAGAACACCGACAGCACCACCTGCTCCACCCGTACGACCCGCTCCACCCGTACGACCCGCTCCACCCGCACCACCCGCACCGCCCCACCGCTCGCTCCGAAGGAGTCGTGAGACCCCCCGTGACCACCGCACCCGCCCCCGCCGGACCCCCTGCATCCTCCGGAACCCCCGGATCCCCCGAGTCCTCCGGTGCCGATCGCACGCTGCGCGTCGGCATGATCGGCTACGGCTTCATGGGCGCCGCCCATGCCCACGCCTGGCGCACCGCGCACCGCTTCTTCGACCTCCCGCGGACCCCGGAGCTCACGGCGATCGCCGGACGCAATCCGGAGGGCGTCGCCGCGGCCGCGGAGCAGTACGGCTTCGCCCGCTCGACGACCCGCTGGCAGGACCTCGTCGAGGATCCCGCGATCGACGTCATCGACATCTGCACCCCCGGCGACACCCACCGCGAGATCGCGCTGGCGGCGCTCGCGGCCGGCAAGCACGTGCTGTGCGAGAAGCCGCTGGCGAACTCCGTGGAGGAGTCCGAGGAGATGGCCGCCGCGGCGGCGGAGGCGGCGAGCCGCGGCATCCGGTCGATCTGCGGCTTCAGCTACCGCCGCACCCCCGCTCTCGCCTACGCCCGCCAGCTCGTCGCCGAGGGCGCCGTCGGCGACATCCGGCAGGTCCGCTGCCAGTACCTGCAGGACTGGCTCTCCGACGCCGACGCCCCCATGACCTGGCGCCTGCAGAAGGACAAGGCGGGCTCGGGCGCGCTCGGCGACATCGGCGCGCACGTCATCGACCTGGCCCAGTGGATCACCGGCGAGGACATCGCCGCGGTCTCGGGCACCCTGCAGACCGTCGTCCCGACGCGTCCCGCGGCGGGCGCCATGCAGGGCCTCGGCGGCAAGGGCGACGTCTCGGGCGAGCGCCAGGAGGTGACGGTCGACGACGTCGCCCTGTTCACGGCCCGCTTCGCCTCCGGCGTGCTGGGCTCCTTCGAGGCGACCCGCATGGCCACCGGCCGCAAGAATGCGATGCGGGTGGAGATCAACGGCTCCGCCGGCTCGATCGCCTTCGACTTCGAGCGCATGAACGAGCTCGAGATCTACGACGCGACCGCTCCCGCCGGCCGGCAGGGCTTCGCCCGGGTCCTCACCACCGAGCCCGAGCATCCGTACGCCGCGAACTGGTGGCCGACGGGCCACGGCCTCGGCTACGAGCACACCTTCACCCACGAGATCGCGGACCTCGTGCGCGCGATCGGCGAGGGCACCGACCCCTCGCCGTCGTTCGCCGAGGCCCTGCACGTCCAGCGCGTGCTCGCCGCCGTGGAGGCCAGCTCCGCGGCCGACGCCCGCTGGCAGCGCGTCGACGCCTGATGGCGCCCGACGCGTCCCCGACTCCCCGCAGCATCCACCCCCGGCTCCCAGGAGACTCCGCATGACCACCCCCACCACCGCTCGCCGCGCGCTCGTCGTCCGCGGCGGCTGGGACGGGCACCAGCCCGTCGAGGCGACCGACCTGTTCATCCCCTTCCTCGAGGCGAACGGCTTCGAGGTCCGCGTCGAGGGCGGCCCCGCCGTCTACGCCGACGCCGAGTACATGGCCACGGTCGACCTGATCGTCCAGTGCAACACCATGTCCACGATCGAGCGCCCCCAGTTCGAGGGCCTGCGCGCCGCGGTCGAGGCCGGCACCGGCCTCGCCGGCTGGCACGGCGGCATCGCCGACTCGTACCGCAACGAGTCGGACTACCTCACCCTCATCGGCGGCCAGTTCGGCTGCCATCCCGGCAAGCATCCCGACGAGCGCACGGGCGAGCAGGCCGACAACTACGTCCCCTACACGGTGGACATGCTGCCGGTCGCCGCCGAGCATCCGATCACCGCCGGGATCTCCGACTTCGACCTGGTCACCGAGCAGTACTGGGTGCTGGCCGACGACTACTGCGACGTCCTCGCGACCACCACGCAGAAGGTCCGCGAGTGGGATCCGTGGACCCGCCCGGTGACCTCCCCGGCGCTCTGGACCCGCCAGTGGGGCCAGGGCCGCATCTTCGTCTCCACCCCCGGCCACCGCGTCGAGGTGCTCGAGGACGAGAACGTCCGCACGATCATCGAGCGGGGCCTGCTGTGGGCCGCGCGCGGCAGCGAGCAGCCCTACGGCCCCCGCGCGATCGATGCGGAGGCCCGGGCATGAGCGCGGCACCCATGCGCGTGGGCATGATCGGCTGCGGCAACATCGCCGCCCAGTACCTCGCGACCTTCGACGCCGTCCCCGGCCTGCGGCTCGTGGCCGTCGCCGACCTCGACCGCTCCCGCGCGGAGGCGGTCGCCGCCGAGCGCGAGGGCGTGCGCGCGCTCACCGTCGAGGACCTGCTCGTCGACCCCGAGGTCGACACGGTCCTGAACCTGACGATCCCCGCGGCCCATGCCGAGGTCGACCGCCAGGCCATCGCCGCCGGCAAGAACGTCTACTCGGAGAAGCCCTTCGCCGTGGAGACCGCCGACGGCGCCGCCGTCCTCGAGGCCGCCGCCGCGGCCGGCGTCCTCGCGGGCTGCGCCCCCGACACCGTCCTGGGGACCGGCACGCAGACCGCGCGCGCGGCCCTCGACGAGGGCGTCATCGGCACCCCGATCGCCGCGACCGCCACGATGATCACCCCCGGCCACGAGCGCTGGCACCCGAACCCGGACTTCTACTACGTGCCCGGCGGCGGCCCCCTGCTCGACATGGGCCCGTACTACATCCACGCCCTGGTGACGCTGCTGGGCCCGGTCGAGGCCGTCATCGGCGCCTCCAGCCGCACCCGCGACGAGCGCACCATCGGCTCGGGACCGCGCGCCGGGGAGACCATCCCCGTCACCACGGACACCCATGTCACCGGCGTCCTCATCCACGCCTCCGGGGTGCTGTCGACGCTGGTCATGAGCTTCGACGGGGTCGCCACCGGCATCCACCCCATCGAGATCCACGGCACCGGCGGCACCCTCGCGGTCCCGGACCCCAACCGCTTCGACGGCGAGGTCTCCGTGCACCGCCTCGGCGGCGAGGGCTGGGAGACGATCCCGACGTCGGCCGGCTTCGTCGACGGCGGACGCGGCATCGGCCTGCTCGACATGGCCGAGCAGGGTGCGGCCTTCCGCGCGAACGGCGCGCTCGGTCAGCACGCCCTCGAGGTCATGAACGCGATGCTCGAGTCCGCCGGCAGCGGCGCGCGCGTCGACATCGCCTCGACCCTCGAGCGACCCGAGGTCGTCCCGCTGCGGGACCCGCGCGAGGGCTGACCGCCGACCGGCGGGTCGCCCCGAGGCTGCCCAGGGGCGACCCGCCGGTGCGTCCCGTCGGCCGTCTCCCTCCGCCCAGGGAGCTCAGCTGAGGGAGAGGGGCAGCATCGCCGCGCGCGGACCGAGCCGCTCGAGGTCCGCGCGCTCGGCCGACGACGGGGCGCGCCGCCCGGTCGCGATGCGCAGAGCATCGGCGTCGGACCACTCCTGCGGCAGCGCGAGCCGGATCCGGCGCTCGAGCATCCGCCGCGCCTCGGCGAGCCCCGCGGCCGGCGGCCCCGGGACCTCGGCGGCGCCTGCGACGAGGTCGAGATGATGCAGGGTCCCTTCGAGGACGTAGGCCTGCAGGTAGTCGCGCACGGTGAGGCTCATGCCCTGGGTCGCGACCGGCAGCTCGGGATGCGCGAGGAGGGCGGCGCGACCCGCGGCGGCGCCGAGGTCCTCGAGGTGATGGCGCAGGAGCGCCGGGTCCTCGTAGGCCGTCGCGAGGCGCACGACGAGCGCGTCGAGCGGATCGACGTCGGCCGCTCCCCCGTCGGCCGCTCCCCCGTCGGCCCCGCCCGCTCCAGCAGGCCCGGCCGCTCCGTCGGCCGCGTCGCCCGGCCAGGTCGTCGGGCGAGGCGTCCAATAGCTGAGGGCGTCGGCCGTGGGGGCGTCGTCGGCGGGGGTGCTGAGGGTGATCAGCACGTCCTGGGCGTCGATCACCAGGTGCGCGACCAGGTCGCGGATCCGCCAGCCCGTGCAGCCCGAGGGCGCGTCGAAGGCGCCGTCGGGTGTCGCCGCGACGGCCTCGCGCAGCGCGGTCCAGGTCAGGATGAAGAGATCCACGCCCGCACGCTAGCAAGCGCGTCGTGCGGCTCGGCCGGAGCTGTCGCCCCGGTTCCGGCCCCGGCCCCGGCGACCGATGGCACACTCGACAGCGGACCCCGACGGCGCGGAAGGCTCGCGCCGTTCCCCGAAGACCGTGGAAGGCCCCCATGCTTAACGTCGGCATCATCGGCACCGGGTCGATCTCCCGGGCCCATCTCACCGGCTACGGAGAGTTCCCCGACGAGGCGCGCGTGGTCGCCCTCACCGACATCGTCCCCGAGCGCGCCGAGGACAAGCGCCGGCAGTTCGGGCTCGACGACGCCCGCACCTACTCCTCCGCCGCGGCGATGCTCGCCGCCGAGGACCTCGACCTCGTCAGCATCGCGACGCCGCCGTCGACGCACTGCGAGCTCACCGTCGCGGCCCTCGAGACGGGCGTCGGCGTGCTCGTCGAGAAGCCCATGGCGCCCTCCCTCGAGGAGTGCGACCGGATGCTCGCCGCGCAGCGGAGCAGCGGCGCACTGCTGTCCGTCGTCGCGCAGAACCGCTTCCGCGACGACATGGCGCGGCTGAAGGCCGTCCTCGACGCCGGCGCGATCGGCCCCGTCTCCCATGCCCGGATCGCCAGCGAATGGTGGCGCGGACTGTCCTACTACGACCTGTCATGGCGCGGGACCTGGGAGTCCGAGGGCGGCGGCTGCACCCTCAACCATGCGATCCACCACCTGGATCTGACGCTGTGGCTGCTGGGCGCCCCGCAGGCGGTCACCGCGATGATGACCAACGCGCAGCACGACAACGCGGAGGTCGAGGACCTCTCCGTCGCGATCCTGCAGTACGAGCGGAGCCTCGCGGAGCTGACCAGCTCCGTCGTCTCCCACGGCGAGGAGCAGCAGATCGTGCTGCAGGGCGCCCGCGCCCGCGTCTCCCAGCCGTGGCGGACCGTCGCCGAGTCCGCGCAGCCCAACGGCTTCCCCACGCCCGACGGCGACCGCGGGGCCGTCGCGGAGATCGATGCGCTCGTCGCGGACCTGCCGCCGCTCGAGCACACCCGTCACGCCGGCCAGATCGGCGACGTGCTCGCCGCCCTCCGCGCCCGCCGCGCGGGCTCGTCGGACGATCGCTCGTCGGACGATCGCTCGTCGGAGACAGGCTCGTCGGACGCCGGCTCGCCGACCGCGGGCCCGGCGATCTCCGGCGAGGACGGCCGACGGTCGATCGAGCTGGTCACGGCGATCTACGCGGCCGCGATCGAGCGCCGCGTCGTCGACCTCCCGATCGCCGCCGACGACCCCTGGTACCGCGCCGGGACCCTCGTCGAGCGCGCCCCGCACTTCTTCGAGAAGACCGCCTCCGTCGACGAGCAGGAGGGGCGCATCACCGTCGACCCCTCCCGCCGCGACGGCTGACGGAGGCATCAGCCGAGGGTCGCGAGCGCCTGCTCCACGGCAAGGGGCGGCCGTGATCCCGTGGGGAGGCCGGGCCCTATGCCGCCACCGGATCCGCCCCTACACTCCTCCCATGCCTCACGACAACGCGACGGCCGACGCCGCTCTCGCCGCCTTCGACTCCTGGACCGACGCGCTGGTCGCGAAGCTCGCCGACCGTCCGGAGGTGCTCGGTCTCGTCCTCCTCGGCTCCGGTGCCGAGCGCGCCCGGATCGACCGATGGAGCGACCACGACTTCTACCTCGTCGTTGAGGACGAGGTCGCGGAGCGCTACCGCCAGGACCTCGAATGGCTGCCCGACGGCCCGGCCGTCGTCCTCTCTCCGCGGGAGACCGGGCACGGCCTCAAAGCGGTCCTCGCGGACGGTCACGTCATGGAGTTCGCCGTCGCCTCGCTCGCCGATGTCGCGACGTTCGCCGCCCACCACTGGCGCGTCGTCCACGACACCGGCCCCGTGACGGCGGTCCTCGAGGAGTGCGCCGCCCGCACGGCACGGGAGATCGCCGAGAGGCCCGCCCCCGACCTGGCCCGGGCCGCGGGGCTCTTCTGCAGCCTCCTGCTCATCGGCGTCGGCCGCGCCCGGCGCGGCGAGCTCGTCGCCGCGAGCGCGCACGTGCGCATGTACGCGCTCGGTGAGCTGCTCGACCTCGTCGGCGCGCTCGTGCCCGCGTCGCCCGACGCCCTGCGCGACGGCCTCGACCCGCGCCGGCGCGTCGAGGAGTCCTACCCGGGCATCGGCGCGCGCATCGGTGCGGCGCTCGAGCTTCCCGTCGAGGCGTGCGGGCGTGCGCTCCTCGACATCGCGGAGGCCGAGATCGCGCCGCGCATGCCGGACTGGCCCGCAGAGGGCGCGGCGACGGTGCGGCGGACGCTCGGGTGGACGTGACGACAGGTCCTCTTCCCGGCAGGTTCGCCGGCGAGCGGTAGGCCGTCGCACGGCACTGCATAGCAGCATCCGGGCGGGTGGCCGATTCGATCTGTCCGCCCGGATGCACGTCGCCTAGAAGATCTGCTCGAAAAGATAAAACTGATCACTTTCGGCATCATGGCATATCAGAATGTAATTCTGGTCCGCGCGCGCCGGCTCGGCACACCGGGGAGAGTCGAGTGCGCCATCTCCTATATCAGCGTCTGCTGACTCGATGATGTCATCCACCTCTGGCGATCCGTCGCTCGGGATCCCTTCGGCATACGTTGAGGAATCCCAGATCTCCGAGCGCTCCGAAGTGGGTAGCTGCAGGACGTATACATCGTCTCTACCCCCATGGAAATCGACCTCTGAGCTGTAGTACTCCAGCACCTCGCTGCCTGACGGAACCTTGATTCCCCACACGCTCTCGATCCGGCTCAGGTCCGGTTCGGGCGGCGCAGTCAGTTCAAGATCGCATCCGCTGAGCAACAGCGCGATGGCCGCTCCTGCGGAGCTGATGACGAGACCTGCACGTCGACGTAACGGCATCGTGCATCACTCCACTCTCACCGGACAGAGACCACTCGGGGCGGGCCGCCAGCGAGGGGTGCAGGCGCCCCCCAAGAATCCACTTCCACGAGCGGGCGCCGCCTCTGCCGCAGAGGACCGGTGCAGGGCTTCGGCACCATGATCGCCAGCGTAGAGCACCAGGACTATCCGCACAGAAGCTCGCATTGTGCAGACCTCGTGCAGAAGCACGGTCGCAGCGCTGCCGCGCGGCATGTCTCGGCCCGGAGACGTGCCCGGGGCTCGGTCCCGGCGTCTTGTGGATCTGCGTGAGGGTGGCGTCGTCGCCCGTATGAGGCGGCAACCCGTGGCACGCTCCCCCCGGGACACCGACGGTGCGGAAGACTCGAGTCGGTCCCCGACGGTGCAGACGACGCGCACCGTTGCGCGCACCGCAGCGCACTGCTGAGCGCGCACCGACCGGCCCCCGGGAGCGGCCGGCCCGCCTGAGCCGCACCGTCGCCATCCCACTCACCACCGCCTCCACCGAAAGGACCCCGCGATGACCGCCTCCGAAGGCGCCAGCTACGCACCCGCCGAGATGCCGAACCCCGTCGTCGGACCCGGCGAGTTCCCGTTCGCCGCGATGCACCTCGACCACGGCCACATCTACGGCATGATCAACGGCCTCACCGGCGCCGGCGGCACTCTGACCTGGGTGTACGACCCGCAGCCGGAGCGCATCGCGGCCTTCCTCGAGAAGTTCCCCGACGTCCGCGTCGCCTCCAGCGAGGAGGAGATCCTCGCCGATCCCGAGGTCAGGCTCGTCGCCGCGGCCGCCGTCCCCGGCGACCGCGCCGCGCTCGGCATCCGCGTCATGGAGGCCGGCAAGGACTACTTCACCGACAAGACCCCGCTGATCTCCTTCGAGCAGCTCGAGGCCGCGCGCGAGGCGGTCGCCCGCACCGGCCGGAAGTACGCCGTGTACTACTCGGAGCGGATCCACGTCGAGGCCGCCGTCCTCGCCGGCCAGCTCATCGAGCGCGGCGCCATCGGGAAGGTCATCCAGGTCATGGGCATGGGCCCGCACCGCCTCGGCGACCCGGCCTCCCGCCCCGACTGGTTCTACGAGCGCGCCCGCTACGGCGGCATCCTCACCGACATCGGCTCCCACAACTTCGAGCAGATGCTCACCTTCACCGGCTCCACCGACGCCGAGCTCTCCGCGAGCGCCATCGGCAACTTCGGCCACCCCGACCACCCCGAGCTCGACGACTTCGGCGAGGCCTCCATCGCCCTGAGCTCCGGCGCCTCCGGCTACGTCCGCGTGGACTGGTTCACCCCCGCCGGCCTGCGCACCTGGGGCGACGGCCGCACCTTCATCCTCGGCACCGAGGGCTACATGGAGCTGCGCAAGTACATCGACGTCACCACCGACAACGGCGGCGGCCAGCTGATCCTCGTCGACTCCGAGGGCGAGCACCGCATCGACGCCACCGGCAAGGTCGGCTACCCCTTCTTCGGCGAGCTGATCCTCGACGTCCTGCACCGCACCGAGAACGCCATGACCCAGGAGCACGCCTTCAAGGCCGTCGAGCTCGCGCTCACCGCCCAGGCCCAGGCCCGCGTCCTCGCCTCGGCGCCCAGCGCCTGATCCGGGCCCGTCCGTCGGCCGACAGCGGTCCGACGGACGCACCCCGCAGAACAGCAGCCCGATGCTCATGACGAGCATCGGGCTGCTGCGCGTCGGCGTCCGGCCGACGAGGCCGACGGGACCGACGAGGCCGACGGGGCGGGCGCTGCTACTTCACGGCGCCGGCGGTGACTCCTCGGGTCAGCGTGCGCTGGAAGATGAGGAAGAAGATGAACGTCGGGAGCAGCGAGACGAGGGCGCCCGCGTTCAGGGTCGGGACGTCGAGCATGCGGTCGCCCTGCAGGGACGACAGCGCGATCGGCACCGTCTGGTTGTCGTTGCTGGTGAGCATGACCAGCGGGATGAAGAACTCGTTCCACGTCCAGATGAAGAAGAAGATCATCAGGACCGACATGGTCGGGCGCACCACCGGGTAGACGACCCGCCAGAGGATCTGCCAGCGGGTGGCGCCGTCGAGCTGCGCGGCCTCGAGGAGCGCCGGCGGGAAGGTCCCCAGCACGGAGGCCAGCAGGTAGGTGCCGAAGGCCGACTGGATCACCGTGAAGATGATGACGATCGACCAGGGGTTGTCGGTGAGGCCGACGCGGCGGGCCATGTCGAACAGGGGGTAGATCAGCACCTCCTGCGGGAGCATGTTCGCCATCAGGAACACGCCGACGAGCCAGAGCCGGCCCTTCACGCGCCCCACGCCGATCGCGTACGCGTTCAGCAGCGACAGCAGCACCGCCAGGACGGAGACCAGGGCCGAGGTCCACAGCGAGTTCCACAGCTTGACCGGGAAGTTCACGCGCTCCCAGAAGTTGACGAGCCCGTCGAGGTAGATGCCCTTCGGCAGCGACAGCGGGCCGCCGCTCGAGTAGTCCGCGGGGGACTTGAAGGCGTTGAGCACCATCAGCAGGAACGGGGCGACCATCAGCAGCGCGATGATCAGCGCGCCGGCGAGGACGATCCAGCGGGCGACGCCCCGGTGGTGACGGTCGCGGGTGCGGCGCGCCGCGGTGTCGTTCATGGCGGTCATGTCAGCGCCCCTCCTCTTCCTTGCGGGCGCTGCGGTTCTGCAGCACCTGGATGCCGCCGCCGACGACGATGATGATCAGCGTCAGGACGGTGGCGATCGCGGCCCCGTAGCCCACCTTCGAGGTGTCGAAGAAGTTGAGGTACGAGTAGTACGACGGGACGAGGGTGGATCCCTCGGGGCCGCCGCGGGTGAGCACGTAGATCGGCGCGAACACCTTCAGCGCGGCGATGGTGCAGGTCAGCACGATCACGAAGGTCTCCGGGGAGATCTGCGGGATGGTGATGGCACGGAACCGGGCGATCCAGCCGGCGCCGTCGAGCTCCGCCGCCTCGTACAGCTCGGGGTCCACGCGCTGCAGGGCGGACATGAAGATGACCGTCGGATAGCCGATCTGGATCCAGATCAGCACGAGCATGACCGCGCCCAGCGCGAGGTTCGGATCGCCCAGCCAGTTCGGCGGGTTCTCGATCCCGATGCCTCGCAGCAGCACGTTCACGGCGCCGGTCTGGGCGTTGAGCACCCAGTTCCACACGATGCCGGCGACGGCGATCGGGAGGATCTGCGGGAGGTAGTAGGTGGCCCGCAGGAAGGCCGCGACGCGGCTGTCGAAGTGCTTGGCGACGTAGTCGAAGAGCACGGCGGCGAGGATGAGGCCGACGATCGTCGGCACCACGACCATCGCCGCGATCATGAAGACCGAGTTGCGGAACGAGAGCCAGAAGGCGTCGTCGGACAGCAGGTCGATGTAGTTCTGCAGGCCCACCCAGCGCTTCGGGGCGAGACCGCCCTTCCAGCTGTGCAGGCTGTACCAGATGTTCAGGACGAACGGCACCAGGATGACGACGACGAAGGCCAGCAGGCCCGGGATCAGGTAGGGCCAGTAGCCGGCGGCGGCGCTGCGCGGGGTCCGCAGCCGCCGCCGTGCCGCGGCGCCCGGTCCGTCGGCCGTCCGCGTCGCGGCGGCGTCGGATGTGGACATGGATTCCTCCAGGGGGACGGGTCGGCCGACGGTCACTCGCCGGTGAGGTCGGCGCGGCCCGAGGCGTAGAAGTCGCCGAGCTCGGCCATGGCGTCGGCCGGGGTCTTCGAGCCGTTGATCAGCGACTGCATGGCGCTGACGACCTGGTCGTAGAAGCCGGCGACGGGCCAGTCCGGGTAGAAGGCCAGGCCGTCGGCCTCGTTGACGGCGGCGAAGTTCTCGGTGAGCTCGCGGGTGCGGTCGTCCTCGATGGTCGACGGATCGCCCGAGACCGGCAGGCCGCCGGTCTCGCCGAGGATCGCCTGGACCTCGTCGGACATGGTGATGTCGATGAAGTCGGCGGCGAGATCGGGGTTCGCGGCGTTGGTGGGGACGACCCACAGGTTGCCGGAGGAGCCGAGGGAGAGGTCGGCGCCGGGGAACAGGAACTGGCCCCAGTCATCGCTCATCTCGGCGACCAGGCGGCCGAACCACCAGGAGCCCGAGAACATGATCGGGTAGGTGCCGGAGATGAACGCGGTGCCCATGTCCTCGGCGGTCAGACCCGCGGTGTCGGCGTCGACGTAGCCCTTCTCGACCCAGTCGGCGAACTGCTGGGCGCCGGAGACGACGGGGTCGCCGGCCCAGTCGACGTCGCCGTCGAACAGCTGGTAGGCGTCGACGAAGGAGCGGTCGCCGTGGGCGAGGGCCAGCTGGTACCAGAGCTGCCCGGCCGGGTACTCGGCGCCCGCCATCGCCAGCGGCGTGGTCCCCGCGTCCTTGAAGGTCTGCAGGACGGTCTCGAACTCGTCGAGGGTGGTGGGCACGGCGACGCCCGCGGCGTCGAACATCGTCTTGTTGTAGTAGACGAGGACGTACTCGCCGTAGTTCGGCACGCCGTACCACTCGCCCGAGCCCATCAGGCCGTTCTCGTCGTAGCGCGCGGTGGTCTGGAGCGAGGCCGAAAGCTTCTGGTCCCAGCCCTTCTCGGTCGCGGCATCGGTCAGCGGCGAGAGCAGGCCCTGCGAGGCGAGCTGCCCGGCGGTCGAGTTGCCCTTGTTGTACTCCATGACGTCGGGGACGTCGTTGCCGGTCAGGACGATCTTCGCGTTCTTCTGGAGCTGCTCGAAGGTCTGCTTCTCGACGGTCACGGTGACATCGGGGTGCGCCTCCTTGAACAGCTCGATGGCGCGCGCCCAGGCCTGGCCCATGGCGGAGTCGTCGTTCTCGTAGTGCCAGATGACCAGCGAGCTGCCGTCGCCGGAACCGCCGCCGGAGCTGCAGGCGGAGAGTGCGGGCGCGGCGGCCGCTCCGAGAGCGGTGGCGGCGGCGAGGGTGGTGAAGTTCCTGCGCTTCATGACGTCCTTCTTCCTTGGAGGGTGTGCGGTGGTGCGGTGGTGCGGGATGTGCGGTGGTGCGGGGTGTGCGGTGGTGCAGAGGATGGTGAGGCGAGGGGGCGGCGTCGGCGGGTCCGACGACCGCGAGGAGGGGGTGCGGAGGGAGCGGCCGGTCAGGGGTGCGGGGCGAGCGAGCCGCCCTCGAAGGGGCCGCAGTCCACGAGGATCCGCGTCGGGGGCCGGTCGGGCTCCTCGATGCGGTCGAGCAGGGCGTCGACGGCGCTGCGTCCCATGGCCTCGCCCGGCGCCTGCCAGCCGGTCAGCGCGGGCGCGGTCATCGAGCCGTTTCGACGGCTGGAGACGACGCCGACGACGGACATCTCCTCCGGCAGCCGCACGCCCAGCACCCGCAGCTCGCCGACGAGGCCGATGACGGCGAGGTCGTTCATCGCGACCACGGCGTCGGGCAGCGGGCCGGCTCCGGCGGCGTGCAGCTCCTGCGCGAGGCGGCGCCCCGCGTCGGGCGAGGCGTCGACCGCGAACTCCCGATGCGCGATGCCGCGCTCGGCGGCGATCCGGACGAAGGCCTCGTGGGTGCGGACCGCCGGCCCATACCCGTCGGCCTCGAGCTCGGTGGAGCGCCCGAGGAAGGCGATATCGCGGTGGCCCGCGGCGATGAGCGTGCTCACCGCGGTCTCGACGGCGCCGTCGAAGTCGACGTCGACGAAGCTGAGATCGCCCGGCTCCCGGGTGCGGCCGACGGCGACCACCGGGGTGCCCTCGGCGACGAGGGCGTCGACGCGATCATCGTCCAGGCCGACCTCGACGAGCAGCACGCCATCGGCGTGACCTGCGGCGACGAGGTCGACGAGGCCGGCGGGCGCCTGCGCGCTCGCGATCGGCCAGACGGTGAGCTGATAGCCGCGCTCCGCCGCCCGGGCGTGCGCCCCGCGGACCACCTCGAAGACGGTCTCGCCGGCGCTGACGTCGAAGTCGGGCATGTGCAGGGCGAGGACCCGGGCCCGCCGGCTGGCGAGCGAGCGGGCCATGGCGTTGCGCCGGTAGCCCAGATCCGTCATCGCCCGCTGGATGCGCTCCCGGGCCGCGGCGGAGACCGGGCGGTCGCCGGAGAGCATGTAGGAGACGGTGCTCGGCGCGACGCCGGCATGCGCCGCCACATCGCTCATGGTCACTGCCATCGCGCCGTCTCCCCTCATCGGAATCGTCGTGCCGTCTCGTGTCGTGTCGTGTCGTGTCGTGTCGTGTCGAGTCGTATCGAGCCGCGTCTCGTCGTCTCGAGTCGCGTCTCGTCCCGCCGCGGGCCCCCGTCGTCGGGTGCCCGATGCCGAGCGTCGCGTCCCGGAGCCCTGCGCCGGGTCCGGTCCGGGCGGGTCGCCCGGCTCCGGTCCGACGCCTGCGTCAGGACCTGACATCCGCCGACGGGCCGGACGCTCCCGGGATGGGGGCGCCGACGAGACCGGCGGTGCTCGGCAGCCGGGGCGCCCGTCCGGGTGCTCCAGCGGCCAGCTGGTCGAAGCGCTTCGACCTTGTTGCGCGACCAGTCTGCGTCGCTTCTCGGGAGTTGTCAACGCCGCAGGCGGGACCCCCGCGCGAACGCGGCGATCCCGCCTGCGGCGAGAGGGGTGGCCCGAGGAGGGGCCGAGGACGGGACCGAGGAGGGCCGGAAGGAGCGGTCAGCGGACGATGCGGAGCTGCACCTCGGCGGGCTCGAGTCCGGCAGCCTCGACCCGCACGGTCACGACGGCGCCGGCCTCGTCGGCGCCGGCCTCGTCGGCCGTGCCGTCGAGGCCGCGCGGGCCGCGGACGACGGCGAGGGCCCGGCCGCTGAAGGCGCGGCGCTCGGGCGAGGGGAAGGCGACCAGGTCGGTGGGGTCGCCGTTGTCGGTCGCGACGAGCTCCGCCGGGCCGACGACGGAGAAGACCAGCAGGTCGGAGGCCGTCGGCACGGGGGTGCCGTCGGCGTCGACGACATGCGCGGAGACGTAGGCGAGGTCGCGGCCGTCGGCCCGGATCCCCTCGCGGTCCGCCGCGAGGACGAGGCGATGCCCGGGGCCGGCCGTGCGCACGGAGTCCTCCGCCCAGACCGCCCTGCTGTCCACGCCCGCGCCCGCGCCGCCATCGTGACCATCCTTCCAGGTCACGACGCGGATCTCGCCGGGGGTGTAGACGACCTCGTCCCAGCGCAGACGATGCTCGCCCGGGCCCTTGCGGCGGCGGCCCTGGGAGACGCCGTCGACGAAGAGCTCGCCCTCGTCGCCCGAGGTGAACACGTGCACGGGGGTCACCTCGCCCTCGCGCCCGGGCCAGGTCCAGTGCGGGAGGAGGTGGGCCGTCGGCTCGTCGGCGCGCCAGCGCGAGCGGTAGAGCCAGTAGCGGTCCTTCGGGAAGCCGGCGAGGTCGACGATGCCGGTGTAGGAGCTGCGGGCGCTGTAGTACGGGGTCGGCTCGCCGAGGTAGTCGAAGCCCGTCCACACGAACTCGCCGGCGACGTACGGGTGCGCATCCAGGGTCGCGAAGACCTTGTCGGCGGTGGATCCGAAGTCGACCGCATGCAGCTCGTAGGCGCTGACCAGGCAGTTCTCGTCGTCGGCCCCGCGACCGTCGCGCGCGGACGCGCTCTGCGCGGCGGACACCGGGAACAGGTAGGTGCCGCGGGTCGACAGTGCCGAGGAGGTCTCGGTGCCGAGGATCGGCGTGTCCGGGAAGGCCGCGCGGAACAGCGGGTACTGCGGGGGCGTGCGGATGCGGTCGGTGCCCTCGAACTCGGGCTCCTGGCGGATGCCCTCGCCCTGGTAGTTGATGCCGATGACGTCGACCTCCGCCGGCAGCGGCATATGCGGCTTGGCGTAGTTCATGGCGGTGGTGGTCAGTCGCGTCGGATCCTCGTCGTGCGCGATGCCGACGAGCCGGCGCGCGACGGCCGCACCCTCCTCCTCGGTGTACTGCTCGCCGACCTCGTTGCCGATGCCCCACAGCACGATCGAGGGATGGTTCGCGTCGCGGCGGATCATCGCCCGCAAATCGGCCTCATGCCAGTCGCCGAAGACGAGATGGAAGTCGAGGTCGGTCTTGCGCGCGTACCAGGAGTCGAAGACCTCGTCGAGGATCAGCATGCCCATGCGGTCGGCGAGGTCGAGCAGCTGCGGCGCCGGCGGGTTGTGCGCCATCCGCACCGCGTTCGCGCCCATCTCCTGCAGGATCTCCAGCTGCCGCTCGGCCGCGCGCACATGGAAGGCGGCGCCGAGAGCGCCCAGGTCATGATGGTTGTTGACGCCCTGGACGACGACCTTCCGACCGTTGACCTGCAGTCCCGCGTCGGCGTCCCAGCGGATGTCGCGGACGCCGAAGACGGTCTCCACCCGGTCCACGAGCTCGTCCCCGCGATGCACGCTCGTCACCGCGAGATAGCGGTGCGGCGCCTGCGCGGGCGACGGGCCCCACAGCGCGGGCGCGTCGATCCGGGCGCTCGCGCGCACGACGACGGGGTCGGCGGCGACGGCGGGGTCGGCGGCGGCGTCGGCCCCGGCAGCAGCGTCGGCCCCGGCAGCGGCGGCGTCGTCGGATCCGTCGGCGACGGGCAGGGCGACGGCGACCGGCTCGGTGCGCGCGACGACGGGGCCGACGGGCGCGTCGGCGCCGAGCGGGAGCGCATGGATCTCGGTGCTGACCAGCAGCTCGCTGCCGTCGGCCCTATCCCCGACCCTGCTTCCGTCGCCGGCTCCGGCCCCGCTTCCGCCGTCGGCTCCACCGTCGGCCCCGGCGCCGCGGACGCGCTCGAGGGTCGTGGCGATCTCGACGCGCGCGGTCTCGACGGAGACCTCCTGGGTGGTGACGCGGGTGCCCCAGTGGGCGATGCGCTCGGGCGCGGTCCGCACCAGGCGGACGTCGCGGAAGAGCCCGCCCCCGGGATACCAGCGGGCGGAGCGGGGCGGGTTGTCGAGCCGGATGGCCAGCAGGTTCGGGCCGTCGAGGTCGACGTACGGGGTCAGGTCCAGGCTCCAGCCGTTGTAGCCGTAGGGCCAGCCGCCGACGAGGCGGCCGTTGAGCCAGACCGTCGCATGGGACATGGCGCCGTCGACCTCGAGCGCGATCGCGCGACCGGCGTCGGCGGCGGTGATCGGCAGCTCGCGGCGGTACCAGCCGACGCCCCAGCTCTCGAGGCGGCCCATGCCGCCGAAGGGGCCGTCGACGAGGAACGGTCCGGCGATCGCCCAGTCGTGGGGGACGGAGACCTGCTCCCAGGTGGAGCCGTCGCGGTCGTCGAGGTCGATGCGGGCGGCGTCGGGCGCGACCTGCGGATCCTCGGCGGGTCGCCGGGAACGGTCGGAGGGGTCGGCGAGGAGCGGGGCCGCCGACGGCAGCACCCAGGGCTTCAGGCCGACGGCCTCTCCGGTCCCGTGGTCGACCTGCTCGGGGCGGGCGTCGGCATCCTTCCCGTCCTCGGCCTCGCCGAGCTCGGGACGGGTCTCGTAGTCGAGGGCGTGGTCGACGTCCTCCGGGGCGATGCGGCGGAAGCGCCAGCCATCGTCGAGCAGGAGGACATCGCGGGGGCAGGAGGTCATGAGTAGCAGGCTCCAGGGACGGGACCGGGGGTGGCGGACGGCGGGGAGGCGGCCGCGAGGAGGCGGACCGGCGTCGGGCGCTCCTCCTCGAGCATTGTGACCGATATCCTCTCGCAAACTTTCCGAGAGTTCTCGGTGACATGCCGTGCGCACGATCATGCCCGCTCGCCCGCGCGAGCGCCAGTCCTTCTCGCCAACTCGGACGATGACCGCCGACGAGGCGGGCCCCGCACATCGGAAACTTCACGCTCCACCGGTGGCGCCGACCGCCCTCAGGCCACCCCCGGGCCGCCCCCGGACCGCCTTCTCGAGATTCCTGACCGCTCACCCCTTGCTCTCGCCAGAGTTAGCGATATATCGTGATGCTGTCACGATACGAACTATGGAAGGAACGCAGACATGCGACAGCATCATGACGACACCGATCTGCTCCTCGACGAGCAGCGCGCTGACCGACGTCAGCACCACCACGATCACGATCGACACGACCATCACGATCACCAGGACCATCACGATCACCAGGACCATCACGACCACGGCGAGCGCCACGGCGATCCGCGGCGCGACGAACAGCGCGGCGAGCGGCGCGGGGGTCGACGCGGGGGTCCGCGCGGCGGCCGCGGTCGCTCCGGCCGCTTCGACGGTCGCGTCGACGGCCGTGTCGACGAGCGCTTCGGCGACGGCTACCGCTTCGTCCCCGGTTTCGGCCCGCGGCCCGGCTTCAGCCCGCACCCCGGCTTCGCGCCGCACCCCGGCGTCGACCCGCAGGCGGTCCACGAGGACCGTTCGGGCGAGGACTCGTCCGACGGCCGCGGCGGCTGGGGCGAGGGCCCCGGCCGCGGGGGCCGCGGCGGCCATGGAGGACGCGGGGGCCACGGCGGTCGGGGCGGCTTCGGCCCCGGAGGCCCGGGCGGTTTCGGTCCCGGCGGCCCGGGCGGCTTCGGTCCCGGCGGTCCCCGCGGCCCCTTCGGACCGGACGACGATTCCGAGGGCTTCGACTCGCGCGGCCCGCGCGATCCGCGAGACCCGCGCGGCCCCCACGGCCACGGCGGGCGGGGCCGGGGCGGACGCGGCCGGGGACGGCGTCCGCGCGGCGACGTCCGCACCGCGGTCCTGCTGCTGCTGAACGAGGAGCCGATGCACGGCTACCAGCTCATGCAGTCGATCGGCGAGCGCACTCAGGGTCGCTGGTCCCCCAGCCCCGGGGCCATCTACCCGACGATCTCGCAGCTCGAGGACGAGGGCCTCGTGGAGACCTCGAAGGAGGGCGGGCGCAAGCTCGCGACCCTCACCGACGCCGGCCGCGCCCACGTCGAGGAGCAGTCCGCCTCCTGGTCGGACCCCTTCGGCACTCCGGGCTCCGACGAGGAGCAGCTGCCCGACGTGCGCTTCGCGCTGCACGACCTCGGCGGCGCGGTCCGCGAGGCCGCCCGCTCGGCCGACGCCGCGCAGCTGGCCCAGGTCGTCGAGATCCTCGGCGACGCCCGCCGCTCGATCTACCGGATCCTCGCCGGCGACGCCCCCGCGGCTCCGACGGCGGACCCGTCGGCCCAGGCGGGCCCGTCGGCCCGGACCGAGCAGGACACCGAGGCCGACGGCTGAGCCGCCGCACCTCCGATCGGCCGCACGGCTGATCGCCCCACGACAGCGCCCCGGCGCAGAGGACGTGCTTCCGGCACGGACCCTGCGCCGGGGCGCTGCGCGTCCGACGGGTCGCGCGGGGCAGCGTCCGGAACCACGGTGTCAGCGGGAGACGGGGTCCGCCGTCCCGGAGGCGTGCTCGGCGAGGGCGAGGAGGTCGGCGGGGCGGGCGGCGCCCTCCCAGTCCCCCGCGCTCTGGCACATGATCGCGCCGCAGGCGTTGCCGCGCGCGAGACGGCCGGCGAGGTCGAGGCCCTCGAGCCGCGCGCTGAGATAGCCGGCGACGAAGGCATCGCCCGCACCGACGGTGTCGACGACGTGCACGCGATGCGGTGCGGCCCGCACGATCGGCGCGTCGGCCGACGATGCACCGGTGGCGACGCCGGTATCGAGCGCCCAGGCGCCCTCGCTCCCCCGCTTGTCGACGACCTCGCCGATGCCGTGGCCGGCGAGGAGGCGGAGCAGCCGCTCCTCCCCCGCATCGTCGGCCGGGCCGACGGACGCGACCGGGCCGATGGCGGCGGCCGAGACGGCGGCCGCACCGTCGGCCGAGCCCGCGCCGTCGGCCGGGCCGACGAGAGCGCGGGCCATGTCCTCGACGGTGCGGCCCTCGAGGCCGGCGGCGATGAGGACGAGCTCCTCGGCACCGCCGAAGAGAATGTCGCAGCGCCGGGCGAGCTCGGCGAGGATCGGTGCGGCGTCGTCGGCGGAGGCGAGGGCCGAGCGGTGGTTCACGTCGAGGCTGACCGCGACGCCGGCCGCTCGGGCGCGGTCGGCGACGGCCAGGACGGTCCGTCGGGCGGTCTCCGAGAGCAGCGGGGTGATGCCCGTGAGATGCACGATCGCAGCGCCCTCGACGAGGCCGTCCGGCAGATCCTCGGCGGCGATCATGGAGCCGGCGGAGCCTGCACGGTAGTACCGCACCCGGGTCGAGCCGGGCCGCGGATGGGACTTCACCATGAGGCCCGTCGGGCGCTCCGGGTCGACGACCGCGCGGACGTCGACACCCTCGGCGCGGATCTCCCGCAGCACGCGGTCGCCCAGCTCATCGGCTCCGACGCGCCCGACCCAGGCGACATCGGCGCCGAGCCGCGCCAGACCGATCGCCGCATTGGACTCGGCGCCGCCGACGCCGATATCGAGGCTCGGAAGGTGCACGAGGGAGCCGACGCCGGGAGCGCGCAGCAGCGCCATCGTCTCCCCCAGGGTGACGATCCGCCCGCCCGAGCCGCCCCGTCGGCCGCGCGGTGCGGTACCCGGCAGGCCGTCGACGCCGGAGCCGAACCGTCGGCCGCTCATGCGGTCCCGCCGGGGGCGCAGGCCGCGACGAACTCGCGGGCGCGGGCGGCGAGGGCCGTGAGGCTGCCGCCCTTCAGGGCGTCGCCGAGCAGCGGTCCGCCGACGGAGACGGCGTCGGCGCCGGCCTCGAGCCAGGCGACCGCAGCCGCGAGGTCGACGCCGCCGGAGGGCACGACCCGCAGCTCGGGGAAGGGCCCGCGGAGGTCCTTCACATACCCCGGACCGACCTGCCCGGCCGGGAAGACCTTCACGGCGCTCGCGCCGAGCCGCCAGCCGGCGTGCAGCTCGGTCGGGGTCAGCCCGCCGGGGACGATCGGGAGGCCGCGGCCGACGGACGCGCTGATCACAGCGGGATCCGTCACCGGCGTGACGAGATAGGCGGCACCGCCGTCGGCCGCGCGGACGGCCTGCTCGACCTCGACGACGGTCCCGACGCCCAGGTCGACGGTCCCCGCATAGCGGGCGACGAGATCCGGGAGGGCGTCGAGGGTGCCGGGGGTGGTCAGGGTCAGCTCGACGCTCGCGACACCGGCCTCGGCGAGCGCGTCGAGGACCGCCGGGTACTGGGCGGCGTCGCTCCCGCGCACGACGACCACGAGGCGCGTCGCGAGGGTGCGCGCCGGCAGCGCGAGACGGGCGGCGGGGGCGGGCTGGGACGGGGGCTGGGTCATCGGTGATCCTCGGTCTCGCGGTCGGGGGGCGGCGGCGTCGGGCGCTCGGGGGCTGCCGGCGTCGGGCGCTCGGTCACCAGTCGTGGACGGTGCCGTCGCGCAGACGGTTCACCGGCAGGTAGGCGGGCTCGTAGGGGTGCGCGGCCGCGGCGTCCTCATCGAGGTCGACGCCGAGCCCGGGGGTATCGCCCGGGTGCAGGAGCCCATCGGCGACCGTCGCCGACGTCGAGAAGACCGACAGCGTCGTCGCCGAGTGCGGCATGTGCTCCTGGATGCCGAAGTTGTGGATCGCGAGGCCCAGGTGCAGGTTCGCGGCCATGCCCACCGGGGACACGTCCGTCGGACCGTGGAAGCCGGAGCGGATCCCGTAGACGGCCGCGAAGGACATGATCTGGCGCAGATGCGTGATGCCGCCGGCATGCGTCGCGGACGAGCGGACGTAGTCGATCAGCCGCTCGGTGATGAGGGTCTGGTAGTCGTGGACCGAGTTGAGGACCTCGCCGATCGCGAGCGGCGTGGTCGAGTGCTGACGCACGAGCCGCAGCGCGGTCTGGTCCTCGGCGGGCGTGCAGTCCTCGAGCCAGAACGGGTCGTAGGGCTCGATGGACTTCGCCAGGCGCGCAGCCTCCAGCGGACTCATCCGATGATGCCCGTCATGGAGGATCCGCAGGTCACCGCCGAACTCCGAGCGGACCGCCTCGAAGACCGTCGGCAGATGACGGAGATAGGCCGCGGTGTCCCAGACCTCCTCCTGCGGACGCAGCGGCCCTCCGCCGACGCGCCCCGCCGGCTCGTACTCGTACTTCCCGCCGGGCTCGGCGTCATGGACGCCGTAGATCTGCCCGAGCCCCGGCACGCCCGCCTGGATGCGGACCGCCCGGAAGCCGTCGTCGACATAGCCGTGCACCGCCTCGAGCAGATGCTCGACGGTCGTGCCCGACGCATGCACGTATGCGAGCAGACCCGTGCGGGACGCCCCGCCGAGCAGCTTGTACAGCGGCGCCCCCGCCTTCTTCGCGGCGATGTCCCACAGCGCCATGTCGATCGCGGCGATCGCGCTCATCGTCACCGGTCCGCGCCGCCAGTAGGGCCCGCGGTAGAGGTACTGCCAGATGCTCTCGATCTGCGACTCGTCCCGCCCGATCAGGGTGGGGGCGACATGATCGCGCAGGTAGGAGGCGACGGCGAGCTCACGGCCGTTCAGGGTGCCGTCGCCCCAGCCGATCACGCCGTCGGACGTCGTGATCTTCGCGGTGACGAAGTTGCGGCCGGGGCTGGTGACGATCACGTCGATGCGTTCGATGGCCATGGGAGGCGAGGATCCTTCGGTGCGACGGTGCAGGAGGGTGGTGGTGCGGGTGCGGGTGCGGGTGGTGCGGGTGCGGGTGGTGCGAGTGGTGCGGGGAGCCGACGGGCGGAGCTGACAGCTGGAGCCGACGGGCGGAGCTACGGCGCTCCACCCTCTTTGCGTTCCGCATCGTGGAATACTGGTTCCGCATTCCGCAATACATGGCGAGGATAGCCCTGGTCCGCCCGCGAGGGCAACGACCGTCCGTCCGCTCGTCCACCGTCCCACCTGCCCGCCCGTCGTCCCGCTTGCCGCCCTGCCCGTCGTCCAGCTCGTCGTCCAGCTCGTCGTCCCGCTCGTCGTCCCGCTCGTCGTCCCGCTCGTCGTCCCGCTCGCCCGAGGAGACCCGATGACCCCGTCCGCTGAACTCCCCGCCACGTCGTCGGCCGCGTCGTCGGTCGCGTCGTCGGCCGCATCGTCGGCCACGTCGTCGGCTGACGTTCCCGCTTCGCCCGTCGGCAGCGTCGACAAGGCGCTGCTGCTGCTCGAGGCCCTCGCGGACGTCGGCCCCGATGGCGCTCCCCTCGGCGTCCTCGCCGCGACGACCGGCTTCTCGAAGGCATCGGTCCACCGTCTGCTGGGCGCTCTCGCCCACCGGGACTTCGCCGCCCAGAACCCCTCTGACCAGCACTATCGCATCGGCTCCGCCGCCATGGCGCTGTCCCGCTCCACCGCACGCGAGGAGAACCTGCCGGTGCTCTTCGCGCCCGCGCTCGCGAGCATCTCCCGTCGGGTCGACGAGCTCGTGCACCTCGGCCGCCTCGACGGCGCCCACGTGCTCTACCTCGACAAGGTCGAGCCCGAGCGCACCCTGCGCGTCTGGTCCGAGGTCGGCAAGCGCACGCCCGCCGGCCGCACCGCCCTCGGCCGGGCGATGCTCGCGGCCGACGGCGTCCGCGGTCCCGCCCTCGCCCCCTACGCCGACGCCACCGCCGCACCGGGCGGCGCGACCCTCGACGCCGACGCCCTCGCGCAGGTCATCGACGAGACCGCCGCGCGGGGCTGGTCCATGGAGTGCGAGGAGAACGAGCCCGGGATCGCCTGCGTGGGAGTGGCCCTCGTGCGCCCCGACGGACGCTCCGCCGCCGTCAGCGTGACCGGCCCGGTCGAACGCATGGGCCCCGAGCGCCGCGCCGAGGTCGCCGCCCTGCTGCGCGAAGAGCTCGAACGGCTCGCACCCGCGGGGTTCGCGGTGGCGTGAGGGGGCCAGCACGGGCTCGGGTGGCACTCAAGAGGTCGAGTGGCCGGAAACCCCCGGAAATAGAGCGCTTCAGCTACTGCTGAGGGACACTCGCCGCTTTCAGCAAGATCCTCAGCCCACCCCAGCCCTCCCCAGCCCTCCCGCGAAGGGACCGCCCCGTCGAGTGGCCGGAAACCCCCGGAAATGGAGCGCTTCAGCTACTGCTGAGGGACACTGCTCCCCCTCCCCTCAGAGGACGCCCCGCCCACGCAGAGCGCACTCCGCTCGCACAGAGGGCACTCCAGCCCGCGCAGAGGGAACCCCCGCCCTCGCAGAGCTCGCTCCCGCCCACCCCGAAGACACCCAACCCCCACGCCGAGCACTCTCATCCACACAGGGGACACGCCCTCTCGCTCCCCGGCCTATCCTTCGGCCTATGTCAGGAGCCGCTGAGAACTTCCAGGTCGACCTGCGGGGGATCGTCGAGATCCTGTCGCACAACCTGTACTCGAGTCCGCGCGTCTACGTGCGGGAGCTGATCCAGAACGCGCGGGACGCGGTCGTCGCGCGCGGCGGGGTGACGCCGCCCGGCCAGGCGATGCCGCGCAGCGAAGGGATCTCCCCCGCCGAGGGGCTTCCGCCCGTCGAGCTGATCGTGGATCCGGAGCGGGGCGAGCTCATGGTGCGCGATTACGGCGTCGGCCTCACCGAAGCCGACGCACGGAATCTGCTGTCCACGATCGGCGCGTCCAGCAAGAGGGAGGAGCTCGCCGCGGTGCGCCGCGAGTTCCTCGGCCAGTTCGGGATCGGCCTGCTGTCCTGCTTCCTCGTGGCGGACCGGATCGAGGTGACCTCCCTCAGCGCCCTCGATCCGCAGGCGCGGACCATGCACTGGGTCGGCCATGGCGACGGCACCTTCACCGTCGGACCGGCGGCGGAGCCGCTCACCGAGCCCGGCAGCCTGGTGCGGGTGCGCGCGAGGGCGGACGACGCCGAATGGGTCCGTGCCGACCGCGTTCACGCCCTCGCCCGCGAGTACGCGTCCCTGCTCGACATCCCGATCACGTTCGCCGTCGTCGGCGATCCTCGCCCCGCCGTCGCGGTCAGCGAGCACCCTGCCCCGTGGGACCTGACCGAGCAGGCTGCCGCCGGCTGGTGCGAGGACGCCTTCGGCTTCGTCCCGCTGACGAGCATCCCCGTGGACGTGCCCCTGCTGGGCCTGCGCGGCATCGCCTTCGTGACCGGCGCGGCGAGTCCCGGGCGCGGGCGCGCGGGGGATCGCGTGTTCTCGCACGGCATGGCGGTCGCGGCGGACAACACCCAGCTCGTGCCCGAATGGGTCAGCTTCGCGCGGGTCGCCGTCGAGGCGGGGTCGCTCGGACTCACCGCCTCGCGCGAATCGCTGAACGACTCCGCCGCCCTCGAGGCCGCCCGCACCGAGATCGGCGACCAGATCCGGGCGGGCATCGAATCCCTCGCTACCGGGGAGCCGGAGGTCTTCTCGCAGTTCGTCGAGGTGCATGGGCAGAGCCTGCTCGCGCTCGCCGTCGCGCACCCGCAGATGCTGGACTTCGTCGCCAGGCACCTCACCTGGGAGACCAGCGCCGGTCCGATGCGGCTGGTCGAGATGCCGGCGCGGATCACGATCACCGCCGACGACCGCGAGTTCAGCACCTATGCCCCGCTCGTGCAGGCGCAGGGGGACCTGCTCGTCAACGGCTCCTACACCCACGGCGCGGCCATGCTCCGGGCGTATGACCAGGCGCAGGACCGCCTCACCGCCCGCGATTTCGCGCTGTCGGAGCTCCTGGAGCGGCTGGCGGCCCCGCGCGCCGAGGATGCGGACCTCGCCGAGCAGATCGGCACGGCCGCGCGCCGCGTGCTGGACATGCGGGGCGTGGCGGTCGAGGTGCGGTCCTTCCGCCCCGTCTCACGGCTCGTGCTCCATGTCCCGGGGCGCGCCGCGGGCTTCGTGTTCGACGACGCCGACGACGATCCGTGGGCCGAGCTGCTCGGCGGCGCATCGGACGGCGCGGGCATCGACGGAGCGAGCTCCGACGGCTCGAGCATCGCCAGCACGACCGTCGGCGGCTCGGGCGTCGGCGGGGCGAAAAACACCCGACCCACGCTCGTCCTCAACCTCCGCGCCGAGGCGGTGCGCGCCCTCGGCGGGAACCTCGCCGCGGCCGCCCGGGACCACGCGATCCAGGCGCTGCACCTGCTGAGCCTGCTGCAGGCCGGCATCCGGCTGCACGCCGAGGAGCAGGCGGAGCTCGCCACCGCGCTCGAGACGCTGCTGCTGTCGGCGGCGACGACGACGACGACGACGACCAGCGCACCACGATCGACCACGAAGGACAGGGGATGACGATGATCCGATACGACGACGTCAGCGGGCTCACCGGCGAGAAGGCGCAGCGCGTGCGCGCGCTCATCGACCGCAGCGGCGAGCTCTGGGACATGCCCGACGACCTCGGGAAGATCCGCGCCTGGGAGGAGCAGATCGCCGCCTGCGAGGAGGAAGGGGTCCCGCATCTTGCGGCGAGCGCGCGCTTCGGCCAGTACTCGCTGCTCAGCATGGCGGGCATGGCGAAGGAGTCGCTGGCCGCGTTCGCCCGGCTCATGCAGTTGACCAGCCGCTACGGCGACCACATCCACCCGGCCAACCTGAGGCGGTTCCTCGGCGGGGCGGCCGACCTCGTCGTCGTGGCGGAGGAGGATCCGTCCCTGCCCCGCCCGCAGCTCGAGCGGGTCGTCGAGCTCGTCGAGCAGCAGACGAGAGTCCACGGGTTCGACCTCGCCTCCATCATGCTCGCGCGCGCCTCGCTCGCCGCGGTCTTCGGCGAGCAGGAGCGGACGCTCGAGCTCCTGGATGCGTGGCAGGGCATCGGCAGCCCCGATTGGCCCGCGCTGGACACCAGCACCATCACGCGAGAGATCATGCTGCTGGAGCCCTTCGACCCGGCCGCCGCCGCGGAGACGCTCGCCCGGCGACTCGCCACGATCGGCGCGGACCTCGGGAGGATCGACCGAGATCGGGAGGACTACGACCAGATCGTGCTGCTGCAGGTGTTCCTCGGGTCGCTGTCCGCGCGCGCCGGGCGGAAGGACGTCGCCGCCCGCATCGGCGACGAACTCCTCACCCAGTTCAGCGTCGATGAGCTCGTGCGCACGGCGACCATCAGAGACCTGCTGGTCGTGCTGGAGCATCGGCCGGACGACGCCCGCATCGTCGCGGACGTCGGACTCGGATCCAGCCCGCTCGATCCCGGGCCGTGGCGGCTCCACGCCGCCCTCGCTCGCAGCCGTGCGCTCGAGGATCCGACGGGAGAGGAGGCCGCCCTGCTGCGCGAGCTGGCCGCGGAAGGTGCCGCGGCGCACGATGCGCGCGGCGGGACCGACATCCACTCCCGGGAGCTGCAGGACTTCTGGTTCGCGGACCTTCCGCCCGTCAGCCCCGACGGGCGGGCCGACGGGTCCGACGGGCGGGCTGGCGGGTCCGACGGGCGGGCTGGCGGGTCCGACGGGCGGGCCAGCGGGTCCGACGGGCGGGCCAGCGGGTCCGACGGGCGGGCCAGCGGGTCCGACGGGCGGGCCAGCGGCTCGGCCGATGGGCGGGCCGCCGGCTCGGCCGACGCACCGGGCGAGGATCGGGCCGAACGGATCCTGCGCGCCGGCTGGCTCGCGCGTCGGACCTCGCCGGTGGGTCTCGACTCCATACCTGCCGCGCTCCAGGACGACTACCTGGCGCTCTACGCGCAGGCATCGGCAATCAGCGAATGCGAGTCCGAGGAGGAGGCCGAGGCGCTCGTCGCCGCCACGATCGCCCGCAGCCGAGAACTGAAAGTGCCGGCGGCGGCGTTCGCCGCGCGGCTCATGCACACGATCTTCGCCTACTCGACCGGAGATCAGGCGGCTCTCGCGCTGCGCTACGAGGAAGCGCAGAAGGTCCAGCCCCTCGCCGTCGGCGGCACCTACCCGGCGTTCGAGAAGGCTGCCGCGGGCCTCTTCCTCCCCGTGGTCCTCACCGCCCTCGAGGAGCCCTCGGTCCCCCTGGACCGGATCGACCGCATCATCGCTGCGGAGACCGAGCTGCGCGCCCTGACGGGCAAGCCGACGACCCCGATCGCGATCGCTCGGCTGGCTCGCGCCGTCCACCTGATGGACCTCGGCAGGCTCACTGAGGTCGAGCCGCTGCTGCAGGAGGTCCATGCGCGTCTCGACGCCGAAGCGGGCGACGTCGACCGCTTCGACATGCTCCTCGACCTCGCACAGATCCTGGTGCCCGTGGACCCCGGCGCCGTCCCCGGCCTGGTGGCGGAGGTGCTGGAGAAGTCCCACGACCCGGCCCAGCAGCAGGCGGCGCTCACGTGGACGGTGTGGATCTCGCTGCGGAACGGGCTCCCTGAGGGGGAGGGCACCACCGGACAGAGCTCGAGGGTGCGCGATGCAGAAGCTCTCGTCGCACAGCTCGAGGAGGACGATCACGACCTCGAGACGGTAGGGAACCTGCCGCGCTCGGTCCTGCTCGAGGTCGCGTCCCAGGTCCCGGGGGCGCTCGACGAGGTGCTCGACAGCGCGCTCGCGGAGGCGGACGCCGGAGAGGTTGCCCCCTTGGACACCTACGCGGGGGCCGCGCGGGTCCTGCTCGCCCGCGCCCCGTCCGACGAACGCGGCCTGCAGCTGCGAGAGAGCGCCCAGAAGATCGCCGAGGCCCTGGATCGGCGCAACGGCAGCACCGTGCAGTCGGAGCGGCTCCGTGCGAGGTACTTCCCGGAGGGGTGACGGGCCGACTCGACGAGCACGTCCTCTCACCTGAGCACGTCCTCTCACCCGAGCACGTCCTCTCACCTGAGCACGTCCTCTCACCTGAGCACGTGCCAGTGCACTCGAGCGCGCCTCTCAGCCTCCACCGGGCAGAACCCCCCGGAAATGGAGCGCTTCAGCTACTGCTGAGGGCCACTCCCCCGGCGACGAGGGAAACTGCCCGACCCTCAGACGGGATCAACCCGACCCGCAAGGAGAAACCGCCCGCCCCGGCGAGAAAAGAGGAAAGCCGCCCGGCCTCGAGGCGAACGCTCGAAGCCGGGCAGCCCACCGGGCAGAAACCCCCAGAAATGGAGCGCTTCAGCTACTGCTGCGGGACACTCAGCGCCCGCGATGACGCTCGCGCTCCTTCGAGGCCGCTCGAGCGCTCCCCCGTGGAGGGATCCTTCGCCCAGTGGCCGCTGGCCTCCGGAAATGGAGCGCTTCAGCTACTGCTGAGGGACACTCCCCCACGAAGACGCCGCACCCGCCCACGAAGACGCCGCACCCGCCCACGGAGAGGCCACGCCCGCCCGCGAAGAGGCCACGCCCGCCCACGCGAAAGAAGACACCGCCACCGTCCTCAGTCCGCGTCCCCGGCGTCCACCCTGGCCACGAGCTGCGTCGGGTTCACGAATCGCAGCGCGATGATCAGCGTGAGGAGCATCAGCGCGGTGTAGACGAACGCCATGGCCGAGACCAGCGGCCGCGGCTCGGAGCCGCCGGCGGAGGTCATGGCGCGGAAGATCGAGACGACGAGCGTGTCGGTGCCGGGCCCGGAGACCAGGTAGGTCAGCTCGAACATCCCGACCGTCCGCACGAGCACCAGGATCGCGGCGGCGAGGATGCCGGGGACGAGCATCGGCCCGAGGATCCGCACGAACACGTGCCGCATGCTGGCTCCGCTCATGCGGGCGGCGTTCTCGATCGAGGGATTGATCTGCTCGATGAACGGGGTCATCGTGATGATCACGAACGGGACGGACGGCACCAGGTTCACGAGGATCACGGCGAGCACCGTGCGTCCGAGCCCGAAGTTGTACATCACCGTCGCGAGCGGGATGCCGAAGGTGATCGGCGGGATGATCACCGGCAGCAGGAACAGCGCCGTGACTGCTCGTTTGAAGGGGAAGCGGCGTCGGGCGAGGGTGTACGAGGCCGGCACGCCGATGAGGATCGACAGCACCACGACGGCGATCGCGACGATGAGCGTCACGCCGATGACGTGGCCCAGGTCGAAGCGGGTCCAGGCCTCGGCGTACCAGCTCGGGGTGAACGCCTCCGGCAGCCAGTTCGCGAACCAGGCGGTGCCGAAGGAGTCGATGACGACGCTGATCAGGATCCCGAGCAGGAGGATCAGGAAGGCGGCGATCCCTGCCCAGGCCACCCAGGTGCTGGGCTGCGCGGACAGCGCCCGGTCGCCGGAGATGCGGTCGGCCGACGGTCGGCGCGAGCGGTCGGCCGACGGTCGGCGCGAGCGGCCGGCTGAGGCGGCGTCGGCCGGTGCGGGGAGCGGACGGCCGTCGGCCGCGGATGCGCCGTCGCGGGATGCGCCGTCGCGCGGGGTGCTCTCGGTGTCGTGCATGCTCATCAGCCCTTGCCTCCGGTCGAGCCCTTGTAGAGGAACGACCGTCCCAGCAGGACGATCGCGACCACGATCAGTTCGGCGAGGCCCATCATGATGGCCGTGGTCGAGGCCATCGGATAGTCGAACTGCTCGCCGAAGAACCGGTAGGCGACGACGGCGAGCACGCGCGTGGATCCGCTCGGGTCGCCGACGAGGGTGGCCGAGGGGAACACGCTGAAGGCGAGCACGAAGGTGAGGATGAACGTGGTCGCGAGCCCCGGTGCGAGCAGCGGCAGGGTGATGCGCACGAACCGCTGCGCCCATCCCGCCCCGAGCGAGCGCGCCGCACGGTCCAGGGACGGGTCGATCCCGGAGAGATAGGAGGAGATCAGCAGGAACGCGAACGGGAACCCGGAGATGATCAGCGACAGCAGCACGCCGATGTAGTTGTGCACCAGGGAGAGCGGCTGGTCGAGGATCCCGATGTTCATCAGGGCCTGGTTGAGCCAGCCCTGGCGTCCGGCGAAGATCAGCAGGCCCTGCGCGGTCAGCACGGTGCCGAGGGTGATCGGGAGGACCAGCAGCGTGGAGATCAGCTGCTTGCCCCGGAACCTCTGCTTCAGCTTGATCGCGAGCGGGATCGAGACGACGACGTTGATGAGCGCGGCGGGGATCGCGAGGCGTGCCGTCAGCCACACGGATTCGAAGGTGAATGCGTCCTGGAAGAAGCGGACGTAGTTCGCGAGCACTCCTCCGCCCCAGGTGTCCATCGTGTCCTGGGTGGGCTGGAGCGTGAGCCCGAAGCCGTAGGCGAAGGGGTAGACGAACAGGGCCAGGATGAACACGATCGCCGGGAGGAGGAACAGCAGCTGGGAGTCGACACCGCGATCGGCCAGCCGGTGGCGGAGGCTGGCCGTCCCCCGCGCCTGCTTCGTGCCTCCTGTCGTCGCGGCGGTCATGCCGACACCGCCGGACCGTGCGCGCCGGCCGCGCCGTCGGCCGACGAACCAGCCGACCCGCCGGCCGACGAACCAGCCACCCCACCAGCCGACCCGCCGCCGGCCGCACCGTCGAGATCCCGGCGGTACACCAGTGCCCGCTCGGGATCGAGGGTGAGCAGCACCGCCGCACCCACCTCGGGGGCGTGGTC
This sequence comes from Brachybacterium netajii (SeqCode), assembly GCF_054114245.1. Taxonomy (NCBI): domain Bacteria; kingdom Bacillati; phylum Actinomycetota; class Actinomycetes; order Micrococcales; family Dermabacteraceae; genus Brachybacterium; species Brachybacterium netajii (SeqCode). Next base: position 74,736 of record NZ_JBSYXB010000003.1, on the reverse strand, counting down.
GGCGCGGACGTGCAGGCTCCGTCCTCCCGCGGTGCGCACCTCGACCGCATAGTCGCGGCCCTGGTACTCGACGATCTCGACCTCGGCCTCGATCCGGTTGGCCGACGACGGGATGGGGCTCGCGGACCCCTGCACGAGGAGATCCGAGGGGCGCACGGCGAGGCGCGCCCCCTCCCCCGCCGCCAGGTCGTGCGCGGCGGTGCCGACGAGGTCGAGGCCGTCGCCGCGGATGTGCACCCTCCCCTGCGGGTCCGGCGCGGAGGAGACGGAGACGTCGAGCAGGTTGCGGTATCCCATGAAGTCGGCGACGTGCCAGTTCGCGGGGTTGTCGTGGAGCTCCTGCGGGGTGCCGATCTGTTGGACGCGACCGGCGCGCAGCACCACCAGGCGGTCGGCCAGCGACAGCGCCTCCTCCTGGTCGTGGGTCACGTAGATGGTGGTCAGGCCCAGGGTCTGGTGCAGCCGACGGATCTCCGTGCGCATCTCCAGGCGGAGCTTCGCGTCGAGGTTCGACAGCGGCTCGTCCATGAGCACCACGCGGGGCTCGATCACCACCGCACGGGCGATCGCGACGCGCTGCTGCTGCCCTCCGGAGAGCTGGCCGGGGAGCTTGCGCGCATGGTCCTCGAGGCGGACCAGGCGCAGCGCCTCCGCGACCCGTCGGTCGGCCTCCTTGCGGGGGACCCCGCGCATCTGCAGCCCGAAGGCGACGTTCTTCTCGACGCTGAGGTGGGGGAAGAGCGCGTAGTTCTGGAAGACCATCCCGAAGTCGCGCTTCTCCGGCGGCAGCACGTCCACGCGCTGGTCGCCCACATGGATGGACCCGTCGGTCAGGGGCAGCAGCCCCGCCAGGCAGTTCAGCGCCGTGGACTTCCCGCAGCCCGACGGCCCCAGCAGGGCGATGAACTCCCCCTGCCGGACCGTGAGGTCGAAGCCCTGCAGGGCGACGGTGCCGCCGAACCGTCGGCCGACGTTGTCGATGCGGATCCGGTCGAATCCCTCTGCTGTTGTGATCATCTGGTCATGCCTCTCGTCCTGCGATGCTCGTCCGGTCGCGGCGGCGTCTCAGCCCTGGCTCCCGACCTCGCGGTCCCAGATGTCGAAGGCCTTCACCATCAGATCGGGCTCGAGCGGGGTCTCCTGCGGCGCCGACTCGATGAGGTCGTCGTACCAGTCGCGGCCGAACTCCTCGACGACCTGCTGGCTCGACTCCGGGGCGAGGTCGAGCGTGGCGCCCTCGACGGCGGGGCCGGGGTAGAAGTACCCCTCGTCGTACGCCATCGCGTTGTACTCGGGCGCGAGGATGCCGTCGAGGAGGTTGAGGAGCGCGGAGATCTTGTCCGCGCTCTGCCCGACGGGGATCACCGCGTAGTGCGCGTCGGTGACCCAGGTGAACTCATCGAAGGCCGCGGCCTCGAACTCGGCCGGCAGCTGCCCGGTGGCGCGCGGGTTGATGTCCCAGCCGGTCGTCGTCGGGATCATGTTCCAGCTGCCGTCGGCCATGTTGGAGATGACCTGCCCGGTGCCGCTGGGGTAGTTGTCGATGTGCTGGCCGAGCTCCTTGAGGTACTCCCAGGTCTTCTCCCACCCGTTCTCGGGGTCCTTCGGATCGGAGTCGCCGAGGATGTACGGCAGGCCCATGAGGAAGGTGCGGCCGGGGCCGGAGTTCGCCGGGCGCGCATACCCGAACTCGCCGGGATGCGCCTCCGCCCAGGCCAGCAGATCCTCCGGCGTGGTGGGGACGTCGTCGACCTTCTCGGGGTTGTACTGCAGGAGCGGCCCGGAGGGGTAGTAGGACAGCACGACGCCGTAGCCGGAGGCGAGCTCCTGCATGGCGGCGGCCGCGTCCAGATAGTTCGCCTGGTTGCCGAGCCGGTCGCCGTAGGTGTCGACCAGCGGGATCCACAGGTCCGAGCCGATGCCGGCGGAGAGCCCGTCGTTGCAGGTCAGCACCAGGTCGACCTCGAGCCTGCCGCTGTCGACCTGCGGCTTGATCTGGCCGACCAGGGACGGGGCATCACCGGATTCGAAGTTCACCGAGGAGATGATGTCGGGGTTGTCCTCGGCCCACTTCTCGATCATGGGGCCGAGCTCCTTCTGGGCCCCGGCGACGTCGAAGATGTTCACCTCGACCGCCTCGGACGGAGTGTCGGGGACATCCTCGGCGGGCGTGGCGTCGGAGCCGCCACCCGAGTCCGGGGCGGAGCAGGCGGCCAGCCCGACGGCGGTGCCGGCGGCGAGGAGCCCGACGGTCGCGGAGCGGCGGGTGAACGTGGGGAGAGAGGTCGTGCGCATGGTGGTTTCCTCCTGGTGTCGCCCCGTCACGGCGATGTGGCGGGGTGGGGGCACCGGCCGAGGCCGGTGCATGGCGGGTCACCGGCCGGGAGCGGCCGGTGCGACGGCGGTGGAGTCCCGGACGATCAGCTCGGCCGGGAGGATCGGGGACAGAGTCGGGGACGGGGAGGCCAGAGCGGGCGCCCCGTCGCGCATGATGGTCAGCAGCAGGTCGACGGCGGTGCGTCCCATGCGGATGCGCGGCACATCCACCGTGGTCAGATGCGGGCGGACATAGGTCGCCGCGGCCACGTTGTCGACGCCCGCGACGCTCATGTCCTCGGGGACGCGGACGCCGCGCTGCACGAGCCGGTCGATGATGCCGAGGGCGAGCAGGTCGTTGAACGCGAAGATCGCCGTGACGGACTCGGCCAGCGCCTGATCGGCGGCACCCTGGCCACCGCTCAGATACGGCTGGAAGGACCCCAGGTCGATGACCTCGACGCCCGCCTCCCGCTCGGCGAATCGGCGCACGGCCTTCGCGCGGCGTCGATGGGACCAGGAATGGGACGGGCCGCCCGCGTAGGCGATGCGACGGTGCCCGAGCGCGAGGAGGTGGCCCAGCAGGGACGTGATGCCGCGGTCCTCGTCGAACATCACGGTCGGGATCCCGGGCACCTCGCGGTTGGCGATGACGGTGGGAACCCGACGGGCGGCGGCGAGGATGCTCTCGTCGTCGCCTCGCGGGGAGCACAGGATCAGCCCGTCCACCCCGTCGGCCATCGACTCGAGCATCGTGCGCTCGAGCATGCCGTCCTCCTCGATGTCGCTGACCGCGACCAGCATCCCGGCCGCCCTCGCGCGGGCCTGCACCCCCTTGGCGAACAGGCCGAAGAACGGGTTCTCGAGATCCGGGACCACCAGACCGAGCATGCTCGGCCGGGTGCGCCCCGTGCTTCCCGTGCTTCCCGTGCGCCCCGTGCGCTCGGGGAGCGCCGGGCCGTACCGGAGCTCCCGGGCGATCGCGAGGACCCGCGCATGGGTCTCCGGGGCGACGAGCTCGGGATGGGAGATCACGCGGGAGACCGTCGAGATGGAGACCTCCGCCGCGGCGGCGACGTCGCGGATCGTGGTGCTGCGCATGCCGCCCACCCCGTCTCCGGTCGTCGCCCCCGGCGTCATCGCCGGTGGATCCCCGGCGTCATCGCCGGTGGCCCACAGCGCGCATCCGTTTCATCGTGATGTCAATCACGGCTGTGCATCGACCGCGACGCCCGACGCGCGACGCGCATCGCTCCAGGTCAGAGCCCCCTCCCCTCAGTGCGTCGGCCCGAGGGGCTATGAAAACTGTTTCATCGCGAGGCTCGGAAGGGCGCCCGAGCGTCGACGCGCCCCCGCCTCGGCCCACAGGGTCACTGGCCACCAGGGTCACCGCCCACCAGCGTCACAGCCCACCCGCGTCACAGCCCCAGCACGGCCGTCGCGATCGTGAAGTAGATGATCAGGCCGGTCGCGTCGCAGAAGGTCGAGATGAAGGGATTGGAGAACACGGCCGGATCCGCGCCCACGCGCTTGGCGATGAGCGGCATGAGGCCGCCGACGATCGCCGCCATGGTGCAGATCGACAGCAGCGTCGTCCCCATGACGATCCCGATCGACAGCCCGTAGACGAGCCCGGCGACCACGAAGCCGAGGGATCCGAGCACGGCGCCGAGCACCGCGCCCACCCGCAGCTCGCGCCAGACCACTCGCGGCAGGTCGCGCACGCGCACCTCCCCCACGGCGAGGGCGCGGGTGACGGTGGTCGCGGCCTGGTTCCCGGTGTTGCCGCCGGTGCCGGTCAGCAGCGGGATGAACAGCGCGAGGATGACGACCTGGTCGAGACGGTCCTCGAAGATCTCCAGGACCTGCACGGTGAGGATCGCGGAGACCGCGAGGACGAGCAGCCACACGATGCGGCTGCGGACCACGCGCAGGATCGGCGTGGAGAGGTAGGCGCGCGGCAGCGGCTCGGAGCCGGAGGTGCGGGCGGAGTCCTCGGCGTTCTCCTTCTCGATGATGTCCGTGGCGTCGTCGACGGTGAGGATGCCGACGAGCCGGTCCTCGGCGTCGACGATCGGCATGGCCAGCAGCTTCGCGGCGAAGAAGCGTCGGGCCGCGACCTCGCGGTCCTCGGTGGCCTGGGCCTGGACGGCGTCGTGCGCGAGATCGCCGACGCGCGCATCGGGAGCGGCGAGCAGCAGACGGCGCAGGCCGACGACGCCCAGCAGCGTGCGCCCGTCGTCCACGACGGGCAGGAGGTAGATCGTCTCCGCCTCCTCGGCATGCTCGCGCACGTGGGCGAGGGCCGCGGCGGCGGTGAGGTCGGGGGTCAGCGGCACGACCTCGGGGGACATGTACCGGCCGATGGCATCGCGCGGGTAGCCGAGGACGGCGGTGGTCATGGCGCGCTCGTCGGCATCCAGCCCGTGCAGGAGGCGCTCGGCGACCGAGGCGGGCAGCTCGTCGAAGAGGGACGCACGGTCGTCGGGGTCGAGCGCGGTGATGATGTCGGCGACCTGCTGGGTGCGCAGAGCGGAGATCAGCTCGGCCTGGTGATCGGCGGGAAGATCCTCGAAGACGGCGAGCGCCTCGTCCTTGCCGAGCACGCGGAACAGGAGCGCCGCCTCGGTCGCGGGGCGGGTCTCGACCAGGTAGAGCAGCTCGCCGAGCGGGAGCTGCTGGGCCTCGAGCGCGAGCTGCTCGAGCTGCTCGAGCTGCGGTTCGGTGTGCGGCGTCGTGCGCAGGAGCGCGAGGACGGTCTCGAGGGTCGCTGCGCTCGTGGTCATCCCGCCATTGTGTCCGACGGGACGACGCCGCAGGCCGACACCCCGACGCCCCCGCCTCTGCCCTCTCGCCCCCGCACCTGCCACCTCGCCCCCGCACCTGCCCTCGCCGTCCCCGCGGGGTCCCCGCCTCTCCCGCCCCCGCGAGGTTCCCGCCACTCCCGCCCCCGCGGGGTCCCCGCCCCTCCCCCTGCCCCCGAAAGAGAAGGCCCCCACTGAGTGGCCGGAAACCCCCGGAAATGGAGCGCTTCAGCTACTGCTGAAGGACACTCGCCGCTTCCCACGCAGCCCTCAGCCCTCCCCAGCAGTCCCCGGCACTCCCCAGCAGTCCCTCGAGGGGCCCGCCCCGCCGAGTGGCCGGAAACCCCCGGAAATGGAGCGCTTCAGCTACTGCTGAAGGACACTCGCCGCTCCCGTGGACTCGCCGCCCCCGCGGGATCCCCTCCCGCGAAGCCACCCTCGCGAACCCCGCCCGCGTCGCAGTCAGCCCCACCCCCGTCACGCGGCGAAGGGGTCCTCGGGCATCTCGGGGAGGGGGCGCGCGTCATCCTCGCCGTCGTCCTCGCTGTCGCCCTCGGGATGCGGGGCGCGGGCCAGGAGGATCGCGCCGACGATCGTGGCAATCACGAGCACGACGGGCTGGGCGATGACCAGCACGCCAAGGGGCATCGTGAGCGCGGGCGCGTCGGAGAGGAGGTGGCGCAGCTGGGCGACGTCGGCGACGGCGAGGAGCACGCCGGCGACGAGGGCGGCCGCGGCGATGCCGATCGCGAGGGCCCGGAAGCTGCCGCCGAGGGCGACGGCGCCAGCGGCGAGGAGCACGGCGGCCAGGGGGCCGACGAGCGCTGCGAGCATCATCCAGGCGAGCTCGGAGGTGACGCCGGCGGCGGCGATCGCCGGGGCGAGGGGCATGCCGAAGCCGAGGAAGAGTCCGCCGGAGACGCCCGCGCCGATGCCGAGGAGGGAGCCGTGGGGCCGGAGCAGCAGGAGGGTCGCGCAGATGATCGCGAGGATCGCGCCGACGAGCTCGCTGACCGTCGTCCAGACCCGCAGCTGCTCGGAGAGCGCGGAGCCGGCGCCGAACAGGACCACGACGAGGCCGGCTGCGACGCCGACGATCGCTCCGGCGCCGATCGCGGTCGCACCCCAGCGGCGCCGCTCGGACGGGGCGGCGAGGACGGTCGCGGCCAGGGGGCACACCACGACCAGGCAGATCGCGATCGACATCAGGAGCGTGGCGAGCAGCTCGGCGGAGGCGGTGTCGCTCATGGGGAGTCTCCTCGGGGCGGGAAGGAAGGGGACGGAGAGGAACGGGAAGACCAGGAGGACCAGGAGGACCAGGAGGGAGAACGACAGGGCGACCACGGACGCGCCCGCCCGCGCCCACCCCACCCCACCCCGATTACGGCTTCATGAGGCCTCGTCGGACCATGCGGGCGGCGCGGCGGGCGGGGCCGGCGCCGGCGGCGAGGTAGGCGCCGGCGAGGGCGACCGCTCCCCCGACGCCGAGCATGAGGGGGTCGCGGGCGCTGGCGCGGCCGGGCTGGGCGGCGATCACGCTGCCGAGGCTGATCAGCAGGGCGGACATGGTCATTCCGACGACGAGGCGGTCGGCGGTCGCCTCGAGCCGCTCGACGAAGGGCTCGAGGTCCTCGGAGTGGAGGCGGGCGTCGATGCCGCGGGCCTCGTAGTCGTCGAGCAGGCGGGACGCGCGGCCCGGGAGCTCGGTGCCCAGGCGGAGGGCGCGCAGGCCGGCGTCGCCGACGCGTCCGGCGAGGGCCGACGGGCTCAGCAGCTGCATCATCGCCACGGGGATGACCTGGTCGAGCACTGCGGAGAGATGGAACTCGGGGTCGAGGGCGACGGCGCTGGACTCGGTGAGCACGAGCATCCGCAGCAGGGTGGAGACGTCGGGCGGGAGCTGCAGGCGGTGACGGCGCAGGAGAGCGGTGATGCGGCCGACGATCGCGGCCATCGACACCTCGGCGAGGGGGTCCCGGGTGAGGGTCTCCATGAGGGCGCCGACGTCGGCGGTGAGGCGGCGCCGGTCGATGCCCCGGCGCGGGGGCGCGAGGTGCAGGAGCGCGGAGACGGCGGCCTCGTCGTCGCCGTGCGAGAGGGCCATGAGCATGCGCAGGAGGTCCTCGCGGGCCGTCGGCCCGAGCCGGCCGACCATGCCGAAGTCGATCAGCGCGATGACGCCGTCGTCGCCGACGAACATGTTCCCCGGATGCGGATCCGCATGGAAGAAGCCGTCGACCAGCACCATCGTGACGAGGGTGCGGGTGGCGGCGCGGGCCAGCGCGGGCCGGTCCACGCCGGCGGCGTCGAGCGCGGCGGCGTCGGTGATGCGGATGCCGTGGACGTCCTCCTCGACGAGCACCTCGGCGGTCGACAGCCCGGCATGCACGGCGGGGACGCGCACGGCGGCGTCGTCGGCGAGGTTCTCGCGGAAGCGCTCGGCGTTGGCGGCCTCGCCGCGATAGTCGAGCTCGGCGCGGAGGGTCCGGTCGAAGGTCGCCACGAGCGCTTCGACGTCGATGTCGCGGGCCACGTCCCATTCGCGGGAGGCGAGGGAGGCCAGCGAGCGCAGCAGCTCGAGGTCGGCGATGACCTCCTCGCCGACGCCCGGCTTGCGGACCTTCACGACGACCTCGGTGCCGTCGGCGAGGCGCGCGCGATGCGCCTGGCCGATGGATGCCGAGGCCAGCGGCTCGCTGTCGATCCCGTCGAGGAGCTCGTGGGCGCGCTCGCCGAGCTCCCGCTCGATCACCTCGCGGACCTGCGCGAAGGGGACCGCGGGGGCCGCGCTCTGCAGGCTCTCGAGCTCCCGCGTCCAGTCCTCGGGCAGCAGGTCGGAGCGGGTCGAGAGCATCTGGCCGAGCTTCACGAACGTCGGCCCGAGCTCCTCGAGCGCGCGCCGCAGGCGCACCGGCGCCGGCACGGGATCCTCGGCGGGACGGTGGCGGCGCAGGACGTCCGGTATGTGCTCGCGCAGCCCGATCTGCCCCGCGAGCACGGGCAGGCCGTTGCGCACGAGGACGTCGGCGATCTGGCGGTAGCGCGATGTGACGGAGGCCATGCCGCCATGCTATCCGGGCAGGCAGGACCCTCGGGGAGGTCCGACGGCGCGGGTTCCAGCGCCGTGCGGGCAGAGCCGACGGCGCGGCTCCGGCGGGTCCGACGGCGCGGGACGGCGCGGGTCAGACCGGGGCGACGACGTCCGACGCGCGGGGCGCCGCACCGTCCTCGCGGGGCGCGACGACGGTGCCGCGGGGCTCGAGGACCGGGATCCCCTGCACGATCCGCAGCGGGCGCGCCGGGTCCTCGAGGAGGGCCGCGGCGGCGCGGGCGACGTCGACGCCGATGCGGTGCGGGTCGCGGTCGATGACGGCGAGCGGGGGCTCATGGGTCTGGCAGGCGGCGGAGTCGTCCCAGGCGATGATCGAGACGTCGTCGGGGACGCGGAGGCCCGCGGCGACGACCTCGGCGCAGCCGCCGATCGCCATCGCGTCGTTGTCGTAGACCACGACCGTCGGCCGCGACCCGTCGTCGGCCGCACCGGCCCGGCCCGCCGCGCCCTCGGCGTCGAGCCCCAGCAGGGCGCGGGTCGCGGAGGCGCCCGTGGCGTAGCCGTAGTCGCCGGCGAGGGAGCGGACCGGGAGGTCGCGCTCGCGCATGAACTCCTCGTAGGCCTCCTGCCGCCAGCGCGAGTGCAGCAGCTCGGGCGGTCCGCCGACGTGCGCGATCGCGCGGTGGCCGCGGTCATGGAGGTCCTGCAGGAGGGTGCGCATGGTGCGGCCGTTGTCGACCGCGACCATCGCGACGGAGTCGAGGACGGCCTCCTGGCGGACGTCGCCGATGACGACGAGCGGCAGGCCGAGGCGGGCGAGCTGCGCGGGGCGGGGGTCGTCGGCCCGGAGGTCCTTCAGGACCAGGACGTCGACGAGCCCGCGGTCGGCCCAGCGGGTGATCGCCCGCATCTCCTCGTCGGCGTCGCGGGCGACGTGGCTGAGCACCGCGTCGCCCGCGCCGAGGGCGGTGTCCTCGAGACCGTGCAGGACCTGGGTGTAGAACTGCTCGGCCCGGGCCGACCACACGGAATCAGGGATCGTGATGCCGATGGTGCCCATGGCCGCCTCCTTCACCCCCGGTCCGCGGGAGCCTCGCCGCCGTCGCGGGCACGGGCTCGTGCGACCAGGTCGTTCGCGCTGTAGAGCACATCCTCGCCCACGAACCGCTCCGGGTCCGAGGTCGCCGAGGTGCGGATCACGATGGTCGCGCTCTCGCCCGCGAGCAGGGTCACGAGCTGCTGCTCGGCGACCGCGTCGGGGTCGACCTTGTCGGCCAGCACGCACACGTCGCGGACGGTGCCGGTGGCCTCCAGGTGCACCTCGACGCCGCCGTCGACCGCGCGGGCGGTGGCGGTGAGGGCGTCCGCCGGGAGGGCCGAGTCGACGTCCTCGGCGAAGGGCTCGACGGTGCGCTCCTCGTGGCCGTCGAGCGTCGCGACGAGCACCTCGGAGGCGGCGTCGGCCGGGGTCGCGAGCTCCGCGGGCACCGGGATCGTCCCGGCGCTGCGGGCGGGGACGCGGACGTCGACCGCGGTCTCGGCGAGGACCTCGCCGGCATGGGTCTGCCGACGCAGGCGCAGGGTCGTGGCGAGCTCCTCGGGACGGTCGTTGCCGAGGCTGACGACGAGCCCCTCGGGGCGCGGCTGCACGGTCACCAGCAGCGGCCGGTAGAGGTGGCGCAGGGCGTACCAGAGCAGCTTGCGGCGCCGGTCGCCGTCGACGGCGGCCCAGCTGGTCACGGGCCAGCAGTCGTTGAGCTGCCAGACGATCGTGCCGCCGCACACCGGCCAGTGGGAGCGGTAGTGCCCGATCCCGCAGATCAGCGCGCGAGCCTGGTTCAGCTGCGTCGTGCAGTGGAAGTCGTCGAAGCCCTCGGGGCGCGGCAGGTGCTTCGCGTAGCCGCGCTCGAGCTTGTCCTGGCCGTCGATCGCCTTCTGGTGCGAGAGCATCGTCGGCGAGTCCTCGACGAGCGGGCGCTCGCTGATCGCGCGGGCGACGGTCGCGAAGTTCGCCGGGCCCTGATACCCGAACTCGGCGGAGAAGCGCGAGATGGTGTCGCGATAGCGCTCGTAGTCGTTGTCCTCGTCGGACGCCCAGGCGACCCAGTTGTGGATCGACCCGTGATCGGGGTTGCGGGGGTCCTCGGGCAGGGGCCGCGAGTAGGGGCTCGTGGGCGTGTAGCTGCGGGTGGGGTCGAGCTCCGCGAGCAGCGCCGGCAGCAGCTCCATGTAGTAGTGCAGGCCCCAGCCGGTGCCCTCGGGCAGCGTCTCCTTCCAGCCCCAGTGGTAGTAGCCCTCGACGTTCTCGTTGCTGCCGTTCCAGTGCGCGAGCGCCGGATGCCAGGCGAGGCGGACGATGTGCTCGCGGGCCTCGGCCTCGATCTCGGAGCGCAGCGGCTCGAGCTCGGAGTAGGCGGCGCAGGCCATCGCGAAGTCCTGCCAGACCAGCAGGCCCAGCTCGTCGCAGAGGTCGTAGAAGACGTCGGCGGCGTAGAGGCCGCCGCCCCAGACCCGCAGGATGTTCATGTCGGCGTCGACCGCGTCCTGGATCGCCGCGCGGTAGTCCGCGTCGGTCAGGCGCACGGGGAAGCAGTCGTCGGGGATCCAGTTGGCCCCCTTGGCCAGCACGCTCTGGCCGTTGACGACGAACTGGAATCCGGTGCCGATCTCGTCGGGCTCCTCGACGACGCCCGCGGTGCGGAAGCCGACGCGATGCTCGCGCACGTCCCGCTCGACGCCGTCGGCGTCCCGCAGGATCACGCGCACCGTGTACAGCGGCTGCTCGCCGTAGCCGCGGGGCCACCACAGCTGCGGGTCGTCGATCACCAGGGAGAGCGCGAGGTCGTCGGGCCCGCCCGCACCGGCGGCGCCGGTCGCGCTGGCGGCGGCCCCGGCGCCCGCGCTCGTGATCGTCTCGGCGACGATCTCGCCCGACGGGTCGGCGAGGGTCGCGACGATCTCGAGCGGGGCGTCGTCGAGGAGGTCCGCGCGCTCGGCGACGGCGGCGAGCTCCACGCGGCCGACGACGGACGCCGCCCCCGCAGCACCCGCACCGGTGGCGTCGGCGGCGTCGGCGGCCCCGGGGGCGTCGAGCCCGTCGACCGTCACCTGCGGGCGCAGCTCCGCGAGCCGGGCCGACGACCATTCCTCGAGGCCGATCGGGCCGGCGATCCCGCTCGTGACCAGCACCGGTCCCCAGTCCCAGCCCATGTTGCAGGCCATCTTGCGGATGGCGTTGTAGGGCAGGGCGTTGCCGATCTTCGGCATCTCGCCGAAGACCTTCTCGTTCTCGCGGGCCGTGCGCAGCGGCGAGGCGAAGCGGATCTCGAGCGCGTTGTCGCCCGCGACCAGCTGATCGGTGACGTCGAAGCGCCAGGAGCGGTGCTCGTTCTGCACCTCGGCGATGCGTCGGCCGTTGAGCACGACCGTCGCGGCGGTGTCGAGGCTGCGCGCGACGAGGTCGATGCGCTCGGCGCCCGAGGGCTCCCACGCGAAGGTCGTGCGGTAGAGGACGTCGCATTCGCCGGTCCAGGCGAGCTCGTGCTCGTTGCGGTCGAGATAGGGGTCGGCGGCGAGCCCGGCGTCCATCAGGTCCAGGATGAACGTGCCGGGGACGGTCGCGGGGACGTCCTCGACGGCGAAGGGCGCGGGGCCGTCCGTCACGGAGACGGTCCAGCCGCTGTGCAGGGCGGTGCGGCGCACGGCGGCGACGCCAGCGACGTCGGCGACGTCGGCGTCCACGGGGACGGACGCGGCGTCGGCGGCGGCGGGGACGGGGGCGGCGGTCACTGGGAGTCCTCCAGGGGTGCGAGGTGGTCGGGCATCGGGACCCCGCGCCGGCGGGCCTCGGCGAGGAAGCGCGGGTTGTTCCCGGGTTCGGGGGCGGCCACCAGGAGCTTCCGGGTGAACTCCGCCTGCGGGTTGAGGATGACCTCGTCGGCGTCGCCGCGCTCGACGACCTCGCCCTTGTACATCACGAGGATCTCGTCGGAGAAGTGGCGGGCGGTCGCGAGGTCGTGGGTGATGTAGAGCATCGCGAGGTTCTCCTCGCGCTGCAGACGGGCCAGCAGGTTCAGCACGCCCAGGCGGATCGACACGTCGAGCATCGAGACCGGCTCGTCGGCGACGAGCACGCTCGGCTCCGGGGCCAGGGCGCGGGCGATCGCCACGCGCTGGCGCTGGCCGCCGGAGAGCTCGTGCGGCTTGCGGTCGATGTAGTCCTCGGCGGGCGTGAGGTTCACGCGCTCGAGCAGCGCGCACACCTTCTCGCGCACGTCCTTGCGGGTGGCCTTGCCGTGCAGCAGCAGGGGCCGCTCGATGTGGTGGCCGATGCTGTGGAAGGGGTTGAGCGAGGCGAAGGGGTCCTGGAAGACCATCTGCACCTCGTCGCGGTAGCGCGCGAGGGCCTTCCCGCGGGTGCCGATGGGCTTGCCGTCGAGGGTGATGGACCCCGACGTCGGCCGCTCCAGCTGCGAGAGCAGCTTGGCGATCGTCGACTTGCCGGAGCCGGACTGGCCGACCAGCGCGACCGTCCTGCCGGGCTCGAGGTCGAAGTCGACCTGCTTGACGGCCTCGAGCTTCGTGAACTTCAGGCCGTTGCGGATCGTGTACGTCTTGCACAGGTCCTTGACGCTGAGCGTGGTCATCGTTCGTCCTCCTGTGCTGCGGCGGCCCGCGGGGCCTGCGCGGCGGCGGCCTGCGGGGCCTGCGCGGCGGCGGCCTGCGCCGCCCCGTCCTGGGCGTCGACGTCGAAGCCGGCGCGCACGAAGTCGCCGGCCTCCCCGGTGAGCGAGGGGAAGGACCCGAGCAGCTTGCGGGTGTAGGGATCCTTCGGTTCGAAGTAGAGGTTCTCGGCGGTGTCGAGCTCGACGATCCTCCCGGCGCGCATCACGGCGATCCGGTCCGAGATCTCCAGCAGCATCGGCAGGTCGTGGGTGATGAAGACGACCGCGAAGCCGAGCTCCTGGCGCAGCCGCAGCACCTCCTGCAGGATCTCCCGCTGGACCACGACGTCGAGCGCCGTGGTGGGCTCGTCCATGATCATCAGCTGCGGGTCCAGCGCGAGCGCCATGGCGATCATGACCCTCTGGCGCATGCCGCCGGAGAGCTCGTGCGGGAAGGCGCCGATGCGGGAGCGGTCCACGCCGACGAGCTCGAGGAGCTCCTCGCTGCGGTGCAGACGCTCCTCCTTGCTCATGTGCGGGCGATGGGTGGTGAACACGTCGCCGAGCTGCGTGCGCACGCTCAGCACCGGGTTCAGGGAGTTCATCGCGCCCTGGAAGACCATCGCGACCTGCGACCAGCGGAAGGCGCGCAGCGTCTCCCCCTCGAGGCCCAGCACATCGATGTCCTCGCCGCTGTCGCGGTCGTGGAAGACGACGGAGCCGGAGGTGATCCGCGCCGGCGGGCGATGCAGCTGGTTCAGGCCGTAGGCGAGGGTCGTCTTGCCGCAGCCGGACTCGCCGGCCAGGCCCAGGATCTCCCCGCGGCGCAGCGTGAAGGAGGCGTCCTGGACGGCGTGCACGGGATGCTCGACCTCGTAGACGATGTTCAGGTCGGTCACCGTGAGGACGGGCTCGTCGAGCACGGGCGAGGCGCCCGCGCCGGCGCGGTCCTGCTCGAGGGTGTCGTGGATCGCGGCGAGGGCCTCGGAGGCCTCGACCGCGAGCTCCTCCGCGGACACGGCATCGGTGGCGGCGGCGCCGGCGATGTCGGCGGGGACGGCGGGTTCTGCCATGGAGCTGCTCATGCGTGCGCCTCCTCCTTCTCGGCGGCCTTGTCGGCCAGGCGGACCTGCTTGGCGGCCTTGGGGGCGCTGCGCAGGCGGGGGTTGATGATGCCGTCGATCGAGAAGTTGATGAGCGACAGGCCGCCGCCCAGCAGGGCGATCATCAGGCCCGGCGGGACGAACCACCACCAGGCGCCCAGGGTCAGCGCCTGCGCGTTCTGCGCGTAGAACAGCATCGAGCCCCAGGTCTGGGTGCCGACGACGCCGAGGCCGATGAAGCTCAGGCCCGCCTCGCCGAGGATCGCGGTGATCAGCGCGAACACGAAGCCGGAGGACATGACCGGCAGCAGGTTCGGGAGGATCTCCACGGAGATGATGCGCCACGGCTTCTCGCCCGCGATGCGGGCCGCGTAGACGTAGTCGCGGGTGCGGATCGACAGGGTCTGCGAGCGCAGCACGCGCGCCGAGGCCGCCCACGAGGTGATCGCGAGGATGATCGCGATCAGCAGCAGGCCGCGCTGCTGCACGTAGGAGCCGATGACGATCATCAGGGGCAGGCCCGGGAGGATCAGCACGACGTTCGTGAACAGCGAGAACAGCTCGTCGAGCCAGCCGCCGAGATAGCCGCCGAGGATGCCGAAGAAGGCCGAGAGGAACAGCGCGAGCGCCGCGACGATGACGCCGACGGTCAGCGAGCCGCGGGTCGCATAGGCGAGCTGCGCGAGCACGTCCTGGCCGGTCTGGGTGCTGCCGAGGAGGTGGCCGGCGCGCGGCCCCTGCATGCCGTCGTTCGAGATCGCCAGGGGGTCCTGGACGAAGAACGGGGCGATGAGGCCGAACAGCACGATCGCGATCACGATCCCGCCGCCGACGAGCAGCGAGGGCGTGAGGTTGCGCTTCCAGGCGGCGCGGCGCCGCTGCGCGGCGGTCGGGCCGCCGGTCGAGCCGCCGGTCGGGCCGGCGGGCTTCGTCGCGCCCGACGCGGGAGCGCCGTCGGCCGACGAGGATCCGCCGGAGGTGCCGGCGGTATCGGTGGTCTCTTCTTCCATGGTGGTCATGTCGCCTCCTCAGCCCCGGACCCTGGTCCGCGGGTCGATCACGCCGTACAGCAGGTCCACCACGAGGTTCGCCGCGAGGACGGACACCGTGATGATCAGGAACAGGCCCTGCATGAGGGCGTAGTCGTTGTTGTTCACGGCCTGGAGCATCGTGTAGCCGATGCCCGGGTAGGAGAACACCGTCTCCACGACGATCGATCCCGAGACCACGAAGCCGAGGGAGATCGCGAAGCCCGACACCGACGGCAGCACCGCGTTGCGCGCCGCGTACATGAACATCACGCGCCGCGGGGACAGGCCCTTGGCCTCGGCGGTGAGGATGTAGTCCTCGCTGAGGGTCGAGACCATCATGTTGCGCATGCCCAGCAGCCAGCCGCCGAGCGAGGAGATCACGATCGTCAGCGCCGGCAGGAAGCCGTGGTAGATCGCGTTCGAGATGAACGGGTAGTCGACGGCGGGGCGCACCAGCGTCACGTCGTAGCCGCCCGAGACCGGGAACCAGCCGAGGTTCACCGAGAGCACGTACACGAACAGCAGCGCAAGCCAGAAGTAGGGCACGGCCTGCAGGATCGTGGTGGACGGGATGAGCGAGTCCAGCCAGCTGCCGCGCTTCCAGCCGGCGACGGTCCCCAGCGTGATGCCCAGCAGGAAGGTGATCGTGGTGGCCATGCCGACCAGCACGAGCGTCCACGGCAGGGAGGACGAGATGATGTCCGTGACGGGCGTCGGGAAGTACGTCACCGAGACGCCCAGGTCGCCCTGGAACAGGCCCTTGAGGTAGTCGATGTACTGGACCCAGATGGGGCTCGCGTCGTCGGCGCCGAGCATGACCTCGATGGCCCGTCGGGTGTCCGCGGTGACGGGTCCGCGCAGCGCGAGCTTCGCGAGCACCGCGTCGACGGGGCTGCCGGGCAGGGCCCGCGGGATCAGGAAGTTCAGGGTGATGGCGGCCCAGAAGGCCACGAGGTAGAAGCCGAGCTTTCTCAGCAGATGCACGTGGATCGCATCCTTCCGTGGAGCGGTCGGGAACAGGGCGCGCGCCGCCGTCGGACCCGGTGGGGCCCGACGACGGCGCTCGCGCTCACTCCGCGGGGACGACGGCCTTCAGCACCTGCGCGTTCGACGGCGCGGACCAGGACATCGGGTAGACGTACAGGTCGTCCTGCGTGGGCCAGCCCGTGATGCGGGAGCTGTTGTACTCGGTCAGGCTCGAGCCGATGAGCACGGGGATCGCCGGGAGGTTCTCCGACAGCTTCTTCTGGATCGTGTAGTAGGCCTGCTTCTTGACCTCGATGTCGTTGGTGCCGGCGGCCGTCGTCAGCGCCTCGTCGACCTCGGGGTCGGAGAAGCGGGTGACGTTGCCGTAGGGGTTGCCGTTCTCGCCGACGGGCAGCGTGTTGTCCGTCGAGAAGGTGTTCATGTACGGGTAGTACGGGTCCGGGGCGGAGCCCTGGCCGACGGCGTCGATGATGAGCTGGTAGGTGCCCTTGGCCTTCGCGTCGTTCCACTCGTTGACGGAGACCTGCTGGGGGATCAGCTCGATGCCGACGCTCTTGTACTGCTCGGCGAGCGTGTCCAGGGCGGTCACGTAGTCGGACCAGCCGGTCGGGCAGGAGACGGTCATCGACACGCGCACGCCGTCCTTCGCGTACACGCCGTCGTCGCCGAGCGCGTAGCCCGCGTCCTCGAGGATGCCGGTGGCCTTGTCGACGTCGGCGTTCCAGGGGGCGTTCTCGATCGACGGATCGATGAAGTCCTTGTCGCGCTCGGGCAGCGCGAACGAGGGCGAGATGTCGGTGCCGAGGTCGTAGAAGGCCAGCTTGGAGAGCTGCTCGCGGTCCATGCCGTAGTAGAGCGCCTGGCGGACGGCGACGTCGGTCTGCGGACCCTCGCAGCCGAGCTCGGTGTTCGAGGCGGCCATCAGGCAGCACTGCGAGATGCCGGTGTTGGTGTAGCTGAGGTCCGCGTCGGCGGCGACATGCGTGTCGAGGTCGGGGATCGAGGTGGACATGTAGTCGACCTCGCCGGCCAGCCACTTGTCGGTCGCGGCCTGGTTGCCGGACAGCGCGATGCAGCGCACGCCGCCGATGGCGGGCACGCCCGACTCCCAGTAGCTCTCGTTGTTCGTGTAGAGGTACGACTCGTTGGTGTAGTCGGAGAACTTGAAGGCGCCGGTGCCGACGGGCTCCTCGTTCGCGTAGGTCGCGAGGTCGTCGACGTCGGAGAACAGGTGCTCGGGGATGATCCAGGTCAGGCCGAGGGCGTTGGCGGCCTCCGTGAAGGAGGGCTCCTGGTAGGTGATCACGACGGTGCTGTCACCGGTGACCTCGGCCGACGGCGCAGTGCCGGAGGCGTTCAGGGCCTCGGTGTCCTTGATCCGGTTGAAGGTGAAGGCCACGTCGTCGGCGGTGAAGTCCTCGCCGTCGTGCCAGGTCACGCCCTGGCGGATGGTGACGGTCAGCTGCGTGCCGTCCTCGTTCCACTCGTAGGACTCGCCGAGCAGCGGCACGGGCTCCTGGTCGATGGCCTTGAGGGGGTCGATGTAGAACAGCGACTCGTACAGCACGCCCTGGACCAGCGAGATCACCGAGGGCGAATGGGGGTTGAAGTTCCGCGTGAACTCGCCGTTGCCGGTGAAGGTCGTCGCGATCGGCAGCGAGGTCCCGTCCTCATCGGTGCCGGTGTCGAGGTTCGAGGCCTGGCCGCAGGCGGCGAGGGCGATGGGGGCGGCGCTGACCGCGGTCAGCTTGTAGAAATCCCGGCGGCTGAGGTGCATCTTTGCTCTCCTTGTCAGCGCTCCGCTGCGCTTCGTGTCTGCGTCGTCGCAGTGCAGGCGATCTCCCGGCGGGGGAACCCTGCAGAGGTCACGTGCTGGGTCACGTGGTGACGTCAGGTGCTGTCATCCCGCGATGGCGTCACGTGCTGTCGTCACCATTCTTACTTCATTCATTTAATGAAGTACCTGTATCGTGGCGATCGGAGCAGAATCCGTCAAGGGGGTCGACACCGTCGCCCCGTCACGACATGGTCACGACATCGGAGGCATGCATGACGGTCAGCGGCGACCGGAGGGCGTCGGCGACGGACGCCGCGATCCTCGAGACGGTGCGACGACGCACCGAGACCACCCGCGTCGAGCTCGCCCGCGAGCTCGGCGTCACCCCGGCGACCGTGACCTATGCGGTCAAGCGCCTCATGGCGGCAGGACTGCTGGTGGAGAGCGGATACGCCCGCTCCAACGGCGGCAAGCGCGCCTCGCTGCTGCGACTGAACGACGGCGCCCGCTGGGCGGCCGGCTGCACGATCGACGCCGGCCGGCTCTCGATGGTCGCGGTCGACATGACCGGCGCGCTGCGCTCGCGCGCGGTGCTCCCGCTGCCTCCCCACCCGACGGTCGAGGAGCTGCTCGCAGCGGTCCGCCGCGCCCTGCAGATGATGACCCCCTCCGAGGACCTCGCCAGCTCGACGACCGGCATCGGCCTCGCCGCCGGCCCGACGGAGACCGGGGACGCGGGGGCCGGGCAGGCGGAGGCCGGGCAGACGGAGGCCGGGAGCGCGGAGGCCGGGCGCGCGGAGGCGGGGGACGCGGGGGCCGACGAGCGCCTGCCCCTGACCGCGCGCCTGCTCGCGGCGATGCGCGAGGACCTGGGCATCCCCGTGGTCAGCGCGAGCACGCCCGTGTGCGCCGCGCTCGGGAGCTTCTGGAGCGGCGAGCAGCCGGAGACCGGGCTCAGCGCCACGCTGCACATGGACGCGGGCCTCTCCCTCGCCCTGCTCGTGGACGGATCCCCCCTCGGCGCCGCCCCGGGCGCGACCCTCGACCATGCGTGCGTCGACCCGACCGGCCCCGTCTGCGCCTGCGGCCAGCGCGGATGCCTCACCCTCTACGCCTCCCCGCGCGCGATCGTGGACGCCGCCGCCGACTCCCCCGAGCTCGTCGCGACGCTCGGCCTCGCGCTCACCCCCGAGTCCGTCACCGGCGACCTCGTGCTCATCTCCCTCGCCGCCAACCGCGGCGACCAGCCCGCCCGCGCCATCCTCGAGGACGCGATGGGGGCGATCGCACAGGTGCTGAGCACCGTCACGAGCGCGCTGGGCGTCGACTCGGTGACCCTCAGCGGGGCGGGCATCCAGGCCGCCCCCGTGCTCGCCCACCGCGTCGTCGGACGACGCATCGGCGCCCCCGGCGCACCCGGCCCCACGACCGCGCTCGGGGTCTCGCAGGTCCAGCCGCATCCGGCGGCGGTCGGCGCCGCCGTGCTCGCGCTGAAGAGCTCGATGGACCCCAGCCGCCCCTGATCTGCTCGTCGACAGAGGCGTCCGCACGCCCGTCGGCCCGGCACGCCCGTCGGGCCCAGCCCGCCCATCGACCCCACGGACAGGTCCTGTCCGCCGAGCGGAGGACACTGGGCGTATGAGCGAGGTGACGAAGCGGGCGCTGCGGCTGCTCGCGATGCTGCAGTCCCGCACCGTCTGGACGGGACCGGAGCTCGCGCGCGAGCTCGACGTCACGACCCGCACGGTCCGACGGGACATCGACCGGCTGCGCGAGATGGGCTATCCGGTCCTCACCTCCGCCGGCCACGGCGGCGGCTACCAGCTGGGCGCGGGGCGCGAGCTGCCGCCGCTGCTGCTCGGGGAGCAGGAGGCCGTGGCGGTCGCCGTCGGGCTCCGGCTCGCCACGCGCTCCGGCATCGAAGGGCTCGACGAGGAGGCGCTGCGGGCCCTGGCCGCGCTCGACCGGATCCTCCCGCCGACGGTCCGCGCCGAGGTCTCGGCGCTCAGCGACGCGGTATCGGTGATCTCCCGACGGGCGCCGTCGGCCCGACCGGAGGTGCTGATGGCCCTCGCCGCGGCCGTCCGCGACCGCGTGCGGGTGCGCGTGGACTACGAGAAGGGCGACGGCCAGCGCGGCGAGCGCCGCCTCGAGCCGTACCGGATGCTGGCCATCGAGTCCCACTGGTACCTGTTCGCCTGGGACCTGGACCGCGAGGACTGGCGCACGTTCCGCCTGGACCGCATGCACGAGGTCGCCGTGAGCACCTTCAGCTTCACCCCGCGCCCGACGCCCGACGTCGAGGCGACGGTGCGGCGCTCGGTCACCGTCGCCCCCTATGAGCACGAGGCGGTGGTGCGGATCCGTCGGCCCGCCGAGGAGATCGCCCCGCTCCTTCCCGCCCGCACGGCGGAGGTCATGCCCGACGACGGCCGGGCTGGCGGGGCGGGTGGCGGGGTAGGCGGCGGCCGGGCTGGCGACGGCGGGGCAGGCGATGGCCGGGCTGGCGACGGCGGGGCCGACCCCGGGGCTTGCATCCTGCGGATGGGCGGGGACCTGGGGTGGGTGGCGATGCGACTGGCGCTGCTCGGCGAGCCCATCGAGGTGATCTCCCCGCCCGAGCTCGCCCGGACGCTCGAGGAGCTGAGCACCTGGGCCGGGCGCGCGGCCGCCACCTGGACGGCCGAGGACTAAGCAGGGCTGGGCGGGGCTGGACGGGGCTGGACGGGGCTGGACGGGGCTGGGCACCGGGCTCGAGCAAGGCGCCGGACCGGGGCGAGGGCGAGGGCACCAGGGGCACGGGACGAATACGCGCACGTGATTGCGATATGCGATCACGTGCGCGTATTCGTCCCGTCCCTCCACCCCTCCCCTCATCCCCCCGCACCCCGTCGAGCGCGACCTCGTCGAGCGCGATCACGCCCCCTGCATCCGCCCGTTGCACCCCAGCCCCTCGGCTTCCGCTATGCTCCTTCCTGATAATCATTCTCACTTAGGAGATCTCATGAAGGTCCGCAACTCGCTCAGGTCGCTCAAGAACCAGCCCGGAGCCCAGGTGGTGCGCCGCCGCGGCCGGGTCTACGTCATCAACAAGCTCAACCCCCGCTTCAAGGGTCGCCAGGGCTGATCGCGCCTCCCCGCACGGACGAGGGTCCACCCGGGACTGCATCCATCCATGCCGCACTGATGGCACTGGCCGACAGGGCGGCGGGTTGACGTCAGGGCGGGGCCCACGCCAGGGCCGTGACACCCACGCCCGGGCCCACGTCCAGGCGCACGGGGCAGCGGCGGCGCACGGGGCAGCGGCGGCGCCCGAGGCAGGGTCGATGCCGAGGCAGGGTCGATACCGGGACGCCCAGGCAGGATCGATGCCGGGGCGGGCATGACATCGGCGGGCCGCTCCCCAGAGCGGCCGGCGCCGATGCGGGACCCGGATGAGCATCGGGCGGGCGTCTGCGCGGATCCCCCGACGCCGACGGCCTCGTCCCGATGCGATCCCGATGCCGGCCGGCCCCCCGGCCGACCGACTCCGGCCCCTCGGCGAGCCCCCTCGCCGATGCCCGCACCCGACACCGCGAATCTACGGATGTCCCCGCCGGAGCGCGATGGGGAGAACTCCCCATGCGTCCTTTTCGCCCCACCCGCCGGGCCCGGCCAGGCCAGGCGCGGCCAGGCCCGGTCTCAGCTCCGCACCCGCTCAGGTCAGCCCCGCAGGCGCTCGGGCAGGCGGTCGGCGTGCGCGGCGAGGAGCTCGTCGGTCATCGTGCGCGCCTCTTCGAGGGTGATCTGCGCGGCCGTGAGCGGGTCGAGGGCGACGGCGTGGTGGACGTGCTCGAGCTCGCCGGTCAGCGCGGCCCGCACCGCGAGGGTCTGGACGTTCACGTTGGTGCGGTTCAGCGCCGCGAGCTGCGGCGGGAGCTCGCCGATCGCGGTGGGCTGGACGCCGCGGGCGTCGACCAGGCAGGGCACCTCGACGCAGGCGTCCGCGGGGAGGTTCGCGATGAGCGCGCCGTCGTTGGGGACGTTCCCGTGCACGACGCTCGGTACCCCGGTGACCAGCGAGTTCGCGATCTGCGCGCCGTATTCGACGCTCGGGGCGAGCTCCGCCTTGAGGCGCTCGAGCTGCTCGTCGATGTCGCCCTGGTCGTCGTGGGCGGCGCAGATCTCGAAGTAGTCCCAGCGCTCGGGGATGTACTCCTCGACCATCTCCGGGGTCTTGCGGAAGTACGGCAGGTACTCCGAGGCGTGGTGGCTCGACTCGGTCTGGAAGTAGCCGAAGGCGTTCATGATCGCGGTGCGGACCTGCTCGTTGCCGCCCTCGTAGACGCTGGCCTCCTCGGCGGCCTCCGAGTGGTCGCCGTCGTCGCCGGCGAGCCCGTCGGCGCCGGTGCCGCGCCGATGCTTCCGCGCCATGACCTCGCGGACCTGCGGATACAGGTCCTCCTGGCCGCGCTGGAACTCGAGGATCCACGCCTGGTGGTTGATGCCCGCGCAGCGGTAGGAGACCTCCTCGTAGGGGACGTCGAGGGTGCGGGCGAGCATGCGGGTGGTGCCCTGGACGCTGTGGCAGAGGCCCACGGTGCGCAGGCCCTTGGCGTTGAGGTAGGCGGTGGCCATCGCCATGGGGTTCGCGTAGTTGATGAAGGTGGCGTCGGGGCAGACCTCGAGGGCGTCGGCGGCGATCTCGTCGTAGGCGGGGACCGAGCGCAGGAAGCGGAACACGCCGCCGGGGCCGACGGTGTCGCCGACGGTCTGGTCGATGCCGTGCTTCCGGGGGATCTCGACGTCGTGGCGGTAGGACTCGATGCCGCCGACCTGGAAGGTGATGATGACGATGTCGGCGCCGTCGAGCGCGGCCCGACGATCGGTCGTCTCCTCGATGCGGGTCGGGAAGCCGTGGTGGGCGACCAGCGCGCGGGCTGCCGCAGCGACGGGGCCGAGCTTGTCGGGCCGCACGTCCATGAGGCGCAGCGTGGAGTCGCGCAGGGCGGGGAAGCTGAGGATGTCGCCGATGAGGCGGAAGGGGAACACGAAGCCGCCGGCTCCGATGATCGTGATGGTGGGCTGCGGGATGAACGTCGTCGTCATACCTCCACGCTAGGGCCGCAGCATGCCGGAGGTCTCCCGGGATCCTGCGCAAGGGTTCCAGGATCCTGCGGTCTGCGCGGGAACCGCGCGCGGGCCGACGGCGGGCCCCAGGCCGGGCCGACGGCGGGCTCCGGGGTGGGCCGACGGCGGGCCCCGGGCCGGGCCGACGGCCTAGGCTGGCGCGATGACGACTCCGCCGGATCAGCGTTCGCGGCCGAGCGCCCGGCCGCCGGCCGACATCGCATCGTCAGCCGATTTCGCATCGTCGGCCGACATCGCGACCGAGGGGCCCGGCCTGTGGGCGCGGCGCGGCGCACCGCCGCATATGGAGACGATGCACCGGCACGACGACGTGGAGATCAACGCGGTCCTGCACGGGGAGCTGCGCTACCTGTTCGCGGGGCGTCCGCTGGTCGTGCGCGAGGGCGAGATCGCCGTGTTCTGGGCGGCGCAGCCGCACGGCCTGGTCGACTCGCAGCCGGGGGACGCGTGCTGGGTGCACGTGCCCTTCGCGACCGTGCTCGGCTGGGGTCTGCCGGAGGCGGACACCGCTCCCCTGCTGCGGGCATCGCCGCTGGTCGTGCATGCCCCGGAGCTCGCCGCGCGGACGGCGCTGCTGGCGGAGGACTGGAGCCGCGAGATCACCGCGGAGGGCGAGCGGATCGCCCTGCTGGAGATCCAGGCGACCCTGCGGCGGATCCTCCGCGCCGGCCCCCGACCGCCCGGTCCGACGAGCGGCACGGGCCCGGGCGCGACGGTCGGGGCCGGCCCGGGCCCGGGCGCGACGGTCGGGGCCGGCCCGGGCCCGACGCCCGGCGCGGGCTCGGGCCCGACGGCCGGGGCCGGCCCGGGCCCGAACCCGACGAGCGGCGCCGGCACGACGACGGACGGGCGGCTCCAGCAGGTGGGCGCCATGGCCCGGTTCGTGATGGACCGCCATCGCGACCCGATCGCCGTCGCCGACATCGCCGCCGCCGTCCACCTGACGCCCTCGCATGCGATGACCGTGTTCCGTCGGACCGTGGGCGTGACGCTCGGGCAGTACGTGACGATGTGCCGGGTCGCCGACGCTCAGCGGCTGCTGCTGACGACCTCCCTCACGACCGCGGAGATCGCCGCGACCAGCGGGTTCGGCTCCCTCAGCAGCTTCTACCAGCACATGACCGCGGCCTGCGGGATGAGCCCGCGGGAGTACCGGCGCCAGGGCCGCTGACCCCGGCACCGGCCGCCCGGCGCCGACCGCCCGGCGTCGGCCGCATCGAAGCCGGCCGCGCCGGCGCATCGCGGCCGGCGTCGGCCGGCGCTCAGGTCGGCCACTCCAGCCGGGGGGTGCCGGGGCCCCGGTACGGCTCGTCGCGGTACTCGGCCTGCAGGTGGGCGAGCAGGTCCTGCATGTGCCCGAGGGCCTCCGCGTAGGCGGGGTCGCCTGCGACGTTGACCATCTCCTGCGGGTCGGCGACGAGGTCGTAGAGCTCGTCCTCCTCGGGCATGATCCGGTCGGAGGAGCCGGGTGTGCCGAGCCCGTCGTTGTAGTAGTGGATGAGCTTGAGCTCCTTCGTCCGGACGCCGTAGTGGGCGGGCGCATGGTGCTCGGGGTCGTCGTGCTCCCAGTAGCGGTAGTAGACGGACTGCCGCCAGTCCTCGACGGCCTCTCCGCGCAGCTGCGGGAGGAAGGAGCGGCCCTGCTGGTCCGGGAGCTCGTCGGCGGGGATGCCGCAGGCCTCCAGGAGGGTGGCCGCGAAGTCGACGTTCGTGATCATGTCGTCGACGCGGGAGCCGGCGGGGATGCGTCCGGGCCAGCGGATCAGCAGCGGCATCGTCAGGGATTCGTCGAGCATCAGGCGCTTGTCGAACCAGCCGTGGTCGCCGAGGAAGAAGCCCTGGTCGGAGGAGTACAGGACGATCGTGTCGTCCGCGAGCCCCTCCTGCTCGAGGGCGTCGAGCAGCTCGCCGACGGAGTCGTCGACCGCCTGCACGCAGCGCAGGTAGTCGCGCATGTACCGCTGGTACTTCCAGGAGGCGCGCTCGCGGGCGCGGTCCTCCCCGCGGAGCTCCGCAGGGACCTCCTCCTTGACGTCGGTGAGGGTGAGGTCGTCCAGCGCCATGCGGGTCTCACGGATGACCTGCGCACGCGTCGCATGGTCGTCCTCGATCGTGTCCGGCTCCGGGATGGTGCCGGCCTCGTGGAGGCCCTCGTAGCGGGGGTGCGGGATCCAGGGACGGTGCGGGGCCTTGTGGTGGACCAGCAGGCAGAACGGCTGCTCCGGGTCCCGTCGCCGCAGGAAGCCGAGGCTCTGCGCGGTGACGATGTCGGTGGCGTAGCCCTCGACGGTCTCCTCGCCGTCGGGCCCGATCATCGTCGGATCCCAGTATTCGCCCTGGTCGGGGAAGATCCGCCAGTCGTCGAAGCCTCGCGGGAGGGACTGGGGCTTCTGCCCCAGATGCCATTTCCCGTAGAGCGCGGTCCGGTAGCCGTGCTCCTGCAGGACCTGCGGGAAGGTCCGCACCCGGTGATCGAACTGCGAGTAGATCGAGGGGGCGCGGTTGACGTGGCTGTAGGTGCCGGTGAGGATCGACGCGCGCGACGGCGTGCAGATCGCGTTCGTGCAGTACACGGCGTCCATCCGCACGCCCTCGTCGGCGATCCGGTCCAGGTGCGGGGTCCGGTTGACGCGGCTTCCGTACGCGGAGATCGAGTGGGCGGCATGGTCGTCGGACAGGACCAGCACGATGTTCGGCCGACGGGCGTCGGGCACGGCGCTCATTCCCCGGCCCGGGTGAACAGCTCGGAGGTGAGGTAGTCGGCGGGCGCGACCGGGTCGCCCTCGATCTTCCCGTTCTCGGCGAAGAAGTCGTTCATCGACTGCAGCCAGGTCTCGAGGGTGCCGTCGGCGATGAGCGCGTCGACGTCGGCCGACGACGGGTAGTCGGCGTACTGCGCGTCGGACGCCATCGCCTCCGCATCGCCGTCGGTGAACGCGGCGGTGATCTCCACGGCGGCGTCCTGGTCCGCGGCGCGGAAGTCCATGGCGGCGCGCAGGGCCGTCAGCACCTTCAGGGTCGCGTCCTCGTTCTCGGTCGGGAAGGTCGTCGAGGAGACGATCGCGTTGGGGAACTGCATGACGTCGGCGAAGTCGGCGTTCTCGGCGAGCTCGACGAGGTCGGGGACCTGCTCGGCGATCGTGTCGATCAGCGGGTACCAGATGCCGGCGGCGTCGATCTGGCCGGAGGCGAAGGCGGAGACCACCGTCGTCGGATCCATGGCGACCCGCTCGACGTCGTCGATGCTCATGCCGGCCTGCTTCAGGGCGAGCTGCAGGATCATGTCGCCGGAGGTGCCCTCGGGGACGCCGACGGTCTTGCCCTTGAGGTCCTCGATGGAGGTGATGCCGCTCTGGGCGATCACGCGGTCGGCCTTGCCGACGGAGTTGATGGTGACGACCGTGGCCTTGCCGGAGGCCGGCAGCCACATCGCGCCGGGGCCGATGTACCCGAAGTCGATGTCGCCGGTGCCGAGGGCCTGCACCTGCAGGGGGCCGTTGGTGAAGGACTGCAGGGTCACGGCGACCCCGTTCTCCTCCCAGAAGCCCTGGTCCTCGGCGATCGCGAAGAGGCTGGCGCCGTTGTACTCGGGGATGTAGCCGATGGTGACCTCGACCGTGCTGGAAGCGTCGGAGCCGTCCGAGCCGCCGGTGCTGTCGGAGCCGCAGGCGGCGAGGGCGGTGAGGGCGGGGGCGGCGGCGAGGCCGCCGAGAAGGGTACGACGGGAGATGCTCATGAGGGTTCGCTTCCTTCGGGATGGTCAAGCGGGAAGGACCTGCGGGGAGGCCCTCACGGGGTGGTGGAGGGGGCCGCAGGACCGGTGGGGGCCGCGCAGCGGGTGCTGCGCGGTGGCTGAGGGTGCGGGGCCGACGACGGGGTCGCCCCGCGCGGTCACTGGTGGTAGACCGACGTCCAGATCTCGTTGCGGATCCGGGTGAACTCCGGGCTGAGGCGGATGTCCTCGGTGCGCGGGTAGGGCAGGTCCACGTCGATGATCCGGTGGATGCGGCCGGGCTTCGCGGCCATCACGACGACGCGGCTGGCGAGGAAGGCGGCCTCGTCGACGTCGTGGGTGATGAACACGATCGTGCGCTTGTCCTGCTCCCACGTCTGCAGCAGGTGCCCCTGCATGCGCACGCGGGTGAGGGCGTCGAGGGCGTCGAAGGGCTCGTCCATGAGGAGGATCGAGGGGTCCATGGCGTAGGCGCGGGCGATCGCGCAGCGCTGCTTCATGCCGCCCGAGAGGGTCTTCGGCAGGGCGTCGGCGAAGTCGCTCAGGCCGACCATGTCGATGAAGTGCTGCGCGCGCTTGCGGCGCTCGGTGCCGGAGACCTTCGCGTTCTTGAGGCCGAACTCGACGTTCTGGCGGACGGTCAGCCAGGGGAACAGCGCGTACTGCTGGAAGATGACGCCGCGCTCGGGGCTGGGGCCGTCGACCTCGATGCCGTCGACGAGGGCGACGCCGCCCGTCGGCTCCTCGAGTCCGGCGAGGATGTTCATCAGCGTCGACTTGCCGCACCCGGAGGGGCCGACGACGGTGATGAACTCGTTCTCGCCGACATCGAGGCTGACGCCGCCGAGGGCGACGAACTCCTCGCCCCCGCTCCCGGGGAAGACCTTGCTGATGTTCTGGACCTGGATCTTGCGTTCGGTGATGCTCATCGGTGCTCTCCGCTCTGCGCTCTTCGCTCTTCGCTCTTCGCTCGCCGCGTTCCGCGGGCGCCTCAGCGCCGCTCCTGCCATGACGTCAGGCGCTTCTCGATCACCAGCAGGGTCCGGTCCATGACCAGGCCGAAGATGCCGATGATGAGGATCCCCACGAAGATCGTCGGGAGGTCGTAGTAGATCTGCGCCTGCTGCATCCGGTAGCCGAGGCCCTGCTGGGCGGCGATCAGCTCGGCGGCGACCACGGTCGCCCAGGCGGCGCCGAGTCCGACGCGCATGCCCACGAGGATGAACGGCGTCGAGGCGGGCACGACGACGCGGGCGAAGATCGTCGCGTCCTTCGCGCCGAGCACGCGGGCGGCGTTGATGAGGGTGCGGTCGACCTGGACGACGCCCTGGAAGGTCGAGATCACGCAGGAGAGGAACGCCCCCAGGAAGATCACGAAGATCTTCGGCTGCTCGCCGATGCCCATGAGCACGATCGCCAGCGGGATGATCGCCAGCGGCGGGATCGTCCGGAAGAACTGCACCCACGGCTCCAGCAGGCCCCGGGCCCAGCTGTACCAGCCCATCAGGAAGCCGACGGGGATCGCGAGCGCCGAGCCGAGCACGAAGCCGATCAGCACGCGCCGCAGCGAGGCGACGACGTCCTCGAGCAGGACCCCCTTCCGCGCGAGCTCGACACCGGCCGCGAGGACCTCGAAGGGGCTCGGGATCTGCAGGCCCGTGAGGGACAGCAGCCACCAGACTGCCAGGCCGAGGACGATCGTCACCACGTTCAGGACCAGCACGAGCGTGCTGCGCCCAGAGGCGGAGCGGCGAGCGGCCCGGCGCGGGGCGGCGGAGCCGGAGGAGGAGCCGACGGCGGATGCGGAGGAGGAGCCGACGGCGGCTGCGGCGGTGCTGGCGGGGCCGGACGAGCCGGAGGTGCTGGCAAGGCCGGACGGGCCGGACGGGCCGATGGTGCGCGGCGATATCGCCGCGGTGCTCGGGTCAGCGGACATGGTGGGCTCCCTGGGAGTCGGTGAGCGGGGTGAGGGACGTGATGGGCCTGCGGAGCGCGAGGGACCCGAGGGGTGCAGCCGGCGCCCGCGACATTGCCGGCGACATTGCCGGCGACGTTGCCGGCGACGTTCCTCGCGACGATGCGAGCGACGACGACGATGCGAGCGCCGACGACGACGACGGCGAGGACGGGGACGAGGGCCGGGCGACGCCGCAGGACCGCGCGGCGGGCAGACCCTCCGCGGCGCGGAGGGCGGTGACGGCCCCGCGGGCTCCGCGGGTGACGTCGACGGTGACGATGCGGACCGGCAGCTGGGCGCCGGTCAGGGACTCGGCGGCGATCTCCTCGCGCAGCACGTCGAGGACGGGCACGAGCAGCGCCCCGACCTCGCCCGCGACGACCACCTGCCCCGGGTCGGTGACCAGCACGGACGCCCCGATCACGCGGCCGACGATGCGGGCCGTGTCCTCGAGGATCGCCATGGCGTCGGGGTCCCGGGCCTCGACCGCGGCCTCGAGGGAGGCCCAGTCCGGGTTCCCGCCGGTCGCGGCCCGCCACCGGGCGAGGACGGCGCCCATGGAGGCGACGGTCTCGAGGCAGCCGCGGCGCCCGCAGCGGCAGGCGAGCGCCTGCTCGCTGCGGTCGACGGTCATGTGCCCGATCTCCCCGGCGAGCAGGTGCGCCCCCAGCAGGGTCTCGGAGCCGGCGAGGACGCCGCCGCCCGCACCGATCGACAGCCGCAGGTAGATGAGGCCGCGGTCGAGGGCGTCCGCCGCCGCGGCCTCCTGCAGCGCCGCATAGCGGATGTGGTGGTCGACGGTGACGGGCGCGTCGAACTCCTCGCCGAACACCTCGCGGATGCGGGCGCGGACCATCGGGAAGGGCTCCGGCGCAGTCGTCCCGCGCGGGAAGCCGTCCCAGGTCGCCGAGTTCGGGCCGGGCAGGCCGATGGCGACCCCGGCGAGCGGGCCGAGCCGCAGCCCCTCCTGCTCGCAGAGCGAGCGCACCAGGTCGGCGCCGCGGTGCACGCGCTCCTCCCAGCCGGTCGGCGCCTCGTACTCGGCGGTGCCGACGGCGACGACCTCACCGATCGCGTTGGCGAGGCAGACGCTGACGGTGGTGTGCGTGAAGTCGATGCCGACGTAGCGCACGCCCCCGGGATGGATCCGGACGACCTGCGCGGGGCGCCCTCCCCCGGACGGGGCGAGCGTGCGGCCGGTGGACAGGACGCCCTCGGCGCGCAGCGCGGTGAGCACCTCGGAGACCGTCGTGCGGGTCAGCCCGAGGCGCTCGGAGATCTCCCCGCGGGTCAGCTCATGACCGTGCTGGAGGAGGGCCAGCACATCTGCCCTGTGCCGTTACCGTGCGCTTCTCTGCCGTTCCATGGCGGGGACGTTAGTCCTGCCGAATACTTCCGTACAGAATTCGACAGAACACGGAGAGGTCACGGAGCGGTCACATTTCGATGACGCCGACGTGCGGTCAGCGCCGTGACCAGCACCGACGCATTCGCGCGGTTCCCGCGGATGAGCATCACATCGGAGCGCCCCGTGACGTCGGGAGAATCGTTCCGTGTCCGCGGATGTCCGTCGGCGACCTGGCGCAGGCGCCCGGGATACCCGTCGGCCGCACGGCGCGGGAGCCTCGGCCGCTCGTCACCCGCGGGTCACCCGCGGGCGCGGCTCATCTCACCAGCGGGGGTGGATCGACGCCCGCAGCAGCTCGTCGTAGGTCGCGCGGACGGCGGCGTCGAAGTCGGCGAGGATCTCCTGCTGCGCGGGCGTCGGGGCGTGCCCGGCCTCGGCGTTGCGGCGGGCCTGCTCGGCGGTCGAGGCGCCGGGGATCGCGGCGGTGACGCCGTCCTGGGCGAGGATCCAGCGCAGGCTCGCCTCGGCGAGCGGCATCCGGCCGACGAGCGCGGCGTCGAGCCGGTCCACGGCTGCGAGCCCGGTCGCGTAGTCGACCCCGGAGAAGGTCTCGCCCTGGTCGAAGGCCTCGCCGTGGCGGTTGAAGCGGCGGTGGTCGTTCTCGGCGAACTCGCTCGTCGCGGAGAACCTGCCGGTGAGCAGGCCGGAGGCGAGGGGGACGCGGGCGATGATCGCGACGCCCTTCTCGCGGGCCAGCGGCACCACCTGCTCGAGCGGCTTCAGCCGGAAGGGATTCAGGATGATCTGGATCGAGGCGAGATGCTCGCGCTCGAGGCTCGCCAGCGCCTCCTCGCAGGTCTCGACGCTCACGCCCCAGGCGGCGATCCTCTTCTCCTCCACGAGCGTGTCGAGGAGGTCGAGGATCCGCTCGTCGCGGTAGATCGCCGGCGGCGGGCAGTGCAGCTGGACGAGGTCGAGGGTGTCCATGCCGAGGTTCTGCCGGGACCGCTCGATCCACCCGCGCAGCGCCTCCTCGGTGAAGGACTCCGGGATGAAGGGGTCCGCGCGGCGCGATGCCTTCGTGGCGATGAACGGCAGGTCCTCGGGGGCGGTCCCATCGGCGAGGAGGCGCTCGCGCATCGACCGCAGGAGCCGCTCGCTGCGGCCGTCGCCGTAGACATCGGCTGTGTCGAAGAAGCGCACCCCGGCCGCGAGCGCCGCGTCGAGCACCCCGTGCGCGGCCTCGTCGGTGACCTCTCCCCAGTCCGCGCCGATCTGCCAGCAGCCCTGCCCGATCGCGGACAGGGGACGGCCCAGGCGGGCGGGGGTGCGGAGCTGCAGGGACATCATCGACCTCACGTTCGTCACGCCGTCCCTCCCTCGGGGCGGCACCGTCGGCCAGTCTTCCAGACGGGGGTGCGGGAGGGGGTGCGGAAAGGGTGCTGGAGGGGTCGCCCTGGGCCGCCCTGGGCTGCCCCGGGCCGTCAGCGCCGCACGCCGCGCCGGCAGGCCTTCCCGGACGCCATGACGCCCCCGACGCTCAGCCACGACATGACCGCGAGCACCGAGACGGCCGAGCTGATCGACAGCACCGACGCGAACGAGGCGACCGATCCGATGGACAGCGCCGAGCCGACGCTCCCGATCGACAGCACGGAGTTCTTCGAGCAGATGGAGAGAGCCGAGCCCTCGGAGCGGTAGGAGAGGAAGGACGGCTTCGGGGTGCGCGGCATCGGTGGCTCCTCGGGGCGGCAGGGCGACGGGATGGTGGTGCCAGTCTCGCGGTTTCGCTCGGGGGAGGCCAGAGGGTGGCCGCGGGATCGCCGGCGGCATCAGCCCCGACGTCGGCCCGCCCTCACGGCAGGATCGCGTCGGTGTACCCGCCGTCCACACCGAGCGCCCCGCCGGTGGCCGCCGAGGCGAGCGGCGAGGCGAGGGAGACGACCTTGTTCGCGATCTCCTCGGGCCGGATGAGTCGCTGGAGGCGGCGACGCGCAGGGCCGCCGCGCCATGGACCGGGCGCGCGGACGGCAGGACTACAGTCGGCCGCACCTGCCCGCACACCCCACGCCGCGCCCCGTCCCGTCGGCCGCCGACGGGCCTCGTGGACGCCGGGAGAGGACCCCACATGGCCGACGCCGACCAGCCCGCCCGTCTGCCCGACCGGCAGCCCTCCGACCAGCCCGCTCGTCGGCCCGCGCCCCTGCCCGACCGGCTGCGCGCCGCCCTCGCCGACGCCGCCGCCTGGCAGCAGCCGCTGTACGAGGACCTGCACGCCCATCCTGAGCTGTCGATGCGCGAGGAGCGCACGCGCGCGATCCTCGTCGAGCGCCTGACGGGCCTCGGCTATGCGGTGCAGGAGATCGGCGGCGGGGTGGTCGGGGTGCTCGAGAACGGGCCCGGCCGCACCGTGCTGCATCGCGCGGACATCGACGGCCTGCCCGTCGCGGAGGCCAGCGGCCTCCCCTACGCCTCGACGCATCGTCAGGCGGATGCCGACGGCGTCGAGCATCCGACGATGCACGCCTGTGGGCACGACACCCACATCGTCACCGCGCTCGGCGCCGCGGCGGTGCTCGCCGACCATCGCGAGGACTGGTCCGGCACCTATATCGCCCTGTTCCAGCCCGGGGAGGAGATCGCCGCGGGCGCGCGGGCGATGGTCGAGGACGGGCTCGTCGAGCGGGTCCCGCGGCCCGACGCATGCCTCGGCCAGCACGTCATGGCCGCCCCGGTCGCCGGGCACGTCGCCCTGGCCGCGGGTCCGACGATGTCCTCGGCCGTGTCGATGAGGGTCGTGGTGCACGGCGCGGGCTCCCACGGCTCGATGCCGCACCTCGGCGTGGACCCGGTGGTGCTCGCCGCCGCGATCGTCACCCGGCTGCAGACCCTCGTCGCCCGCGAGATTGCGCCGGACGACTTCGGGGTGGTGACCGTCGGATCCCTGCATGCCGGGACGAGCGCGAACGTGATCCCGGACCGGGCCGTCATGCAGCTGAACTTCCGCGCCTACGACGAGACGGTGCTGGAGCGCCTGGTGAGCGGGGCCGAGCGGATCGTGCGCGCCGAGTGCGAGGCGGCCCGCTCCCCGCGCGAGCCCGAGATCGAGCTGTTCCACCGCTACCCGCTGACCGACAACGACGCGCAGGTCACCGCGATCGTGCGGGAGGCGCTCGTCGCGCAGCTCGGCCCGGAGCGGGTCGAGCGGATGGCACCGTCGACCGGTTCGGAGGACTTCTCGATCATCCCCGACGCCTTCGGCTCCCCGTACTGCTACTGGATCTTCGGCGGTTTCGCCGACGGACGGGAGGCCTTCCCCAACCACTCGCCCTTCTTCGCCCCGCACCCGCAGCCGACGCTCGCCACCGGCACCGAGGCCGCGCTGACGGCGATCCTCGCGATGCTCGCGGCGCGCTGAGAACGGGCGCGGCGGGCAGATCGCCCGCGCTCCGCGCTCCTCGGCTCGCGGCGCGCTGAGTCCGCTCAGGCGTCGCTGCGGCCCGGGCTCGCCTCGGGGACGGCGTCGTGCTCCCCCGCGTCGGAGCGGAGCGCGAAGGTGCCCTGCGCGCGGCGCCGACCCTGCACCGGATGGTCCGGGACGACGGCGTCGAGGAAGCGGTAGCCCTCGGCCGTGAACGCGGCGCGGAGGTCCCCGTCGTCGGCCGCCGCCGCGAGCGAGGACCACCAGTCGGCGATGTCTCCCCAGCCGGGAGCGGCGAGCGAGCCGCCGAACTGCTGGACGGCGAGCGCCGAGCACAGCGAGCCGAAGCGCAGCCGCTCCCCCAGCGGCCAGGCGGCGAGGGTGCCGAGCACGAGGGCGGCGGCGAAGACGTCCCCGGCGCCCGTGGTGTCGATCGCCGTGACGGGGACGGCCGGGCAGTAGGCCTCCTCGCCGGTCGACGCGTCGATCGCGTAGGAGCCGTCGGCCCCGTCGGTCACGACCGCGAGCGGGACCCGCTCGGCGAGCGCCCGCACCGCCCGGTCGGGGCTGTCGGTGCGGGTGTAGGCCATGGCCTCGAGCGCGTTCGGGGTGAAGGCGTGGCAGTGGGCGAGCGGGGCCAGGTCGCCCTCGTCCCAGCGCCCGGTCTCGTCGTAGCCGATGTCGGCGAAGATCCGGGTGCCGCCGCGCGCGAGCTGCGCCCACCAGGACGTCTCCCCGCGCAGGTCGACGACGGCGGCGCGGGCCGCGGGGGCGTCGTGCACGAGGGAGGAGAGGGGCTCGGGCAGATCATGGCCGTGGGTGACCATCGCGCGGTCGCCGTGCGCGGCGATCGAGGCCGTCAGCGACGAGTGGAAGTCGGGGAAGCGGCGCGAGGCCGACAGGTCGATGCCCTCCTCATGCGCCATCGTGTGCCACATCCAGTCGGCGTAGGCGTCGTCGCCGAAGCCCGCGACGAGGCCCGTGCGCAGACCCAGACGGGCGGCCGCGATCGCCAGGTTCGCGATGCCGCCGGGGCTCGACCCCATGCCCTGCGACCACAGCTCCTCGCCCGGCCGGGGCAGCCGCTCCAGGCCCGTGAACACGATGTCGAAGAAGACGGTGCCCGAGAGCAGCACGTCCAGGGGCGGGTCGTCGGCCCGGCGCAGCGCGGCCAGCGGATCCCAGTCGTCGCCGCAGGCAGGGGGCCGGAGGTCGTCGGTCATCTCAAGGCTCCTTCGAGCATCCCGTTCGAGCTTCCCGTTCGAGCATCCCGCGGAGGACAGGGCGCCGCGGGGAAGGGTGCACCACCACCTTAGGCGGGGCAGGATGGGGATGACGACGGCCCGCTCCTGGCAGGATCGTGGTCGGTCCCAGCTGGTCCCGCGACGAAAGACGGTGACGACGATGAAGCTCGCGATCCTCGGCGGCGGAGGCTTCCGCGTGCCCCTGGTGTACGAGGCGGTCGCGACGGGTGCGACCGGGCTGCGGGTCGACGAGGTCGCCCTCTACGACGTCGACCCGGCACGCCTCGCGACGATCGGCGCCGTCGTCGATGGCCTGCGCGCCGAGCTCGCAGCCGGGCGGGCCGGGCAGGCCGGGCAGGCCGGGCAGGAGGAGCAGGCCGGGCAGGCCGGGCAGGAGGAGCAGGCCGGGTCCGGGCCGCTCCCCCGTCTGGTCACCACGACCGACCTCGCCGAGGCCGTCACCGGCGCGGACTTCGTCTTCAGCGCGATCCGCGTGGGCGGCGCCGAGGCCCGCACGGTCGACGAGCGCGTCGCCCTCGACCTCGGCCTGCTCGGCCAGGAGACCATCGGCCCCGGCGGACTCGCCTTCGCGCTGCGCACGATCCCCGTCGCCCTCGACATCGCCCGCACGATCGCGCGCGTCGCCCCGGACGCCTGGACCATCAACTTCACGAACCCGGCCGGGATCGTCACCGAGGCGATGCGCACGGTCCTCGGCGACCGCGTCGTCGGCATCTGCGACACCCCCATCGGTCTCGTCCGCCGCGTCGGACGCCTGCTCGGGACGGACCTGGTGGGCGGTGGGTCCGAGGCCAGCGGGTCCACCGGGTCCGAGGCCGCGATCGACTACGTCGGACTGAACCATCTGGGCTGGCTGCGGTCGGTGCGAATCGACGGCGTGGACCGTCTGCCCGAGCTGCTCGCCGACGACGACGCCCTCGAGCAGATCGAGGAGGCCCGCCTCATCGGCCGCGACTGGGTGCGCGCCGACGGCGCCCTGCCCAACGAGTACCTGTACTACTACCTGCACACCTCCGCCGCGATCGAGCGGATCACGGCCTCGTCGACCACGCGCGGGGAGTTCCTCGCCGCCCAGCAGGGCGGGTTCTACCGCGCGGCCAGCGCTGCGGCCGCCCCGGCTGATGCGACGGCCGACGCAACCGCCGACGACGAATGCTGCGCCTCGTCATCGCCGCTGGCTCTCTGGCGCGAGACCCTCCACGAGCGGGAGGCGACCTACATGGCCGAGTCCCGCGATGAGGAGCGTCGCGAGGAGGACATCGCCGGCGGCGGCTACCAGGAGGTCGCGCTGCGGCTGATGACGGCGATCGCCACCGGGCGCTGCGAGCGCATGATCCTCGACGTCGGCAACATCGCTGCAGGCCACGAGGATGATCCGGCGAGCGCGAGGATCGTCCCCGAGCTCCCCGCGACGACCGTGCTGGAGGTGCTGTGCGAGGTCGACGGCGAGGGAGTGCACCCGCTGCCCGTCGCCCCCGTCGAGCTCGAGCGCCTCGGCCTCATGGCCTCCCTGCGCGGTGCCGAGCGGAAGATCCTCGAGGCCGCGACGACCGGTTCCCGCGAGGCGGCCTGGCAGGGCTTCGCCACCCATCCGCTGGTCTCCTCCCCCGAGCTCGGTGAGAAGCTCCTCGACGGCTACATCGCCGGCCACCCCGAGATCGCCCGGCTGCTCGGCGGCCGGTGACCGCCGGCAGGTCGCGCGGCTGGGGCTGGGGCTGGGGCTGGGGCTGGGGCTGGGGCTGGGGGCCAGGGTGGCTGGGTAGGGGCAGGCCGCGAGGGTGCTGTCCACGAAAGGGATCTGAGCGGCATCTGCCCTGCATATAGCAGGGCATATGCCGCTGACGTCCCGTTCATGGACGCCTCCACCCGCGCCCCAACTCGGCCACCCCCACCAGCACCCCCTCGGCCACCCCGGATCGGCCACCCCGGATCGGCCGGAGCCCGACTGCAGCGAACATCCGATCAAGGCCCCGCGAAAGTCCGGTGATGATCTCAGCAGAAGTCCGGTAGCCATACCAGCGAATGTCCGGTGAAGGGTTCCACGGGAGACACTCCGCGGCTACCCTTGCTGCATGTCCCCGCTGATCACACGCCACCTGATGCCTCTGGGGGAGGATCTCCTGCAGACCTTTCCCGCCATCGTCGTCCAGGGAGCGAGGCAGGTCGGCAAGAGCACCTTCACGAACATGCTCATGGAGGGCCGCGAGCATCGCTTCATGACGCTTGACGACGTCGGCGTGCAGGATGCGGCGCACGTGGATCCGCGGGCGTTCGTACGACAGGCGGGCGAAGGAACGCTCGTGATCGACGAGATCCAGCGCAACCCGGCATTGATGCTCGCGATCAAGGCAGCGATCGACGAGGATCGGCGACCGGGACGATTCCTCCTGACCGGCTCGTCGGATCTCCTCCGCCTCTCCCGGACACCCGACTCGCTCGCCGGGCGCGCGGTGACCCTCCACCTGCACGGCCTCAGCCAAGGTGAGATCGCCGGGCGGCGCGAGGACTTCGCCGCCTGGATCCGGGACGAGGAATGGACCTTCTCCGCCCCTATGGAGGCATGGTCGCGGGAAGAGTACGTCGAGGCGATCATCCGCGGTGGCTATCCGGAGATCCAGCAGCTGCCGGAGCGCCATCGGGGCATCTGGTTCGACAGCTACCTCGACCGTCTGCTCACGCGCGACATCGGAGATGTCGCGCGTGGCATGTCCAGCGACCGCCTGGCAGCGGTGATCCGCCTGGTCGCAGCCAACCAGGGCGGAGAACTCGTCCAGGCGCGGCTCGCCGACGAGCTCTCCATCCCGACGTCATCGATCTCGTCCTACCTCGCCGCCCTCTCGACCCTGTACCTCACCACGGATCTGCCGCCTTGGCGCCCCAATCTGACCAAGCGGGAGATCGGCCGCCACAAGGTGGGCGTCGCGGATTCAGGCCTCGCCGCGCGACTCTCCCGCCTGCGTGCGGGGTCCCTCGCGGATCTGACAGCGGCCCCTGTGCTCGGTGCGCAGCTGGAGGCCTTCGTCGTCGCCCAGCTCAGTGCTCAGCAAGGCTGGTCGGATGAAGAGTTCGAGCTGTTCCACTATCGCGATCGGAACGGTCTCGAGGTCGACGTCGTGCTGGAGTTCGCCGACGGTCGCGTGTTCCTCATCGAGGTCAAGGCATCGTCGACGCTCCGGGCCGACCACAGTCGCGGTATCCGCACCCTTGCCGAGCGGATCGGCGACAGATTCCTCGGAGGTGCCGTCCTCGGCCTCGCCGAGGAGAGCCGTCAACTCGCCGACCGCGTCTGGGGCCTGCCCGTCTCAGCCCTGTGGACCCATCCCGGCATCTCCGCGTGATCCGTCCGGAGGATCCCGCCTCCCTCCGCAGGGGAGCCGGGGGCGGGGATGCCGCGGCACGTTGCCGCCCACGCCCCGCGAACACTCCTTCCCCACCGCACGAAAAGCAGTTAGTCTCCCCTTAGTTGGTACCAGTAACTTTGCGGGGAGGTGGCGTGATGGCGGAGCGCGTCGGCGGGAGGCCGCGCCGGGTCGAGGAGGCGGACATCGTCCGCGTCGGCCGGGAGCTGGGCATGCGGGAGCTGTCCATGAATGCGGTCGCGGCCGCGCTGGGGGTGTCGGCGACGGCGCTCTACCGGCATATCGACGGACGCTGGGGGCTCGAGTCGCTCGTCGGGGAGACCCTGCTCGCGGACTTCCGCGCCGCCGATGACCCTTCCCTGGATCTGGTCTCCCACCTGGTGGTCTTCGGGAGTGCGCTGCGGGATCACGTCGTCGCGCGGCCCGGGCTCGGCACCTATCTGCAGACCCTCTTCCCCCGCGGGGAGGGCGGACGCCGGGTGCTCGCCGACGAGATCGAGGCGCTGGTCGCCCGCGGGTATGCGCCCGATGCGGCCCTCGTGGTCGCGAGCGGCATCGCCGTGATCGCCATCGGCTATGCCGTCGCCGAGGACGCGCAGCGGGCCCGGGACGCCGACCGTCCGGCCCAGGAGCAGGCGGCGTGGGACGGCATCCGCGCCGACCTCCGCCTCGACCCCGCCCACCGGGTTCTCCCGGAGGTCGACAGCGCGCAGTACGCCCGTCTGATGCTGACGGTCGTCGCGCAGGGCCTGGTGGCCGCGGCCCCGCCCGGGCGACCGGTCGCCGAGGTCGTCGCCGCCCTCGATGCCGCGACGCCGGCAGGGACGCTCTGATGGCGGGGCGCGGGATCAACGGCGCGATCATGCGCGGCCTCGGCATGCGCGATCACGATGCGCGCGTCGTCGGCGTCGAGGCGATCACCCCGGAGTTCGTCCGCATCCGTCTGGTCTCCGAGACCCTGTTCGACGACGTCGCGGTCGGACCGACGGCGTGGATCCGCCTGTGGTTCCCCGATCCCGACAGCACCGGCAGCACCGGCACCGGCACCGAGCACCAGCGCGCCTACACCCTCTCCGCGGCGGATCCGGAGACCGGGGAGTTCGCGATCGACGTGGTGCTGCATGAGCCGTCCGGTCCGGCGTCCGCGTGGGCGCGGCGGGCGGAGGCGGGCCAGGCGATCCAGGTGTCCTCGTCGGCGACCCCGAACTTCGCGCTGCCGACGGAGACACCCCGCGGGCTGCTGCTGATCGGCGATGCCGCCTCCCTCCCGGCGATCGACGGGATCCTCCGGGTCGTGCCCCCGGAGATGCCGGTCGAGCTCTATCTCGAGCAGCATCGGCCCGGTGACGCGGACATCCCCCGCGGCACGCATCCGCGTCTGCGCACCCACTGGGTGCCCCGTGAGGACGAGGGGTCCATCGCCCGGGCGATCGAGGCCCGGGACTGGTCGGACTGGCATGTGTGGGCGGCTCCTGAGTCCGGTTCCCTGAAGCATCTGCGCACGCGGCTGCGCGAGGAGTTCGGCTTCCCCAAGGGCGAGATCCATGCGCGCGCCTACTGGTACGAGGGCCGCGCCTTCGGCTCGCGCCGCTCCCGGGCCGACGAGCGGGCGGCGCGCGCCGAGCTGGCCGCCCACGCCGAGCAGGCCGAGCGCGGCCAGCGCGACGAACCGGCCGAGCGCGACCAGCAGGCCGGGATCCAGCCGACCGCCCCCGTCCCGTCGGACGTCCCGACTCCCGTCCCGTCGGACGTCCCGGCCCCTGCCCCGTCGGCAACCGCCGCCCGCCCGGGGTCCTGGCGCTCGCAGTCGGCGGGGCGGCTGCTGCGTCCGCTGCGGGGCCGGCTGGCCCTCGCGGGGGTCGTCCAGGGGCTCGTCACCCTCCTCGAGCTGTCCCCGTTCGTGCTGCTCACGGAGCTCGCCCGTCGGCTCCTCCAGGGGGCCGGGGCGGAGGAGCTGGCCCGCATCGGCGGGCTCGCGGTGGGACTGATGGCGCTGGGGGTCGTGCTGGCGACCGCGCTCATGGTGGCGACGCATCTCGTCGACGCCCGCTTCGAGCGGGACCTGCGGCAGAACCTGCTGGGGAAGATCGCCCGACTGCCGCTGGGATGGTTCGACCGCCGGACGTCGGGGCAGGTCAAGCAGCTGATCCAGGGCGACACCCTGTCGCTGCACTATCTGATCACCCATGCCGTGCCCGACGGCGTCGCCGCGGTCGTCGCGCCCGTCGCGGTGCTGCTCTACCTGCTCGCCGTCGACTGGCGGCTCGCGCTCGTGCTGCTCGTCCCGGTGCTGGTCTACGTGATCACGATGTATCGGATGGTGCTGCAGTCGCTGCCGCGGATGGGCCCGGCCGCGCAGTGGGCCGAGCGGATGAGCTCGGAGGCCGGCGAGTACCTCGAGGGACAGCCCGTCGTGCGGGTCTTCGGCGGGGCCGCGGCATCGACCTTCCGGCGCCGGCTCGCGGAGTACGTGGAGTTCCTCGGCGACTGGCAGCGGCCGTTCTCGGCGCAGAAGGCGACGATGGACCTCGCGACCCGGCCCACGACCTTCCTCATGCTGATCGTCCTGGCGGGGACGCTGCTGGTGACCTCCGGCGGCATGGATCCGGTGGACCTGCTGCCGTTCCTGCTGCTGGGGACCGCCTTCGGCGCGCGACTGCTGGGCATCGGCTACGGCCTCTCGGGCCTGCGCGACGGCCTCGCCGCCGCGAAGCGCCTGCAGATCGTGCTCGACGAGCCCGAGCTCGCCGCGGCGGCACCGGCCCCGGCGCCCGGCCCGTCGGCCCCCGTCCCCGCGGGCCGGGTCGAGATCGACGGCGTCTCCTTCGCGTACCGGCCGGGCGTGCCCGTGCTGGAGGACGTGTCGCTGCAGCTCGAGCCGCGGACGGTGACGGCGCTCGTCGGGCCGTCGGGCTCGGGCAAGTCGACGCTCGCGGCGCTGCTCGCGCGCTTCCACGACGTCGACGCCGGGGCGATCCGCATCGGCGGCGACGACGTCCGCGACCTCGACGCCGACGCGCTCTACACGCGCATCGGCTTCGTGTTCCAGCAGACGCAGCTGGTGCGCGGGAGCGTCCGCGAGAACATCGCGCTCGCGGTGCCCGACGCGTCCGACGAGCGGATCGTCGCCGCCGCCCGGGCCGCGCAGATCCATGAGCGGATCCTCGCGCTCCCCCGCGGCTACGACACGGAGCTCGGGCCCGACGCCGCCCTCTCCGGCGGCGAGCGGCAGCGCCTCACGATCGCCCGCGCCCTCCTCGCCGACACGCCCGTGCTGGTCATGGACGAGGCCACCGCCTTCGCGGATCCGGAGTCCGAGCATCTCGTGCAGCAGGCGCTGAACCGTCTGACCGCGGGCCGCACGGTCCTGGTCATCGCCCACCGTCTGCACACGATCACGGGCGCCGACCGCATCGTCGTGCTCGACGAGGGCCGCGTCGCCGAGTCCGGCACCCACACGGAGCTCCTCGCCGCCGACGGTCGCTACGCCCAGCTGTGGGCGGCCGACGCCTCCCGCGCACCCCACCTGGAAGGAGAGCGGCGATGATCCGCGCCCTGCTCGCCCTGCTGCCCGAGGGCGGACGCCGCGCCGTCGGCCTCCATCTCGCGCTGACCGTGCTGAGCGTGATCGTGCGCGCCGCGACCGTCGTGATGCTGGTGCCGCTGCTCGCGGCGCTGCTGGGCCCGGAGCCGGCCCATGCCTGGCCGTGGACCGCCGCGAGCAGCGGCCTCACCGTGCTCGGCTGGGTGCTCGACCGTCGGATCATCGCGATCGGCTTCGACCTGGGCTTCGGCATCCTCGAGCATGCGCAGCAGGACCTCGCCGACCGTCTCGCCCGCACCCGCCTGACCTGGTTCACGGCGCGGACCACGGCGGAGGCGCGGCAGGCGATCGGGGCGGTCGGCCCGGACCTCGTCGGCATCGTCATCTACCTGGCGACGCCGGTGCTCTCGGCGGTGCTGCTGCCGGTCGCGATCGCCGTCGGACTCCTCGCGATCTCCTGGCAGCTCGCGCTCGCGGCCCTGGTCTGCGTGCCGCTGATGCTGGGCGCGCAGGTGCTCTCGGGCCGCCTCGGACGACGCGCCGACCGTGCCACCTCCGACGCGAACAGCGAGCTCACCGAACGGATCGTCGAGTTCTCCCGCACCCAGCCCGCGCTGCGGGCCGCCCGCCGCACCGCCCCCGAGCGCAGCCATGCGGGCGCCGCGCTCGCACGCCAGCACTCGGCGACGCTGCGCCTGCTCGCGCTTCAGGTCCCCGGGCATCTGCTGTTCGGCCTCGCCTCGCAGCTCGCCCTGGTCCTGCTCGCCGGGACGACGGTGCTCCTCGTCCTCGACGGGCAGGTCACCGCACCGGAGGCGGTCGCGCTGCTCGTCGTCGGCGTGCGCCTGCTCGAGCCGTTCACGATCCTCGCCGAGCTCTCCGGCGGCATGACCGCCGCGACGGACCTCCTGCGCCGCGTCCGCACGGTGCTCGCCTCGCCGACGATCCCCAGCGGCCCCGTCGAGCTCGGCCCCGCGGCGTCGGCCGCACCGCCGCGGCTGACCCTGCGCGGCGTGCGCTTCGGCTACGCCGACGACGCGTCCGACGGGCGAGCCGACGAGCGAGCCGACCAGCGGGCCGACGAGCGGGCCGACGAGCGACCGGCCGCTGCCGACGCCGGGCTCGTGCTCGACGGGCTCGATCTCGAGCTGGAACCGGGGACGACGACCGCGATCGTCGGCCCCTCGGGATCGGGGAAGTCGACGGTGCTCGCGCTCCTCGCCGGGCTGCACCAGCCGACGTCCGGGCAGGTCCTCGTCGACGGCGTCGACGCCGCGACCCTCGACGCGGGCTCGCGCCAGCGCCTCAGCAGCATGGTCTTCCAGCATCCGTACCTGTTCGACGGCACCCTGCGGGAGAACGTGCTGGTCGGGAACCCGTCGGCGAGCAAGGAGGAGCTGCGCCGCGCCACCGCCCTGGCCCGCGTCGACGCCTTCGTCGACGACCTCGCCGGGGGCCCTGGGGACGCCGGGACCCCCGCGAGCGGCGGGGACAGCGCGACCGGCGCGACCAGGGCCGACAGCCCGACCGTCGCGAGCGGCTGGGACGCGCCCGTCGGCGAGGGTGGCGCCCTCCTCTCGGGCGGACAGCGGCAGCGGGTGTCCATCGCCCGCGCGCTGCTGAAGCCCGCCCCTGTGCTGCTGGTCGACGAGGCCACGAGCGCCCTCGACACGGAGAACGAGGCGGCGATCACCGCGGCCCTCGCCGAGGACACGCGTCCGCGCACCCGCGTCATCGTCGCGCATCGCCTGGCGAGCATCCGTGCGGCCGACCGCGTCCTCTTCCTCGAGGCCGGACGCATCGTCGAGGACGGCGGCGTCGACGAGCTCCTCGCCGCCGGCGGACGCTTCGCCGCGTTCTGGGCGCAGCAGGACGCCTCGGCCGGCTGGCGGCTCGAGGCGGTCCCGCCGTCAGCCGCGGAACCGCCGTCGGCCGGCTCGTCGTCGGATGCGGCGGAGGCGCAGGTCCCGGCGTCAGCCGCGCCGTCGGCTCAGGAGTGCGCGACGAACTCCTGACGCTGCGCGCCGAGGCCGTCGATGCCGATCTCCACGACGTCCCCGACCTGCAGGTACGGGAAGCGGCCGGAGAGGGCGACGCCCTGCGGGGTGCCGGTGTTGATGAGGTCGCCGGGCTCGAGCACCATGTACTGCGAGAGGTGGTGCACGAGCTGCGCGACCGTGAAGACCATGTCGGCGGTGGTGGAGTCCTGGCGGGCCTCCCCGTTCACGCTCGACCACAGGCGCAGCGCCTGCGGGTCGATCTCGTCGGCCGGGATCAGCCCGGGGCCTACGGGGTTGAAGCCCTTGGCGCACTTGCCCTTGGACCACTGGCCGCCGCTCTGCGCGATCTGGAAGTCGCGCTCCGAGATGTCGTGGCTGGTCACGTAGCCGGCGATGACCTCGAGGGCCGCCTGCTCGTCGGCCAGGTACGAGGCCTGCCGCCCGATGACGACGCCCAGCTCGACCTCCCAGTCGACCTTCTCGGCGCCCGGCGGGATCTCGACGGCGTCCTGCGGGCCGACGACGGTGTTGGGGTGCTTGAAGAACACGATCGGCGTCGACGGCGGCTGGTCGCCGGACTCCGCCGCATGCGCCGCATAGTTCTGGCCGATGCAGATGACCGCGGCGGGGCGCGCGATGGGGGCGCCGATGCGCTCGTCGGCGGCGTCCTCCCACACCTCCAGCTCCCCGGCGGCGAGCTTCGCGGCGACCTTCGCGATGCCGTCGGCCGCGAGGAACTCGCCGTCGACGTCGCCGGTCACCGAGTCCAACCGGTACGTGACGCCCTCGTGGACCACGGCGGGCCTCTCCGAGCCGACGGGGCCGAGTCGACGGAACTCCATGGTCATTCCCTTCGCAGTGGGGCGGTGAGGTCGGCGCGGCGCCTGGTCGCAGCGCGCCGGTCCCGTCCATCATCCCAGGAATCCTCGGCCGACGAACCCCGTCTCACCC
This sequence comes from Brachybacterium netajii (SeqCode), assembly GCF_054114245.1. Lineage (NCBI taxonomy): Bacteria > Bacillati > Actinomycetota > Actinomycetes > Micrococcales > Dermabacteraceae > Brachybacterium > Brachybacterium netajii (SeqCode). Next base: position 30,294 of record NZ_JBSYXB010000003.1, on the reverse strand, counting down.
CTAGACATCCGATCATCTGGCGTCCGACGCTCGCCCTGTCCACCGCTGCGCTCCACGTTTCGTCGTCACATGCGGTCCCCTAGGATGCATTCACCCGATCTCATGGAGGAGTCCCTCGTGCCCGCTTCGTCCCCGCAGCAGCCCGCCGCAGCCCCCGCGCACCCGTCCGCAGGCGGTGCTGCCGACGCTCCGCGCCTCGAGTTCGAGGGTGTGCGCGCCCTGGTCACCGGCGGCGCCTCGGGGATCGGCGCCGCGACCGCGCAGGAGCTGATGGCGCGCGGGGCGACCGTCGCCGTCCTCGACCTGCGTCCCTCCGGCGCACCCGAGGGAGCGGTGGCCCTGGCCTGCGACGTCGCCGATGCGCAGAGCGTGGACACCGCCGTCGCGACCGCCGCGGAGGCCCTCGGCGGCCTCGACGTCGTCATCAACAACGCCGGCATCGGCGCCCAGGGCGACGTCGCCGCGAACGACGACGCCGAGTGGGCCCGCGTCCTCGACGTGAACGTCACCTCCGTCGCCCGCGTCTCCCGCGCCGCCCTCCCCCACCTGCGCGCCTCCTCCTGCGCGGTCATCGTCAACACCTCCTCGATCGCTGCCGAGGTGGGCCTCCCGGAGCGCGTCCTCTACTCCGCCACCAAGGGCGCCGTGCAGGCGATGACCCTGGCCATGGCCGCGGACTGGGCGCGCGACGGCATCCGCGTCAACGCCGTCCTGCCCGGCACGGCCAACACCCCCTGGGTCCAGCGCCTCCTCGACACGGCCGACGACCCCGCCGCCGAGCGCACCGCCCTCGAGGCCCGCCAGCCCCACGGCCGCCTCGTCGAGCCCGACGAGGTCGCCGCCGCCCACTGCTACCTCGCCTCCCCCCGCAACGGCTCCACCACCGGCGTCCTCCTCGCCATCGACGGCGGCGTCACCGGCCTCCGCATCCGCAGCTGACGCGGGGCGAGGCGGGCAGGTCGGGCAGGGCGGGCTCCGAAGTCTTCTGCCACCTCCCAACGCTCCCACCGCCCCCGTCAGTGGGCAGAAACCCCCGGAAATGGAGCGCTTCAGCTACTGCTCACGGACACTCGCCCGAGACGCAGCCCTCCTCAGCGTCACCTCGCCCCACCCCGAATGCCGCCGCCCCGCCCAGCGGCCGCAGACCCCCGGAAATGGAGCGCTTCAGCTATTGCTCACGGACACTCGGGCGCTGAGCGAAGCAACTGAGCAACGGCACCCCGCCCCTCACGCCCCTCACGCCCCTCGCACCCCGCCTCACGAGTCGACGAGCGTGACCTCGAAGCTGTAGCGGGAGGCGCGGTAGACGTGGAGGCCGAACTCGACGACGGTGCCGTCGTTCGCGAAGGACTTGCGCTCCATGGTGAGGAGGGCGGCGCCGGGCTCCTCGTCGAGGAGCTCGGCGTGCTCGACGTCGGCGACGGTGGCGCCGATGCGCTCGTGGGCGAGGACGCTGGTGACGCCGCGCTGACGGAGCGCCTCGTAGAGGCCGGTCGTGGTGAGCTCCTCGCGGGTGGGGGCGTGGCGCTCGGGGAGGGTGTTGCGCATGACGGCGAGGGGCTCGCCGTCGGCGTAGCGGACGCGCAGGAGGTCGAGGACGAGCTCGCCGTCGGCCAGCTGGAGGCGGTCGACGGCCTCGGGGTCGGGGCGTCCGATGCGGTACTCGACGATCTCGGTGCGGGGCGCCTTGCCGGCGGTGCGCAGGTCGTCGTAGAGGGAGGTGAGCGCGACCTGGCGGTTCACGGGCGCCTGGACGACCTGCGTGCCGACGCCGCGCTTGCGCACGAGCATGCCCTTGTCGACGAGCTCCTGGATGCCCTGCCGGACCGTCGGACGCGAGAGGCCGAGCCGCTTGGACAGCTCGAGCTCGTTCTCGAGGCGGCTGCCGGGCGGGAGCTCGCCGTCGCGGACGGCCTTCTCGATGCCGGCCGCGAGCTGCAGGTACAGCGGCATGGCGAGCTCGCGGTCGATGGCGAAGTCGATCCTGGAGGCCTTGATGGGCTCAGACGATGTGGCCATCGCGTCCGTCCTCCTCAGCGGTGCGCTCCCCGGGCGCGGGATGCTGTCGCGGCCAGGATACGGTCCGACGGGCGGGAATCCGGGCCTGACGAGCAGATTCGACCGCCGGCCCCGCCGTCGGCCCGACGGGTCCCGCCGTCCGGGATGCGGGGCTCACGGCCGGTCCCGCAGCTCCACGGCGACGTCCCCGTCGGCGGTGAGCGAGCGCTCGGCGGCGGCGCAGACGGCGGCGGCGAGGTAGCCGTCCCAGCTGGTCGCGGACCGTTCGGCGACGTTCGTCCCGTCGGCGATCGCCTCGATCCAGGCCTGCACCTCGGCGTCGTAGGCGGCGACGAAGCGGGGCCGGAAGTCCAGCGGCACGCCCCCGCCCCAGCTCCCGCCAGCACTCCCGCGCGCGCCTCCGCCGACGCCCGCGCTCGCACCTCCGACAACGCCCGCACCCCCGCCGACGCCTGCACCCGCACCCGCGACCTGCGTGGTCACGCGGGAGACGCCGAGGCCGATGGTCGCGGCGCCGCGGGAGCCGACGAGCTCGGTGCGCACCTCGTAGCCGGCGTTCGTGCTGACCCAGAGCTCATCGGTGACGACGGTCCCGGAGGCGGTGCGGAAGACGAACAGCAGCGGGTCGTGCAGGCCCTCGGGGGCGAGCTCGGTGCTGCGCGGGACGATGGTCTGCACGGAGACGGCGGGTTCACCGAGGAAGTAGCCGATCGCGTCGATCTCGTGGACGGCGGAGTCGTGGACCATCATCGTGTCGTCGAAGCCCGGCAGGACGGAGGCGTTGCGGTGCTTGCAGTTCAGCAGCAGCGGGGTGCCGAGCTCGCCGGCGGCGATCGCGTCGCGCAGCTCGGCGTACTCGGCGTCGAAGCGGCGCATGAACCCGAGGGAGACGAAGGCGGTGCCGGTCGCGGCCTCCGCCGCGGTCTCGGCGAGGACGACGTCGTAGGCGTCGTCGGGGCTCATGGCCAGCGGCTTCTCGCACAGCACGGGCTTGCGGGCGGCGATCGCGGCGAGGGTCTGCTCGCGGTGGAAGGCGCCGGGGCTGGCGATGAGGATCGCGTCGACGTCGTCGGCGGCGACGACCTCCTGCCAGGTGTCGACGACCCGGCTGCCGGGCGCGGTCGCCGCCACGGCCTCGGCGGTCTCGCGCCGGTAGTCGCTGACGACGCTGATGCGGGCGCCCTTCGTCCGACGGCTGATGCGCTCGACATGGTCGGCGCCCATCCGGCCGACGCCGATGACGCCGACGCGGATGTCCGGCGGTGCGGCCGACGACGGGACGGCCGACGCAGCGGGCTCGTCGCCCGGGCGAGCGGCCGACGACGGGGCGGGGGAAGCGGAAGCGGTCATCGGGCCTCTCCTTCGAGGTGGTCTGCGGCGGCAGGGTCGGTGGGACCGGCGGCAGGATCGGTGGGACCGGCGGCAGAGTCGGTGGGACCGGCGGCAGAGTCGGTGGGACCGGCGGCAGGGTCGGCCGCAGCGGCGAGTCGGGGGTCGATCCCGGCGTCGGCCCAGGTGGAGCGCACCCAGGTCTGCTCGGGATGGTCGGTGATGCACCAGGCGCGGTCGGGCTCGGGACCGGCCATGACGTTGAGGTAGTACATGTCGTGGCCGGGCGCGGCCGCGCACGGACCGTGCCAGCCGTGCGGCACGAGGACGGTGTCCCCGCTGCGCACCTCGACGAGCACGTCGATCGCCTCGTCGGACGACGAACCGCCTCCGGCCGACGCACGTCCGTCGGCCTGCGCGGCCCCGTCGGCCGACGCACGCCCGTCAGCCGACGCACGCCCGTCGGCCGCATCGCGGCTGGAGGAGGTGCGGTGGAAGCCGAAGCCGGGGGTGCCGCCGGGGGCGTCCTGGATCTCGTAGTAGTAGATCTCCTCGAGCTGCGATTCGCGGTGCTCGCCGTCGTCGACGGTCTCGTCGTGCTTGTGGGCGGGGTAGCTGGACCAGTTGCCGCCGGGGGTGATGACCTCGCAGGCGATGAGCTTCTCGCAGCCGTCGAAGGCGCCGACGGTGCCGAAGTTGCGCACGAGGCGGGTCATGCTGCCGCCGCCGCGGATCTCGACGGGGACGTCCTCCGCGCGGATCAGCGCGACGGGGTGACGGGCGGACCCCGCCCCGTCGGCCCCGCGCCCGTCGGCCCCGTCGGCCCCGCGCTCGACGGCGGCCGCGGCGAGGGCGAAGCGGCCGCCGTCCGCGGAGGAGATCACGAGCTCGCTGCCCTCGGGGACGTAGAGGACGTCGGTCGCGGAGGCGAAGACGTCGCGGCGTCCGCGCAGGACGTGGCGGACGACGCCGCCCGCGTCCCCCGCACCCGCGGCGTCGGAGCCGGGTCGACCGACGACGACCTCGCAGCCGCCCTCGAGCGGGACGACCATGAGCTCGACGCCGTCGGCGCGGACGGACTCGGCCCCGCCGGGCGCGAGCGCGAGGACGCGCAGGCCGGTGTGGACCCAGCCCGCGCGGATGCCGGGCTCGACGATCGTCTCGTAGGCGCTGTCGGCGGTGGAGCCGGCGGGGAGGTGCAGGTCGGAGCTGCCGGATGCGGACGGCATGGTCCCTCCTTCAGGGGCGGGCGGGGCGGGCGGGCCGGGCGGACGGTTCAGCGGAGCATGTCCACCGACGCGCTGACCGCGGCGGTGATGTCGTCGTCGGCGGGGTAGAGCAGGGTGCGGCCGACGACGAGGCCGCGCACGTTGGGCCGGTCCAGCGCCCGCTTCCAGGTGGCGCGGAGGGTGCCGGGATCGTCGTCGGCGGGGTCGCCGCCGAGGATGAGCGTCGGCAGGGTGGTGGCGTCCATGACGCGCTCCATGTCGGCGACCGCGGGGAGCTTGAGCCAGGTGTAGGCGCTGGTGGCGCCGAGGCCCTGGGCGATGTGGATGGAGGCGATGACGGCCTCGGGGCTGAGGTCGTTGACCATCTTCCCGTCGACGCGGGAGGACAGGAAGGGCTCGACCATCGCGATGAGCTCGTGGCGGGCGAGGTCGGTGACGGCGCGGGCGGAGGCGTCGAGGATGAAGGAGGTGCGGTCGTCGTCGAGGTCGATGCGGGTGAGCATCTTGCCGCCGTCGAAGCCGGCCGCCTTGATGGAGGCGGCGTCGTAGGCGGTGAAGCGGTCCTCGATCTCCCAGGTGCTGCCCTGCAGGCCGCCGCGGTTCATGGAGGCGAAGACGATGCGGTCCTCGAGGGCGCCGAGCAGCAGCAGGTCCTCGAGGATGTCGGCGGTCCCGAGGACGCCGTCGACGCCGGGCACGGCGAGCGCCTCGCACAGGCGGTCCAGCAGCTCGCGCCGGCTGGCCATCGCGTGCGGGCGTCCGCCGACGCCGAGGGCTCCTCGGGCGGGATGGTCGGCGGCGATGATCATCATGGTGCCGTCGGTGTCGGCGACGGTGCGGCGCCGACGCGCGGCGGCGAGGCGGGCGATCCGGCCCGGATCCTCGAGGCGCACGCGGGTGATGTCCTCGAAGCTCGTCGCGAACCCCGCTCCGGCCGACGCAGCCCCGGCGGCCGACGCAGCCCCGGCGGCGGGCGCGGCACCAGCGGCGGGCGCGGCACCAGCGGCCAGCGCGTTCATGCGCCCGCTCCGTCGCTCACGCTCGCGCTCGCGCTCGCGCCGTCACCGGCGCCGCGCCCGCGGAGGTCGGCGAGCATCTGCTCGACGGTGCGCCCGCGGTTGGGGTCGCCGCCCGCGAGGAGCAGGTCGATCTCCTCGCTCGTGGGCATGGCGGTGGAGCATTCGAGGCGGCTGGTGACGATCGCGCCCGCGGCGTTGCAGCGGGTCAGGATCGTGCCGAGGTCCTGGCCGGCGAGGAGGCCGTGGCAGAGGGAGCCGCCGAAGCTGTCGCCGGCGCCGAGGCCGTTGATGACCTCGATGAGGTTCGGGGCGACCTCGACGCGCTCGTCGCGGGTCTTGCCGAGCACGCCCTTCGGGCCCTGCTTGACGATGGCGATCTCGACGCCGGCCTCGAGGAGGGCGTCGGCCGCGCGCTCGGGCTCGGTCTCGCCGACGGCGACCTCGCACTCCTCCCGGTTGCCGACGGCGACGGTCGCGAATCGCAGCGCCTCGCGGTACTGCTCGCGGGCCTCCTCGACGGAGCTCCAGAACATGGGCCGGTAGTCGAGGTCGAAGACGGTGTGGGCCGTGCGGCCGCGGGCTGCGAGGGCCGCGAGGTGCGCGGAGCGGCTGGGCTCCTCGGACAGCCCCGTGCCGGAGAACCAGAACAGGGGCACCTGCCGGATCGCCTCGAGGTCGAGGTGCTCGGGGGCGATCTGCAGGTCGGGGGCGCTGGGCCGACGGTAGAAGTAGAGGGGGAAGTCGTCGGGCGGGAAGATCTCGCACAGCGTGATGGGAGTGGCGAGGTCGTCGTCGCGCACGACGAAGCGGCCCGAGACGCCGAGGCGCTCCATCTCCTGGACGACGTAGCGCCCGAAGGGGTCGTCGCCGACGCCGGTGATCACCGCGGGCCGATGGCCGAGCCGTGCGGCCGCGACGGCGACGTTGGTCGGGCTGCCGCCGAGGAACTTGCCGAAGCTGCTGACGTCCTCGAGGCCCTTGCCGATCTCGAGCGGGTAGATGTCCACCCCGCTGCGTCCGACGGTGATGATGTCGAGATCGGCGGGTGCGCTCTGCTCTGCTGCTGCCATGGTCTCCGTGCTCCTCTGCGCCGCGCTGCGCCGTTCTGCGATGGATTCCGAGCGGTGACCTGGGGCTCCGGCGACGGATCGCCGCGGTCCCTCCGCTCGTCGGCACCATCATGGCATCCCGGCCACATCATGTCCATACAAAGAATGAATCATGTTCGGAGAGAGCGGCCGACGGGCGTGCTGACAGGTCGGCGACATGATCCGGCCGCCGGATCGTCGGTGCGACGGCCGACGAACAGCCCCGTCGACGACACGCCGGGTAACTTGTCCTGACAAACTGTTGACAGCGGCGGGGCGTCCTCGGCATGCTGGTCGGACCGTACTCACCGTCGAGTCGTCGAGGCGGCCAGCCGCCGCACCGACGGGTCACCGGCCCGCCGACACCCCGCGACCGATGGTGCCATCCCGGTCCCGCTCCCGCGGGCCCGCAGCCCCGGAGGCAGAAGAGACAGCATGAGCGTCACCCCCTCGGCCGCAGACTCAGCCGCAGAATCAGCCGCAGACCCGGCCGTCCCGTCGGCCGCTTCGTCGGCCCCGTCGGCCGCGCAGCCGGCCGCGCCCGGCACCGTCCGGCTCACCGTCGGCCAGGCCCTCGTGCGCTTCCTCGCCGCGCAGTTCTCCGAGCGCGACGGCGTGCGCGAGCGCCTGATCCCCGGCGTCCTGGGGATCTTCGGCCACGGGAACGTGGCGGGTCTCGGGCAGGCGCTGCTGCAGAACGCCGTCGACCCCGCCGCGGGCGATGCGGCCGCCGACGAGGCGCCGCTGCCGTTCTTCCAGGCGCGCAACGAGCAGAACATGGTGCACACGGCCGTCGCCTACGCCCGCACCCGCAACCGCCGACAGGCCTTCGCGTGCACCGCCTCGATCGGCCCGGGCTCGACGAACATGATCACCGGGGCGGCCCTCGCGACCGTCGACCGGATCCCCGTGCTGCTGCTGCCGAGCGACATCTTCGCGACCCGGATCGTCGACCCGGTGCTGCAGCAGCTGGAGGTCGAGACCGCCGGGGACGTGTCCGTCAACGACGCCTTCCGGCCCGTCTCCCGCTTCTTCGACCGCATCTCGCGGCCCGAGCAGCTGATCCCCGCGGCCCTGCAGGCGATGCGCGTGCTCACCGATCCGGCGGAGACGGGCGCCGTGACGCTCTCGCTCCCGCAGGACGTGCAGGCCGAGGCCTACGACTGGCCGACGGCGTTCTTCCGCGAGCGCACCTGGCACGTCGGCCGCCCGGTGCCCGAGCCCGCGGCCCTCGCCCGGGCGGTCGAGGTCGTCCGCTCGGCGGAGCGGCCCGTGCTGATCGCCGGCGGCGGCGCGATCTACTCCGAGGCGAGCGCGGCGCTGGAGGCCTTCGCCGACGCGACCGGGATCCCCGTGCTCGACACGCAGGCCGGCAAGGGCGCGCTGAGCGCCGATCATCCGCTGTGCATCGGCGGCGTCGGCGCGACCGGCAACGATGCGGCGAACGCGCTCGCGGCGGAGGCCGACGTCGTGATCGGCGTCGGCACCCGCTACACCGACTTCACGACCGCCTCGCGCACCGCCTTCGCGCATCCCGATGTGCGCTTCGTGAACCTCAACGTGAAGTCCTTCGACGCCGCCAAGCATGCCGCGACGATGCTCGTGGCCGACGCCCGCGAGGGCCTCGACGCGCTGCGCACCGCCCTCGACGGCTGGCGGGCCCCCGCCGCGCACGGCGAGCGCGCCCGCGCCCTGCGCGCGGACTGGGAGGAGCGCATCGCCCCCTGCTTCCAGCCCCATGACCAGGAGCTGCCCGCGCAGACGGAGATCTTCGGTGCGCTCAACGAGCTCATGGCCGACGACGACATCCTCATCAACGCGGCCGGGTCCATGCCGGGCGACCTGCAGGCGCTGTGGAAGGCCCGCTCCCCGCGGCAGTACCACCTGGAGTACGGCTACTCGTGCATGGGCTACGAGCTGCCGGCGTCGCTCGGCGCGAAGATGGCCGCGCCGGACGCGGAGGTCGTCGCGATCATCGGCGACGGCACCTTCCAGATGGCCCCGCAGGAGATCGCGACGATCGTGCAGGAGCGCGTGAAGGTCATCCTGGTGATCCTGCAGAACCACGGCTGGGCGTCGATCGGCGCGCTCTCGGAGTCCCACGGCTCGCAGCGCTTCGCCACCCGCTACCGGATGCGCGACGAGGCCTCGGGGCTGCTCGACGGCGGCCTGATCCCCTTCGACATCCCCGCGAACATCCGCTCCTACGGCCTGGACGTGCAGGAGGTCTCCAGCACGGCGGACTTCCGTGCGGCCTATGCCCGTGCGGCCGCCTCGTCCGAGGCCGCGGCGATCGTCGTGAACACCGACCTGTACGGGCCGAACCCGCCCGGGTCCGGCTGGTGGGACGTGCCGGTCGCGGCCGTCTCGACCCTCGAGTCCACCCGCACAGCCCGCGCCGAGTACGAGCGGGGCATCGCCCCGCAGCGCCACCACCTCTGAGGCGCCACCGCCACTGAGGCACCACCGCCACTGAGGCGCCACCGCCACTGAGGCGCCACCGCTTCTGACCTGGGCTCCGGCCCGCCCTGACCGAGGAGATCTTCCATGGGATACGACGTCACGCACTGGATCGACGGCCGCGCCGAGGCGCCCGGCGACGGGCCGACGCAGCCGATCATGAACCCCGCGACCGGCGCGCAGGTGGGCACGCTCCATCTGGGCGGCGCGGCCGACGTCGACCGCGCCGTCGCCGTCGCCCGCACCGCGCAGATCGGCTGGGGCCGCACCTCGCTCGCGAAGCGCACGCAGGTGCTCTACCGGATGCGGCAGCTGGTCCTCGATGCGACCGACGAGATCGCCGCCGTGATCTCCCGCGAGCACGGCAAGACGATCGGCGACGCGAAGGGCGAGATCGCCCGCGGCCTGGAGACCCTCGAGTTCGCCACCTCCATCACGCAGGATCTCAAGGGCGGCTTCTCGGAGAACGTCTCCACGGGCGTGGACGCGCACACGATGCGTCAGCCGCTCGGCGTCGTCGCCGGGATCACGCCCTTCAACTTCCCTGCGATGGTGCCCTTCTGGATGCACCCGGTGGCGATCGCGACCGGCAACGCCTTCCTCCTGAAGCCCTCCGAGCGGGATCCCTCCGCCTCGAACATCATCGCCCGCCTCTACCAGGAGGCCGGCCTGCCGGACGGCGTCTTCCAGGTCGTCCACGGCGGCAAGGAGACCGTCGACGCGCTCTGCGCCCACGAGGGCATCGAGGCGGTGTCGTTCGTCGGCTCCACCCCCATCGCCCGCTACGTGCATCGGACGGCGTCGGCGACCGGCAAGCGGGTGCAGGCGCTCGGCGGCGCGAACAACCATGTCGTCGTCATGCCCGACGCCGACGTCGCCTTCGCGGCCGCGCAGGTCGCCTCGGGTGCCTTCGGCTCCGCCGGCGAGCGCTGCATGGCGGTGCCGGTCGCGGTCACCGTCGGCGCTGCGCACGAGCCGTTCCTGCAGGCCATCGCCGCGGAGGCGGAGAAGCTCGTCGTCGGCCCCGGCGATGATCCGACGACGGACATGCCGCCGGTGATCACCCCCGAGGCCCGCGCGCGGGTCATCCGGATGGCCGACGAGGCGGAGCAGGCGGGCGCACGGATCCTCGTGGACGGTCGCGGGCTCGTCGTCGAGGGCCATGAGGGGGGCAACTTCGTGGGCCCGATCGTCGTCACCGATCTCGACCGCAGCCACCCGACCTACACGGAGGAGGTGTTCGGCCCGCTGCTGGTGGTCATGCACGTGGACACCTTCGACGAGGCCCTCGAGCTGGTGAACTCCTCCCCCTTCGGCAACGGCACCGCGATCTTCACCGACTCCGGCCACTACGCGCGCCGGTACCAGGAGGAGGTGCAGGTCGGGATGATCGGCGTGAACGTGCCGATCCCGACGCCGGTGGGCTACTACTCCTTCGGCGGCTGGAAGGACTCGCTGTTCGGGGAGCATCACGCGCACGGCCCCGAGGGCCTGTCCTTCTACACCCGCCAGAAGGCGATCACCACCCGCTGGCCCGCCCCCAGCGAGACCGTCACGAGCTCCATGAGCTTCCCGACCCACGACTGACCCGGCCGGTTCGGCTCGTCCCGGCCAACTCGACCCGGCCAGCTCGACCCGGCCGGCTCGAACCGGCTCGGCTCGTCCCGCTCCGCTCCGCCTCCGCATCGAAGGAGATGCCTGCATGACCACCGCTGATGCACCCGACCGCTCCCGCAATCCCGAGAAGCCCTTCGACCGGCTGACCGTCGGGGTGTGCCCGGACCAGTGGGGCGTGTGGTTCCCCCAGGACGAGAAGCAGATCCCCTGGCGGACGGCCCTCGCGGAGATGGCGGAGGCCGGCTTCTCCGTCATGGAGACCGGGCCGTGGGGTTACTTCCCGCAGGACGCGAAGGAGCTGCGGTCCGTGATGGACGAGCACGGCTTCCGGGTCGTCGCGGGCACCGGCTGGGGGATCCTGCACCAGGAGAAGGCGTGGCCGGAGACGGAGCGGACCTTCCGGGCGATCGCCGAGACCCATGCGGCCGTCGGCGCCGAGTACATGGTGCACCTGCCGCCGATGTACCGCGACGAGAAGACCTGGGAGTTCACCGACGAGCGGGAGCTGACCGGCGAGGCCTGGCGGCGGTACGTCACCAACGCCAACGAGCTCGGCCGGATCATGAAGGAGGACTACGGGCTGACGATGGTGCTGCACCCGCACGGCGACAGCCACATCGAGACGCCCGAGGAGATCGCCCGGGTCTTCGCGGCGACGGACCCGGAGCTGGTGTCGTTCTGCCTGGACACGGGCCACATCGTCTACGGCGGCGGGGACCCGGTGACGATGATCGAGGAGTACCCCGAGCGGATCGGCTACGTCCACATCAAGGCCTTCGACCCGGACATCACCCGGGAGGCCCACGAGAAGGACTGGCCCTTCGGGGAGGCCGTCGCGAAGGGCGCCTCGGTGCGTCCGCCGGCGGGCCTGCCGGACATGCGGGACCTGGTCGCGAAGCTCGCGACCCTCGACAAGGACCTCTACGTCATCTGCGAGCAGGACCTGTACCCGTGCGATCCGGGCCTGCCGCTGCCCAACGCGATCGCGACCCGCGAGTTCCTCGCGGAGTGCGGTCTCGGGGTGAGATGACCATCGCCCGGCGCCGCCGCCCGACCCCATCCTTCGGAGGAGCATCCCGATGGTGAAGATCCTGCTGGACCCGAGCATGTACCACCCGCATCTGACGGTCGCCGACGAGCTGCGCAAGGCCCGCGAGCTCGGCTACGGCCATCTCGAGCTGTCGCCGCGGGCGGACTTCCACGAGTGGCATCGGTATCCGAAGGTCGACCGGCATCTGATCGCCGAGATCCGGGCGGCGATGACGGAGACCGGGGTGCGGATCGGCTCTCTGAACCCCGTCTTCGACTGGGCGAGCCCCGACGAGCAGGAGCGCCAGGCGCAGGTGCGCAACTGGAAGCGGCTGCTGGAGATCGCCGATGCGCTCGAGGTGCCGCTGATCGCGACCGAGCTCTCCGGGGACCCGAACCGGCCCCGCCAGAGCGAGGCCCAGTTCTACCGGTCGATCGAGGAGCTGATCCCGCATTTCGAGAAGTACGGCCTGGAGTGCACGATCGAGGCGCACCCGTACGATTTCGTCGAGGACAACGACCGGGCGGTGCAGGTCGTCCGCGGCGTGGACCGGGACTGGCTGAACTACGAGTTCTGCTTCCCCCACGCGTTCCACCTCGGGCAGGGCGCCCGAGATCCGCGGGAGATGATGGACTACGCGGGCACGAGGCTGCGGCACCTGCATATCGCCGACGTCTTCGACCATACGGCGAACGTCGGCAACCGCTACATCGTGAACCCGCCCGGGATCGATGCCCGCGTCCACCAGCACAACGAGATCGGCCACGGCGAGATCGACTGGGACGCCGCCTTCGCCTATCTGCGCGAGCGCGAGTACGACGGGACCGTCTCCGTCTGCGTGTTCGGCTGGGAGGAGGACGCCGATGCGATCCACGTGCGCATGCGCGAGCGGATCGAGAAGGAGCTCGGCGGCGGCTGAGCCCTGCGGGAGCGCCGCCCGGCCGACGGGTCGGGTGCGTCGGCCGACGGGGCTCGCGCCCGTGCGGCCGACGGGACTCACTCCTCGGCGGAGCGGGTGCCGTAGGCGGCCATGAACATGTCGATCAATCCGTCGATCAGCTGGTCGTCCACGGGATCCGGGGAGAGCAGCTCGCGGTAGTACATCGATCCGGAGAGCAGCTCCGCAGGGATCCTCAGATCTCCCTCGACCAGCTCTCCGTGCTTCTGGGCGAGCTCGAGCCGGGCCAGCGTGCGCCGCTCGACCGTGGCGAGGAACCTGCTGTGCAGCGCGTCGCGCAGCGTCGGATCATTCAGGGCCTCGGTGATCACGGCCCGGTACACCGGGCCGATCGGCGGTGTGGTGAGCGCACTGCTGGAACGGCGGAACTGCTCGCGCAGATCGTCCCTCACCGGCACGGTCCCGCGGTAGTCCAGGCCCGAGACCCAGACGTGGTGGAGGGCGTCCAGCAGCAGCTCGGCGAGCGACGGCCAGCGCCGGTAGATCGTGTGCTTGCCGACCCCGGCGCGCTGCGCGATGGCCTCGATGCTCAGTCCGCGGTATCCCGAATCGGCCGCGAGGGCGAGGGTGGCCTCCAGCAGCTGCTGGGTCAACGCGGCTCCGCGCCGTCGCGGGACTCCGGGCGCCGTGACGGGCGCCGTCGAGGACTCGGGGCTGGGCTGAGGGTCATCGACCATGCATCGATCATAGCGGCACGCACCGTGCCGTTGACACGGGCCCCGTCTCGCTCCATACTTCTCGTAACGGCACGATCCGTGCCGTTATAGGAATCTCAGCACGATGACGTGAGGAGCACGGTCATGAACGCACAGACCTCCAGCACCATCGAGGAGAACGAAGGATTCACCGCCGCGGAGCGCGACGCCATGAAGCAGCGCGCCGCGGAGACCAGAGCGGCCCACACCCGGACCTCTGCGGCGGAGAAGGCGGCCGCCGCCGCCCAGGCGGTGCAGGACAAGATCGAGGAGATGGCACCGGAGGACCGCGATCTCGCCCGCGAGGTCCACCGGCTGGTCACGACGGCCGCACCGCAGCTGGCCCCCAAGCTCTGGTACGGGATGCCGGCCTACGCCCTGGACGGGAAGATCGTCTGCCACTTCCAGGACGCGGCGAAGTTCTCCAGCCGCTATGCGACGCTCGGATTCAGCGATCTCGCCCGGCTGGATGACGGCGCGATGTGGCCCGCCAGCTACGCGCTCATCGAGATCACCGACCAGGTGGGCGCGGAGATCGACGCGCTCGTGCGGCGCGCGGTCGCCTGAGCGCACCCGGGGGGCAGGTCCGAGGGGTGACGACCTCCCGGGCCGCCGGGGATCCGCCCTCGTCCCGGTCAGCCGAGGGATCCCTCTCGGCGCTGGCGGTGATCCCGAGACGGCGGGCGAGCCCGGTCGAGCACGGCGTGGTCACCACCGTCAGCATCGGCGCCGGCTCCTTCGTCGCGGGCCTCGCACTGCTCGTCGGCACCGGGACCGCCTATCGCCTGTCCCTGGTGGTCGCGGGCCTGCTCCTGCTGCTCGCGGTCGTTCCCCTGGCGCGGCTCGGCCGGGTGCCGGGGCTGACGGCGAGGATGCTCGGCTCTGATCCCGTTCCTCAAGGGCACGTTCCACAAGTCATCTTGTCGACCCGGTGGATCCACTCCGGCATATCACTCGCAGGCCGGCACTCATCGACCATGAGCCGCCGGCACGGAGACGGTGCCGGGCAGCTCCTCCCCCGGCCATCGCCCAGCACCCCGCGATAGCCTCTTCCCATGCCTGTGACGAGGCGATCGGCCGGGTCCGTCCGGACGCTCCCGCCCCGTCCCCGCCTCGGAGGATGACGAGGAGCCCGTGAGCGAAGCACGAGATCCGTCGGCGCAGTCGCCGACGCCCGGGGAGCAGCCGCTCCCCGACCGCCCCGCGCCCGCGCCCGCGCCCGCATCCACTCCCTCGCCCTCGCCCGGACCGTCACCCGCGCCCGGCCCCGGCGACGTCGACCTGCCGTGGAAAGCGACGGCCGAGCGCCGCGACCTGTGGGGACCGGTCGAGAAGCCGCTCGAGGGGACGGTCCGCCCGCCCGCGACGCAGGGCGCGGCGCGCACCCGCCGCAGCCCGTTCGTGCGCTTCGGCGTGCCCGTGCTGATCGGCGCCGTGCTCGGCGCGGGGACGATCGCCGTCGGACTCGCCGCCGCGATCGCGAGCCCGCTGCTGGTGCTCGGCGCGGGCGTCGGCGTCGGGGTCCTCGCCCTCGGCGGCAGCGGCGTGGCGCTGAACGCGGGCGGCGGCGCACGGCGGATCGAGGCCGGTCCCGTGCTCGCCAGCACCGTCCCGGACTCCACCCGCACGGTCCTCGAGCGGATCCTCGCGGCCGACGCGACCTCCCGCGGGCGCGTCGCGGCGCTGCGTCCGCAGGCCGCGGGCGTCGCTGCCGCCACGCGCGTGCTCGACGACGTCGACAAGCTCCTGACCAGGATCGACGCGCTCGTCGGCACGGAGCAGATCCAGGGCTTGCGACCGTCCTCCGGGGAGGTCACGATGCTCGAGGGCATCGCCGTGCGGTACACGCCCGAGCTGCTCGACGCGGCGTCCGACGTCGTCGGCTTCCTGCAGACCTTCGCGGGGACCGCCCGGCAGGAGGCGCTCGCGAACCTCGAGAGCGTGGATCGTCAGCTGGCGGTCCTCTCCGAGGGCGTCGAGCGGATCGAGTCCGACGTGCTCGGCGGGGTCTCCCGCGACCTCGAGGTGCACGCCGAGTTCCTCCGCACCCGCTTCGCCGACCAGCATCTGAACCCGATCATCGACGTCTGACCCGCCCGTCGGCGGACCGTCCACCGGCGGACCACCCGTCGGCCGACGACCGTCCTGCCGAACCCGCCCGACCCCTCGACCAGAAGTCCCGCAACCGCCCAGGAGGCCCCGATGGACAAGCTGCAGCCGCCCACCCCCGCCGAGGAGATCACCCCCGCCGAGCCGGTCGAGGAGATCAGCGACGACCAGGCCGTCTCGCTGCTGCCCGACCTGCCCGGCGAGCAGCAGCAGGACCTCGAGAAGCGGGCCGACGCCTGGGTCGACCAGATCGCGACGCTGAACCCGCATTCGCAGGAGTTCTCCGCGCAGGTCGACGCCCTCGGCGCCGTCGCCCGCCGCACCTTCGAGCGCACCAGCCAGACCTCCTCGCGCTTCATGCAGCAGTCGCTGCGGGAGGCGAAGGAGAAGGGGAACGCGCAGGAGACCGTCGCGAAGTCCCTGTCGGACCTGCGCACCACGATGGAGGATCTGGCGCCGAAGGAGGAGACCTTCGCCGACAAGGCCCTCTCGTTCCTCCCCGGCCGCAACGCCGCCAAGCGCTACTTCCGCAGCTTCGAGTCCAACCAGGACCAGCTCGACGAGGTCCTCGGCTCGCTCTCGCGCGGCCAGGAGATGCTGCAGAAGGACAACGCCGAGCTCGCCGTCGAGCGCCGCGGCCTGTGGGAGGACCTGCAGGCGCTGCAGAAGGCCTCCTACCTCCTGGGCGTCCTCGACGATCGCACGGTGCGCCGCGCCGAGCAGATGCGCGCCGAGGGGAAGGCCGCCGACGCCGACGCCCTCGAACGGGACGTGCTCTTCGCCGTCCGCCAGCGCCGCCAGGACGTCGCCACGCAGATCGCCGTGACCGTGCAGGCCTACCTGTCGATGGGCCTCATCGAGGACAACAACACCAAGCTCCAGCAGGGCGTCGAGCGGGCCCGCACCACCACGGTCACGGCCCTGCGCACCGCGGTCATCACCGCGCAGGCGCTCGAGAACCAGAAGATCGTGCTCGACCAGATCGACGCGGTCAACCGCACCACCGACTCCCTCATCGACCGCACCTCGAAGATGCTCGCGGACAACTCGCTGAAGATCCAGCAGCAGGCCGCGACCTCGGGCGTCTCCGCGGAGACCCTGCAGAAGTCCTTCGACAGCCTGTTCGCGACGATGGACGGGATCGACCAGTTCCGCACCCAGGCCAACCAGAACTTCCTGGCCACGGTCACGAACCTCGAGGCGCAGGTGCAGCGCTCCCAGCCGTACATCGAGCGGATGCAGAAGGAGCGCCCGGAGCACGCCGCGATCGAGGCCGCCGCGACGAGCGCCGCCGATCTGCTCCAGATCGAGGACTGAGCGCGGGCCGACGGGCGGGGCCGACGGCGCAGGTCGTCCCCGCCCGTCGGCGGCTCAGGCCGGGCGGCTCAGGCCGGGCGGCTCAGGCCGCCCGGCCCTCCTCGCCGCGCAGCCGCCGCTCGGGGTCGGGGACGCTGGCCAGCAGCGCGCGCGTGTACTCGTGCTGCGGGGCGCCGAGGACCTGGCGCACCTCGCCCTGCTCGACGGCGGTGCCGCGCCGCAGCACGGTGACCTCGTCGGCGAGGGAGCCGACGACGGCGAGGTCGTGGCTGATGAACACGCAGGCGAACTGCGCGACCTCGATGGCGTCGCGCAGCACCTCGATGACGTGCGCCTGGATGGTGACGTCGAGGGCGCTGGTGGGCTCGTCGGCGATCAGCAGGCTCGGCCGACGGATCAGGGCCCGCGCGATGGAGACTCGCTGGCGCTGGCCGCCGGAGAGCTCGTGCGGGAGCCGCTCCGCATAGGAGGCGGGCAGGCGCACCGTCTCGAGGGCCTCGCGGACCCGCGCGGTCATGTCGGCGCGGGAGGCGCCGCCGGCGAGCTGCAGCGGCTCGGCGATGCTCCAGCCGACGGTGCGGCGCGGGTTCAGCGAGGACGCCGGGTTCTGGAACACCATGCCGACGCGCGCATAGGCCTCGCGGCGGGCCGCGCCGCGGAGGGTCCGCGGGTCGACGCCGTCGAGCTCCAGCACGCGCGCCTGCGCGGGGACGAGCCCGGCGAAGGCCTTGCCCCAGGTGGACTTCCCGGAGCCGGACTCGCCGACCAGGCCATGGATCTCGCCGGCCCGGATCCGCACGGACACGTCGTCGAGCGCGAGATGGGAGCCGCCGCGCCGGTGGTACTCCACGGACAGCCCCTCGACGCGCACGACGGGAGCCCCGTCGTCGGCCCCGGAGGCCGCGGCCGACGCCGCGCCGTCGTCGGCCCCGGCCCGTCCGTCGGGCGCGGGCCCGCCGGCGGACGCGCCCCGACGGCCGGGCCCGTCGTCGGCCCGCTCGAGGCTCTCGGCGAGGCGCGGCACCGCGGAGAGCAGGGCCGTCGTGTAGGGCTGCTCGGGCGCCGAGAGGATGCGGCGGACGCCGCCCTGCTCGACGACGGCGCCGTCCTTGAGCACGACGACGTCGTCGGCGATCTCGCCGACCACGCCCATGTCGTGGGTGATCAGGAGGACCCCGATCTGCCGCTCGGCGACGATCCGCACGAGCAGGTCGAGGATCCCGCGCTGGACGGTGACGTCGAGCGCGGTGGTGGGCTCGTCGGCGATCAGCAGCGAGGGGTCGCCGCTGAGCGCGAGGGCGATGACCACGCGCTGGAGCTCGCCGCCGGAGAGCTCGTGGGGGTAGGAGCGGGCGGTGCGCTCGGGGTCGGGCAGGCCCACGGAGGCGAGGAGCTCGGCGGTGCGGCGCGCCGCCTGCGCACGGGTGCGGATGCCCTCGCGCACGGCGAGCACGTCGCGGAAGGCGGCGGAGACCCGCATGACCGGGGACAGCGACTGCCCCGGCTCCTGGAAGATCATGCCGATCCGGCCCGCGCGGAGACGGCGCATCTGCGCGGGCGGGCGTCCGACGAGCTCCTCGCCGTCCAGGCGCGCGCTGCCGCGCACCGCGGCCGTGCGCGGGGCGAGCCCGATCGTGGCCAGAGCGGTGATGCTCTTGCCCGATCCGGACTCCCCCACGAGGGCCGTGATGCGGCCGGCCCGCACGGCGAGATCCAGGCCCTGCACGATCGTGCGGTCCTGGATGCTCACCTGCAGGTCCGTGAGGACCAGGAGCTCGTCGGAGGCGCTCATCAGCCCAGCGTCACCGTGAGGTAGTTCGGGTACGCGGGGAACTCGCCGATGACGAAGTCCTTCACGCCGGAGCCGTGGATGAAGGAGTTCTTCGAGAAGATCAGCGGCACCACCGGGGAGTCCTCGAGGATCTGCCGGTCCACGGCCGCCCACAGCGCATGCGCGGCGTCGGCGTCGACCGTCGAGGAGGCCTCGAGGATCGCGGCGTCGACGTCGGGGTTCGCGTAGCGGGCGATGTTGTAGTTGCCGCCGCCGATCTGGCTCGAGTCGAACAGCGGGGTGAGGTTCGCGTTCGGGGACGGGACGTCGGGCTGCCAGGAGCTCAGCACGAGGTCGTAGCCGCTGCCGTCGCTCGCCGTGATCTCCGAGGAGTAGGCGTTGGTGTCCAGGGGCTGGATCGTCACGGTGATGCCGGCGCGGGAGAGGCCCTGCTGGATCGCCTCGGCGGCCGCCGTCTGCGTGTCGTTGATGACCAGGCGCAGGGACAGGTCGGAGACCCCGGCCTCGGCGAGCATCGAGGCGGCGAGGTCGGCGTCGCCGGTGGGCTCGTCGGAGTACAGCGAGTACTCCTCGCGGCCGGCGATGCCGGGGGTGATCAGCGTGGTCGCGTAGTCGCCGGAGATCTCGCCGCCCTTGGCGGTGCGGTAGGCCTCCTTGTCGACGGCGTACTGGATCGCCTGGCGGACCTTCACGTCCTTCAGCGCCTCCGACTCCGTGTTCAGCGCGAGGTACTCGAGGGCGCCGGGACCGGAGGTGACCAGGCGGTCGCCGACGTTCGGGTCGTTCTGCGCCTGCACCAGCTGCGCGGTGGGCACGAAGCTCGCCAGGAACGAGTCCTGGGCGTCGGAGCGGTCGGCGATGATCGACTGCGCGACGACGCTCGCGTCCTGCGCGAGCGCGAACTCGATGGTGTCGGGACCGCCGACGCGGGCCTGGTCGGTGGCCGGGTCCCAGTTCTCGTTGCGCTGCAGGATCGCCTGGCTGCCCGGGGTGTAGGACTCGAGGCGGTACGGGCCGGAGGCGACCGGGGCGGTCGCATAGGTCTCGGGCTCGCCGGAGTCCTCGGGGACCGGGGCGAAGGCCGGCGTCGAGGCGATCCAGCCGAAGTCGCCGTAGGGACGGTTGAGGTGGAGGACGAGCGTGGTCTCGTCGGCGGCCTCGATGGAGTCCAGGTGCTGGCCGTCGAAGGGGCCCGCGTAGTCCTCGCCGCCCTCGAGCAGCACCTTGTGGTAGCTGAGGCCGCCGGTGAGCTCGGAGGCGAAGGACCGTTCGAGGCCGTACTTGACGGTCGCCGCGGTGATCGGGGTGCCGTCCTCGAACAGCAGGCCCTCCTGGAGGGTGAAGGTCCAGGTCTTCCCGTCGTCGGAGGCGGTGCCGGTGTCGGTCGCGAGGTCGGGGATCAGCTCGGTGGGGGCGTCGGCCGAGGTCTTCCAGGCGGTGAGGCGGCGCGCGGTCAGGCCGAGCGTCGTGATCGCCAGGTTCTGGCTGGTGGCCGGATCGAAGCTCATCTCCTCGCCGGTCGAGTAGATCGTCAGCGTGCCGCCGCTCTCGCCGCCGCCGTCGGAGGAGCCGCTCGAGGAGCCGCCGTCCGAGCAGGCGGCGAGCGCGGCGGTGCCGAGCAGGACGGGGCCGGCGGCGAGGACGAGGCGGCGGGGCAGGCGCGACGGGGATGCGGAGGTCATGGCTTCTTCTCCTGAGGGGTTGCGGAGCGAACGGGATCGGGGAGACCGGGGTGGCCGGCTCCTCCGGGGTGGGAGGTCAGGGGCGGGGCCGACATCGGTCGGCCCGACGGGCGCCACGGGCGGTGCGGGGGTCGGCGCTCATGCGCGGCTCCCGGCGAGGCGCTTGTCGAGGACCGGCCGGAGCAGGTCCGCGGAGAGGTTCGCGAGCACGATCAGCAGGGAGCCGACGAGCGTGGTGCCGACGATGACGGGCAGATCGGCGGTCGTCGTCGCGTCCAGCAGCAGGGCGCCGAGGCCGGGCAGGCCGAAGATCCGCTCGGTGATGACGGTGCCGCCGAGCAGCGCGCCGATGTCCAGGGCGATGAGCGTCGTCAGCGGCAGCGCGAGGTTCCGCAGGGCGTAGCCGTCGACCGTCCGCTCGGACAGGCCCGCGGCGCGGGCGGTGCGCACGTAGTCCAGGCCCAGCTGCTCGATCATCGAGGAGCGCACGAGCCGCGCGTAGACGGCGCCGTTGAGGAAGGCGAGCGTGGCCCACGGCAGGATCAGGTGCCGGGCCCACTGGCCGGGCCCGTCGACGAAGGCCTCGTAGCCGCCGCTGGGCAGCAGGTCCAGGCGCAGCGCGAAGACGACGACGGCGAGCAGGCCGACGACGAACGCCGGCGCCGAGGCCGCGATCACCGAGACGCCCGTGACGATCCGGTCGAGGATCCCGCCCTGGCGGCGGGCGGCGAGCGCCCCCGCGGCGATGCCGAACAGCGCCTGCAGGGCGACCGCGCCGATCGCGATCGAGAAGGTGACCGGGAAGCGCTGGCCGATGAGGGTCGTCACCGGCTGGTGCAGCTGGAAGGAGTAGCCGAGGCACGGGGCCGCGCACTCCACCACGACGTTCTCGGAGCCGAAGGTGCGCCCGGTGAAGATCGCGCCGATGAACGCCGCGAACTGCACGTACCAGGGGCGGTCGAAGCCCATGAAGCCGCGGGCAGCCTCGAGGTCGTCGGGCGAGCAGGGCTTCCCGCACATCCGCAGCGCCGGGTCGATGGGGGCGACGTAGAAGATCGCGAAGGTCAGCCCGACGACGACGAGCAGCACGCCGAGGCTCCGCAGCACGCGGACGAGGACGGGGCTCATGCCTGTCATACGGCTCATGCCTGGCCTCCTCGCGGGTCGAGGGCGTCGCGCAGGGTGTCGCCGAGGATGTTGAAGGAGAAGGTCACGAGGAACAGGGCGGCCGCGGGGAACAGCAGGAAGGCCGGGTCCACGAGCAGCCAGCTGATCGCGTCGCCGATCGAGCGGCCCCAGGAGGGCGTCGGCGGCAGCATGCCGACCCCGAGGAAGGACAGCGTGGCCTCGGCGGCGATGCGGCCGGGCAGGGAGATGCACGAGTAGACGATCACCGTGGAGGCGACGTTCGGCAGCACCTGGTGGCGGAAGAGGTGCCAGAAGCGCGCGCCCATCACGCGGGAGGCGACGACATAGGGCTGGCTGACGATGACACGGGTCTCGGCGGCGACGACGCGCGCGATCCCGGGCCAGCCGAACATGCCGATGACCAGCGTCAGCAGGAGGGCGCGCGGGGCCTCGAGGGGGAACAGCGCGCTCAGCGCGATGGCGAAGATGAGGAAGGGGAAGCCGAGGGTCACGTCGGTCGCGAAGTCGACGAGCTTCTCGACGATCCCGCCGACGGCGCCCGCGACGATGCCCAGCAGCACGCCGATCGCGGTCGCGAGGACGGTGGAGGCGATGCCGATCAGCAGCGACACCCGGGCGCCGTAGAGCACCTGCGAGAAGAGGTCGCGGCCGGTGCCGGGCTCGACGCCGAACCAGTGCTCCGCGCTCACGCCGCCGAGGACGCCCAGCGGGGAGGTGTCCGGCCCGAGCGCATCGGCGTTGTACGTGAAGGGGTCGTTCCCCGACAGCGCCGAGAGCTGCGGGGCGAACAGCGCCGAGAGCAGGCTGACGGCGACGACGATCCCGGCCGCGAGCGGCAGCGGGCGCAGGAACGCGCGGCGGACGGACGCCCGGGGCGGGCGCTCCTCCAGGGAGGACGCCGCCTCGGCCGGAAGGGCATCGCTGGTGGTCATCACGTGAGCTTTCGGTGGGTCAAAGGATTTAGCACTACTGAGTATCCCACCCCTCACCCCCTCCCGGCGCGCGCCCCTCGTCACACCGCCTCATGCTTCGTCACATGCAGTCATCTGCCGTCTCCTCCCCCGGCTACCCCCCATGCCCCTCGCGCACCCCGAGGGATACCCTGGAGGACGCGATGAGGGGAGGCGCGAGCGCACCATGGCAGTCCACGACGAACGGCCGACGACCGGCCCATCCGCCGCGCCCCGCTCCCCTGTGCCCCGCTCCGCGTCATTCCCGGCCAACCATCCGGCATCCTTCGCCGCTCCCGCCCCGGCCGCCCCGGCCGCCGCGCCCCGCCCCGCGCGGGCCCTCGAGGGCAGACTGCTCTCGCCCGGCTCGCGGCGGCTCGCGGTGCGGCGCCGACGGGGCCGCTGGCTGACCGTCGGCGTGCCCGTCACCCTCGGCGGCGGCCTCGGGATCAGCACGTTCGTGGTGCTCGGGGTCGCGAGCCTCGTCGGCGGCGCCGGCCTGCTCATCCCCCTGGCCGCCGGACTCGGCGTCGGCGCGCTCGTCGGCGGCGGCACCGGCTTCCTGCTGCGGGAGCGCCGCCCGGCGCCGGCCCGGCTGGACGCCGCACAGTCCGCCGGCCTCGAGATCCGCGAGGGCACGCGCCGCACCCTCACCGGGGTCGTCCGCTCGACCCGGACGCTGCGTCGGCGCCTGACGCGTCTGCGCCGACGGGCCCGCCGCGGCACCGGGCTGGCCGCGGTCGTGCGCCGGGCCGAGGCGCTCCTCGAGCAGATCGACGCGCTCGCCTCGACGGCCGCGCTGCAGGCCCGCCGCGCCTCCGACGACGACCTGCTGCTCGTCGAGGGCATGGCCTCCCGCTACGTCCCCGACCTGGTCCGCGCTCTCGAGGACACCGTCCCCATGCTCCAGCTGAGCTCGGGCCGCAGCCATGAGCAGGCGGCTGCGAACCTCGCGAGCATCGACGAGCAGCTCGCGACCCTCGGCGCCCGCCTCGACCGTGTCGAGGACGATCTCGTCGCCGGCGTCACCCGCTCCCTCGACGTCCACGCCGAGTTCCTGCGCACCCGCCTCGCGGAGCCGACGAGCATCGACGCCGGACTCGGCTCCGGCCTCGACGCCGGCCGCGCCGACGGCCCCGCCGCCCGCTGACCGCCCCGATCCCTGGAGCTCGCCACGTCCACCATCGCGCCCCGCCGCTTCGGCGCCCTCCGCGACCGCCATTCCCGCCCGTACCTGATCACCGCCGGCCTCTCGATGATGGGCGACAACATCGAGCACGTCATCACCTACTGGTTCCTCTGGCAGGCGTTCCACTCGCCCGCCCTCGTGGGCTTCCAGGTGATCAGCCGCTGGCTGCCGTTCCTGCTGCTGTCGGTGACCTTCGGCGAGCTCGCCGAGCGCTACGACTGCCGACGCATCATCCAGATCGCCCAGGGACTGTTCGCCTTTGTGTCCCTGGCCTGGGGCGTCCTGTTCCTCACGGGCACGCTGGAGATGTGGATGGCGTGCGTGCTGCTGGTGCTGCACGGCTGCGCGGGCGCCCTGTGGGGACCGGCCGAGCAGCTGATGCTCCACGACTTCGCGGAGCCGAAGGACCTGCCGGGAGCGGTGCGGCTGAACGCGACCTTCAAGAGCCTCGGCGTGCTCGCCGGCCCCGTGGTGGGCTCGGTGCTGCTGCTGGTCCTGGGGCCCGGGGTCGGCATCCTCGCCAACATCCTGTTCTACCTGCCGATGACGCTGCTGATGCTGCGCACCCCGTACACGGGGCACACGCGCGACGGGGTGGTGCGGACCGAGCGCCTGGGCCCGCTGCGCTCCCTCGCGGTGCTCCGCACCGTCGTCGGGGACCGGGTCCTGATGGCGATGATCGCGCTGGGCGGGGTGATCGCCGTGGGCGTCGGCTCCTCCCTGCAGGTCGCGATGCCCACGCTGGCCGACGGCCTCGGCGCGGGCGACGCCGGCTTCGCCTACGGCATGCTGCTGTTCGCCAACGGCGCGGGCGGCGTGCTCGGCGGGTTCCTGCTCGAGGCGACCGGGGCGATCCGGCCCAGCACCCGTGCGGCGGTCGTCGCGACCTTCCTGTTCGGGGCCACGACGATCGTCGTGGCGACCTCCTCCAGCTATGCGGTGGTGATCCTCGCGCTCGTGGTGGGAGGGGTCGCGAACCTCGCCTCGATGACGATCGGCCAGGCCGTGGTGCAGCTGCGCGCGCCCGTGGACCAGCGCGGGCGCGTGATCGGCGTGTACAGCATGCTGACGACGGGCCTGCGCACGGGCAACGGGATCACCCTCGCGGTGCTCGGCTCGATCATCGGGGTCACGGGCACCGTCCTCGTGGGCGGCGCGGCCGTCGCCGTGGGCGCGGTGGTCATCGCGGCGCTCATCGCCGCCGCGGGAGCGGCCCGGGCCCGGCGCGCCTGACCCGGACGCCCGCACCGACCCCGGAAGGATCCCCGCATGACGACGCCTGCCGTGCCCGACGCCCTGGACCCCCTTCGCGGCCAGTGGGTCGAGGCGGTCGATCCGGCCCCGCGCCCGACCCTGGTCCTGAGCGGCGCGGCCGTGCTGCGCGGGGATCTCCGGATCCCCGGCGGCGCTCCCCTCCGGGACGACGCCCGGATGCTGGGCGCCGTCGTCTCGGCGATCGCGCTCGACGCCGACGCGACACTCACGCTCCTGCTCGCCGATGCGGACGGCGGTCGTCCGATGCCGCTCACGATCACCGCTCCCTGGAGCCTCGCCCTGCCGGACGGGGCACGCCTCGCGGCCGATGCCGACGCCGACGCCGACGCCGACGCCAGGATCAGCGCCCGCCCCGGGGACCCGGCCCCGCGCGTCGCGACGACGGAGGCCATGGCGACGTGGGCGGACGCCTCCCCCGACGAGGTCGAGCTCGCGGTGCTCGAGGCGGCGCTCGATGACTGGGTGACCCCGGCGGATGCGGTCTCCGAGCTCGTGGAGCGCGAGGTGCACGATCCCCGCGAGATCGCCCGTCGGGGGACGACGACGCTCGCCCGGCTCGTGGCCCGCGGGAACCTGGAGCCCGGGTCGATCGGCGAGCACGGCTTCGTCCCGGCCGCCGACGACGCCGCTGCCTCGATCGAGCACATGGCGGTGCTGTGGTCCGCCCTGGGCGGGATCGGGAGGATGCCGGGTCCCGGTCAGATCACCTGGTTCCGGCTCACCGAGCAGGGACGCTCGCGCCTGGCCGAGAAGGGGTGAGGAGGAAGGCGAGCATCCTCCCGCCGCACCAGCGGCGATCACTGATCGTCACTGGTGATCACTGATCGTCAGTGGTGGTCACTGTGGTCGTCACTGGTGGTCACTGTGGTCCTCACTGATGCACCCGATCAGCCAGAACTACAGTGAAATACAGTGATCTACAGTGACGCCGAGCGTTCCAGCCCCGTCGAACGGCCCGGGTCACAGGGCCTGGACGCCACCCTCCGCGCGTGACCGTCCCCCTCACCCCGCCACGGCCACCAGATCTGCGGCCAGCGCCTCCGCCTCAGCGTCCGTGAGGTCGTGGACGGTGACGCGCAGGTGCTGCGAGGGTCCGGCGTCGGGGTCGAGCCGGAAGTCGTCGCCGGTGCGGACGAGCCAGCCGAGGCGCATGAGCAGCGCGGCCGCATCGCGGGCGGGGACCCCGACGTCGATCCACAGGCTCATGCCGTCTCCGGCGCGGACGGGCAGCCCGGCCTCGGCGAGGCGCGCGGCGAAGGCCGCGTTGCGCTCGGCGTAGAGGGATCCGGCGCGCTCGACGAGCGCGCGCGAGTCCTCGTCCTGGAGCATGGCCAGGGCGATCCGCTGCAGCAGATGGCTGACCCAGGTGGTGCCGGGGCTGAGCCGCAGGGCGAGCCGCTCGGCGGTCCCGGGATCGGTCGCGGTGACCGCGAGGCACATGTCGGGGCCGAGGAACTTCGAGACCGAGCGCACCAGCGCCCAGCGCCGATGCCCGGGCCCGACGATCGAGCGGAACGGCGCACGCGCCAGCAGCGAGAAGTGGTCGTCCTCGATGACCAGCACGTACGGATGGTCGGCGAGGACCTCGCGGAGCTGCGCGGCGCGCTCCTCGCTGAGGCTCGCCCCCGTCGGGTTCTGCGCGCGCGGGGTGCAGACGACCGCCCGCACCCCCTCCTCGAGGGCCGCGCGCAGACCGTCGACGGTCATGCCGTGCTCGTCGACGGGCACGGGGACCGCCCGGTAGCCGCCGAGGCGGACGGTCTGGATGCTCGCCAGGAAGCACGGGTCCTCGAGGGCGACGGCGTCGTCCCGCCGCAGCGCCTGGGCGAGCAGCCGCTCGATCGCGTCGACGGCGCCGCTGGTCAGGGTCAGGCGGAGGTCCTCGGGGCCGACGGGCACGTCGGGCGCCATCCAGTCGCGCGCGAACTCCTCGAGGCCGCGGTCGATCACGGGCTCGCCGTAGAGGACGGGACGGCCGGCGGCGGCCTGCAGCGCCGGAGCGAGGGCGGGGATGAGCTCGGGCAGCGGGTTGCCGCTGCCGACGTCGCGCAGGGGCCCCGCCCCGGGATCACGGCCGCCCCCGGGATCCGCGAAGCCCTCCTGGGCGACCTTCTCAGGACCGGCGATGCGGGTGCCCGCGCGCCCCTGAGCGACGACCATCCCGTCGCGCGCGAGGCGCCGGTAGGCGGCGACGGCGGTGTTGCGGTTGACGCCGAGGCGCTCGGCGAGGGCGCGCACGGGCGGCAGCAGGTCGCCGGGGACGAGGGTGCCGCGCTCGACGAGGGTGCGCACGCTGTCGGCGATCTCCGCGGCGGTCGCGCCGACGATGGCGGGCTCGCGCGTCGAGCCGTCGGGACCTGCCTGTTCGAGGGGAGCGCTCACGTCGACGAGCCTAGGGCACGGCGGACGCGCGCGACCCCACCCGCCGTCCCACCCCGTGGGACGACCGCCCGCATTCCGTCATGTCTCTTGCGTTCGGCATGGGCCAATGTCTAGCTTTGGCCTAGATCAAACGAGTACCCGGCGGTCGACCACGGCCGGGCCCACCCCGAGGAGACGTCCATGAGCACCACGACCACCGGCACCGGCAAGGTCAAGCGCGGCCTGGCGGAGATGCTGAAGGGCGGCGTCATCATGGATGTCGTCACCCCCGAGCAGGCGAAGATCGCCGAGGACGCCGGCGCCGTCGCGGTCATGGCGCTCGAGCGCGTCCCCGCGGACATCCGCGCCGAGGGCGGCGTCTCCCGCATGAGCGACCCCGACATGATCGACGGCATCATCGAGGCCGTCTCGATCCCCGTCATGGCGAAGGCCCGCATCGGCCACTTCGTCGAGGCGCAGGTGCTGCAGGAGCTGGGCGTCGACTACATCGACGAGTCCGAGGTCCTCTCCCCCGCCGACTACGTCAACCACATCGACAAGCACGGCTTCACCGTGCCCTTCGTCTGCGGGGCGACGAACCTGGGCGAGGCGCTGCGCCGCATCACCGAGGGCGCGGCGATGATCCGCTCCAAGGGCGAGGCCGGCACCGGCGACGTCTCCGAGGCCACCAAGCACATCCGCAAGATCCGCGGCGAGATCGCGGCGCTGCGCCACCTGAGCAAGGACGAGCTCTACGTCGCCGCGAAGGAGCTGCAGGCCCCCTACGACCTCGTCGCCGAGGTCGCCGAGACCGGCGAGCTGCCGGTCGTGCTGTTCACCGCGGGCGGCGTCGCCACCCCGGCCGATGCGGCGATGATGATGCAGCTCGGCGCCGACGGCGTCTTCGTCGGCTCCGGCATCTTCAAGAGCGGCAACCCGGCGCAGCGCGCGGCCGCCGTCGTGAAGGCCGTCGCCTTCCACGACGACCCGAAGGTCATCGCCGAGGTCTCCCGCGGCCTCGGCGAGGCGATGGTCGGCATCAACGTCTCCGACCTCCCCGCCCCGCACCGCCTCGCCGAGCGCGGCTGGTGAGCGCCGCTCCGTCGGCCGACGCGGCCCCGCCCTCCGGCACCGCCCCGTCGGCCGACGCCGCCCCGTCGGCCTCCGGGCCCCTGCTCGCGGCCGGTCCGCGCGTCGGCGTGCTCGCCCTGCAGGGCGATGTGCGCGAGCACGTGCGGATGCTCGAGCAGCTGGGGGCGCAGGTCTCGCGGGTGCGGCGGCAGACGGAGCTCGCCAAGGTCGACGGGCTCGTCCTCCCGGGCGGCGAGTCGAGCGCGATCGACAAGCTCATGCGGATCTTCGAGCTGCGCGAGCCGCTGCTCGCGGCGATCGCCGGGGGCCTGCCCGTCTACGGGACCTGCGCCGGGCTGATCCTGCTGGCGGATCGCATCGTCGACGGCATCGAGGGCCAGCAGACCCTCGGCGGCCTCGACGTGACCGTGCGGCGCAACGCCTTCGGCGGCCAGGTCGAGTCCTTCGAGACGGACCTCGAGGTGCTCGATCCGCTGATCGCCGGGCCGGACGCCCCGCCGGTGCGGGCCGCGTTCATCCGCGCTCCGGTGATCGAGGAGGTGGGGCCCGCGGCGACCGTGCTCGCGACCCTGCCCGACGGGCGGGCCGTCGCCGCCGCGCAGGGGAACCTACTGGGCACCTCCTTCCACCCCGAGGTCACCGGCGAGCCGCGCCTGCACCGCCGCTTCCTGGCGATGGTGGGCTGACGCCCGGCGGTGGGATACTCCGCGCCATGAGCGATCACGTCCCCTGGCGCACCCTTGCCCCCGGCCAGCGCTGCCGCATCCGCGTCTGGGAGCGGGCGACGGGCGCGGTTCGCACCGTGCACGAGTCGACGGAGCGCCTGTACGAGGCGCCGAACTGGACGCCCGACGACCGGCTCCTCGTCAACGGCGACGGCCGCCTCTGGCTCCTGCCGGCCGTCGGCCCCGCCGTCGGCCCCGCCGGTTCAGCCGCCACCGCTGCGGCCGGGCCCGTCCCGCTGGAGGTCCCGGGCCTCCCACCGGTCAACAACGACCACGTCCTCGCGCCCGAGGGCAACGGGGCCTACGCCTCGACGACGGACTTCCATATCTGGCACGTCCCGCTCGACGCGGACCTGCGACCGTCGGGCCCGATCCGGCGCGTGACCGGCGACGACGGCGGCATGCACTTCCTCCACGGCGTGAGCCCCGACGGCCGTCGCCTCGCGTACGTGCACGTCACCGAGCACGCGGGGAACCCGTGGGGCGCGGCGACGATCCGCACCGTCGGCGCCGACGGGACGGACGATCGGCCGCTGACCGCCCCGCCCGGCCCGGCGGACGGCTGCGAGTGGACGCCCGACGGCGCCTGGATCCTGCTGAACACCGAGGCCTTCTCGACCGCTCCCGGTCATGCGCAGATCGCGCGGATCCGGCCCGACGGCGGCGAGCTCGAGCAGCTGACCGCCGACGAGCGCGTGAACTGGTTCCCGCACGTCGCACCGACGGGCGACGTCGCCGTCTACATCAGCTTCCCGCCCGGCACCCTCGGCCATCCGGCGGATCTCGAGGTCGAGCTGCGGCTCGTCGCCATGGACGACTGGTCGCGGCCGACGACGCTGCTGACCCTCGAGGGCGGGCAGGGCACGATCAACGTGCCCAGCTGGGCTCCCGACGGCTCCGCCTTCGCCTTCGTGGACTATCCCGTCGGAACCGTCGGAGACCTATGACGAGATGCCCTATGACGCGATGTCCTATGACGCGATTCCTCGCCATAGCGCATCGTTGTGCCGAGGATCCTCGTCAGAGGACGACGCCTCGGCGGCCGGCGTCGGACGGCGAAGCGGCCGGTCCCCACGATGGGGACCGGCCGCTCACGCGTCACCGGGACAGGCCCTCGAGGGCCCCGACCCGACGACGCTCAGAAGCTCAGAAGCTCAGAAGCTCAGAGCTCAGAGCTCAGAAGCAGGAGCTCACAGGCTCGGGATCACC